>QUFC01000062.1 GCA_003478355.1 Lachnospiraceae bacterium AM48-27BH
GATTCGGGTGTCAAAAGGTGGATTTTAATCTGGTGGCTGGCAAATTGCACAAAGCAGAGACTGTTTTTGTGACTTTGGGAGAAAATTAGAAAATCTTAGTTTGCCTGTTGATGTACAGTGTTTTGCTGCCATGGACGGCAGCAAAAGTCTTAATGTCCCATGGATGGGACGTTTAAGACGTACACGTCACTTTGAGAGAATTTAACACAGGCAGGCTTAGATTTTCTTATTTTCGGACAACGGAACAAAATAGGCACTGCTTTGTGCAATTTGCCAATCAAAAATTTAAGAGCCACCTTTTGACACCCGAATCATCATAGGAAAATTCGTCCTATGATATAAAAAACGCTCCGCTAAGGATCGCACTGCGGCGGAGTGGAAGAGTGTCGCTAAAGCGACCCGCCGCAGGCGGAGAATCCTGCAAGCAGGATTCTTTTTGAACAACGATTTATCAAATTATTCAAAGTGGTATTTATCAAGCAGTTCATTTTTCATCTTCCACAGCGGCATGGACAGATCCACGTGGGTCCGGTGCGGATATTCCAGACGGAGAGATTCCTCCCAAAGTGTTGCGAGCTCTTCTTTGCAGTATTTCTGGATGTCCATAACCTTTGGAGAGTGGTAGATACACTTGCCGTCCTTAAATACCGGAACCATCAGTTCACGGATAGTGTAGCTGTCCGGGGCCAGATGAGTCTTTTTCCAGGTTTCAACCGGGTCGAAGAGCAGCAGGGATTTGCTGGAATCGTACTCTTCGTCTACCAGGCAGATCAGGTCTGCGATGATCTTGCCAGTTTCCTTATTATAGATACGGCGGATGGTCTTGTTGCCCGGGTTGGTGATCTTCTCGGCGTTCTCGGAGAGTTTGATCTTCGGGATGAATTTACCGGTTTCTTTATCCAGGATGGCAGCCAGCTTGTAGACACCGCCGAAGGACGGGCAATCCTTGGAGGTGATCAGGTTCGTGCCAACGCCCCAGGAGTTGATGGCTGCACCCTGCAATTTCAGACTGCTGATCAGGTTCTCGTCCAGATCATTAGAAGCAGAGATCACAGCATCGCTGAAGCCTGCTGCATCTAACATCTTTTTCGCTTTTTTAGACAGGTAAGCCAAGTCACCGCTGTCTAAACGGATGCCGTAGAAGGTCAGTGGGATTCCTGCTTCCTTCATCTCCTGGAATACCTTGATGGCGTTTGGTACACCGGATTTTAAAGTATCGTAGGTATCTACCAGAAGAATGCAGGCAGTCGGATATAATCTGGCATAAGCACGGAAGGCGGTCAGCTCATCCGGGAAACTCATGATCCAGCTGTGGGCATGGGTTCCTTTTACCGGTACATCAAACATCTGTCCAGCTAAAACGTTGGAGGTTCCGATACAGCCTGCGATCATGGCTGCCCTTGCTCCGTAGATTCCGGCGTCCGGTCCCTGTGCACGGCGCAGGCCAAATTCCATGATGCCATCCCCCTGGGCAGCATGGATCACGCGGGCGGTCTTGGTGGCGATCAGGCTCTGATGGTTGATGATGTTTAACAGAGCGGTCTCGACAAGCTGTGCCTCCATGATCGGTGCAATGACCTTCACCAGAGGTTCACGAGGAAATACTACAGTTCCTTCCGGAATGGCATAGACATCACCGCTGAAGTGGAAATGTCTTAAATAATCCAGGAAATCTTCTTCAAAAAGTCCCGTGGAGCGCAGATAATCAATATCCTCCTCCTCGAAATGCAGATTTTCCAGGTACTCGATCACCTGTTCCAGTCCGGCGCAGATGGAATAACCGTTATTGCATGGGTTGCTGCGGTAAAATGCATCGAAAATGACGGTTTCGTTGGCATCTTTTTCCTTAAAGTAGCCCTGCATCATGGTCAATTCGTATAAATCAGTTAATAATGTCAGATTTCTTCCTGCCATAAGATTCTTCTCCTTATTTTCCAATGGGTAATATGTCTGTTATCATAACATACATTTTATAAAGAAGAAATAGATTGATAAAAAAATAACAAACCACAACTTCCCTTGACAATGGTATTTATGCTTACTATAATAATATAGTCATAGAAGAAAAACTGAGATGGAGACAGTAGTCCTGTGAAGAAAGCCACAGCGAACCGGGGAAGGTGGAAGCCCGGTGCAAGTAGCGCAGATGATGAAGATCACTCCGGAGTTGCAGGCTGAACCGGAATGCCGGGATGCAGAGAAAAGCGCAAGGCGATGATCTGCTGTGGTACTCAAAAGTAAGCTGGGCCGGGATTCTCCCGTTAGAAGGAACGCATATGTTGGTATGATGTAATAGGTGGTATAGCGAAGAAGAGCAGACTTTCGTCCTGATTACGGGGATGAAGGTCTTTTTTTATAACAGGAAATTCTGATAAAAAAGACCGTTCCGTGGGATCGCACTGCGGCGGAATGAAAGTATGTCTCTAAAGCGACCCGCCGCAAAGGCAGATGGTTGCCGAAGCAGCCGCGCCTCGGCGCAAGAATGTGCCAAGGCACATTTTATTATATATCCACCGGAAAAATGGAGGTTTTGAAATGTCAAAGTACGATAAGGTGCCTACAGACTTAAAGTTTGTGGAGCGTGAGAAAGAAGTGGAAAAATTCTGGAAAGATAATGATATCTTCCAGAAGAGTATCGAAGATCATGAAGGTCATCCAACCTACATGTTTTATGATGGCCCGCCAACTGCCAATGGCAAACCGCACATCGGTCATGTACTGACCCGTGTCATCAAGGATATGATCCCGAGATACCGCACCATGAAGGGCTACAAGGTTCCAAGAAAGGCCGGCTGGGATACTCATGGACTTCCGGTTGAACTGGAAGTCGAGAAGATGCTGGGCTTAGATGGTAAGGAGCAGATCGAGCAGTATGGTCTGGAGCCATTTATCGAGCATTGTAAAGAGAGTGTCTGGAAATATAAGAGCATGTGGGAGGATTTTTCCGCAACGGTTGGTTTCTGGGCTGATATGGATAATCCATATGTTACCTATCACAATAATTTTATTGAGTCTGAGTGGTGGGCATTAAAGCAGATCTGGGAAAAAGGTCTGTTATATAAGGGCTTTAAGATCGTACCTTACTGCCCAAGATGCGGTACCCCGCTTTCCAGCCACGAGGTAGCACAGGGATATAAAGATGTAAAAGAGCGTTCCGCAATCGCTCGCTTTAAGGTAAAAGGTGAGGACGCATATATTTTAGCATGGACCACAACCCCATGGACACTTCCATCGAATGTGGCTCTGTGTGTGAACCCGAATGAATCCTATGTAAAGGTAAAAGCAGCGGATGGCTACACTTACTATATGGCAGAGGCTCTTCTGGACACGGTTCTTGGAAAGCTGGCTGACAAGGAGGCCGGAACACCTGCTTATGAGATCCTGGAGAGATACATTGGTAAGGACTTAGAGTACAAAGAGTACGAGCCATTATTTGACTGTGCAACCGCGATCTGCGAGAGACAGCATAAGAAGGCATTTTACGTGGTATGTGATACCTATGTAACTCTGACAGACGGTACCGGCGTGGTTCATATCGCCCCTGCATTTGGTGAGGACGACTCCAAGGTTGGTAAGAAATATGACCTGCCATTTGTACAGTTAGTCGATGCAAAGGGTGATATGACCAAAGAAACCCCATGGGAAGGCGTATTTGTAAAGAAAGCCGATCCATTGGTATTAAAAGCGCTGGATGAGAAGCATCTGTTATTCGAGGCTCCGGTATTTGAGCATAGTTATCCACATTGCTGGAGATGTGATACTCCATTGATCTACTATGCAAGAGAGTCCTGGTTTATCAAGATGACTGCAGTAAAGGATGATCTGATCCGCAACAACAATACCATCAACTGGATTCCGGAGAGTATTGGTAAAGGCCGTTTCGGTGATTGGCTGGAGAATGTTCAGGACTGGGGCATCAGCCGTAACCGTTACTGGGGCACCCCATTAAACGTATGGGAGTGTGAGTGCGGACATCAGCATTCCATCGGAAGCATCGAGGAACTGAAGTCCATGTCTCCAAATTGTCCGGATGACATCGAGCTTCACCGTCCATACATTGATGCAGTCACCATCACATGTCCGAAGTGTGGCAAGCAGATGAAACGTGTGCCGGAGGTGATCGACTGCTGGTTCGATTCCGGTTCTATGCCATTTGCACAGCATCACTATCCATTTGAGAATAAAGAACTTTTTGAGCAGCAGTTCCCTGCAGATTTCATTTCCGAGGCGGTTGACCAGACCAGAGGCTGGTTCTACTCCTTACTTGCGATTTCTACCCTGCTGTTTAACAAGGCTCCATATAAGAATGTTATCGTATTGGGCCACGTTCAGGATGAGAACGGCCAGAAGATGAGTAAGTCTAAGGGCAATGCGGTTGATCCGTTCGACGCACTGGCTACTTATGGTGCAGACGCGATCCGCTGGTATTTCTATATCAACAGTGCTCCGTGGCTGCCGAACCGTTTCCATGGCAAGGCTGTCCAGGAAGGTCAGAGAAAGTTCATGGGTACTTTATGGAACACTTACGCATTCTTCGTTCTGTACGCCAATATCGATGATTTCGATGCGACCAAGTACACCCTGGACTATGATAAGCTGCCAGTTATGGATAAATGGCTTCTGTCCAAGTTAAACTCCCTGATCAAAGAGGTAGATGATAACCTGGCAAACTACCGGATTCCAGAGGCTGCAAGAGCCCTGCAGGATTTTGTAGATGACATGAGCAACTGGTATGTCAGAAGAAGCCGTGAGCGTTTCTGGGCGAAGGGTATGGAGCAGGATAAGATCAACGCTTATATGACTCTGTATACCGCTCTGGTTACCGTATGTAAGGTAGCAGCTCCGATGATCCCATTTATGACAGAGTCTATCTATCAGAATCTGGTCCGTAACCTGGACAAGACCGCTCCGGAGAGCATCCATCTGTGTGATTACCCGGCAGTGAATGAGGCTCACATTGACAAGAAGCTGGAAGCTGATATGGACGAGGTATTAAAGGTAGTTGTTATGGGACGTGCTGCCAGAAATACCGCTAACATCAAGAACCGTCAGCCAATCGGCCGGATGTTTGTCAAGGCTCCGAACAAGCTGTCTGAGTTCTATGTAGAGATCATTGAGGACGAGTTAAATGTAAAGAGTGTGGCATTTACAGACGATGTCCGTGATTTCACCAGCTACACCTTTAAACCACAGTTAAAGACAGTTGGACCAAAATATGGCAAACAGCTTGGCAATATCCGCAAGGCTCTGAATGAGATCGATGGCAACCGGGCGATGGATACCTTAAAGGCTGAGGGCAGACTGACCTTTAACTTTGACGGAAATGAAGTCGTTCTGACAGAGGAAGATCTGTTGATCGATATGGCCCAGAAAGAGGGCTATGTCAGCGAGGCAGATCAGAATGTGACGGTTGTTCTGGATACCAACCTGACTCCGGAGCTGATCGATGAAGGCTTTGTCCGCGAGCTGGTAAGCAAGATCCAGACCATGCGTAAAGAAGCTGGCTTTGAGGTGACTGACCATATCGCTGTTTATGAGAGTGGTAATGAGAAGTTAGCAGAGCTGACTAAGAAATTTGAGGTTCAGATCAAGAAAGATGTGCTGGCAGATGAGATCATCATCGGTCAGATGGACGGTTATACAAAAGAATGGAACATCAATGGCGAGACCGTCACACTGGGAGTTGTAAAAAAAAATTAAATAAATCAGTGGAAGAGGAGAAATTATCAACCATGGAAAAGAAGTTTGATAAGGAAGAATTTCGCCGTTCAATTATTTATACATTAAAGAGCCAGTTCCGTAAAAAGGTTGCGGACGCGACACCACAGGAAGTATATCAGGCGGTTGCGTATGCAGTAAAAGATATCATCGTTGATGACTGGATCGCAACGCATAAAGAGTATGAGAAAGAAGATTCCAAGACTCTTTATTATCTGTCCATGGAGTTTTTAATGGGTCGTGCGCTGGGTAATAACATCATCAACCTGATGGATTATGAGCCGATCAAAGAAACTCTGGATGAGATGGGCTTTGATCTAAATGTGCTGGAGGACCAGGAGCCGGATGCCGCTTTAGGCAACGGCGGTCTTGGCCGTCTGGCGGCCTGCTTCCTGGATTCTTTAGCAACTCTTGGCTATCCGGCGTATGGCTGCGGTATCCGCTATCGTTATGGTATGTTCAAGCAGAAGATCGAGGACGGCTACCAGGTAGAGGTTCCGGACGAGTGGTTAAAGGATGGCAATCCATTTGAGATCCGCCGTTCTGAGTATGCAACCGAGGTCAAATTCGGCGGTTATGTAAAACATATCTGGGAAGATGGCAAGGAGAAATATGTCCAGGAAGGCTATGAGTCCGTTATGGCGGTTCCTTACGATCTTCCGATCGTGGGCTATGGCAATCATGTAGTCAACACTTTAAGAATCTGGGATGCACAGCCGATCAATATGTTCAACCTGGATTCCTTTGATAAGGGTGATTACCAGAAGGCTGTGGAGCAGGAGAACCTGGCAAAGAATATCTGTGAGGTGCTCTATCCAAATGACAACCACTATGCAGGAAAGGAACTGCGTTTAAAACAGCAGTATTTCTTTATTTCTGCAAGTGTACAGAGAGCAGTTGCAAAATACAAACAGAACCATGATGATATCCGCAAGTTCTATGAAAAGAATGTATTCCAGTTAAATGATACCCATCCGACTGTGGCAGTACCGGAGCTGATGCGTATCCTTCTGGATGAAGAGGGCTTAAGCTGGGATGAGGCATGGGAAGTAACCACCAGGACATGTGCTTATACCAACCATACGATCATGGCTGAAGCATTGGAGAAATGGCCGATCGACTTATTCTCCAGACTGCTTCCTCGTGTATACCAGATCGTAGAGGAGATCAACCGTCGGTTTACGGAGCAGATCCGTCAGATGTATCCGGGCGATGAGCATAAGGTATCCAGAATGGCGATCCTGTATGATGGACAGGTCCGCATGGCATATATGGCCATTGTCGGCAGCTTTTCTGTTAACGGTGTTGCAAAACTGCACACTGAGATC
Organism: Lachnospiraceae bacterium AM48-27BH; assembly: GCA_003478355.1. GTDB lineage: Bacteria > Bacillota > Clostridia > Lachnospirales > Lachnospiraceae > UBA3402. Next base: position 7,047 of record QUFC01000062.1, read on the forward strand.
TTAAAGAACCAGGAATTAAAGCATTTCTATCAGATGATGCCGCAGAAGTTTAATAACAAGACGAATGGTATCACTCAGAGAAGATTCCTGCTTCATGCAAACCCACTGCTGGCTTCCTGGGTAACTGAGAAGATCGGCACAGATGCGTGGATCACAGATCTTCCGCAGATCGCAGGCTTAAAGAAATGGGTGGATGATGAGAAAGCACAGAAGGAATTCCAGGAGATCAAGTACCAGAACAAGGTACGCCTGGCCAAATACATCAAGGAGCACAACGGCATCGATGTAGATCCAAATTCCATCTTCGATGTACAGGTAAAACGTCTCCATGAGTATAAGCGGCAGCTGATGAACATCCTTCATGTGATGTATCTGTACAATAAATTAAAGGACAATCCAAATCTGGATATGGTTCCGAGAACCTTTATCTTCGGAGCGAAAGCGGCAGCAGGCTACCGCCGCGCGAAGCTGACCATCAAGCTGATCAACTCTGTGGCTGATGTGGTCAACAACGATCCGGAGATCCAGGGCAAGTTAAAGGTGGTATTTATCGAGGATTACCGTGTTTCCAATGCGGAGATCATTTTTGCCGCAGCGGATGTCAGCGAACAGATTTCCACCGCAAGTAAAGAGGCTTCCGGTACCGGTAACATGAAGTTTATGTTAAACGGCGCATTGACTCTGGGCACGATGGACGGTGCCAATGTGGAGATTGTCGAAGAGGTTGGTGCGGAGAATGCGTTCATCTTTGGTATGTCTGCCCAGGAGGTTATCAACTACGAGCAGAACGGCGGTTATTATCCAATGGACATCTTCAACAATGATCCAGAGATCCGCCGGGTACTGATGCAGCTGGTGAATGGTTATTATTCTCCAAAGAATCCAGAGCTCTTCCGTGAGATCTACGATTCCCTGCTGAATACCAACTCCAGTGACCGGGCAGATACTTACTTCATTCTGAAGGATTTCCGTTCCTATGCAGAGGCTCAGGAGAAGGTCGACAAGGCTTACAGAGACCGGGCATGGTGGACTAAGGCAGCGATGTTAAATGTGGCCTGCTCCGGTAAGTTCACTTCTGACCGTACCATTCAGGAATATGTGGATGATATCTGGCATCTGGATAAGATCACGGTAGAGGTACAGTAAATTTGAATTAGGACGAAGTTTCCTATGACATAAGAAGATCCCTTCCTTTCATACACTAGGGTGAAAGGAGGGGATTTTTTGTATTTTCGTGTGATCTGGAAATGGATCGGTCCGGCCCTTCTGATCCCGTATTTTATGACTTTGTTCTGGGGTGGGGACTGGAATGGAACATGGAGTGAAATGGTTTTGGACAGCCAGAGGTTAGAGGCTTTTCACAGTTCGGATGGTGATGAAACCGCAGCCTCGGTGGAGTTTCATAAGTCCTGGGGGCGGGTGTATTTAGATAAGGAAGAGAAACATTATGTGGATGGAGAGACGTATTTGATCGGCGTGGTCGTATGCCAGATGGATCCCCAGTGTGAGATGGAAGCGTTAAAGCCAGGCAGTTCTGGGGAGAACCTTTCTGTATAAAAAAATGGATCGGGATGGAAAGGTGAATCAGAGCGAACTGGGAATTTCCCTGGATCGGCAGAGCCAGTTGGAGGAAATATGGGGAAAGGATGGATTTACTATCGCTTATGAGCGGGTGAAGCAGGCGGTAGAAGAAACCGCAGGGCAGATATTAACGTATGAGGGAGTACCAGTGGAACCATTTTTCCACAAGATCAGTGCCGGAGTGACAAGAGCGGGAGAAGAGCCGTACCTGGTGTCTGTGGAGAGCAAACAGGATATGGAGGCGGAAGGGTACGAAACAGTTCGGGAGTGGAAGGAAGAGACTTATGGGGAGATTCAGATGATCAGCCGGGATGAGGCCGGGTATGTGGAGGAGATCCAGATCGGTGGACAGGTGTATACGGGTGATGAAGCAATGGAGCTGCTTCAGCTGCCAAGCCCCGCATTTACCATTTCCCACCTGGAAGGCGGGCGGGTGGAAGCAGTCTGTCATGGGGTGGGACATGGGATTGGGCTCAGCCAGTATGGGGCAGAAAAACTGGCGGAGGAAGGTTACGGGGCGGAGGCGATTCTTGGTTATTATTTTAAAAATGTAGAAGTTATTTCGTTAGACCGTGTATAAGTTTTTGTCACCGGGTAACAATATTACCGAGGTGATAAGGGTGAAAGATAAATTCAATCAGTTATTTCAGGACAAATTATTTCTTGTAATGCTGGTACTTGGCCTGCTGACTATTGTTGCCGCGGCAGGCGCCATTACGATCCAGAGAGGAAATACGCCAGGGGAGAATCCGTATATGCAGATGGAAGAACCCGGAAAATTGATGGCGGAGGAGACACAGGAAGAGAAGGAGCCCATGATCGAGATCGTGGAGCAGACCGTGGGAGCGGGTGAGGAAGCCGGTGGGACAGAGGGCAGTCAGGCAGTCCAGAATAGCCGCAAGAATGCCCAGACGAAGGGAGCTGATGATCCATATGTGGCAGCCGGAACCGGTAAAGATGCCGCAACCCCGCTGGTACTGGATTTTTCCGACGCCAGCACCCTGGGATGGCCGGTACGGGGCAATATCCTGTTGGATTACAGTATGGACACCACCACCTATTTTCCAACCTTAGACCAGTATCAGTGCAATCCTGCTGTCGTGATCCAGGCCAGTGTCAGTGACCCGGTGGAGACACCGGCTCCGGCCAGAGTGGTCTCAGTTTCTTCAGATGAAGAACTGGGGAATTACGTGGTGCTGGATCTGGGAAATGATTATGTGGCTACCTGTGGTCAGTTAAAGGACATCCAGGTCATGGAAAATGAGTACCTGGAAGCTGGACAGGTCTTAGGCTATGTGGCAGAGCCAACAAAATATTACAGTGTGGAAGGCAGCAATGTGTATTTTAAATTGATGCATGATGGAAAGGCTGTGGATCCGGTGGGATATTTTCAGTAGGCGCTGTGGCTGGATTTGAACGCAGATAAGCATTCCCCCGCTTCAAGTGCGCGGAGCACTAAGCGGCGGGTGAGGGGGGATGCTTCTGTCAGTGGGAGCTTTCAGCTCCCACTGACAGATCGCGAAGCGACTGCGTTCATGAGCAAGTAGCGAAGCGGATTGCGAATGTCAGCTTTACAAATTACGGGGAATCTCTCTTGGCGCGAGAAGCGTGCCGGGGGAGATTTTTCAATGTCTTTTGGAGAATTCGGACGTTTTTAATAAAAATCTAATAAATTGTTCACAGGGAGGTCAGAGTTTTTTTGTATCATATTTTAAGAAAGGCCAGGATTTCCTGAAAGGATAATTCCGCATGATATGGCAGTGACAGAAGATTTTGTCGAGACTACTTTACTACATAAAGGAGCAAAAGATGAATATTTTATTTTTTTTGACCCCCAAAAGCGATGTTGCGTTTCTTTACGATGATGAGACCTTAAGACAGGCCCTGGAAAAGATGGAGTATCATAAGTATTCCGCTGTTCCGGTAATCAGCCGGTCTGGTAAATACATTGGAACCATTACAGAGGGTGATATGCTGTGGGGAATTAAGAACCAGTATGATTTGAGCCTGCGGGATTCAGAGCATATTTCTGTGTCAGCGATCAAGAGAAGATCGGATAACCGCCCCGTGTATGTCAATGCCACTATGGAAGACTTGATCGACAAAGCGTTGAACCAGAACTTTGTGCCGGTGGTGGATGATCAGAAGAATTTTATCGGGATCATCACCAGAAAAGATATTATCAGTTATTGCTACGGAAGGCTCTGTGAGGCGGAACGGTCATGAATTTCCAGGAGATCGAACGGTACGAGGCAGCTGGAAGAGCCGCATTAAAGGAATATGGAATGGAGCAGTGGAGGTTTGAACTGCTCCATTGTTCAGAAAATGCTACATTTCTGGTGACAGAGCCGGAACATGAAAAGGACGGACTGGCTGCTGGAGCCGGTTTGGTTAGTGATGCCAGAAAACGGGTGATGCGGGTGGCAAGACCCGGGTATCATACACTGGAGGAACTGGAGAGTGAGATCCGGTGGGTGGAGAAGATCTGGGAAGAGAAGGTGGTTCCCGTGGCGAGGCCGGTGAGAAACCGGTGCGGGGATGGAGTGACAGTATCTGCATCGTTCTCCTGCGTTATGTTCGAGTTCATACCGGGTCACGCACCTGATCCAAAGCACGATGTCTGCGCCCTGGACGATTTCCGGGAGATCGGCAGAATGGCGGCAAAGCTGCATGAGCAGGTGATCTGCTGGCCGGAGGCAGAAAAATTATGCCGCCCCCAGTGGGATTATGAACATATGCTGGGAGCTAAGGGACTGTTCGGAGACTGGCGGTTGTGCCGGGAACTGGATGAGGCTGGTTTTCAGATCATCGAGCGTGTCTGTGAAAAAATCCGGAAAAATCTGGTCCATTATGGAAAAAAAGGGAGAATTATGGACTGATCCATTCGGATCTGCGCGCAGCTAATTTATTAAAGGATGAACATTGTATACATGCTATCGATTTTGATGACAGTGGTTTTGGGTGGTTTTTATATGACGCCGCCGCCGCTATCAGCTTCGTAGAATACGATAAAAGAGCCGGAGAATGGCTGAGCTCCTGGGTAAACGGTTACCGCGAGGTACGTCCATTATCGCCAGAAGAAGCGCATCTGATTCCGACCTTTGTTATGGCCCGGCGAATCCAGCTGATGGCATGGATCACCAGCCACGATGATTCTGACCCGGTGAAGGTGTATTACAGGGGATTTGCAGGGGAAACGGTGAAGATGGGAGAGAGATTTTTAATGGGTGATCCGGATTTTTTCAGCTTTATCAGGAGATTAGGAGAATCCTGAAGATCAGGATTCTCCCTGCAATAGCTTAGTTGTCACAGGAATCACAGCTGGAGTCCAGGCTGAGAGGCATGATGCCGATATCGCCGCAGCCGCCATTACCGCCGCAGCCGCCATTACCGCCATATCCGCTATTGCTCATGGCATCTTCCCATCCCTCATGATATCCACGGCGGAAGCCATTTCGAAAACCATTCCGGAAGGACTGGTTACCACTGCAGCTATTGTTGCTGCTGCCATCGCAGCCGTTATTGCAGCCACCACATCTAGTATTCCAACGATCACAACCATTTCTACAACCGCCACATCCATTATTTCCAAAGATACACATATTCAAGTCTCCTTTTTGACTGGTTTGTACTGTATCCTATGTCCATCGGGGACAATGTGTGAATCCTGGTAACTATTCAGTTTAGTTACGAATCCTGTTTTTTGAGCCTGCAATTGGCAGAGAGGAAAACGAGGCGCTTAAAAAAGCACAGAAATTCCCTATATACCATAAAATAATTCTATAAGAATCAAAAAGGAGTCTACAATATGGACTGTGTATACAGAAACCAGAATACAGGCTGGTGTGGACAGACAACGGGCCCACAGGGCAGCTGTTATCCATCTGGAATGACAGGTTATCCACTGGCTATGGCATATATTCCGTGGCAGCAGTGGAAAACACCTTATGCTCCGGCAAAGGGTCTGAGCCGGGGAACAATTTTTGAAGATCTGGATCTTCCATTTGAGAAAGAGAGGTGTCGGGGCGTATGAATCAGAATTGCAGCCAGCTTTTAGACTATATCACCCAGGTCAGCTTTGCAGTGGATGAGGTGGTGCTTTACCTGGATACCCATCCTTATGATCCTGCAGCTCTGGATTATTACCATCAGGCGGTCCGCGCCAGAGAAAATGCCATGAAAGCATACGCCACAACCTGCGGCCCCCTGAATTTTGATCAGGTGACCTCTGAAAATAACTGGAACTGGATCAACAGCGCATGGCCATGGGAAGGAGGAATCTGCACATGTGGAAATATGAAAAACGCCTGCAGTACCCGGTAAAAATTACGCAGCCGAATCCAAAGATCGCACAGTATATTATGAGTCAGTATGGTGGCCCGGATGGAGAAATGGGCGCTTCCATGCGTTACCTTTCTCAGCGCTACGCCATGCCCTATGATGTGGGTAAAGCCGTTCTCACTGATATCGGTACCGAGGAACTGGCTCATCTGGAAATCGTAGCAGCGATCGTTCATCAGCTGACCAGAAACCTCACGATGGAAGAAGTCGAAAACTCTGGCTTTGGTCCATACTATATTGATCATACCGCCGGAATCTGGCCTCAGGCGGCAGGAGGGGTGCCGTTTAATGCCTGTGAGTTCCAGTCCAAGGGCGATCCAATTACGGATCTGTGTGAGGATCTGGCAGCAGATGGTACGACTGCATAAGAACAACATACAGTCGAAAATGATAGGACAAGCCATTTCTAAAATAAAATATCGTGCCTAATAAGACGTTCAATGTTGAGCGTCTTTTTTTATACCTACTGTTACGCATTAGGGACGTAAAAGTCCTTGCTATCAGCGGCTTTGCAGGCGCATTTCTGGCGCGGACAAGGATTTATACCTGTACCCGCAAAATCGCTGTTCTACTGCGTAACAAATCCGCAGCAAAGGAGTGATGAAACAATGGCTGTTTTTCGTGTGGAGCGCAATACGGGATATACCGTAATGAGCAACCACCACCTACGCAACAAGGAGCTGACCCTAAAGGCAAAGGGGCTGTTATCACAAATGTTGTCCTTGCCGGAGAATTGGGACTATACCCTTGCGGGGCTGTCCTACATCAACCGGGAAAGTATCGACGCTATCCGTACTGCGGTATGGGAGCTTGAAAAAGCCGGATATATCACAAGGCGGCAGGGACGCGACGAGAAAGGAAAAATGACAGCGATTGAATACACCATTTATGAGCAGCCGCAGTCACCCGGAAGCCATTCACCGGAATTGGAAAATCCAACACCGGGCAAACCGATATTGGAAAATCCGACACCGGGTAATCCGACGTCGGAAAATCCAACGCAATTAAATAAAGATATATCAAAGACTAACTTACCAAACAAAGAAAAATCAAATACAGATTTATCAAGTACCCATTCCATTCCTATCCATTCCCTAAATCCCCTGCCTTACGGTAAGGGTGCGGCAGAGCCGCCGGGAAAGAAACGAACGGAAAGGAATGACGCATACCGCGTGTATGAGGAAATTATCAAGGACAATATCGACTATGACATTCTCATACAGGATATGGCTGACAGGGACAGGTTGGACGAAATCGTTGACCTTATCCTTGAAACGGTCTGCACCAGAAGAAAGACAATCCGTATTGCCGGGGACGACTACCCGGCAGAGCTTGTAAAAAGCAAATTTATGAAACTTAACAGCGAACATATCCGTTTTGTCCTTGACTGTATGCGGGAGAACACAACCAAAATCCGCAACATCAAGCAATATCTAAAGGCGGCGTTGTTCAATGCCCCGTCCACTATCGGCAATTACTATACGTCGCTTGTGTCGCATGATATGGCAAGCGGCAAAATCTAAAGGAGGATTACCACATGGCACAGAAAACAGGAGCTTTGATTTTTGACGAGCAGACCGACCGCTACGACATTCGCTTTGACCTTGCCGACTACTACGGCGGTCTGCATTGCGGCGAGTGCATGGAAGTATTTGCGGGCGGTAAATGGAAGCCTACCCGTATCGAGTACGGCGAAAACTGGTATCTGGTGGGTGTCCGCGCCGAGGACTTGAACGGCTTGCGGGTAAGGATTTAATGCGGCAGACTGCCCGAAACGACTATCCTATGAAAGGAGGAAGAAATGCAGGAACAGGTAAACGAGAAAACCGTAGCCCTTTACATCAAGACCGGGAAGCTGACCGCTGAAATGCTGCAACGGGCTATGAAAAAGCTGCTTTCACAGATGAAAAAGCAGGCAGACCGCCCACCCCACGGCAAGCAGACGCTAAAGCAGCTTATGAAGCAGAACGCAGGCGTTTCCAACATTGAAATCACAGGGGAAAATATCAAAGCCTTTGAAAGCACCGCGAAAAAGTATCATATCGACTTTGCGCTGAAAAAGGACACAACAGAAACCCCGCCCCGCTATCTTGTGTTTTTCAAGGGACGGGACGCGGACGTGCTGACCGCAGCTTTTCAAGAATTTTCCGCAAAGAAGCTGACGCAGGACAAAAAGCCCTCTATCCGAAAGCTGCTGTCTGATTTTAGGCAAAAAGCGGCGGCACTGAACGCGCAGCGGGAGCAGGTCAAAAACAAAGACAGGGGGCGTGAACGATGAACAACCGAAATCTGAAAAGGTGGATTATCCCAAATCTACCTTATATCCTCTTTGTGTATCTTTTTGACAAAGCAGCACAGGCGGTACGGCTTGCCCCCGGCGCAGACCTTTCCGGCAAGCTCTTAGGTATCGGGAACGGCTTTACTTCTGCTTTTGCGTCGCCCCTGCCGAGCTTTTCCCCGGTAGATATGCTGATAGGCATTGCCGGAGCTATCCTTATCCGGCTGATTGTCTACACCAAAGGCAAGAACGCAAAGAAATACCGTAAGGGCGTGGAATACGGCTCTGCCCGTTGGAGTGCATAATTTTAAGTGTAAATGACACATACATGGACGCACAGGAGGTTATGCACATGACTGATTATAGCAAAATTACAGCCCTTTACTCCCGCCTTTCCGTGGGCGACGAGGACAGGGACGGCGGCGAGAGCAACAGCATACAGAACCAAAAAATATTTTTGGAGAACTATGCCAGAGGGCAGCACCTAACCAATATCCGGCACTACATCGACGATGACGAAAGCGGCAGATTTTTTGACCGTTCCGCCTACTCCCGCATGATGGACGATGTGGAAAACGGGAAAATCGGTGTCTGCATTATGAAAGACCTTACCCGCTGGGGGCGCGACTATCTCCAAGTCGGCAACGCGATGGAGATATTCAGACGGAACAATGTGCGCTTTATCGCGGTCAACAACGGCATTGACAGCGAGAAGCCCGACACATTGGAGTTTGCGCCCTTTATCAATATCATGTCGGAGTGGTATGCAAAGGACATCAGCAAGAAAGTGAAAACGGGCATTAAGACCAAAGGCATGAGTGGAAAGCCGATTGTCACCGAAGCCCCTTACGGCTATGTCAAAGACCCGGACAACAAGGATTTTTGGATAATCGACGAAGAAGCCGCCGAGGTTGTCCGTTTGATTTTCCGTCTGTTTATCGGCGGGAAGAACCGCAATCAAATCGCCGTACATCTGACACAGGAGCAAATCCCTACCCCCACTTTCTACATGAAAGACCGGGGGCGGGGAACCTGTAAAAATAAGACGCTCAACGAGGATAACCGCTGCAAGTGGAACAAAGCCACCTTGACCAATATCCTCACACGGCAGGAGTATTGCGGTGATGTGGTCAACTTCAAGACCACAAAGCATTTCCGGGATAAGCATAACCACTATGTAGACCGGAGCCAGTGGCATATCACAGAAAATGTGCATGAGCCGATTATCAGCCGCAGCGATTTTGAAACCGTACAGCGGATTTTGGAAAACGCACCCGTCAAACGCCCCAACGGGGACGGGGAAATCCACCCTCTGTCCGGCTTGCTTTTCTGTAAAGACTGCGGCGCAAAAATGCACATTCGTATAGATTACCGGAACGGCGGCAAGCGGCATGTTGCCTATTGCAGCGAGTACCACAAGGGGAAAGCCAAGAACCCCAAATGCCATTCCCCGCACATCATGGACGCGGACTTGCTCATGCAGACCATCGCGGAAGTGCTGAAGAAAATCGAGGACTATTCCATCAGCAACCGGGCGGAGTTTGAAGCATTAGTGAAAAAGAACCTTGCCATGCAGCAGACCGACCAGACCAAAAAGCAGCAGAAGCGTATTCCGCAAATCACGACGCGCCTTGAACAGATTGACAAGGTGCTGAATAAGCTCTATGAGGACAACGCCCTCGGCACGATCCCGCAAGACCGTTATGAGCAGATGTCGCAGAAGTATTCGGAAGAATACTATGCGCTGAAAGCGGAGCTTGCCACGCTCCAGGAGCAGCTGTCCGCTTATGAGAACGCGGGAGGACGGGCGCAGAAGTTTTTGAAGCTGACGGAACGCCATGCCGCCTTTACCGAGCTTACCCCCGCCATTCTCAACGAGTTTATCAGCCGGATTGAAGTGCATGAGCGCGACCAGGAAAGGGCGAGATACGCAATCCAGCACATCAGCATATATTTCAATTATATCGGCAAGTTTGAGAACGAAGTGACACAGCTTGCAGAGCCGACCGAGCAGGAAATCCAGCA
>QUFC01000063.1 GCA_003478355.1 Lachnospiraceae bacterium AM48-27BH
TAACGGAAAACGGAATTGATTATATCCTTGTCGGAGATTACTATATCCCAGATTTGAAGCTGCCGGAGGAACACCGCCCTATCGGAAAGTACGGACGGATGCACCGGGAGTATTTAAGAGAAGTCCACCCAGCCAAATTGAACACCTTGACCTTGACAGGGGAGTTATGGACATACCTTGCAGACCTGAACGAACAGGCACAGGAACGGTTAGACACCATCATGGAGCAGATGAAAGATGCCGAGGGCGTGACCGAGGAATTGAAACGAACCCAACAAATGGAATGGGTGCGGCGTTGCAATAACATTCACAACCGGGCAGAAGAAATTATTTTGCAAGAGATGATTTATTCATAACGGTATGGTAGAATGATTATGACAAATAAGAATTTGTAAAGGAGGATTTACAATGAAGAAAATTGGATTAGGTATTGCAATACTACTCTTTGCCATTATAATTTCTCTTTGTTCATCAGGAATGGGGCTGCTCGTTATCGGAATTGGGATTGTAGGATTGATTTTTTCAATCGTAGGATTTATGGAACGCAAGTAAAACAACTTCCAGTTTGCCGAAATATCTTTCTAACTTTCCCTATTTTACAGGATTTTCAGCCCATTCATTAGTGAAATGATATGTATTTTCCCTTATTTTTGCCCTTATGAGATAATCGTAAGGGAAATAAGGGAAAGTTTTATTTAGTCGTTGCCTGCCACTTTATCAAGTAACTTTGCGGATTCCCGCTTGGCTTTTCTTGTGGAATGGGCGTAGACATTCATTGTGGTACTGACATCTGAGTGTCCTAACAGTTCCTGTACATCTTTCGGAGCTGCTCCATTTGCCAGAAGGTTGCTTGTGTAGGTGTGTCGCAACTGGTGAAAATGAAATCCTTCAAATCCATCCAGTTTCTGAGCAATCTTCCTGCAAACAATTCCTAACGTGCTTGGCAGTTCCAAACTTCCATCCGGTCTTAAGCAGACAAAGGATATTTCCTTATAATCTTCTGGAACATTCTCTGTTCCGTCCAGATGATAGAACTCATAGTAAACTCTGTTTTTGTCTTTTACTTCTCTGTAGTAGTTTTTGTGGTAAAGTTCTCCGTACTGCATTCGGTTTTTAAGTTGTTCCTTTCGGGCATTGCGAAGAATCTCTGCCAGTGTATCTCCAAAATCAACAATCCTTACCTTTTTTCGTTTGGTTGGTCCGATGATATTCTTGTGCCTTGAACCATCATATCGGATACTTCGTCTGATCGTAAGGCACTGTTCTTCAAGATTTACATCCTGCCATGCCAGACCACAGGCTTCACCGATACGAAGTCCTGCATAATAAGCTATCTGGATTGGAAGTATTGCCGGTGGATTGTAATCCTGTAGAAATTCAATCAGTCTTTCATAATCCTCTCGTGGAATTGGCTGTATATCGCCATCCATGTCATCATCAGAAAACAGGTCAACCTCATCCGTCTGGTATTTCAGCTTAATATACTGCATCGGATTGAAAGTGATATATTGCTTTGGGGATACTGCAAACCGGAATGACTGCTGTAATACTGCCGAGAAAGAACGAATGTAATCTTTGCTGTAACCTTTTCTTTCTGAACCATCTGGATAAGTGCCACCAAAGGAAAGCAGATCGAAGAAGGCTTGTAAATGCTCAGATGTTACATTTTTCAACTTTCTCTCTGAAATTGGATGCTTCTTGATGTTGGTAATAGCACCGAGGTAATTCTGGACTGTTCCATTACTGAGAGTACCGGTCTTTAATTCTTCCTCTGCCCATATATCAAGTAATTCTCCAACTGTAATATTTTCCGACTTTGCAATGAATTTCTTGCTTTCGTAATCGTCCATTGCCTGACGGAGCAGTTTTTCCGTTTCACTTTTGCTTTCTGTTCCAGCGTATTCTTTCTGAACCAGATTGCCGCTTGCATCTTCTACATAGAAGCGGTAGTACCATTTCTTTCCTTTTTTTCTTACAGATCCTTTTGCCATAATCGTGTGTCTCCTTTCGATATCAGACAATCGGAACTGATGAAATGCTTCTTGCGTGTAGGCATCTTATGGACAAGTCCATAAGCCAATTCGCCGCTCGTCAAATCTGTAAACAGCCTGACTCGCTCGTGCTCATTGTATCATAACTCCGGTTGTCGTTCTATACCGAATCGGAATCCTCATACAAAACTTCTGATAAAAGATTTTCAAGCCTTTGTTCTGCCATTTCCGGTTTCTTGGAATAGAGCCTTACAATATCTGCCATGTCATTAAAAGCATTAACAGTATGGGTGATCTCCCGGAGAAACATAATCTCGTTATATTCATCATTCGATTCAAACCCCATTACTTTTGCAATATCAGCTTCATTTGTGCTGCCCTTGTAATTCTTGCAGGCAAACTGGAATGATTCCAGAAACAGGTTATATTGCTTTAACATCAACAGCAGTAAATCTTTGGAAAAAGCATCTTCCTTTTTACTAAGGTCGAGAGGTAACTGTTTGAGAATATCGCCCATTGCATCACGAATCTGTAATTCTTTCTTATCCGTAATATCGGTTTCGTATTCATCGGTTTCCCCCTTGAGCCATTCAATAGATACATGAAGTGCTTCCGAAAGACCTTCCAGCACCATCTTTTTGGTATTGTCAATCGAACCATTCTCATAACGAAGGATTGTGGAAGCGGTAACTCCCATCTTCTCTGCAACATAAGGCTGTGTCAGATTTAATTCCAGACGACGCTGTTTTGCCCTGTTACCTATCAGCTTGCGTAGTTCTTTATCTTTCATGCTGATTGCCTCCTTTTTCGGTATGTATGAATTATAGCATGTACCTCACATAATTGCAATATGCAATTTAATGATTATTTTTAAAATTTCATAACGCTTGACAACGCAATATAAAACCGCTATACTAACAGCACAACAAAAATTGCATAATGCAATTTAACAGGAGGTGACAAGATGACGGAAAGAAAGATTGCATTATCCATCGAGGAAGCAGCCGACTATACAGGAATTGGCAGAAACACTTTGAGAAAGCTGGTTGAATGGAAGAAGCTTCCGGTATTAAAAGTCGGAAGAAAAGTCCTTATTAAAACTGACATTCTGGAAAAGTTCATGGAAGCCAACGAGGGGCGTGATCTGAGGGATAAAGGAAATGTAAAAGCTGTCACAAGAAATGTGGCAACTTAAAAAGGCGGCTTCCTAAGAAACCGCCAAAGGTTCTATCAGACCGAAGCCATGATATACCTACACGCAAGAGGATTATACCATGTGCTTCTCCTGATATGCAACCGGGAACTGTTGTTTATCGGAAAAAGAAAGGATGAAGACGATATGGCGAAATCAACAAAGACTTATGAAGAAAGAATACGTGCATTAGAGAAAAAGGAACAGGAAAGCATTGAAGCTACAAAAAAGCTCATTGCACAGCGGAAGGAACTGGAAAAGCGAAAGAAAGCAGAGGAAAGTAAAAAACGAACCCACAGGCTCTGTCAGATTGGTGGCGCAGTGGAATCGGTTCTTGGCTGTCCGATTGAGGAGGAAGATTTACCAAAGTTGATAGGCTTCTTAAAAAGGCAGGAAACAAACGGAAAGTTTTTCTCAAAGGCGATGCAGAAAGAGCCACTTACAGATATGGAGGAAGTGTAATGGCGGAGGGAGTGGTTTTTCCATTCCCTTCATTGCCTTTGAATGAAGGGCGCACTTATGGACAACCAGAGGTCGTCCTTATAAGTTTGCCACAAGTGGCAACCGGTCTGCGCTTACGCTTGCCGGGCTCGTTCCGTCGGCGGGGCTTTCAGCCAGACCTGCTCATGCCGCAGGGGGCACTCTTGCGCAGAGGGCGTTCCGACAGCTTCACTTCTGCCAAACCAGAAGAAGATGCTGTCGGAAATCAATGCCGGATACGGCAGAAAGGGGGAATCGTATCATGGCGATATTTCACTTTACAGTAAAGATTGTCGGGCGCAGTAAAGGAAAATCTGTCATATCCGCATCGGCATATCTTAATGGAGATGTGATGAAGAATGAGGAAACAGGCAGAATCAGTTACTATACTTCCAAAAAGGAAGTCGTCTACACCAGTCTGATGATGTGCGAAAATGCACCTCCTGAATGGCTGCATGTACCGGAAGAAAATATAAAAAGGTTTCAACAGTCTATCCGTTATAAAAGAGCGGATGATAAAGATGCCGCACTGGAAAAGTTTAAAATCACATTTCAGAAACAGCGTCTATGGAATGAGGTATTGAAGATAGAAAAAAATGCAGATGCACAGCTTGGACGCTCATTTGAATTTTCCCTGCCGAAAGAATGGAGCAGACAGGAACAGATTGATTATACAACCGAATATATTCAAAAGACTTTCGTGGATAAGGGAATGTGTGTCGACTGGAGCATACACGATAAGGGCGATGGAAACCCACATGTGCATTTACTTGTAACCATGCGACCATTCAATCTGGATCATTCATGGGGCAGCAAAGAAGTCAAGGACTGGGATTTTGCCAGAGATACTGACGGAAATATCGTGGTTGATGAATCCCACCCGGACTGGTGGCAGGATAAGAAAAATCCTGACCGGCATGGAATCCGCATTCCGGTACTTGATGAAAACGGAGTACAGAAAGTCGGGGCAAGAAACCGAAAACAATGGAAACGGGTTCTGACCGATGCTACCGGCTGGAATAATCCAAAGAATTGTGAGTTATGGCGAAGCGAATGGGCTGGGATGTGTAACCGGCATTTATCCATAGACAATCAGATTGACCACCGCTCTTATGAAAGACAGGGCAAATTAAAAATCCCTACGATTCATGAGGGTGCGGATGCAAGAAAGATTGAGGAAAAATATCTCACCGGACAGATATGGAATGGTTCATGGAAGGTAGAGGAAAACCAGATGATTAAAAAACAAAATGCACTACTGCAAAAGGTAATCACAACCTTTGGTAAGGTATCCGGTGCATTGTCAATATGGAAGGAGTGGTTGAATGACATTAGAAGAAAGCAAAGAAGTAATTCCCATGATGGAAGCAATGATTACACAGATAGAGGAACAGCAGAATATCATGGCAGAGATGCTTCAGGAAATACAGGAAAAGGACGAGAAGCTGATGTGCTTTCAGGAGCAGGAAGAACGATTGCAGCAATTAGAGAGCGAATTATCAGAACTGCTTCAAATCTTGCCGGATACAGAAGAACTGTTGATACTTCTGGAAGAAAAGACAGACCAGATACAGAAGCTTACAGACGAAAATCAGCAATGGCAGGAATTGGCACAGAAATTAAACAGCGAGAACCGGCTATTGCAGAAACAGAACAGCGAATTACTGAACTTGAACAGCAATTAGAGAAAGGAAGGTCGATTGATGAACGAATTAAGAAACTCAAAGAGCGACGATCAACTGGAAGAGTTGCTTCTGCTGACAGAGCAGATGCAGGAAGAACTCGACCAGAAAGACAGGACTATCCGGGAACTGAAAATGCAGCTCGACGAATCGCTGACCTTGAACGAGAGGTTAAACAGCGAGAACAGAGCAGGGAACATTCAAGCCTTAAAGAACGACTTGAGGAAAACAAAAGAATTGTTGCAGAGAGAGAAAGAGAAAACGCACGCTGCCGAAATCATGACAGAGGAATGTCAAGATAAGCTAAGGCAGGCAGAACAGGAACGGGACTATGCACTCTCTCATCAGAAAAAAGTAGAGATACCGGTTGAAAAGCCAGTACTCTATCAAAAGTGTGGGAACTGTAACCTGACAGCTTATCTGAAAGCCAAGGAAAAGTATGATACGCAGAGAGAAAAACTGGCAGGCAGATATAAAACAAAAACAGCCATGTATGAAGCATTGATGTTTCTGCTGATATGGTATTCCGTATCAACTACTCTTTTTCAGATGATACGGTCAAAAATATTTATTTCTGATTGCGTGGTATTCTTTGATACAATCGCCACTTTTATACAGACCATTGCAGGGTGGATTATACTGACAGGAAAGAACATGGCACAGATTAGTAATGGAATATCCAATCCTGTCGTTGCCGGAATTGTATATTGGCTGATAAGAATACTGATCTGCGGTGGATGTTTGGTGGGTGCTGGAATACTTGTAGCATTTATAGAGATAAAGATTGCAGAGTTATATAAGAAGTGCTGTTGGGATATGATTACCATAATGGTAATACTTATAAGCATGGCAACAGCTATCTACTTTGGGAAGTGGATAAAGACAACATTGCCAATCAATCTGCTATTTCTCTTATTATTCGTGCAACTGGTATATGTTGGAATCAGGTGGTATGTAAAGGGATGGCGAGAAACAAGGGGATATCATTAAAACAAAAATACCGATATTTTATTGGTACTATATGTCTTTACTTTCGTGCTAATATATATTATCATATTAGCACGAAAGGAGAAAGCATATGACTCAGTTTGAAAAATTAGATTTGTTGTTGCGTGAATGTGGAGGGACAATTCAGACATTTCAAGTTCTAAATAATGGAATTAGTAAGTCTGTGTTTTATGCATATGTGAAGGAACGAGGATTAGAACAAGCTGCTCATGGTGTGTATGTATCGCCGGATACGTGGACAGATGCAATGTACCTTTTGCATTTACGTTGTGGTCAAGCTGTATTTTCTCATGAAACTGCATTGTTTTTTCATGATTTAACGGACAGAGAGCCTTTGAAATACACCATAACAGTAAGAACTGGATATAATCCAAGTCGTTTGCAGGAAGACGGTTTCAAGTGTACACAGTAAAAAAGGATTTACATGAAATAGGAATCATAGCTATGCAGACATCATTCGGACATTCCGTTCCCGTTTATGACATGGAGAGAACAATTTGTGATCTGCTTCGTAGCAGAAAAAATGTTGAAATGCAGGTCTTTCAAGACGCATTGAAACAATATGCAAAACGTAAGGATAAAAACTTACGGATGCTTATGAAATACGCAGCTATGTTTCATGTTGAAAACATACTTAGACCATATTTGGAGGTGTTACTTTAGATGATAACAACGGCAAGACAATTAAAGGATTTAATTCGTAATATGTCAAAGAAAAAATCCGCAGATGCACAGATTTTGATGCGGAATTATATGATGGAACGTTTTTTAGAACGAATTTCTTTATCAGAGTATAAAAACCAGTTTATATTAAAAGGTGGAATGCTTGTGGCGGCAATGGTTGGTCTGGATGCCAGAGCTACTATGGATCTGGATGCTACCATAAAAGGCACTAATGTTAGTGTGGAGGATGTAGAAATGATTATATCCCAAATTATATCAATTCCACTGGACGATGGTGTTTCATTTCGGGTCAAACGGATATCGGAAATCATGGAAGAAGCAGATTATCCTGGTGTTCGTGTAAGCATGGAAACGAAATTTGATGGTGTAATCACACCATTAAAGATTGATATTTCTACAGGGGATGTAATTACACCAAGAGAAATCAAGTACAAATTTAATCTTATGCTTGAAGACCGCACTATTGAGGTATGGGCATATAATCTGGAAACGGTATTGGCTGAAAAATTGGAAACTGTTGTTAGTCGAAACGTTACAAATACACGAATGAGAGATTTTTATGATATTTATATTTTACAAAAGTTGTATGGAGAACAACTCCAAAAACAAGTTTTATGGACTGCACTTGTGGCTACAGCCAAAAAAAGGGGAACATTAGACCTGATAGAAGCTGAGGATATAAGAGAAATATTTGATGAAATTGAATCAAGTCCGGTTATGGAGACCTTATGGAAAACATATCAAAAAAATTATTCTTATGCTGCTGATATTTCATGGCATGCAATTGTGAAGTCAATCTGTGCATTATATGGAAGTATATTGGAGAATATGTATGACACATAAAAAACTGATATGTAAATTACGTTAGCATTTTGAGTTGCCTAAATTCGAAAGTTAGGAAAATCTTAATAATTTCTCAGGCAATCCATTGTGAATTTAGATGTTGTATTTGCTATACTTAATTGGAAATATGAGCAAAGGAGTTGAAAATATGTCTGAAAAGATATTGATTATAGATGACGAGCAAGATATAGCGGATCTGTTGGAGGTCTACTTGAAAAACGAAAATTACGTCGTTTATAAATTTTACTGCGCAACGGATGCCATGTCGTGTATTGAAAGCGGCGACATTGATCTTGCCATTCTGGATATTATGCTCCCGGATATGAACGGCTTTTCACTTTGCCAGCTTATCCGAAAGAAATACACTTATCCAATCATAATGCTAACGGCTAAAATTGAGGAAACGGATAAAATAACGGGGCTGACATTTGCTGGGGTTAGATAGCGATACTTTTTACATCTACCATGTTGCGGCGGTCATGGTTGACAACTTGCGTCGGCTCCTGCTCGGTATCAACCTGTCCGACAAAGCTATAATGGATTTCGATTTTCCGGGTGTTGGTTTCCCGGTCTAATTCATGTATCAAAATACGGTCGATAAACTCATGGACGTTTTCATAGGTCAATTCCTGTATGTCGCTGTATTTCCCGACAATCTGAATAAACCTTGATATATCCCTTTTTCGCTCGGTAACGGTTGCGATCTGCTGTTGTAACTCGTCTATCCTTGCGGCAAGGGATTTCTTTTCGTCCTCATAGCCGGAAGTTAGAAACACAAACCGTTCATCTGTCAGTCTGCCTAATGCGTTGTCCTCATACAGCTTGCGGAAAAGCGTGTCAAGTTCGGTCATACGCGCCTGTGCTTTGAAAAGTTCCTTTTGCTGCTGCGCTAATGCCTTTCTCGCTTCCATGTCGCCGTACTCGGTAGCTTTACAGATAAAGTCCTGTTCGTGTTCCTTAACATACCGCAAAACCCGCCGCATATCTTCCAGCACTAAATCAAGAAGTACGTTTTTGCGGATATAATGAGAGGTACACTCGCTGCCTGTCCTTGCCCTGTTGCGCCATGCGCCGCAAGAATAGGAAAACTTGCGCGGCTCGATATTTACGCCCTGTTGGTAATACATCTTATGTCTGCAACCAGCGCAAAACAGCAAGCCGGAAAAAATATCAATCTCCGCTGCTTTTGTCGGGCGGTGGCGGGTAGCAATCCGCTTTTGCGCAAGTTCAAAGGTTTCCTCGTCAACAAGCGGCTCATGGGTGTTTGGGAAGAAATAGCGTTGTTCTTCTTCGTTCTTCCGGGTCTTTTTCGACTTGTAGGATACCTTGTGAGTTTTCGCGGTTATGGTATGCCCTAAATATTCCTGCCTTGCTAATATGTCATAGAGCGTTTTGTCCGGCCAAGTATAGGGGGCGATCATTGCCCGCTGATACCGCGCCTGTCCTGTACGCTGATAGCGCAACGCTCCAATCGTCAAGACTTTGTTTTCCGCAAGCCATTTTTGGATTTCGCACATACGCACGCCGCTAACAAACATAGCGAAAACCTGTTTGACAATCGGCGCGGTTTCCGGGTCGGGTATAAGGTGGTGGCGGTTGTTCGGGTCTGGGATATAGCCGTATGGATATTCCCCGTTGACGCGCTCGCCTTTTTGCGCCTGTGCCTGTTTAACTGCGCGGATTTTCTTGCTTGTGTCGCGGGCGTAAAACTCGTTAAACCAGTTCCGCAAGGGGGTAAACTCGTTATCCTCCCGCGCTGTGTCAACTCCGTCGTTGATCGCGATATAGCGTACTCCGTTTTCGGGAAATACAATCTCTATGAGTTCGCCCGTTTTCAGATAGTTTCTGCCAAGACGGGAAAGGTCTTTGGTAATGACCGTCGCCACTCGTCCGGCTTCCACTTCCTGCAACATCGCTTGCAGCCCCTCGCGCTCAAAACTCACGCCGGAAAATCCGTCGTCCACAAAAAACTTTGTGTTCAAAAAATGGTGTTCGTCCGCATAGCGTTGAAGTATCATTTTTTGGTGCTGTATGCTTCCGCTTTCTCCGGCTTGCATATCCTCTTGACTTAAACGGCAGTAAAGGGCGGTGATTTTATTCGACTGTAACATTAGTCCTCCTTTCCGACAGCCGAATAAACAGGTATAATGTGTTGCTATCATTATACCATATCCCGCCGCCTAATGCACTACTCGGACGCTAAAAATCCCGGATTTCCGGGCTTTTTCTGCAAATCCTTTACAATGAGTTTCTCAATCTTTTTATGGATTGTATCGGTTGCCTTTTCACTCGGCAACGCTTGAACAAGATAGGTGATTTTCCCTATTTTGCGTTCGGTTGTAATTGTCTGTTTTTTATCCATTAGAAAAACCTCCTTTTCCTGTATGGATAAACTATATTCGTCAAAAGGCAAAAACGGGCGGTTGTTAGCTGCAACCTCACGGGAGTTTCACCCCGGCCCATGCTTATGGGTGCGCCGCGCAATACTTTGAGGGTGTTCAACGCGGGAGTATCATTGTGCCGCCTTGTATGTCGTCGCCCACAAGCTGCTAAACCTGTTTTACGGCGCGGTAGTTCTCGCTCGGCTTTTCCCCTATGGGGAAAAGCTGTCATGGCGTACCCGCCGACTGGCTCGGTACAGACGGAATGTACCCGTTTGCCTGTTATGCTGCGCACCAAAGGCCGCTTTCTTTGTCAAAGAACAATAGGCTTTGTCGGCCTGCAAAAGCACATCAACAGCGGATATGCTTTTGCGGAACGACAAATAGCCCATAACGGGAAGCGTGGAAAGGGGACACGCTCCCCGCATGGGCTAAAAGATTATCCTACATGAAAAGCAAGGGTGCGGGTAATAAGGCGCACTTGCAGCCTGTTACGCATTTCCTCGTCCACATAGGAATAGGTATTGCCCGCGTCGTCTTTCAGCGTGCGGGTACAAAGTTTCGCTATGTAACCCTCGTAGTGCTTCAAGATCGCGCACATGGCGGTTGTGTCGCCGTTTGCCGCTGCGGAAATGACAGGGAACGGCAACAGATTTTCAGACTTCCTAACGGTATTCATCATCTGCTTTTCCCTCCAAATACTGTTTGATTTTCGCAAGCGCGGATTTCCTGTGCCGGAAAACCGTCGTGCGTACAACATTCAGCAGTTCGCCAATTTCCGCGTCGCTCATATCCAAGAAGTAGGACAAAAGGATAATGTCGCGTTTCCTTTCGGGCAAAGCGTTAAGGGCTTCGGCAAGCAGTTCATTTTTGACGAGTACATCAAAGCCGGACACTTGAAAACGGAAATAATCGCTTTCGTATTCGTCCGTTGTGAAAAGCTGCGCGAGTTCGCTTTCGCTCAAATCCGAAAAAGTAACTTCGCGTGCTGCGCGTTTCGCAAGAGTGCGGCGGTGGCTTTTCGCTTCGCCGACCAAAGTTTTCTTTGCTAATGCGTCGTACTGATGTTGTATTCTTTCCTTGTCGGAAGAAGATAGCTCCATAGAGTTCACCTCCTTCCCGCGTGGAGTAGAGGACGGGAGTTAAGGGCTTGTCCTCTCTGCCCCTTTCGCTCCGTACCCGTTCGGGAGATGGCTCTTGAGTGCGCTTTTCAGAAAAAAGTTGAAAAAAGCAAAATGCGCCCGTCCGCAAGACGCGGACGGGCGCAAAGGAAATGTAAGCAGTAGCTAAATGTATTGACAGTTCACATTCATAGCCGGAATATCCCGCTTGCGGAGCATAGCTTTTTTTGACCGCAAAGCATTAGGCGGGTTACAGTAAATAAAAATGGACACGGCGATACCTCCCCGATACCGCCGTATCCTTAAAAAAGGGCGACTTTAATACACTACCCGCAATCCATTCTATAATAGGGAACAGCGGCTTTTGCGCAATATTAAATAAAAAAGCCGATAACACATAGGTTTTTTGACCTAATGCGTTATCGGCTCTGCGTCTATGCGTCTGGCACTTTTAATCATTTTTTTTTGAATTTATTATATGTGTTAGCTAACTGTCCACAAGCCGCGTTAATCTCTCTGCCATGAGAAACTCTCATAGTAACTTCAAGTCCTGCTTGCTCTAATTGATGTTTGAATGCAACTATTTCCCGTTTCTGTGGTGCTTTAATTCTTGAATTGCTTGTTGGGTTGTATTGTAACACGTTAATCATAACTTTTTTGCCCCGAAACCATTTTGCAAGTTGTCTTACATCTGAGGGCCGGTCATTTATACCCGGTAAAAGCAAATACGCAAAGACAATTTTGCGATTATGCCTTTCAGAATAGGATAAGGCTTGCTTAACAACATCTTCAATAGCATATATGCGCATGTGAGGAATAATACGATTTCTTGCAGATTGTGTTGCTGCGTGTAAAGATATTGTCAACTGAATTTTAAGATGTTCCTCGCGCAATTTTTTTAATTGATCGACCGGACCAACTGTTGATATGGTAATGCCGTCGGTTGGAAAGTTGAGCCCATATCTATCTCGGAGAATATGGATTGCTTTTATCAAGTTGTCATAATTGAATAAAGGCTCTCCCATACCCATAAAAACGATACGGTTTACTTTTCGACGCAACAATATAATCTGTTGTACGATTTCTGACGATGTTAGATTACGAACAAAGCCATTTCGCCCGGACTCACAAAAAATACAACCAACAGGACAACCGACTTGTGTGCTCACGCAAACAGTTCCACCATCTCGCCGCTTGATAAAAACCGTTTCAATGTATTTGTTGTCTTTCAGTTCGTAAACATACTTTTCAGTATCACTGCTTTTGCAAATATTTTTTACCAACATTGATAGATTTTTTTTGCGTGGTAATTGCTTATATAATTCTTCATATAAGGCTTTTGCTTCATTCTCGCCAATAACTTCCGACATTTCTTTGTAAGTAAATCCGTATGGATCATTCCGTACTTCCGCAGGCGTATATTTAGGTAAACGTTTCATTTTTATATCCTTTCTTCTAAATAATAAAAGTTTGTTTTTCTGTATTTTTGATTACAATCTCTAATTTTTCTACATCAATGATATGCGTCAATTTGCATTTAGGGCAGAAAAGAGGAAAATCTTTTAATACAGTATTATGAAATACTTGAACTCTCGTCTTTCCGTTACAAATCGGACATTTTATCCAATATTTTTTAAGCATTATATTTCACTCGTCCTTTTTACACAAAAAAATGCAGGTCAATCCTCAACATGAGCATTGACCTGCATTTATAATGCACAGAGCAGTACAACAAAACTAAGGCATAGCTTGCACTATGTCTATACTATATCTATACGTCGTTAGTTTTTTGTATAGCATCCGCAAAATAAGCATGACAAAAAAGCCCATGTTGAAAATGGGAAAATCCTTTTTTTCAATGCTTATCTAATACGCATGCTATGCAACATAAACGCCACCTCCTTTTACATAAATTTTATTTTATCAGAAAATCAGTCTACTGTCAATACACAACAGGAAGTATTTAACCTAATGATATGAATTGTGTGGACATATCCAAAAAGAAAGGTGAACTGTAAAATGTAACAGGGTGAATGAAAATGGCAAAAAGACCCGTACCATTGTACGACTTTAAGGCTTTCGGGGCAGCTATAAAAGCCGCGAGAAATGAATACGGCGAGAGCCGCAAAAAGGTAAGCGACGAGTTATATATTTCCCCGCGCTACCTTGCGAATATCGAGAACAAGGGACAACAGCCGAGTTTACAGGTATTCTATGACCTTGTAACCCGGTATCATATTTCGGTAGATCAATTTTTCTTCCCGAACAGCAATGCGGAGAAATCCACCGGGCGGCGGCAGCTTGACGCGCTGCTGGACGGTATGAGCGATAAAGGCATACGGATTGTAACCGCAACAGCAAGGGAGATAACGGAAGTCGAAAAAGCAGAGGATTAACCTCACAATATGAGAAATCGGGAGATTGCAGCGCATGGCGGCTGCAATCTTTTTTTGCGTCCAAAATCAAAGGAACGCGCAACAAATACCGCCTTTCGGTGGGGGTATGGAGTAGATAGCAAGCACAGCAAACGAGTACCCGTTTGCGGAAAATGCTTGTTGGATAATCCCAAACCCTTATACCGAAAGGCGGTGCGGAAATGGAAAACCGAAAGAGAAATATACAGATGAAGTTTTACGTTACGGAAGAAGAAAAGCGGCTGATCGACGAGAAGATGAAGCAGCTTCCCATAAAGCAGTATGGGGCATACTTCCGTAAAATGGCGATAGACGGGTATATTCTTGTCGTTGACCGAAGCGACACAAAAGCATATATCCGGGAACTGCAAGCGGTGAGCCGGAACATCAACCAAATTGCAAAACGCGCCAATGCGACGGGGACGGTTTACAGGCAGGATATAGAGGACATTAAAAAGGCGGTGGACGAGATATGGCGGTTACAAAGACGCACCCTATTAAATCAACCTTAAAGGCTGCGATAGACTATATCTTAAATCCCGAAAAGACAGACGGGAAGCTGCTTGCGTCCTCTTTCGGCTGCGGGCTGGAAACCGCCGATATTGAGTTTGCATGGACGCGGGAAGCTGCCGGAGATCGCGGCACACATTTAGGGCGGCACTTGATACAATCCTTTGCGGTGGGAGAACAGTCAATGCGGAGCATATAGCCAACAGAGGTGTAAACATCAATACTGTTGCGCTTGGGATTGTATTCTGCAAATATTGTTCTCATCGTATTAAATCTCCTTATCGTTAAATCAATCATTTGTTGCAAAAATCAGAAGCATTTCAATCAGTTCACAATGTCACTTTTATTTTGTGTTATACTGTTTTATATAATTTTCTTGCCCTTGTTTTTGCCCTTATCAGAGTTCGTAAACACTGGTGGGACGATATAACGCAAGGGAAACAATAAGGGAAAGCTCACCTGCGATAAACTTTGTGTTTTCAAGGGATTGAGAGATATTTGATAATAAAATATAACAGTTATTAAATCCTTTGGAATATATGAAATCTCAATTCCAGTTTATCGTTCTGATTTTCAACTGAATAACCACAGTAAAAACCGCTGCTACATGGAAGCTAACAAACCATGCAACAGCGGTTTTTCTTTACCGTTTTTTCCTTTGGCTGATAGGCGTTCCCATTTTCTTTGATTTTTTGAGAATCCGAATGAGCCAGCGAAATTCTTCATCTGACAGATTTTTATAGTTGATACCAAGTTGCTTGCAGTAAAGGACAACCAGCTTTTCATCCCGGCTGCCCTTGAAATTTTCGACCGCTTCCAGATTTTCTTTCAGTTCATCGGCAACGGTGGTCTGGGGTGCACTCTCACTGTCCTTTTTGTGGGCTTCCCGAATATCCCGGATAATGAGGTTGAGGTCATCCAGAACCATGTGACTAAAATACTCATCATCGCTGATATGGGCGGCTTGCAGCACTTTCAAATGCGGGTCATCTTCGCCGGGGCGATACCGTTCAATGATTTCATGCCGGACGGTATCGACAAGTGCATTGAGATTTTGAATCTGCATGGTGGCAATCCCGTCCACATAAATCTCAATGTCTGCAAGAAACTTGATAAAATCTTTATGTGTGGCAAGCTCACAGAGCAGACGGTTGTTAATCCGACCGCTTTTCAGGAGAGCAACCATCTCATCATTCAAATGCAGCTCCGTCAATGACGTGTTGATCTGCTCCCTGTTCTCTGTCCGGCACAGTAGATAATCAACGGAAACCCCATAGAAGTCTGCCAGCGTGATAAGGTTGCCATGATTGATTTCCTTAAAATCCTCTTTTTCATAACTTCCGAGAGCAGATTTGGAAATACCCGTCAGCTTTGATAGTTCTTCCAGATTTAAGCCTTTGTCCTTGCGGAGTTCCCAAAGGCGTTCCTGTATGCTTGTTGCTCCTTTCATGGGCGCACACTCCTTTCCGGCGGTTTCATTGCTGCCGCTTAACTGGATTATATCACACTTTCCGCAATCGTGGAAATTTCTGATTTTTACTCCTAATTCCTACTTTGTGGACATACGGCACAGGGCACAAAAATGTTCTATGATACAGGTAGTTCATCGATGGATTATTCCAATCGAATGACCAGCCTGTGTGGGATATGCTTCCCCGGCGATGTAGTGCCATGACTTTTGGCAGGGAT
>QUFC01000064.1 GCA_003478355.1 Lachnospiraceae bacterium AM48-27BH
ACCTTCTTTCGTAAATGTTGCAAATGTTTGTTTTGGCACTTTCATTATACAACACATGGAATCGAGGTGTCTTTCTTTTATGCAAAATCACGAACTTGCTCATTTATAGTACTATATATATTTATGTTGTATCAATTCTGGCATCTATGTCAATATGGTGGCTTGAGAAGGCATATACCGATGTTGGCGTTAGGTATAATAGGATTGGTTGGCACAGTGGTTCTCTGGCTGATTTCGAAAAGGCATAATCAAGAAGTTAATTCAGGAGATAATGGAAATAAGAAACTTTTCTATACGGAAATGATACTCCTTATAGCAGCAACTTTATTCTTTGGTGGACGTATCGTTTATTCTGCAGTTCCGTATCACGGGGCACTGTCTTGGAAACTTGATGAGTGGATGCGTAAAAAAGAAGTAGAACTGGAGCATAATAATCTTTTTGAGGATGGTGTAGAAGGGATTCTGATGGATTTGGATGAAGCATTGCAACTGCCGGAAGAACTCTATATTGCAAATAAATATCAGGTGTCATTTGATGAAAACGGAACGATTCAAAGGATTTATGCATTCATATATGGAAAAAATGAGGCTGGAGAGAAAAAAACGTATCTTATTGATTATGACGCAGACAGCAGTAATGATATGACTGTTTGGATAGATGGTAATGTGAATGGAGAATATAGTGACGATATGCGTTTGTCTCCAATGATTGAAATTTTGAACAATTCAGACTGGACGAGTCAGGTAGAGGCGTGGGCTGAAACATTTGAAGAGCAGCAGATTTATGAAATACTCTATATGGGGCGAAGATCTTTTAGTTCAGAGGAAGGCTTACAATATATTTCGGGAGATGCAGATGGTGATGGAACTGAAACAGGAACCGGCAATTTTACTCAGCTTAGAAGCGGTGGAGAAATCGTTGGGTTTGAGGTATCTTTGCATATTCCTGATTTAAATAGTGTCACACCTGTTCGATATATTATGGAGCCTGAGTACGTCAGTCAACAAGAATTGAAGCAGGAGAATACGATGCAGCAGGTGGAGGATGCTAAAGATACAGAAAGTTGGACTGTGGATCAAAGTGATGGAACTATGTATTTCTTTTTAGATGAAAATAATGGATGGCGTTTGGTGATAACGGATGCAGCTGCCGGAAGCAGATTTTATGTAATGGAAAAGACAATGGATGGTGGTTCTACTTGGGAATGCATAAATGATGATCCGTTCAGTGGACAATTGGGAGTTGCAGAAGGTTTAATATTTTATGATGAGAACTTTGGGGTTGCAGGAATTACAGGCGCATCCCAGTCCTATTCCCGCTTATATGTCACTCGCGATGGCGGAAGGACCTTTGAAGAAATGAAACTTCCAATGGATCTTGTTTCAGAATTACCACAAATCGCTATCGATTGCGGATTTACGGTGGAGGATTTTGATTACCTGAATATGCCTGAAAAAGAGGACGACACATTGACGATAACGGTTACCACAGATGCAGCGGAGAAAGATGGGATTGTATTTCAGTCAACTGATTATGGAGCGACATGGGAATACAAAGGGCTTGTTCAGATAGCGAATTAAGAAAAATCGGGTAAAAGTCAGAGATTGACCTTTACCCGATTCTTTATTTCCAGATATTCATGTCGGACAAGATAGACATGGTTATTTCAGTTGCGTTGCCTCCGGTAGCATCGCTGTCTGCACCAATGTTGGTAGCGAAAAAGTATGTATTATCTACAGTTTCGATATAGCCGATAAACCATCCGTTCACATCTTGGCCATCCACACGTCCGGTTCCGGTCTTTCCGTAGAATGTTCCGGCATCGGAAGAGGAAAGGCAGATGGCATCTTTTACTGCATTGATATTTTCAGGGGCGAAGCCAAGGCTGTTATTCTGCAGCCTGGTTAGAAGTTCGACCTGCTCTATTGGGGAAATCTTCAAGGAAGATTCCATCCAATAAGTGGAGTAATCACCACTTATATTTTCGTTTCCATACCCAATTTCCTCAATATAGTTGGAAATGTTAGCGGCTCCAAGCTGTTCGTCCACAGATTCAAAATACCAATTCACGGAGGAATTCATTGCAGACTGTAAAGTCTGATCCGCATTCCATGCTTCAAATGGATAGGTTTCGCCATTCCATGCAATGAACGAATTTTCCGGTGTAATGATCTCTTCTTCCAATCCGAACAGGGCATCATATATCTTGTAGGTGGAGTTTGGAGCAACTCGTAAGGTGGCATGCTCCATGTCGTGTATGCTCCATGCATCATTTTCTAAATCGTATAAAACAAAGCTGCCTTCGTATTCTCCGAAGTATGTGGAGAGGTCTACATAGGAAACATTCTCAGAAGAGGAATCCCATTGGTAGTAGTTTTCGTCTGCTGCGTATGTAGAAATAAAAGGAGCAAAACCTAACAGGAGAACAGCAGTCAGTACAAATGCCGTCATACCTTTTAGTCTTTTTGTAAATGTTGGCTTCTCATAAGATGCAATGTTGATAATTCTTCGTTTCATCTGCTCCATGTTTCCACCAAGGCCGGCGGCAAACGGAAAAGGAGTAAGTGAAACCTTTTCAGCAAAGTTAATCAGTGTATTGCCATAATCTTCGTAAGCATCCTCTTCAAGCATTTTCAAAACGGAAGTGTCACAGGCAACCTCTCTGTCATTACGCATTTCTTTCAATGCATACCAGACAAGAGGATTGAACCAATATACCACTCCGGCAAGGTTCATCAAGAAACTTCCAATAGCATCATGGTGCTTGTAATGCTGCAGTTCATGTAACAGCATATACCGCATATCGGATTCGTTATAATCAGAGATCAGATGAATCGGAAGATAAATACACGGTTTCAAAAGTCCAATAATAATCGGAGATTTCAAAAATGCGGTACTGTAGACAGGAATATCTCTGTGAATCCGCATCTCTTCTAAGCAGTGATGATACAGTCTGCGGACTTCCTTGTTCTGAAGGGGAAGTGCAGATTTCTCCAAGTTGCGTAAACGGAGAGAGGATTTGATTACCAAAATAATCATTGCAAGAATACCGGTGGTCCATATCCCGAATAATATGTATCCGGCAATGGATGGAGCTTCGCTATTTACAGAAAGGGTAAAGTCATTCATCCAATTTACATTTCCGGTTGGATTGGTCCCAATGGTTTCTTCCATAGCAGTTCCAGTATTGGAAGATGGAGAACTTCTCAGGCTGTCGAGCCACGAGAAGATTTGAGGAAATCCGATTAAACGGAACGGTATAAAGGGAACTACCAACAACCCAAGCAGCAGGAACCACAGATTATACTGCATCCGGCTGGAAAGGTTGTTTTTGAATATCCGCTTGGCTATCAAAAGAATTCCGATGATACCGCTGATAAATACATTGCATATTAAAAAGCGTATCATAAAATCAGCCACGTTAATTGCCTCCTTTTTTTGACCTCTTTGAAAGAAGGGAGCGGAGAGTGTCTATTTCTGTTTCAGATAGTCTGTCATTTTCTATATATGCAGACAGCATGGCAGTGATATCCCCGTCATAGTATCGTTCCAGAAAAGAATTGCTTTCCTGGCCGATGTATTCGCTTTCTTTCACGACTGGGGTGTAAACAAACACGCGGCTCTGTTTTTCATAAGTCAGAGCGCCTTTGGTCACAAGGCGTTTGATTAAAGTCTGTATCGTTTTCGGACTCCAGCTTGTGGTCTGTAATAATTTATCTGTTATTTCATTTGTACTGATCGGCGCATGTTTCCATACGATTTTCATAACTTCAAATTCAGCTTCAGAAATCTGTGGTAAATCGCTCATTTCAAATCCCTCCTTAAATCTTACGGATGTAATAAATATATTATAGACGTTATTTATGTGGTTGTCAATTTCAGAAAAAACATATTGACTTGAAATCTTACTTGTGTAATGATTGAAATATTACAAGAATAAGATTTGGAGATGGCAACAAAAAGAAAAGAACCAGAATTACAACGGATTAGCTGGTTCCTTTACTCGTTTGAATTACCTCTTTTATGTATGAGTGCTAAGAGGTATTCAATTGCTGGAAGAATCTCGGCTGCCTCTTGTTCATCACATTCCTGTAGTTTGTTGAAGTTACTGAAATTTGCCCATGGATAAAAACGCATTGACAGGTGTATCGCAATTCACAGAACGATAGAATTGCGATACACCTATTTTATATTTCAAGAGAAAACAAAAAGGAGGCTCATGTTGAAAGACATGGAAACAAAGACGGAAAACAGATATGAGTACAGAAAACCACAGGAAAAGAGGAAACAGATGATAGCACCGGATTTATTTGAATTTGCATATGTACCGGATTGGTACGGACAGTTAAGGAAAATGACTACAGGCAGTATAATACCTGCTACTGTGAGATTCCGAAGAAAAATGGAAAGTCGGAACTGGCGGCTGCCATTGCATTATACATGACCTGCGATGACGGGGAATGGGGAGCAGAAGTGTATGGCTGTGCTTCCGACCGCCAACAGGCATCTATTGTATTTGATGTGGCTGTGGATATGGTAGATCAGTGGCCTGCTCTGAAAAAGAGGATTAAACCAGTGATGTCGGTTAAAAGGCTTGTGTATAAGCCGACCAACAGCTTTTATCAGGTGTTATCAGCCGAAGCATATACCAAGCATGGTCTGAACGTACACGCTGTTATTTTTGATGAACTTCATGCACAGCCGGAACAGACAGAAATTCGATTTGCTTTGAACAGCACCAAAAAGCTGTTGACATTATAGAAGGCAGGAAAATTGATCCGACATTCTATCCCGTGATTTATGGTGCATCTGATGAGGATGACTGGACGAGCGAAGCCACATGGTATAAAGCCAATCCTTCCCTTGGAGAAATCATCGATATTGAAAAGGTTCGAAATGCTTACATCAGTGCAAGGGAAAATGCAGCAGAAGGGTGTCTTGAAACCACGGAAGGAAATGATATTCATTATGGTTTTATAGAGAAATTTATAGAGGAACTTGGAACGAAGTACCACATAAAAGAAATTGCTTTCGACCGTTGGGGCGCAACACAGATGGTACAGGATTTGGAAGGAATGGGATTTACCGTTGTTCCTTTCGGACAGGGGTACAAGGATATGAGTCCGCCAACAAAGAAATTTATGAAGCTGACACTTGAGGAGCGAATTGTCCACGGTGGACATAAGGTTCTACGTTGGATGATGGACAACGTGTATGTCAGACAAGACCCTGCCGGAAACATCAAAATGGATAAAGAAAAATCTACAGAGAAAATTGATGCTGCAGTAGCAACCGTTATGGCACTTGACCGTGCAATCCGTAATCAGGGTAGCGAGGAAAGTTGGAGTTTGTGGAAATCCAGACTGTTGGACATCTTCTGATGTTTTGGTTTTGCAGAGAAAATAAGGATAAAGCCTCCTGAAAAGTAAAAAAGCGGGTGGATTACTCCACCCACTGCTGTTAACCGATTGTTTTAATTGGACAATCTAATCGCTTTTAAACGAGCATTTTAACTGGACGCTCTAACCACTGTACAGATATTCTATCTGTGTTTTTATTATATGCAATTTACAGCAAAAAAACAATGCCTTTAATTGCTAAATTTTTATGAACTTTTTTCGATGTTTATAGATTCGATTTTATCATAGGCAGATACAAAAAAGAAAGAGATGGATAGCAGATGGAAATGTTATTTGGAATTGTGTTTATGCTCTTACAATATTTTGGAGCGAGGCCGAAAATTACACTCTATGATGGAGAAATCAATAAAGTTACCCAAATCGGTGCATAAGCAAAAAACAGCATAAGGCAACTATTCGAAAGCCACCGCTTAGAACCGGTTAGCACAGAGGAATTAAACCTATCACGGATAACTGTAGAGTGGGCGCTGTCATTTCAACCTTCGGTACTCCCGTGGCGTCATGCCATATCGTTTCTTGAAAGCCCGGTTAAAGTAAGAAAGGTTGTCAAAACCACATTGTCCGGCGATCGAAAGGACCGTATCGTCGGTTGTACGCAGACGGTCAGCGGCTACATTTAACCGGTGTTCGTTTAAGAAGGCGGTGAAGCCCTGGCCGGTCATGGTCTTGAACCATCGCATAAAATGACTGGAGCTGCACTGGCAGACGGCAGCAGCAGCTTCCACAGAGAGATTTTCCGAAAAATGGTCGGTAATCAGCTGAAGAACCAGCTTCAGGCGGCGGGTATCTCTGGTATCAGAAACAGCTGCAGCAGTCTGACTGTATTGCGCGATCAGGATGGAGAGAAAACGGAGGAGCGCGCCTTTGATGGCCAGCTCGTATCCGGGCAGCTTCAGACGATTGGCTTCTTCGGCCTCTTTTAAACAGGAGGAAGCAGTCTGGTAGCAGGGACTGTCAGGATGGAGACAATCCGGAAGAGGCAGTCTGCCGCTTTGAAGAGGCAGAAGATACCGTTCCGCGCACAGGTCGCTGGAACCGCCTAAGAGTTCCAGATCAAAGATGATATTTTCATATTCCATCACATGGTCTTCGAAGCGTTTGAGGGCATGAAGCGTACCGGGAGCAAAGAGAAAAATATCCCCGGCATTTGCGATGTTGGAAGTTAAGCCGGACTGGATGATGCCAGTCCCTTTTTTTACAAAAATCAGTTCCATGCTGGCATGCCAGTGAAGCGGAACGGTAAAAAAATCTCTGGGAATCGTGCATGGATAGATATTGAAAGGAAAGCGATCAGCGCCATGCTTGCGGATTTCCTGTAAAAATGTCTGTTTTTTCATAAAAGTCACCTCATGATGATAGGATTGTACCATATTTCAATGGAATATTGCAAGAAATTGACATGTTTGTGTGGTATACCATAAACTATAAAAGGAATCAATACGAAAAGAGAAGCAATAGAAAATCGATGATGAGGAGGCTTTTATGAATAAAACTGTAGAGCAGATCAAAGAGATCCTGGAGACAGAGACAAAGAAAGCTTTAAGTACATGTACGGACCAGGAGATTTATCTGGCGCTTTTAAAGATGGTGGAAAAGGAGAGCGAGGCCCGCAAGACACCGGTGAAAGGCAGAAAGCTGTATTATATCAGTGCAGAATTTCTGATCGGAAAGCTTCTTTCCAACAACCTGATCAATTTAGGACTTTATGATCCTGTGAAGGCGGTGTTAGAGGCAGCAGGCAAAAAAATGTCTGATATCGAGGAAGTAGAACCGGAGCCATCCCTGGGCAATGGAGGACTGGGACGTCTGGCAGCCTGTTTCCTGGATTCCCTGGCAACCTTAAATCTCCCGGGAGACGGTGTTGGCCTCCGGTATCATTATGGCCTGTTCCATCAGTCTTTTCAAGGCGGCGTGCAGAATGAATTGCCTGATCCATGGCTTTCAGAGCATAGCTGGGCAGAGAAAACAGACACGGTTTATCCGGTGGAACTGGCAGGCAGGACTTACCAGGCGCGACTCTATAAACTGGCAGTGACCGGATATGAGGGGCGGACCAACACGCTGAACCTGTTTGACCTGGATACGATTGATGAGACCATTGTCCATGACGGCATTTTATTTGATAAGACTAAAATTGATAAGAATTTAACATTGTTTTTATACCCGGATGATTCAGACGAGGCTGGGCGGAGACTGCGTATTTACCAGCAGTATCTGATGGTTTCTGCAGGAGCACAGCTGATCCTGGAGGAGAGTGTGGCCAGGGGATGCAAGCTTCACGATCTGGCAGATTATGCGGCGATTCAGATCAATGACACTCATCCAAGTATGGTAATTCCGGAACTGATCCGCCTGTTGGCAAAGAAGGGGATCAAATTTAAAGAGGCGGTAAAGATTGTCACCGATACCTGTGCGTATACCAACCACACCATTCTGGCGGAGGCACTGGAAAAATGGCCGAGAGAGTATCTGGATGATGTGGTTCCGCAGCTGATGCCGGTGATCGAAGAACTGGATCAATTAGCCAGAAGCCGTTCTAAGGATGAAAAACTGGCGATCATTGACAAAGATGACCGGGTGCATATGGCTCATATGGACATTCATTTTACCCATTCCACCAATGGCGTGGCAGCTCTGCATACGGAGATTTTAAAAGAGTCTGAGTTACACGGATTTTATGAGCTGTACCCGGAAAAATTCAACAACAAGACCAATGGAATCACCTTCCGCCGCTGGCTGATGGAGTGTGACCCGTTGCTGACAGAGGCTCTGGAAAAGTGGATCGGAACCGGTTTTAAGAAAGATTCCAACGAGTTAGAAAAGCTTCTGGCATACGAAAATGATGAGAAGGTGTTAGAAGAGTTAACAAGGATAAAAAAGGAGAATAAGCAGGCGCTGGCAGACTGGCTCTGGGAGACCCAGAAGGTAAAGATTTCCACAGATGCGCTGTATGATATCCAGTCCAAACGGTTGCATGAGTATAAGCGTCAGCAGCTGAACCTGCTTTATCTGATCCATCAGTATTATGAGATCAAGGCAGGACATCTGCCGGCTGCGCCGATGGTAAGCATTTTCGGAGCGAAAGCAGCGCCGGCCTATATCATTGCCAAGGACATTATCCACGCATTACTGACCGTATCCAAGGTCATCGCTGCAGATCCGGAGGTGTCCAGATGGCTGCAGGTGGTATTTGTGGAGAATTACAATGTGACAGCAGCGGAGAAGATGATTCCGGCCTGCGACCTGTCTGAGCAGATCAGTCTGGCATCCAAAGAGGCATCCGGTACCGGCAATATGAAGTTTATGCTGAACGGAGCACTGACATTAGGAACCATGGATGGAGCCAATGTGGAGATCAGTGAGCAGGTAGGCAGTGATAACATCTATATATTTGGTCAGACCTCAGATCAGGTGATCCACCGCTATGAGGCAGCTGATTACTGCGCAAAGCAGTGGTATGAGGGTGATCCCAATATCCGCCGGGCAGTAGATTTCCTGATTGGGGATGAGATGATGAACGTCGGACAGAAAGAAAATCTGACCCGTCTGCATCATGAACTGATCAGTAAAGACTGGTTCCAGACATTGCCGGATTTCAATGCTTATGTGGTAAGAAAAGGGCAGGCGTTGGCTGATTATGCGGTAAATCCTGTGGGATGGAGAAAGAAATGCCTGGTAAATATCGCCAAGGCAGGAATGTTCTCCAGTGACCGGACCATCGCACAGTATAATGAGGAGATCTGGCATTTGGGAAAATAGAAGATAGAATGTTCATAAATGAAAAATGGCTGACCAGGCGGATAAATGTCTTGGTCAGCCATTATTATTTCACGAGATGTTAGTTATGTTGAAATTTTTGCAACTGTTCAGAAAATTCAGAACTTGGCTTAATCCTGCTTTCGGTAGGTTTTGATCAGCAACGGTAACTCCGCCACCAGCATTCCGACCCAGCCGGCCAGATAGGAGAATGGAAGAGCCTCGATGCCAAGGTGCATGATCAGAACCAGTGGAGCTGCAGCTAGAACCCGGACTCCCATGTTGATAAAGCTGCTGATCAGGGTGATCTTCAGATCACCGATACCACGGAAGAAGCCCTGGATACCGTTGGTAAATGCCGGGAGAATGTACAT
Organism: Lachnospiraceae bacterium AM48-27BH; assembly: GCA_003478355.1. Classification (GTDB taxonomy): domain Bacteria; phylum Bacillota; class Clostridia; order Lachnospirales; family Lachnospiraceae; genus UBA3402. The sequence goes on from QUFC01000064.1 coordinate 9,552, forward strand.
TACGGAGATCAGGTGCAGGTAGGTAACACCATGACTGATTACTTCCTCATCTTTTACAAACAACATCATCAGATGTCTTGCGAATACAAAGCAGACGATAAAGACTGTGATACCGTAAATAGTCTCCAGCACCAGTCCGCACCGGAAGCCTTCCCGCATACGGTCCTTTTTGCCGGCGCCTTTATTCTGTGCCATCAGCGCGGTCATGGCGTGGGCGATATTCTGCTCCGGTGTGTAGGCGAAATCATCGATCCGGTTGACAACCGCAAATGCAGCAGCCACAGAGACACCCATGGTGTTGACGATGGCCTGGATTCCGAGCTTTCCCAGCTGGACGGTTGCCTGCTGCATGGCGGATGCCCAGCCGTAAGCGATGGTCTTTTTTAATAAGGAAGAGTCAAATACCATCCATTTCTTTCCAAGGCGCAGGATCGGCACTTTTTTCTGGATGTAAATGATACAGAACAGGCAGCAGAGTACCTCACTGATCACAGTAGAAACCGCACATCCATTGCTTCCGGCGTGCAGGACAACTACAAAAAACAGATCACCAAAGATGTTTAATATGGCGCTGATGATCAGGAAGTAAAGTGGCGAATTACTGTCACCCAGTGCCCGTAAGGTGCTGGAAAAGAAGTTATATAAAAAGGTAAAGACCAGTCCCACAAAAATGATCCGCAGATACTGGGTGGTCATCACCATAATGGACGGGTCCACCTGCATCAGATGAAGGATCGGGACTGCGAAAATAACGCAGATCAGGGTTAAAAATACAGAAAAAATTACACCGGAAAGCATGGTGGTACTGATCTGCCGGTGTAAGGTATCATACTCCCTGGCACCATACTGCATACCCATTAAGATGCTGGCACCCATGCACAGGCCATTTAAAAACAGGATCATCAGGGTACTGATGGGGTTGCAGATACCAACGGCAGCCAGTGCTTCTTTGCCGACAAAATGACCGACAATGATACTGTCTACGGCATTGTAAGTGAGCTGGAACAAGTTGCCAAGAACCAGCGGAATCGTAAATTTGACCAGAAGAGGCATAATCTTTCCGGTCGTCATATCTTTTGTCATGACGGAAAGCTTCCTTTCGTATAGTTTGATGTTGGGGTCAAAAGCTTTTGACCCCTCTGATACCGGATTGCTCCGCACTGCGTGCTTCCGCAATTCTCAAAAACATTCGTAATTCGCTCATTTTCCTTTGAAAAATGGCTACTTACTCATGTTTTTGGCGGGTCCCAAGGTCAAAAATTCTCCTGCAAGCAAGCTTGCATCGAACTTCTGACCTTTTGACCCTGGTATCATATTTTGTATACGATTAATCTTAGATAGGATAAAGGAAAAAGTCAAGTGAGGATTTTGGGATTGTAGGAAGTCCTCTGGATGTGTTATGCTAAGATACAGAATGTGGAACTGGAGTAAATAGTGTCACAGGCCGTGGCACTATTCCATTTCAACGATGCGAATCCACGGAAATGTTACACAAGCAGAAGATATCTGGAGGAGATAGAAAATGGAGATAAAGACGGTTGCACTGATCGGAGCCGGTGCGGTTGGCTGCTATTTTGTGGCAGGTTTAAAGGAAAAATTAGGAGAAAATCTGTGGGTGATCGCAGAGGGAGAGAGAAAGGAACGGCTGGAGCGAGAAGGACTGTGGATCAACGGACAGCAGTTTTTCCCATGTGTGAAGGCACCTGAGGAGGCAGTGGGAGCAGATCTGATCATGGTGTCGGTGAAATATGGCGGTTTGGAGAAGATCCTTCCTTGGATCGAGACCATGACAGACAGCCATACGGTGGTAATGAGCCTGTTAAATGGTGTGGATAGTGAAGAGATCATCGGAAAACGGATTGGTATGGAACATATGGTTTATTCCCTGATGAAGATTGCTTCCCAGAGAACCGACAACCAGATCCGTTATGATCCCGAGAAGACGGCAGGCGTTTTCTTCGGTGAGAAAGATTGCTGTGTCAGTGAGCGGGTGAAAGCACTGTGCCGGTTATTGGATGGAAGTGGTGTCCATTACCGGGTCTGCCAGAATGTAATGCAGGATCTCTGGTACAAATTTTCCTTAAATATCAGTAAAAATCTGCCTCAGGCGATCATTAACTGCGGGCAGGGGGCTTATACAGACAGTGAACACGTGGCATATATCAGTGAACGTATGCGTCTGGAGGTGGTCGCGGTAGCGGAGGCGAAGGGCATTGACATTCACGATGCAGATGCACCAGCAGCCAGAAACAGTGGGATTTTGCCGGACGCCAGATATTCGACATTACAGGATCTGGATGCCCATCGTCCGACAGAGATCGATATGTTTTCTGGCACGTTGATCCGCATGGGAAAGGAACTGGGAATCGAAGTCCCGTTTAACGAATTTGCGTTTCATGCCATTAAAGCGCTGGAGGAGAAGAATTGCGGAAAGATCCGATGATCTTAGGAAAAGGATAACGGTTCGGTGTTAGCGGTGTTGTCTGTAGTGCCAGAATCGATATTAAGTCGGAGTAGGAGTCAGGATTCCGCAGAGGCGGGAAGCGGCGATGCCAAGGAAAAGACACAGCAGATTCCCCAGGCATTGACGGGCAGAGGAGAAAAAACTGCCAAAGGGAATGGTCATGACTGCGGAGGCCAGAAGGATGCCGATGATCCCGTGGAAAGTCAGACTATAGTGATGGTGAAACAGGCAGTTGATCGCTTTTGATAGGAGAATGATGGTGAAAACTGCGCTGATCCCTGCGGGAATCAGGACAGCAGGAGACAGATGTCCGATTCCATAGAGAAAGGGCGTATACAGGCCAAGAGGCATTAAAAGGGCAGAAGAGCTCATTCCTGGGGCGATGATGCTGAGAGCCAGGCAGAAGCCGCAGAAGAAGAAAGCAGGGGTTCCCAGTGGGATCTGGACAGACATGGTTTTTAGGAGACAAAGCAGGGCAAATACAATCAGCATGCACAAGAAGAAAGCGCAGGTGCTGCCCTTTTCGTCTCCCTGTTCCCTGGCCTGATGAAAAAGAGAAGGAACAGTACCGAAGATCAGTCCGAGGAAGAAGCAGATGGAAAAAGCGGAATGATTCTCCAGAAGAAAGGCCAGCAGATTGGCCACGCCAAGAAAGCCGATCCCATATCCGAGAAAAACCGGAAACAGAACCGGAAGATGGCTTTTCAGACAGGAGACCGGATCAGCTAAGAATTCCATGATGGCTGATAGACGCCGAACACCACGCTTAAGACACCGCCAGAGATCCCTGGAAGAACTGCGCCGATACCGATGACGATTCCCTGGATCAGTTTTAAGAAAAAATCTTTGAGAGAAAGCATAGGCAGTGAAAATCCTTTTTTGATATAAGGGTATGGAAAAAAGGGGAAAATATTCCTTTCTATTTAACATAACACAGCAAGAATTCCCCGATCCTCTTTAGGTGGTGGGATGAATTGCCTGATTTTGATTCCTAATATTGCAATAACTGGCATGATTCAATATTAGAACGCTCTATATTGCACATAGCTGTGCTGATAAAAAAGAACGTATGTTCTATAAAACTATAGACATATAGAAAAATATATGATAAAATATAATCAGTCGAAATAATAAGGAAGGCTGATCATTATGAGAAAATTGGATAGTAATGCGCATTCGGTATTTTTATTGTATTACCATTTGATCCTGGTCGTAAAATACCGAAAAAAGGTTTTGAATGATCCGATTTCAAATCGGGCGAAAGAAATATTTGAGTATATTGCTCCGAGCTATCACATTACCCTGGAAGAATGGAATCATGATCAGGACTATGTTCACATCATGTTCCGTGCCCATCCAAAATCAGAACTGAGTAAGTTCATCAATGCGTATAAAAGTGCAAGCAGCCGCCTGATCAAAAAAGAGTATCCGGAAATCCGGCAAAAACTATGGAAGGAAATGTTCTGGAGCCAGAGCTTTTGCCTGCTGAGTGCTGGCGGTGCCCCGGTTGAGATCATCCGTCAGTATATCGAAACACAGGGAGAGGGTAAAAGTGAACACCGTGTACCGTTTTCGGATTTATCCGAATAAAGCGCAGAGGAAATTATTTGCAAAGACGTTTGGCTGTGTCCGTTTTGTCTATAACCGGATGCTTGCCGAGAAAAAAGCGCATTATGAGAAAACCGGGAAGAACTTAAGCGTGACACCAGCCAGGTATAAGTCGGAGTTTCCATGGCTGAAGGAAGTGGACAGTCTGGCCTTGTGTAATGCGCAGCTGCATCTGCAGACGGCATATAAAAATTTCTTTCGCGATGCTTCTGTGGGCTTTCCAAAGTTCAAATCAAAAAAGAAGCCGGTAAGAAACTACACAACCAACTATGTAAATGGAAATATCGTTTTACAGAATGGAAAGTTAAAACTTCCAAAAGCTGGCTGGGTCCGTATCAGACAACATCGGAAGATAGAAGAAGGTTATCAGCTGAAAGGTGCGACCATCACTCAGGAAGCAGATGAGCGATACTATGTTGCGTTGTTGTATTCCTGTGAGGAAGCGGTGAAGGAAATCAAGAAAGCAGAATCTGCCATTGGTCTTGATTTTTCCATGAAGGAGCTGTATGTGGATTCCAATGGAAACCATGCGGCATATCCGCACTTCTTTCAGAATGCCCAGCAGAAGCTGGCAAAAGAGCAGCGTAAACTGAGCCATTGTGAACAGGGCAGTAACCGTTATAAAAAGCAAAAGAAGAAAGTAGCACGAATCCATACCCATATCGCACATCAGCGAAAGGATTTTCTGCACAAAGAATCGAGGAAGATAACCAATTCCTATGATATCGTAAGCATCGAGGATCTGAATATGAAAGAGATGAGCCAGGATATGCGTTTTGGGAAAAGTGTTCATGATAATGGCTGGGGAATGTTCACGGATTTTCTGGCATATAAAATGGAACGTGCTGGCAAGAAGCTCATCCGCATTGATCGCTGGTATCCCAGCTCCAAAACCTGCAGCTGCTGTGGGAAAGTAAAAGAAGATTTGCAACTGAGTGAGCGCATTTATGAGTGTGCATGCGGAAACCGGATGGACCGGGATCAAAACGCAGCGATCAATATATGCCGGGAAGGTATTCGAAAATCTGGAATGATACTTGATATAGAAAAGAAGATCTGCTGATCTTTGCGACAGAAATTCCAACAAGATCATGTGATTCAAGTCGAACGTCCGTGAGACTTGGTGCGTGATTCTGGTCAGCGTAGCTGACATATTCTTTACAGAATCACTGCGCATCCTCGCGGAGCGTTTATCTCAGTCGGAGACCAACCTCTACTGAGACTAAGTTGTTATTACTCACCACCAAAAAGAGGTGGGAGTCTTCTCGACTGAGATAAAACCGTGGGACACACGGGGATCGCTCGCTTATGCTTTGCCCTATTGGGCAATCGAACGAGAAGCCCCCACTTCAAGCGCTAGCTAAGTGGTGGGAGCATGTCACAGGGAATGGAGACAGGAGTTCCCTTATGTCCACGTCCGGAATGTGTGAGAAATGCCGTATTGGCATTGGGAGAGAAAACCGGAATAGAGTGAGAATGGAGACCACTGGAATGTTCCCTGTGTGGAATCAGGTAATTGAAAAACGGCACACCACATGCTCGTCCCTTTTGTGAAGAGCCAGGTGTACCGTTTTTTTTGTCATAGGATTCGGGTGTCAAAAGGTGGCTCTTAAATTTTTGATTGGCAAATTGCACAAAGCAGTGCCTATTTTGTTCCGTTGTCCGAAAATAAGAAAATCTAAGTCTGCCTGTGTTAAATTCTCTCAAAGTGACGTGTACGTCTTAAACGTCCCATCCATGGGACATTAAGACTTTTGCTGCCGTCCATGGCAGCAAAACACTGTACATCAACA
>QUFC01000065.1 GCA_003478355.1 Lachnospiraceae bacterium AM48-27BH
ACCTTCTTTCGTAAATGTTGCAAATGTTTGTTTTGGCACTTTCATTATACAACACATGGAATCGAGGTGTCTTTCTTTTATGCAAAATCACGAACTTGCTCATTTATAGCTGTTTATTTTTACAGAAATCATATCATATTTTGTCGTAAAAATCCCGATTTGTATTCTTTACGCATTTTGTTAAAATGTCTTTAGTCATTGTAATAATTATCTGGATCTCCGTATTTCAGAACTGCTTCTTGCTGTTCCTCATCATCTAGGTTTCTCATAAACAGCCAGTTTTCCTCGTACATATAATGGGGGTATCTAAATCGTGTTCTTGCAAACGTATTATTTACATAGAGAGCAATATGTTCATCATACTGCTCCACCTTTTCCTCAAATTGAAAACTATAAAGCAGCCAGTTCCATGCGAGAAACAGGAAAAGAAAAGCTGCGGCCGCGAACATCGGTATCATAACAATTCTTTTCCTCCACCCACAGAAGATTTTATTTACCCGCATTGATAAGAAAAATGTCCCTGTTATCAAAGCAATCTGCCAGAATATGCAGAAAACAAGCGCGATGGTGATTGCCCTGTCAGGTATGTAATACCAGCCGCCACCCAGCCAACTTTCGCCAGTAAAAAAGAGAACAGTAAGTACACCAATCATGCCGACTGTGAGCAGCAATATATGGATGCATTTTTTCCTTACCAAGTTTAATCTGAAGACTCCGGGACGTGAGGATGACGATGCAGATGAGACCAAGGTAACTCTGTCCAATAACAACTTCACGGAAGTAGCAAAGATCGTTCTGGAAGGCGTTGGCGGTCCGGAGAATGTGGCTTCTATTGATAACTGCATTACCAGACTCCGTCTTGAGGTCAAGGATTATACCAAGGTCAATGAAAAGCTGATCAAGTCCGCCGGTGTGGCTGGCGTGATGCGTCCAAGCAAGACCTCCGTACAGGTCATCATTGGAACCCAGGTACAGTTTGTTGCAGATGAATTCAAGAAACTCTGCAAATAAGTACGACCTCCCTGGTTTCATGCTATAGACATACGAATGGTAATTTACAATAAGGATAAAGGGAGCGCGCACCCTCAAGAAAGGAGGTTACACCCCATGAAGAAACAGCCGGACAAGGGAAAAATCACAGCCCTGTACGAGCGTCTTTCCCATGACGATGAGCGAGCCGGGGAAAGCGTGTCGATAGAAAACCAAAAGCGCATTTTGGAGGACTACGCCCAAAAGAACGGCTTTACGAATATCCGGCACTTCACCGATGACGGAGTGCGGGGAACGACTTTCAAGCGTCCGGGGCTGGACGCTATGCTGGAAGAAATCCGGGCGGGAAATGTGGCTACGGTCATTATCAAAGACCAAAGCAGGATTGGCCGTGATGTTGTCGAAGTGGGGCTTTTGAAGCGCACCTTTGACGAGTACCATGTACGCTTTATTGCGGCAAATGACAACCTTGATACCGCCAACGGCTTTGATATAATGTCCATTTTCCGAGATGTGATAAACGAGTGGTATGTTGCCGACACCAGCCGGAAAATCAAGACCGTTTTCAAGTCGAGAATGGAAAAGGGCTTGCGCTGCTCCGGCAGCGTCAGCTATGGCTACCTTGCGTCCAAGGAGAACAAGGGCGAATGGGTAATCGACGAGGAAGCCGCCGCCGTTGTGCGCCGTATCTTCCACAGCGTTGTTGCCGGGGAGAGTATCGCCAGCATAGCAAGGGCACTCCGCGCCGAGAAAATCCCTATCCCGTCCGAGCATTGGAAGCGGATAGGCGCACCCGTCCGGTCGGCGAAGTACACAGACCCCTACGCATGGTCAACAACAACTATCAGCTATATCCTCAAACGCCCGGAGTACACAGGGCGCAAGGTTTTAGGGAAAACCGTCTGCGAGAACTACAAGACCAAAAGCACCCGCAAGACCGCGCCGGAGGAACAGTATATTTTTGACGGGGAAATCCCCGCCATTGTGGACGAGGAAACATGGAACACCGTCCAGCGGCTTATGGGAACAAAACGCCGCGCCCCCAAGCGGCAGAACACCCCAAACCGCTTGACCGGGCTTCTCTACTGCGCCGACTGCGGCGCGAAGCTGACCCACCGCAGCAGCCTTGTGCAAGGCAAGTATCTGGACGACGCTTTTGTGTGTTCCAGCTACCGCCAGCTTACCCGCGACTGCACCATGCACTATATCCCCACCGCGAAAATGGAAGCCGCCATTCTTGCCGCAATCCAGCGCGTGAGCTGGTATGTACGGCACAATGAAGCGGAGTTTATCGAGCGTGTGCGGAAAGCCACCGACCAGCACCAAGAAAATGCCGTCAAGGAGTACCGGCAGAAAGTGAGCAAGGCGCAGCGGCGGTATAAGGAGCTGGACGGGCTTGTAAAAAAGCTGTACGAGGGAAACGCCACAGGCAAGATACCCGATAAGCACTTTACCCGTCTGCTTGCCGAATATGACGAGGAACAGACCGGGCTGGAAGCCGCTATCGCACAATGGCAGGAAGCAATCGAGAGCTGGAACGCCGACAGGCTGAAAACAGATAAGTTTATCGAGCTTGTGAGCCGCTACACCGACTTTTCCGAATTGACAACGCCCATGCTCAACGAGTTTATCGAGAAAGTGGTTGTCCATGAGGGCGAGGGGCGCGGGAACAGCCGCCGCCAGCGGATAGATATTTACCTCAACTTCATCGGCGCGTTTGAAGTCCCCGCCCATATCGTTACCCCAATGGAAGCCGAGGAACAACGCCGCCAGCAGGAGGAACAGGCGGCAAAGGAAGCCCGTTCACAGGAGCTTGCCAAAGCGCGGGAGGAAAAGCGCAAGGCAGAGAAGCGGGAGTTTACCGCGAGGAAGAAAGCGGGCTTGCTGACCCCGGAGGAACAGGCGGCAGACGAAGCGCGGTTAGCCCATAACCGGGCATGGCAAAAGGAATGGCGGAAGAAACGGAAAGCCGCCGAGCCGCCCAAGCCCCCGAAGCCGAAATCCTTAAAGGAGCTTGCCGCGCTGCAAAAGGCCGGAGCCGACCTCACGCCGGAGGAAGCAGAACGCCTTGCCGCTTACCGCGAGAGGAAAAACCGCCAGCACAAGGCATGGTATGAACGGCAGAAAGCAGCGCAGCCGCCCAAGCCCCGGACGCTCAAAGAGCTTGCCGCCGCGCAAGTCGCGGGACAGCCCCTCACGCCAGAGGAAACAGAACGCCTTGAAGCCAGCCGGAGCCGGAAGAAGAACGCCTACCAAGAACTGAAAGCCCAAGCGGAAACCGACCCCGCCGCAGCCGCCGAGCTTGCAAGGCGGCGGGCTTACCACTCGGAAGCCACCAAGAAATCCCGCCAGAAGATGTACGAGGAAGCCGCAGCCGGAAACCCCGCAGCCCAAGCCCGGTATGAGAACTTCCTTGCTGCAAGGCGGGAGAACTACCACAGGAAGAAGCACGACGAGAAAGGAGAACAAATCGCATGAGAAGATTGATTGATAACGGGAACCGCCCCATTACCCCAAAGCCCCATATCGGCCACTACGGGCGGCTGCGGAAAGCCTATCTGGAACAATACCGCCACCGCCTTTATACCGCCCTTGTAGCCAGCGAGAAGCTATACCCCCACCTTGCGGAAACAGACCGGGCGGCGCGGGATATGCTGGACTACCTCATGCCCCGCCTTGCCAGAGAAGCGGGAGCCACCGAAGCCCTCAAAGCCGCCGACCCGATGAAATGGGTAGGTTTGATGAACAACTGCAAGGCGATAGCCGAGGAAATCGTAATGCATGAGTTAATCTATGTTTAACGGTCAAGAGCCGGAAAAATCGGAAATCTTGCGATAACAGCCGCCCTGACGAACCATTCCCCGTCCGGGCGGTTTTTATCGTCAAAAACGCCGTTTTCTCCAAGTCAAGAGCCGGAGAAAACACCCGAAAAATGCCCCTATTGCATAACAGGGGCGCAGAAAGGAGAGCTTATGAGAACAGGGCTTACCAAGCGGGAAAAGACCACCGACATTTGGTTTGACGAGAAAGACCCCCTTATCCATATCCGCACCCACAACACCGCCTTGAAGAAGCGTCTGCTTGCATACAGCCGCCGTTATCCGGCGATCTGCCAGCAGACCGACGCAGACCCGGAAACGGGCTGCATGGAGTTTGATATTGAGAAAGGCCGCTTCTCTTTCCGTCTGACCGCCCCATACAGTGAGGAACGGCGGGAAGCAGCGCGGCAGTTTGCCAAGGAAAACAATGCCGCCAGCAGACTGAAATGAGGTGGATTTGTTCATAATCCTGTGCTATACTTCTCTTGAAAAAAGAACAACAAATCGGAATTTGTGGAGAGATTTCCTGAACTTTCCTTATTTTACAGGCTTTTCAGCCCATTAAATAGTGAAATGATATGTATTTTCCCTTATTTTTGCCCTTATGCGGAATCCGCAAGGGAAATAAGGGAAATTTTTAGTTAAGCATTGCTCGCTACTTTATCAAGAAGTCTTGCGGAATCCCGTTTTGCTTTTCTTGTTGAGTGAGCGTAAATATTCATTGTGGTACTGACATCAGAGTGTCCTAACAGTTCCTGTACATCTTTCGGTGCAGCTCCATTGGAAAGCAGATTGCTGGTATAAGTGTGACGCAACTGGTGAAAATGGAAATCTTCAAATCCTTCCAGCTTCTTTGCCACTGATCTGCATACAATGCTGAGTGTACTCGGCAGTTCCAAAGAGCCATCTGGTCGCAGGCAGACAAAGGAGATTTCTTTGTAATCTGTCGGGACTTCCTGTGTTCCGTCAAGATGATAGTATTCATAATATACCCTGTTTTTCACATGCACTTCTTTGTAGTAATTGCGGTGATATAATTCGCCATACTGCATCCGGTTTTTGAGCTGTTCTTTTCTGGCAGCTTTCAGTATTTCAGTCAGCGTATCTCCAAAATCAACAATCCTTACTTTTTTCCGTTTCGTTGGTCCGATAATATTTTTGTGTTTCATGCCGTCGTAGCGGATACTGCGTTTTATGGTCAGGCATTGTTCCTCAAGGTTAATGTCCTGCCATGTAAGACCACAGGTTTCCCCGATACGGAGCCCGGCATAATACGCAATTTGAATCGGAAGAATAGCAGGTGGATTTTTCTTTTCCAGATATTGGATAAGCCGTTCATAATCCTCATGTGAAATCGGCTGTGTACCTTCTTCCACTTCATCATCGGAAAAGAGGTCAACTTCCTCTGCCTGCTTTTTCAGCTTAATATACTGCATCGGATTGAAACTGATTAACTGTTTTGGAAATACTGCAAAACGGAATGACTGCTGTAACACTGCGGAAAAAGAATGGATATAATCTTTGCTGTATCCCTTTTTTACTTTCCCGTCTGGAAACTCACCACCGAATGTAAGCAGATCAAGAAATGCCTGTAAATGTTCGGCAGTAACTGTTTTCAGTTTGCGGTCTGCAATCGGGTGTTTTTTGATACATCGGATTGCACCAAGATAATTTTCCACTGTACCGTTGCTGAGTGTCCCAGTTTTCAGTTCTTCTTCTGCCCACATATCCAGAAGTTCCCCTACGGTAAGATTATCTGCCTTTGCAACAAACTTCTTATCTTCGTAGTCTTCCAGTGCCTTGCGGAGAAGCTTTTCCGTCTCACTTTTACTTTCGGTTCCGGCGTATTCTTTCTGAACCATTTTACCGCTTGCATCTTCTACATAGAAACGATAGTACCATTTTTTTCCTTTTTTTCTAACAGATCCTTTTGCCATAATCGTATGTCTCCTTTCGATATCAGACAATCGGAACTGCTGAAATGCTTCTTGCGTGTAGGCATCTTATGGACAAGTCCATAAGCCAATTCGCCGCTCGTCAAATCTGTAAACAGCTTGACTCGCTTGCGCTCATTGTATCATAACTCCGATTATCTTACTATACCGATTCAGAATCGTCATACATAACTTCGGATAAAAGATTTGCAAGCCTTTGTTCTGCCGCTTCCGGTTTCTTTGAATAGAGCCTTACAACATCTGCCATATCATTAAATGCGTTGACAGTATGTGTGATCTCCCTGAGAAACATAATCTCATTATATTCATCTTTCGATTCAAATCCCATTACTTTGGCAATGTCCGCATCTTTGGTACTGCCTTTGTAATTTTTACAGGCGAACTGAAACGAATCCAGAAACAGTTCATATTGCTTTAACATTAACAGCAGTAAGTCTTTAGAAAAAGCGTCTTCTGTTTTATTGAGGTCAAGAGGAAACTGTTTGAGAATGTCGCCCATCGCATCACGAATCTGCAATTCTTTCTTATCCGTAATATCAGTTTCATATTCATCGGTTTCCCCTTTGAGCCATTCAATCGATACATGAAGTGCTTCCGAAAGACCTTCCAGTACCATCTTTTTGGTATTGTCAATCGAACCATTCTCATAACGCAGGATTGTGGAAGCGGTAACTCCCATCTTCTCTGCGACATAAGGCTGTGTCAGATTTAATTCCAGACGGCGCTGTTTTGCCCTGCTGCCAATCAGCTTGCGTAGTTCTTTATCTTTCATGCTGATGTGCTCCTTTTTCGGTATGTCATTACTATACCACGCAACAAAATATATTGCAATATGCAATTTTAAGAAAAGCAGAAAAATTTCATAATGCTTGACAAAGCAATATAAACACGCTATACTGACAGCAGAAATGAAATTGCATAATGCAATTCGAAAGGAGGTGGTCATATGACGCAAAGAAAGATTGCCTTATCTATTGAGGAAGCTGCTGATTATACGGGAATTGGCAGGAACACCCTGCGAAAGTTGGTAGAGTGGAAGAAACTTCCGGTATTGAAGGTTGGGAGAAAAGTCCTGATCAAAACGGATATGCTGGAACTTTTTATGGAAGCCAACGAGGGCAGGGACTTGAGGGATAAGGGAAATGTGAAAGCAGTCACAAGAAACGGTTCAACTTAAAAAAGCGGTTCCCGAAGAAACCGCCAAAGGTTCTATCAGACCGGAGTCATGATATACCTACACGCAAGCAGATTATACCATGTACTTCGTCTGACAGACAACAGGAAACTTATGTTTGGAAAAAAAGAAAGGACGATGATATTTATGGCAAGATCAACAAAGAGTTATGAGGAGCGTATGCTCCAGTTGGAAAAGAAAGAACAGGAAAGCCTTGAGAAAGCAAAACAGTATGCAGCACAGAAACGGGAACTGAAGAAACGTCAGAAAGATGTGGAAACCAAAAAACGGACACACAGGCTCTGCCAGATTGGCGGTGCAGTGGAATCGGTACTGGGTTCTGCGATTGAGGAAGATGATATCCCAAAGCTGATCGGCTTCTTAAAAAGGCAGGAAGCAAATGGGAAATTCTTCTCAAAGGCAATGCAGAAAGAGCCAGTTGCAAATACGGAGGAAGTGTAATGCCGGAGGGAGTGGAGTTTCCATTCCCTTCATTGCTTTTTTATGAAGGGCGCACTTATGGACAACCAGAGGTCGTCCGTATAAGTTTGCCACAGGTGGCAACCGGTCTGCGCTTACGCTTGCCGGGCTCGTTCCGTCGGCGGGGCTTTCAGCCAGACCTGCTCATGCCGCAGGAGGCACTCTTCGCCAGAGGGGCACATTCCATGCAGGCTGTTATGCACAGGGCACTCTTACGCAGAGGGTGCTCCGGCAGATACCATTTTCTTTTAGGAAAAACGTTACCTGCCGGAAATCAAAGCCGGATACGGCAGAATGGGGGAAACGGAGCATGGCGATTTTTCATTATACAGTAAAGATTGTTGGACGCAGCAAAGGAAAATCCATCATATCGGCGTCTGCTTATCTCAATGGCGATGTGATGAAAAATGAAGAAACAGGCAGGATCAGCTACTATACTTCAAAAAAAGAAGTCGTTTATACCAGCCTGCTGATGTGTGAAAATGCACCACAGGAATGGCAGAATGTACCTGCTGAAAATATCAGACGGTTCCAGAAATCTGTCCGATATAAAAGGGCAGATAACCAAAATGCTGCACTGGAAAAATTCAAACTTACTTTTCAGAAGCAGCGTTTATGGAATGAAGTCTTGAGGATAGAAAAAAGTTCAGATGCACAACTCGGCAGGTCATTTGAGTTCTCACTTCCGAAAGAATGGAGCCGACAGGAACAGATTGATTATACAACTGAATATATTCAAAAGACCTTTGTAGATAAGGGAATGTGTGCGGATTGGAGTATCCACGATAAAGGAGATGGTAATCCCCATGTGCATTTATTGGTGACGTTGCGACCATTCAATTCAGACCACTCATGGGGTAACAAAGAAATCAAGGATTGGGAGTTTGTCAGAGATGAAAATGGAAATATTGTGGTGGATGAATCCCATCCGGACTGGTGGCAGGATAAAAAGAACCCTGACCGTCATGGAATCCGAATCCCCGTACTTGATGAAAATGGAGTCCAGAAAGTCGGGACAAGGAACCGCAAACAGTGGAAACGTGTATTAACCGATGCTACCGGGTGGAACAATCCGAAAAATTGTGAGCTATGGCGGAGCGAATGGGCAAACGTCTGTAATGCACATTTGAAAACGGAAAATCACATTGACCATCGTTCTTATGCAAGGCAGGGAAAATTAGAGATACCGACGATCCATGAGGGCGCAGATGCCAGAAAAATTGACGAGAAATTTCAAAACGGACAGACATCCTCTACTTCATGGAAAGTAGAGGAAAACCAGATCATAAAAAGACAAAATGCACTGCTGGATAAAATACAGATTTCTTTTGGAAAAGTATCCAGTGCATTAACACAATGGAAGGAGCGATTGCGTGACATTAGAAGAAAGCCGGGAAGTCATTCCCATGATGGAGACAATGATAAACCAGATCGAGGAACAGCAGAATCTTATGGCAGAGATGGTACAGGAATTGCAGGAACGGGACAGGCAGCTCCTGTCTTTTCAGGAGCAGAACCAGAGTTTAAAAAGCTTAAACAGCGAATTATCCAGGCTGCTAAATCTTTTGCCAGATACAGAAGAACTGCTCTCACAGATCGAGCAACAGAAAACCAGAATCGAACAGTTGGAAAACGAGAATCAGCAATGGCAGGAATTAACGCAGAAGCTGAACAACGAGAACAGCTTATTGCAGAAACAGAACAGCGAATTGCTGACCTTAAACAGCAGATAGAGAAAGCGAGGGAGATCGATGAGCGAATGCAGAAACTTAGAGAACGTCGGGCAGGTGGAAGAACTTCTGCTGATGACCGAACAGATGCAGGACGAACTGGATCAGAAAGACCAGACAATCCAGGAACTAAACAGGCAGCTAAGCGAATCGCTGACCTTGAACGAGAAATTGAACAGCGAAAACAGAGCCGAGAATATCGAAGCATTGCGGACAAGATTAAGGCAAACAGAGGAACGATTGACCAGCGAGACAGACAGCAGGAAAAGAGCCGACGCAGAAGCCGTGGCATGGAAATTTAAGTATGAAAAAGCAGAGCAGGAAAAACTTTATGCACAGACACACCAAAAGACGGTAGAGGTAGCTGTTGAGAAAAAAGTGCCTTATGAGAAATGTGAAAAATGTGACCGTACTGCTTACCGGAAAGCAAAAGAAAAATGCGATAGCCGTAAAAGCCAGTTAGAAAAGAAATATAAAAATATGACGATTGGTTATGAAAGTATCTTGTTTCTACTGGCATGGTACAGCATAACAACAACACTGTTTACTGCGATTCTTTCGCCGGTTTTCCTTAACGACTGTATCGTCTTTTTCGGTGCGTTAGGAAAAGGAATGGGAAGTTTATTTCGGGAGTTTGTGACAGGTGCAGACTCTTTCGGACAGTTAAGCAGTGGAATACCTAACAGTATTCTTTCCGGGATTGTGTACTGGCTGATTGCCGGTACTGTCATGGCAATTTTATTCGTAATAACCGGGTGGCTGATAATCGGGATTGGTTATCAGGTAGGAAAAATCTACCGGAAATATTGTTGGGATATCATCAGTATCGTGGTAGCGATAACGAGTACAGCTGTTGTAATTTACTTTGGAGAATGGATTAAAAACGCTAATCCGATAAATCTTATTGTATTGCTATTACTGTCGCATATTATTTATATTGGAATCAGATGTTATGTGAAAGACTGGATGGAAGAACGAGGATATTATTAAAAGAGGACAGGGAAATTTCATAATCTTCCTGTCCTTAGTAAGGGACTATTGATTGTTTATATAAAGAAAAAGTATATAAATAAATCTTGACAATTAGTACGAACTTGGACTATAATACAAAAGTCCGGATTCGTACTAATTTAAGGAGGAAAAAGATGAGAAAAGATAATAATATGATAATACAGTTGCAACGATATTATGCTTTATGGAAAGAATGTACAGCAATGTATGAGGAATGGTCAAAGGATCAGGGACTGTCTTCAAATGGACTTTTTGCTTTGCATTCATTTTATGAAAGTAATGGAAGATGCACGCAGAAAATGATAAGTGAAAAATGGAATATACCTAAGCAAACGGTAAATACGATACTAAAAGATTTTCAGAAAAAAGGATACATCAATATGGTATCTGATGATTCAGACAAGAGAAATAAGCTGATATGCCTCACAGAATCAGGAATGGAATATACGAAAGATATCATAGAAAAACTGCACTCAAAAGAAATATATGTAATCGAAAAAATGGGATTAGAGAATATAGAAAGTCTTAATGATAATACAGAGCTGTTTATCAGACTTTTCAAGGAAGGAGATTGTAAGAAAAATGAATCATAAATCATTATTTTTTAAATATGTTATTCCATCTATTATAGCATTTGCATTATCAGGAATATATGCGATAGTGGATGGATATTTTGTAGGCAATACCATAGGAGATGCTGGACTTTCGGCTATTAATATTGCATATCCGATTGAGGCTTTGATTCAGGCTCTTGGAACAGGAATTGGTATGGGAGGAGCTGTTTATTACTCAATTAATGCAGCAGAAAAGAAAGGAAAACGGGCAGAAGAATTTATTGCTACAAGCTGGTGGCTTCTTGTAATAGTAAGTGTTATCAGTACCATAATTATTTACTCCTTTTCGTCTAAAATTTTAGGATTGCTTGGAGCAGATGGAATTATATTAACAAATGCGACAGATTATATCAAAATTATAGCACTTGGAGCAATATTGCAGATTCTTGGAACTGGAATGATGCCATTCATTAGAAATTATGGAAACTCTTTCTGGTCAATGTTTGCGATGGTTGGTGGATTCATAACCAATATTGTTCTGGATTTTATCTTTGTATGGATATATGAAATGGGCATGAAAGGTGCAGCCACAGCTACAATAGCCGGACAGGGTGTGACTGCAGCAATTGCAATCATATACGCATTATATAATAAAAAGTTTTATGTGTATGTATCCTTAAAAAATGTAAAAGAAATGTGTGGCGCTATATTCAGAGTAGGTCTTGCACCATTTGGGCTAGCATTGACTCCCTATATTTCATTGGTGTTTATAAACCGATTCTCCGCTTCTTATGGGGGAGAAAAAGCTATTGCAACTTATGCATGTGTATCCTATATTATCTGTATCATATATCTCATATTGCAGGGCGTAGGTGATGGAAGTCAACCTTTAATGAGCCGTTTTTATGGTGAGAAGGATCAAGAAAGCCTGAGAGGAGTTCAGAGAATGGCATACATTTTTGCAATAATTCTTGCTGTTTGTGGTGGAATTATCATGTATGTAAACAGAGCAAATATTGGAGGGGTTTTCGGAGCTTCTTATGAAGTAAGTATTGAGATTTCTAAAATTGTACCTATATTTTTAGTGTCATTACCATTTGTTGCGATTACCAGAATAGCGACAGCTGGATTTTATGCTACTGAAAAAAGTGGATTGTCATACATTCTTACATTCATTGAACCAGTATTGATGCTGATATTTATGCTTGTTTTACCACCTTTATTTGGTGGACAGATTATGATATGGTGGAGTACGGTATTGGCACGTGTTTTTTCAGCGATTCTGGCATTCATACTAATAAAATATTGCGAAAAGGGAGATTTGCAATATGGAATACAGAAAATTTAACAATCAGATAGTAGCAAGAATAATCTAGGTTTATCTATTGTATTTTTAAGGACAGCCTCATAGCAATAGGGCTGTCCTTTTAAAATTATGAAGCTAATTTTTAATAAATTCTAGTAGATTTTGATTGGAATAATCATAACTCTAATGAATCTTCAGCATCTACCCACATCTGTAAATTCCCATCAAGATATAACCTTGCATATTCTAATGGCTCATCGATTGCAAGCGATGTCAAAGCACAATCAGATCCAGGTGTGGTTCTTAAATTTTTTTCTGCTTCCCAACAATCAATACGGAGTATATAGCCCGTATTAGTATATACATCAATGCTGTTGCACTGTGGATTGTATTCTGCAAATATTGTTCTCATCGTATCCCATCTCCTTATCATTTAATCAATCAGTAGTAGCAAAAATTAAGAAGCATTTCAATCAGTTCACCATGTCACTTTTATTTTGTGTTATACTGTCTTATAGATTTTTCTTGCCCTTGTATTTGCCCTTATCAGAGTGCATAAACACTGATGGGACGATATAACACAAGGGAAATAATAAGGGAAAGCTCACCTGCGACAAATCCAGTGTTTTCAAGGGGTTGCGAAGAATTTAATAATAAAATATAACAGTTATTAAATTTCTTAAAACAGGTGAAATCTCAATCGAAATTTTGAGGAGGTTTACTATGATATATAAGTTTACGGAAGTATTAAACGATCTTGTTAATTATTTTATTCTTGGTGACATTTTACTACTGGAAAGTTGGAAAAGAGCCAATAATCTTTCAGACGATTTGGCAACGGAATTTACCACAAATGAAAGTGGGGATAGGGCTTTTAGTGAAGGTATTGTTATCCCCATGAGTGGCATTGAAAACTATCCTTATACCGTATTGTTTAATCTCTCTGGTGATAAACCGGAGTTGTGCAAAGGGGAAAGCCGATTGCAGTTTAGAAGGAGTGGTTATTCCCTCAAAGTGGATAATAATATGCTTATGCTTTTTACATGGCACATATTAAAACAGTTTACTCCCGAAAAAGTGAAAACTCTAATTTCTTATTACAGACAGAATAAAAAGCCAATTGTCGAACTTGCAAATGGCTGGTATCATATCGAGATTTTGGGTGGAGAAACCTTGCAGGACGGGGACTATGAGCCTACATTTGAATTTGTGATACAACCAATAGAAAATGAAGAAAAAGCCGCAAATGCTGATATGAATTTAAGCTTTGAAATTATAAGTTCTGCTTATTAAAACTAAATATATTATCCACAAGGGCAGCCGAGAAAATCGACTGCCCTTTTTCCATGCCTACGGGCAGAAAGGAGCGACCAGCTATGACGAAACCGAGGGAGAAAACCCGTGAGGAATTGACCGCCGAGATTGAGGAAGGCAAGAAGAAAATCCGGCAGTTTGAAAACCGGGAGAAAATCATCAAGCAGAAGCTATCCGTCGAGGAACGCAAGGCGAGAAACCACAGGCTTTGTAAGCGCGGCGGCTTCATGGAGAGCCTTGTGCCGGAGCTGATTGCCATGCCGGACGAGGACGCGAAAGCCTTTTTACGGCTTGCCTTGATGAGCGAGCCAGCACAGGAGTTTTTGAAAAACGAGCCGGGGACGGGAATGCGGAGTAATCCCTTTGGAACAAAGGGCGCACTTATACACCCTTGCGGGCGTGTGCGCTCTGCCGAGGGCTCATCTCCGCACAGGGAACTTTCCCCGCGCTCCGATATGGCGACTTTGCCGCAACAAGGGGCTGCACCCCTTGCGCCGCTTACGCGGCTATCCCTGCACACCCACAAAAACAGTACACCCGCCGTTGGTGTCTGTACCATTTTTGCGGGTCTTGTTATCCTATCCGGGAGGTGATACCCATAGCCATCTATCATTGTAATATCAGCATTGTCAGCCGGGGCAAGGGCAAATCAGCCGTTGCCGCAGCCGCCTACCGAAGCGGCGAGAAAATCACAAACGAGTGGGACGGAATGACCCATGACTACACCCGCAAGCGCGGCGTTGTCCATACGGAAATCCTATTGCCGCCCCATGCCCCGCCCTCTTTCTCTGACCGCGCTACCCTATGGAACAGTGTGGAGCTTTACGAGAAAGCCGGGAACGCCCAGCTTGCCAGAGAGATTGACGCAGCACTCCCCATAGAATTATCCAGAGAGGAACAGATCCGGCTTGTCCGGGAATACTGTTCCTCTCAATTTGTTTCCAGAGGAATGTGCGTTGACTTTGCCATTCACGACACTGACAGCGGCAACCCCCATTGTCATATCATGCTTACCATGCGCCCCCTTGACGAGCGCGGCGCATGGGCGGCGAAGTCCAAAAAGGAATATGACCTTGACGAAAACGGCGAGCGCATACGCTTGCCAAGCGGCAGATATAAGACACACAAAGTTGACCTCACAGGCTGGAACGACAAGGGCAACGCGCTTTTGTGGCGCAAGGCATGGGCGGATATTTCAAACGCCTACCTTGAACGCGCCGGACACCCGGAGCGTATCGACCACCGCAGCAACGCCGAGCGCGGCATTGACGAGCTGCCTACCGTCCACATGGGCGTAGCGGCTTGTCAAATGGAGAAGAAAGGCATAGCCACCGAGAAAGGCGAGCTGAACCGGAATATCCAAAAGGCAAACCGCCTTATCCGGGAAATCCGGGCGCAGATTGGAAAGCTCAAAGAATGGATTGGCGAACTGTTCAAGGCGCGGGAAACTGCCCCGGAGCAGCCCCCGCAATCCCCCGGCCTTGCAAATCTGCTGATGAAATATTTAAGCGTTCAGAGAGAAAAGAGCCGGAAGTATTCGCAGAGTTGGCAAAGGCAGCACGCCGCCGATGAACTGAAAACCGTTGCAAAGGCGGTCAACTATCTTTCCGAGCATGGCATTTCCACCCTTGACGAGCTGGACGCTGCTCTTTCCTCTGTCAGCGATAAAGCCTATTCAATCCGGGAGGGAATGAAAACCGCCGAGCAGCGCATGAAAGAGCTGCAAAAACTCATGGAGTACGGCAGAAATTATCAAACCTACAAGCCCATACAGGACGAGTATCGGCAAATCCGCTGGAAAGGAAAACAGGAGAAGTTTGCGGAAGCCCGCCGCGCCGAGCTTACCCTATGGGACGCGGCAAACCGCTATCTCCATGCCCATTTGCCGGAGGGCGTGAAAACCCTGCCGATCTCCGCGTGGGAGAAAGAATATACCGCCCTCAAAG
>QUFC01000066.1 GCA_003478355.1 Lachnospiraceae bacterium AM48-27BH
CATTCGTAATTCGCTCATTTTTCTTTGAAAAATGGCTGCTTACTCATGTTTTTGGCGGGTCCCAAGGTCAAAAATTCTCCTGCAAGCAAGCTTGCGTCGAACTTCTGACCTTTTGACCCTGGTATCATTCTATATTATCACAGATTTTTCCCTTCTCTGCAAGACTAAATCATGTACGGAATACAATGCAACCACCGCCGTTACTGTTCATGCGCTGCGCAAACAGCAACCACCACCCACTTTCATTCTGTGCAATCTGCACAGAAAAGCATCATGTACACACGTGTTTTCATTATTTATTTACATAGTGTTCACACTTTGTTCATATTCTTTTCTTATACTAAATTCATAGAAAATCAGCAATGCGAGTTGATTGTATGGTCAAATTGCACATAGATTTTTCATAATTACCCCAGGTGGCAACGCCTGGGGTCTCCTCATTTTTACACAGAATCACGCGACAAGTCTCACGGACGTTCGATTTGAATTACAGCTGCAATTGTCGCTGGTTACTAATATGAAAAAGAATCCTGCTTGCAGGATTCTCCGCCTGCGGCGGGTCGCAATAGCGACATGATTCCTTTCTGCCGCAGTGCGATCCTCGCGGAGCGTTTTTGTTTCATAGGACGTAATTTCCTATGAAACAAAAAAGTGCCGGGAATCTGTCAGATCACTTTGATCTTTCCGATTTCCGGCACTTTTGTCTTATAACTGTTTCGTGCTGACACACGATCGTGATTTCTGTATTCCTATTTCAGCACCATTCTCGCTGCACCATAAATTCCTGCATCATTGCCCAGTGTCGCCAGACCGATCAGCGGATGATCAGCGGAGATCGTTATGTGCTCCTCATAGTGCTTCTTGATCATATCTACTAAGAACTGGCCTGCCTTGGATACGCCTCCGCCGATGACGAAGATATCCGGGTCCACGATCAGAGCCGTCTGAGCCAGGGCAACCCCCAGATAATGGCATGCAGTCTCAGCCACCTCTAACGCCAGGGCATCGCCTGCTTTGGCTCCGTCTAAGACGTCTTTGGCGGTTACTTCATCACCAAACTGACGCAGAACGGATGGACGCTCATCAGCTGCCATCTTCCGGCGTGCCTCTCTGGCGATTCCAGTCGCGGACGCCACCTGCTCCAGACAGCCTCTGCCTCCACAATTGCAGTACTCCTGCTCATCATCACGGGCATGGATGTGACCGATCTCACCCCCCAGACCATGTCTGCCTGCAATGATCTTCTCATTGATGATCACACCACCGCCAACGCCGGTTCCTAAGGTTACCATAACAATATCTGAGTAGCCCTCTCCACCGCCCTTCCACATCTCGCCAAGAGCAGCTGCGTTCGCGTCATTGCCGCACTCTGCAGGGATTCCGTCTAAACGGGCGCTTAACTCTTTTGCCGGATAGATATCTCTCCAGCCCAGGTTGACGCAAACCTCCACATAACCGTTCTTCTTTACCGGACCAGGCACATCAATACCAACACCAACGACCTCTTCCATGGAGATGTTCTCGTCTTTTAAGGTCTCACGGATGCTTGCTGCGATATCATCCAGAACATACTTGCCATGCTCTTCTTTTCTGGTCGGGATCTCCCATTTCTTTAACAGTACACCATCTACATCAAAAATACCCAGTTTCACGCTGGTTCCACCTACGTCAACTCCAATACATTTCTTCCCCATCACATTTCTCCTAAATCCTATCCAGATTTGTAACTGTTCACTAGCTTCGCAATTACAAAGATTTTACAGTTTCAACTACATGATCTACAGTAAATCCAAAATGCTCAAACAATACTGCAGCCGGACCGCTGGCACCAAAGCCCTTCATAGTCACATACGCACCGTCAAGGCCAACGTATCTGCCCCAGCCAAAGTCGCTTAATGCCTCGATGGCAACACGCTTTCTCACTGCCTTCGGAAGAACAGACTCCTTGTACTCCTCAGACTGCTCCTCAAACAGATCCATACATGGCATGGAAACAACGCGGACCTTCTGTCCTTCTTTTTCTAACTCTGCCTTAGCCTTTACTGCCAGCTCTACTTCAGAACCGCTGGCCATCAGGATCACCTCCGGTGTTCCCTCGCAGTCATCGATCACGTAAGCACCCTTTAACGCATCACGGCTGGAGCCTGCCATCGGTGTCAGGTTCTGTCTGGTCAGTACCAGGGCAGTTGGTGTTCTCTGGCTGGTCACTGCGCTGTACCAGGCAGCTTCTGTCTCGGTCGCGTCACATGGACGGAATACATGGAAGTTTGGCATTGCGCGGAGCATCGCTAACTGCTCGATCGGCTCGTGGGTCGGACCGTCCTCGCCAACACCGATGCTGTCATGGGTCAGCACAAAGGTCAGTGGTACCTGCATTAAAGCAGACAGACGCGCCATCGGCTTCACATAATCACTGAATACGAAGAAGGTTGCCACATAAGCCCGCAGACCACCATGCAGCATCAGACCATTGCCAATCGCAGTCATGGCTAACTCGCGGACACCAAAATGCAAGTTTCTTCCCTCTGGTGTTGCCTTGGAGAAATCTCCTTCACCGGACATATTGGTCTTATTTGACGGAGCTAAGTCCGCAGAACCACCGATCAGGTTCGGCAGCTTGTCCTTCATGTAATTCAGGACTTTTCCGGATAACGCTCTGGTTGCCTCCGGCTTCTCGCCCTTTGCCCAGAAATCCGCATCATCTGCAAATTTCTCTGCTGCGTGCTCGTCGTGATACTGGTTCCACAACGCTTCCATCTCCGGATATTCCTGGCAATAAGCAGCAAACATCACGTTCCATGCTGCTTCCACATCTGCCTTCTCCTCTGCGATCTTTGCAAAGTTCTCATACACCTCGTCCGGTACATAGAATGGCTCTTTGGAAGGCCACTGTAAGAACTCTTTCATAGCAGCCACATTTTCCTCGCCCAGAGGCTCTCCATGAGCGCTTGCAGAACCCTGTTTTGCAGGACAGCCATATCCGATCTGGGTTTTCACCGTAATGAAGGAAGGACGTGTGGTATCTGCCTTTGCCTCCTCGATGGCTGCACCGATGGCATCTAAGTCATTGCCATCTTCTACTGTGATTAACTGGAATCCAAATGCCTCCATACGTTTCTGCACATTCTCGGTAAATGCGATATCGGTGCTTCCCTCGATGGAAATTCTGTTAGAATCATATAAAACGATCAATTTACCAAGTCCTAAGGTACCTGCCAGGGAAAATGCCTCAGAGGAAATGCCCTCCATCATACATCCATCGCCACCTAATACATAGGTATAATGGTCTACTACCGGATAATTTTCTTTGTTGAATACCGCTGCCAGATGTGCTTCTGCCATCGCCATACCAACTGCCATACCCATACCTGCACCCAGAGGACCTGTGGTTGCCTCAACGCCTACGGTGTGGCGGTACTCCGGATGACCTGGTGTCAGAGAACCAAGCTGACGGAAATTCATCAGATCTTCTTTCTTTAAATCTCCGTATCCAAACAGATGAAGCAAAGAGTATAACAACATGGAACCGTGTCCGCCGGATAAGATGAAACGGTCGCGGTTTGGCCACTGTGGATCTGCCGGGTTGTGGTTCATATGTCTGGTCCAAAGCTCATAAGCCATTGGAGCGGCTCCCAGTGGAAGTCCCGGATGTCCGGATTTTGCTTTCTGGATCGCGTCTGCTGAAAGCACACGGATCGCATTGACTGACATGGTATCAATCTTGTTCATTAGTAGTACCTCCCTAGTGTAATTTGATCTCTTTGATTGCCTGAGGCCCCGCCGCCAGAAACTGGTTCGGAAGACTTCCTTTAATCATCTTCGAAACTGAAAAATCAAGGGGTCCCTCATATTTTAGATTCCCATAACGGTTATAAACTCTACATGAATCTTCATTATACAGAAAGATCGTATCTCCGTCAATATCCGCATATGTATAGTCATAGGTAAATTCCTGGCTGAAAACCGCATCTCCATTGGGCTTATATACATCCATGCGCTGGCGGTACTCTCCGCCCTCCTGGGCTACGATCACTCCCACATAATCCCTACTATAGAACACACTCTGGATCTCCTCTGTCACCTGCACCTGCTTTAACAGGGCCGGAGACATCACATCCCTGGAGGAGAAGAAGGAAATGCTGTCTTGGGCAAATGCTACCGAATATACATCGTCCAGATACTGGACCCGCGGCACAATGCTTTCTTTGTAAATATCATGAAAACCGCCGACAAAACGGTTTAAAGCATTTTTACCCACCTCGGAGAAATTATAAAATGCCACACGGCTCCGCAGTGTTCCATCTTCAATATACATATAGGAACCCGTCAGCATGGTTCCATCCGGCGACAGGCTGATATCCAGTGGATAGCCGATCTCACCGCTTAACACACCCTTCATGGAGATCTGCATCTCCGTTCCATCCTTGCGGAAGAAATAAATGTAGCTGGCCGTCTGGTCCTCCAGAATCGCCGCCACCACGCCCTTGGCGGAAATGGTGATCTTCACGATGGGAAGCACCGTAGTCGCAATGCCAAGGCATCCACTCTGGTCGCAGATATAGATGGAATTACCCTGCTGGTCCGCAATGGCCGCATACCCGTCATTGACTGCAGCAATCGGGGATTTCATCTCATAGCTCTGGATCCAGATGTCCTTTCCATCACTTCCGATGTTGGACGCGCCATCTTTTGTATATTTTAAAAATCCATTGCCAAATTTTTTATAGCCTGTGAAGCTTCCATCTCCACGATCCAGGACACGTTCCCAGCCCACAGTCTGATTCTCGAACTGGAAATACCGGTTATACCAGTACACACCGCCTGCCGCTCCGCCGATCAGGATCAAAAGCAGGATCAGAAGGACCAGATGACGTCGCTTTACCTTTTTATGGGCTTTTCTGACGATCTCTTCGCTGTCCTCTTCCGGTGTCCAGCCGCCGGAGAAACTGACATTTCCGGCATTTCCTGTATTTCCGGTATTTCTCCCATTTTCTCCAGAAATGACCCGTTTTCTCAGCTGGTCTTTCTTCGATTCACGGCTCATGGAATCCATATCATTCATCCTCTGTTCTCCCAAACTCAATCGCAACTGTTCCGCGCTGTGCACCAAACAGCTGCTCTGATGATTTCGGTACCAGTATAGCACAGAACCTCTCATTGCGGAAGAATCAAATTCTGTCCGGCCATGATCTTATTTTCGTCCTCCAGGCCATTTAAACGGCAGATTTCCTCCAGACGGCCGCCATTTCCATATAGCTTCAAACAGATGCCATAAAGGGTCTCTCCAGGCTGGATCTGGTAAGTGCCGGAGGCCAGCGCAGCGGAGATGGCGGCACGATCAGACTCTGCGGCAGTCTGGGATGGCGCGGTCTTTGTACCTACTGGACCATGACTGGAGGGCTGGTCCGTGCCTGTCTGATTTTCGGCCTCTGCCGGCCTTTCCCCGTCTGTCTGGCCATCCCCACTGACCCTGTTCTGCTCCTCAGCCTCCACCACCGTTTCATTCTGGCTCTGCCCGGCGGTTTCCGGATAAGTCTCCGACATGGTCTCATGAGCCAGTGTCGGATTCACTCCGCCAGATGCATGTTCTACCAGAAGGTTGTCCCCACCATTCTCCGTTCCACTCATCTGTCCCGTCTGGCTGTTTCGCAACGAACCTCCCTTTTTCTGGCTGTTCTCCACAGCAGACAGGCTGTTCTGCCAGGAAATTCCCTCCGGCAAAACAGAAGTCAGCACCGATTCCATTTTCTGCATCTTGTCATAATTGTTGACCATCACCACGCCTCCGGCCAGCACCACCATGGCAAGAGCACTGCACAGGCTTCCCAGCACCCGGATGCTGCCGCGTCTGGAGGTGATCTGACTCTTATTTTCCTCCATCCGCTGTCGGAAATCCCGCACCACCGGTTCTCCGGTGCCTGTTTCCACCCGGCGGACATCCTTACGCATGATCATATAATCCTGCATCATCTGGTTCCGCTCATAGTATATGTGATAACCTCTCAGCTTATAGAATCCGTCCTCCGATGTTATGTAAACCGCTTCCTCTCCCTCCAATCCGGAGTTCAGATACATCAGCTGGTTTTTCCCTGCAAAATACTGTCCATGCTGTTTCCAGTAATTTAAGGGACTTAAAGCCGCACCCGGCGCACCGCATAAAAACCAGCCAAGCACCGACCGTTTCGGAAACAGACGGTCCATGTCCTGATACACCTTCTTCCAGGCACTTTCTGTCAGCTCCACCTTCTCGCCCTGCTCCGCCACGTCCTCCATTTCCAGAGCGCCGTCCACAAACAGATACGGAACGCCGTCATGCTCCTCTGATGTTCCTAAGAGAACGCCAACCCGCAGGTCTTGTCCGCCCTTTGGAAACAGGCGTTTCAGATACGTGTTCACATAGTCCTCTAAATACAGTCTGACTGACTGGTCTCTCTCCCCGATCTGCCGTGTATTCTTCGGCAGTTTTGGATATGGATTATATAATTCTCCCATCTGGTTCACCCCACTGTCATTTTCGTGCAGTCCACGCGCTCGCGCTAAGACTGCCAGGCACATGCTCGCAGCTGTGATCTATCCGTTCCAGCTGCCTTCTTTCATGCTACTGCCCATCTTACCATGACAGGACTGCGAAATTTGTCAAACCAGGGTCAGAGATTCCCATAACTTTTCGACAAGACAGATGCTGTCGCTGATGCACTCCGCCATATGCATCACCATCCCTAAGCGGATGCTCTGCAGCATCATGGGATCACGGCTGGAGCCGCCGCTGACCACACCAGTGATAAAGAGATCCCCTACTGCCTGCAGATTTTTACTGACTCCCAGACCTGGTCTTAAAGCGCCTCTTCCCAGGGTTACACACCCCACATGGCAGGTTTTTCCCACAGACGCATCCACTGCTACCACTAAATGATCTGGATACCGCTCCCGTACCAGGTATAAAGTATCCTCTAAATTCATGGCATGAACCGGGTACTCCAGTGTCCCTACCACCGTGATATGGCGCAGACCTTTCCGGTAAAGCTGATGGCCGATCAGCGGTCCCAGGCTGTCTCCCGTAGACCGATCCGTGCCGATACATAAAAACAGCACCTTCTCCTTCTGTGCCCTCTGTAACTCCTCCTTTAACATGGAATAAAGCCGCGCCGCCAGTCTGGCCGCCTCAAATCCATCGGACGTATCATAATAATAAAGCTCCCGTCTGACGGCGGGAGCCTTCTGTTTCCATAACTCCATATCGTCTCACCTGTCTCGCCGGGCATTGCTCCATTTTCCTGCAATGCCCCTTTGTTACTGCTAGTATAGACCGATGTCTATGGAATTATGCGTTATTCATTTTCTTATACGCTTGCATGGCCTCGCTTAAATTGGCGGCAGTTCCATTAGTCATGATCCCCGCCAATGCGTCTAATTTATCCGGTTCCAGGAACTCTCTGGACAAATATGCCCCGTAATGATCCGTAATAAAGAGATTTTTCTTTTTCAGAGCACCCTGCAATTCCAAAAGCTCCCGCTCCTCATCACGACACTTCACTGCCTGCTGCGCGATCTTTTCCTGGGTTCCTGCATGGATCTCGTCGGCAATGATATTTTTCGTGACCGTCTCAAAGGCATTTAACGCCTCTTTTTTCTTTGATACCGTCTGCGACAGATCCTGCTCGATCTGGGCGATCTCATCATCATATTTCTGAAGATCATAAATGGTCTCATTGCGGTCCCGGCGGATGTTGCGGGTGATCACCTTGATCTTGCGGGTGTTGGCATGGATCTCATCCCTCAGAAGCCTTCCCTCTTTCAGAACCTTCCCGTAACGGTCCCTGGTCTTATTGCCCCAGAGCACATAAGCACCGCCGAACACCAGGATAAATGCAAAATAAATACCCACCAGATAGATCACATCCGGTTTCTTTAAGACCCAGTAAATTCCATAGGGAAGAAGGAGAAATACCAGCACAATCGCTGCAAACAGCTTCAGGATCTCTCCAAAATGTCTTGGAAAATACAGGGTATAATAAAGATTCGTATCGCAGATCCCCGGCACGTGGTTCTGCTGGAAAATAGTCTTGATCTGAAGGCGGATTCTCCGGTTGTCATCCCGCAGATCCGATGTTTCATCGATGATCCGCTCCTTCACCCCCTGGTTTTTCGCCTTCTCCCGCTTGCTCCGCACTTTTTTTAACTGATCCTGGCCCTTGCCCAGTTCTTTATCGTAGCTGGCTGTGATCTCGCCCAGACGCTTTTTCGTGGTCTGGCTGATCCTGTCTTCCACTGCTTTTTTATCGGTTTCCAGCTGCTTCTGATCCTGTTTTAACCGTTTTAAAAGCTGCTGTTCCTGCTGTTGCATATCCCGAAGCTCTAAAACTGCCGTTTTGGCTTCTCTCAAAAATGTTCCGTAGTCTGTAATGACATCCATCAGCCATTTTCCTCCTTCGCAAGGTCTCATTTTATTATAACGCGGCTTCACAGGCATTACAAGGAAGTCATTTACATTTTCCCCAATGTCCGATATACTATGAGAAGATTTCGTTACTGTTTGCGCAACGCGTGAACAGTAACAAGATTTCGCTGCCCTCCGTGGCATCTGTGATGGCAGCTATTTTAGGAGGTGCATTTATTATGTTCCGTATGTGGGGAAAAATCATCAAAGACAACCATCTGGTCAAGGACACCACCATCTGCATCAGCGATTACAGTCTTTCCCGGACCCAGATGGTATTCCAGTCCCTTGATGATATCTGTTATGAATTTGATTTAAGCAAACCGATCTGGCTGGATTCTAATATCCACGATTTCCAGCTTCACGCCAAAACCCGTTTTGGACAGGATCAGTTTATTGAACATATCGAATTTGATTATCTGGAGATCCAGGTGATCGAAGAATGATCCTATTTTCCATCCTATGCAAACGATATAAAAAAACCGCCCGCAGCCTTTTGAAGTGTCTTACTTCCATCAGCCACGGACGGTTTTGTGATTTACAGAATCCATTTAAAATACTACGTTTGGTACCTTTGGATCATCACCGTAACGGTTACTGCCTGCAGTACCTTCTTTACAGAAGAATACGATAAGAATGATAGAACCGATACATGGAATACAGTTTAACAGATACCACCAGCCGGATTTCTCGATATCATGAAGTCTGCGGACTGCCAGAGAAATCATCGGAATCAACGTTGCCAGACCATAGACAGAGATAACCACATTGACCACAGCCCCCAGTGCAGAATCTCCTGCTACCATGTTAATCAGGCTGAATGCGGTAGAAATCAAAGTCTGCGCCAGGATTACCCACCAATACTCTGATCTTCTGGCTCTTCCTGAAAATTTTGCATAGTTCTTCCACATTGCTTTATAAGCATCGACCATACTCATAGCTTCTTCCTCCTAAGTTTTTGTAGGATCAAAATCTTCTTTCATTATAGCCCTTATTATCCATTCTGTCCATGCTTTTGCTTGAGTATTTTGCCAATTTTCAAAAAATTCACCCATTTATCACTCATTTATAGATTGGTGGCGATCAATGAAATTCCAGAAACAATCAACAGAATCACGATCAGCATTTTCACGATCCGGTCATCCATCTTGGAACTGCATTTCATGCCGACCCACAGGCCCAGAAGGGAAAATGGGAACAGCGCCAAAGACTGCAGGAAAATGCCTCTGGTCAGAATTTTCAGCACAATATAGAGGCCAATGCGGAATGTGCTTTCCACTAAGAATACCATGCTGATATTGGCTTTAAATCCACTGCCGTTATCTGTCACACGGCTTACATAAGCCGCCAGCAGCGCGCCCACACCAAACAAGCCACATAAAACACCTGCGATCACACCAATGACCGCCAGAACGATTTTAGAATTTTTCATCTTGCCCGGATGGCGTTCCCGCAGGTACATCTCGCTTCCCAGAAGAATGATCATAACTCCAAACACCACCTTGATGGCGCTGGCATCCACATTTTTTAATAGGAAGGAGCCAGGAATACTTCCCGCAAGTACCATAGCTGACAATGGGATAAATACCTTCGGATCCAGGCTTTTCCGGTTTTTCCAGGTCAGAATGGCATTGGCCGGATAACCAAGCAACAGATCTACCGGAGAAATGTTGGCATTGACCGAACCAAAACTTAACATGGCCGTAAAAACCATGGTATTGGCAAAGCCGCATAGTCCCTTGATGATGTACGATGTAAATGTCGCGAAAATCCATAAACCCATCGTGTTCCCCCCATTTTTCTTCTGAATATCAATCCATTCGTACCAGAAATATCCTCGTCCCGCACCCTGACACGGTAGTTCCAACACACACTCTCTGAACGAATTTTCATTTTCTGATATCCGTAAAATATAGGCGTTCCTAAAACACAGGAACGCCTATATTTATGCCTTATAATTGTTCACTACCATGATACCGTTCTATTGCATCCAGGTCAAACGTTCGTGAGACTTGACGCATGATTCTGATAAATGCTGTGGCTCATTGCACCTGAGACTGTCCGCCTGCTGCTTACAATCTCTTCATCAGCTCTTCGCGCTCTTTCTCATATCCCGGTTTGCCAAGCAGAGCAAACATATTTCTCTTGTAGCTCTCAACACCTGGCTGGTTGAATGGGTTGACACCCAGCAGATAACCGCTGATGCCGCATGCAAACTCGAAGAAATAGAACAGTTCGCCTAAGTAGAACTCGTTCTGCTCCGGAACATTGACCTTCAGGTTTGGTACCTGGCCGTCGGTGTGTGCCAGAATGGTTCCGTTCATAGCACTCTTGTTGACAAAATCTACATTCTTGCCAGCCAGATAGTTCATACCATCGGTATCGATCTCTTCCTCTTTCAGAACCACTTCTTCCGGAGACTCTTCTACATTGATCACCGTCTCAAACATGATCCGTGCGCCGTCCTGGATGAACTGGCCCATGGAGTGCAGATCCGTTGTCAGATCTACGGCAGCCGGGAAAATACCCTTCTGGTCTTTGCCCTCGCTCTCGCCGAATAACTGTTTCCACCACTCAGATACATAGTGAAGGCTTGGCTCATAGTTTGCCACGATCTCCACATGTTTGCCTTTTCTTAGTAAGATGTTGCGAATCGATGCATACAGAAGCGCTGGATTCTCTTCATATGGGGTCTCCAGGGCTTTCTTTCTTCCGGAAGCTGCGCCCTCCATCAGCTTATCAATGTCTGCGCCGCTGACTGCGATCGGCAGAAGACCAACTGCAGTTAATACGGAGAAACGTCCGCCTACATCATCCGGAACCACGAAGCTCTCGTAACCTTCCTGATTTGCCAGGTTCTTTAATGCGCCCTTTGCCTTGTCAGTGGTTGCGTAGATACGCTTGTTAGCCTCTTCCTTACCATACTTCTCAATCAGCATCTCCTTGAATACACGGAATGCGATCGCCGGCTCCGTTGTGGTACCAGACTTGGAAATGATGTTGATGGAGAAATCTTTGTCTCTTACTACATCCTGCAGATCCTTGATGTACTTGCTGCTGATGCTGTTGCCCACAAAGAAGATCTGCGGGGTCTTTCTTGTATCTTTATCCAATACATTATAGAAACTATGAGTCAGAAACTCGATGGCTGCTCTGGCGCCCAGGTAGGAGCCGCCGATACCGATGACTAACAGTACATCAGAATCAGACTGGATCTTCGCTGCTGCCTTTTTGATGCGGGCAAACTCATCCTTATCATAATCCACTGGAAGATCGATCCATCCAAGGAAATCATTACCAGCTCCGGTTTTGGAGGTCAGCACCTCTTTCGCACACTCCACACCAGCCTTCATATTTTTCACTTCTTCTGCGGAAATAAATCCGGCAGTCTTAGAATAATCAAATGTAACTTCTTTTCCCATAATCATATTCTCCTTTATCATATAGTTTCTGCGGTAATTGCCACAAAGCCTTATGCTTAGTATAGCACAGATTTGTCCGGTTTGCGATCCCTTATTTTTAAGTCTATGCCAGATACTGCTTCAGAATCTCTCCCACCAGTTCCAGTTCATCTGGAGACAGATCCCGAATCCAGTCATTTTCACTGCGACTTCGCTCTCTGCTGGCGGCGATCTGTTCCAGGCTGTGTTTTAAATAATCCACATCCCGGCGCACCGGTTCCTGACCGTCTGGATTCTGACTTCCCGGTGTCCGGCTTCCTGAATTCTGGCTTCCCGGGTTCTGACCTCCCAGGGTCCGGCTCTCTGAGTTCTGGTTCCCCGGGTTCTGGTTCCCCGGATTCTGGTTCCCTGGATTCTGGTTCCCTGGATTCTGGTTTCCCAGGGGCTGGCTTCCCGGATTCCGACTTCCTAAGCTCCGCCCCCGGAGGCTGGTCTGACTATTTCCGGTCTGCTCTCCCCCGGACATCATGGTTTCCCGGAGATCACGGTCAGGCTCTGACACTGCATTTTCCCGGTTTCCAAGGCTGGTAAAACGGCCTTTCTGGTCCCTGGCTACCGTTTTCCGCTCCGCCACGAGCTGCGGCTCTGTTCCTTCTCCTCTGGATTTTCTTAAAAAATGGACTCCTTTTTTGCTATTGATCTCCTTTACCGGAACGATATGGTCGGTTCCATTATCATCCGCACCACGGCTTCGCAGGTCACGGATATTCAAATCACGGACATTTAAATCACGGATGCTGCTGTTTTTTATGGCTGCATTCCGGAAACCTCCGCCCCGGGCGCCCCGGTAATCATCCTCTGACGCTGAAGCAGCCTCACGGGCCAGACGGTTAAACAGCGAATTTTCCAGATAATCCTGTAGGCCATTCAGCAGCTGGTTTTTCCGCTCTGCCAGATTGATGCCACAGTCCAGAAACAAGGTCAGGAGGCCGCTGAGCAGACCAACCGTTCCATAAAGCACCACATAATAGCTGTCACAGCGATACCAATAAGCCCCAAAGGCCGCACTTCCTCCCAAAAGAAAGCAAAGGACAGTCAGCTGGGACGCCAGATTGCCCCACCCATTTAAGGTAAATCCCATAAAACGATAGCCAGCCAGCTGCTTTTCTAAATATGCTTTTGTATTGTGGATTCCAAGATTCAGACGGTATGTATTTTCGGCTTTCTGTTTCAGATCCCGCAGACAGCGGTTCTTGGTAAGAGTCATGTTGTCAGTTTCACGGATCAGTCTTTTGTAAAGGTTACGGGCTGTCAGTCTGCTTAAAAGTCCAAGAATGCAGACAGCCGTCAGAACGTATAATGCTTTTCCTGTTTCTAAAAATTCCAGCATCATAAAAAGCTCCCCTTTCTTCTCCAGATTCCTTCCAGATGCCATTTATTATAGCGGTGGAAGTTTCATTTGGGAAGATTGGGGAGCCTAGAATCGTTCGTCAAATTCTCCTATAAATCGATTCTGATACCTGGTTGAGGTAGTTGAAACAATGGTTGAGACTGCATCACCCATGCCGCCTCCCAACGCTGGTTTCCAAAGCAGCTGGCTATCTGTCGAATCCGACCAGTTCTTCTGCCATCGCCATGATCAGCTTCACGCTGTTGTCAATGGCCATTCTCTCGAACTCCGCATAATCCATCTCAGCACTGTCATCAGCCTTATCAGAAATGGCGCGGACGATCAGGAACGGAATGTTGTTCAGATATGCGGTCTGGGCAATGGAAGCGCCTTCCATCTCTGTACAGCAAGCCTGGAAATTCTTCACGATCCATGCTTTTTTCGCCTGATCAGAAACAAACTGGTCACCACTGACGATACGGCCTACATGAACGCCTACCTGTGGGATCACCTTGCGGCAGCACATATCTGCCATGTAGATCATGTTGCGGTCGCCTTTGAACACGGATTCCTCCATCTGCGGGATCTGACCAACCTTATAACCAAATCCAGTTGCGTCCATGTCATGCTGCATAGCATCCCTGGATAATACGATATCACCGATATCAATGCTGCTTCTCAAAGAACCTGCAATACCGGTATTGATAATGCGTCTTACATTGTACTGATCAATCAAAATCTGGGTACAGATCGCTGCATTTACCTTACCGATACCAGACCGTACCACGACCACGTCCAATCCTTTTAATCTTCCCTGGTAAAAATCCATGGTAGCAATGGTGCGGATCTCCACATCCTCCATCGCCTCTTTCAAATGAAGCACCTCTTCTGTCATGGCACCGATAATTCCTAACATACAGTTCCTCCTAGTGTATCTTATCAATCTCTCGAATTCTTTTTTGGGTGCTCCCGTCCGTGCGGTGACTTTCGGGAGCTTTTACTTTCATATTACATGGGGTATTGTAACATGAAAAATGGGGTAAATGCAATACGTGAGCATGAAATCGTAGGCGTAAAATTTCCCACTTGTTGCTGTTCACGCGTTACGCAAACACTTTCATCTATGAAAATGAAAAGCAGCCACTCCCCGGTGTGCGGGATGGCACATGAGGGGATGGCTGTTGGGAATGTGGGTAAAATTGGTGTTAGTTCTTACTTGATATTGGTTAACATAATTCCATCTGTTTTGGTGGATTTTGCTTCGTACCAGCCGTTATCGTACTCTAATTCATGGATACAACGAACACGATAATAGTAACCTGCTGGCTGAGTACCAACATCAATGGACATAATTACTCTTGTCAATTCTCCATCGTCTGTATCCGCTGGAGTAAATTCTTTTTCAAAAATTTCTACTGTACTCCATTTATTAGTATCCTCATTCCATTTTTCCAAATAAATGGTTAATGCCGCCCAATCAACAGGTATAAACATCGCTGTTTCTGCATAAACTCCAATAATTCCTTTTTCTGTATTAGTAATTGTACATAATGCATTCGCTAATGCCTTACTTCTGTTAGTGCTTTGTTCTACCCCTACAGACCGCTTTACTGACTCTGGTAATAAAATTGATTCTTCTATTGCTTGATCATTCTCCAATTGAATTTTTCTTTCCCTTACTCTAGCCATAGATGTTATTGGGCAAACTGTTGTCACCACTAACACTAAAATTAAAAGTCGTTCTAATCGTTTTTTCATAATTATCGTCCTCCTTAAATTTTTCTTATAATAAAAAGGACGATTTTTACTGCATTTTATAACTTATTAAAAGCATAAATTTTTTATTATTTCATCAAAAATATCCTCCGGCATTGTTCCCGTTAAATAGTAAAATGCATTTCCTTCCATAAAATATGCACTAAATTCTA
>QUFC01000067.1 GCA_003478355.1 Lachnospiraceae bacterium AM48-27BH
TGTGCTTGGCAGAATCCGCCGTTTTCAGAGAGAACATTCCTCCAGACAGGTCCAAAGCCGATGGGATTATGCAAAAAGACTGAACATGGAACTGTCCCGCAAAATCGCTGCGGAGATCACGAAATATGCTGCAGAGTATCAGGCGGATGTAATTGTGTTCGAATATCTGGAAATGCAGGGGAAAATATCCGGAAAAAAGAAACAAAAGCTTCACTTATGGAGAAAGCGGGATATTCAGAAACTGTGTGAACATCAGGCACATCGGAATGGGATTCGTGTGTCCAGGGTCAGTGCCCGTAACACCAGTAGGCTGGCCTGTGACGGAAGTGGAGCGGTAGTGCGAAATCCGGAGAACCATAGCCTTTGCATCTTTCGAACAGGAAAACAGTACAACTGCGACTTGTCAGCAGCCTATAATATCGGAGCTAGATATTTGATACGGGAACTTTTAAAACCCTTGCCGGAAACGGAAAGGTCTTCCCTGGAGGCAAAAGTCCCTGCAGTGAAGCGTAGAACCTCATGTGTTTATGCAGATTTAAGAAAGCTTTATGTAGAAGTAAATAACTTAAAAGCAGCATAAACACAGGCAGATATACAGCGGACTACCTGTAATGTGGAAACCAGCCGTATTCGGCATGGAAAAAGTGCGTATCCGCACAAATTCTAAGTTACTGGCGTATCCGCCGATATTTAGTCTTGCCGTTTAAAACGGCTGAGAAGCACGTGGCTTTAGCCATGTGAGGTTCACTAACTGGAATAATAATCGTCTTCTTTTTTATTCGATACCCGGTAACGCAGCAGATGGGGATTGGAGCGGGATTTTGTTGCTTTTAATGTATATATTTTCATCAATAATCTCCTGGGTAATGGTTAAAAAGCTTCCTAGAAAGAGTGTAGCATAATCAAGGAGGTTTAGAAATGTGAAAAATGGAAAATACTAATCTGGAAAAGGCGGCTGTCTTAATAAAAGCTGTAAGGATGGCTGACTGTATACAAAAAACACCAGGAGGTATGGATATGGGCAATAACATGGATCTGGATTATGAGATGTTCTGCTACCAGTGCGAGCAGACCGCCAACGGCAAAGGCTGCACGAAAATGGGTGTCTGCGGCAAGACACCGGAGATTGCGGGACTGCAGGATCTTCTGATCTATCAGATTAAGGGCATCAGCTGCTATGGCAAGGTGGTGCTGGACCATGGGGAACATATGAATAAGGAGATCGTCCGTTTTATTGAAAATGTATTATTTACAACGTTGACCAACGTGAACTTCGATGCGGAGGTCCATGTAAAGCTGCTGCAGCAGTCCCAGAAGATCAAGGAAGAACTGCGGGGGCAGTTGGGAAAATGGGTGGCGGAAATGGACAACCCTACGGCACAGGCGGATTACCAGCTTCCGGAGGATAAAACGGAGATGTTAAAGGATGCGCCGATCGCTGGTATCATGTACGACAAGGAACTGGACC
The DNA here is from genome assembly GCA_003478355.1 of Lachnospiraceae bacterium AM48-27BH. GTDB lineage: Bacteria > Bacillota > Clostridia > Lachnospirales > Lachnospiraceae > UBA3402. Next base: position 1,469 of record QUFC01000067.1, read on the forward strand.
CGGATATCCGTTCCCTGCGGCAGACGGTGCTTTACGGGCTAAAGGGAATCAGCGCCTACGGCCATCAGGCCAGGGAACTGGGGTATTACAGCGACCAGGTGGATGATTTCTATATTCAGGCACTGGAGGCCATTACCGATGATCGGCTGACGGTAGAAGAACTGATCCGCCTGACCATGCGTACCGGGGAAATGGCCATTGAGGTGATGAAAAAGTTAGATGATGCTAACACAGAGCGGTATGGCAATCCGTCCCTTCATAAAGTAAATGTGCGGATGAAAAAAGGCCCGTTTATTGTGGTGTCCGGACACGATCTGAAAGATCTGGAGATGCTTTTAGAGCAGACGAAGGGCATGGGAATCTCCATCTACACCCATGGGGAAATGCTTCCGTCCCACGGCTATGACGGCCTGAAAAAATACCCACATCTGGTGGGCAATTTCGGCGGGGCATGGCAGGACCAGCAGAAGGAATTTGATCATCTGCCGGGAGCGATTCTGATGACCACCAACTGCCTCATGCGGCCAAGGGATTCTTATAAGGACCGGATCTTCAGCACCAATGTGGTGGGCTGGGAAGGCGTGACCTTTATTCCGAAGGATGAAAATGGCTGGAAGGATTTTGGCCCGGTGATTGAGAAAGCCCTGGAGCTGGGTGGTTATCCGGAGGATCAGGAGCCAAAAGAGATTCTCACGGGATTTGGTCACGCAGAGGCGTTTAAATATCTGGATGCTATTACGGATGCAGTAAAGAGCGGAAAAGTGCGCCATTTCTTCCTGATCGGCGGCTGCGACGGTGCCAGACCCGGAAGAAACTATTTCACCGAATTTTCCAGGATGGTGCCGGAGGACTGCGTGATCCTGACGCTGGCATGCGGTAAATACCGCTTTAATAAGCTGGATTTCGGAGAGGTAGCCGGGCTTCCAAGACTCTTGGATGTGGGACAGTGTAACGATGTGTATTCTGCTATACAGATCGCCACGGCGCTGGCGGATGCCTTTGAAACCGATGTCAATGCGCTGCCGTTGTCGCTGATCATTTCCTGGTATGAGCAGAAGGCGGTGGCAGATCTGCTGGCGCTGTTAAGCCTTGGAATCCGTGGGATCTATCTGGGACCGACTCTTCCGGCGTTTTTAAGTCCCAATGTGCTGCAGTATCTGGTAGACACCTTTGATCTGAAGCCGATCAGTAATGCGGAGGATGATCTGAAATCCTGTTTGAAGCAGGTGGTATAGGGCGTTTTCTGGTGTTTATTCCTCTTGTCACAGCCGCGTGATATGGGCTATAATAAAAATAGCAGACTGGACAAGAGGGGAGCGAAACAACGGATGACAGCCATGTTGAAGAAAAGATTGCCCGTAGGGATCGAAAATTTTGAAAAGATCCGCAGGGACGGATTTTACTATGTAGATAAAACAGATCTGATCAAAGAACTGCTGGAAAACTGGGGTGAAGTGAACCTTTTTACGAGACCGAGAAGATTTGGAAAAACGCTGAATATGAGTATGTTTCAGTGCTTTTTTGAGATTGGTTGTGATAAGAGCCTGTTTGACGGGCTGCGGATCGCAGAGGAAAGCACGTTGTGCGAGACCTATATGGGAAAGTTCCCGGTGATCTCCATAAGCCTGAAGGGGATCGATGCTGCGGATTATGAGACGGCCAGAAATCTGATGGTAAAGGTGGTCAATGAGGAGGCCAGAAGGTTTCAGTTTTTAACAGAAAGCAGCAGGCTGACAGACACGGATAAGATGCTTTTTGGACAGCTTTTGCAGAAAGAAATGGATGACGAAACCCTGTTCTGCAGTCTGCGGGAGCTGACGGAGCTTCTGCGGAAGCATTATGAAAAGCAGGTGATCGTGCTGATTGATGAGTATGATGTCCCATTGGCAAAAGCCAATGAACTGGGATATTATGGCGAGATGGTACGCCTGATCCGCGGGATTTTTGGAAGTGCGCTGAAAACCAATCATAATCTGTATTTTGCTGTGTTAACTGGCTGTTTGAGAGTGGCGAAGGAGAGCATATTCACAGGTGTGAATAATTTCAATACCTTTACGATCACGGATGTGGATTTCGATGAGTATTTTGGGTTTACGGATGCGGAAGTAAAGGAGATGCTGGAGGAATATCAGTTAGGCAGCAGTTACGAGGATGTACGGGAATGGTACGATGGTTACCGGTTTGGCAATGTGGATGTATACTGCCCGTGGGATGTGATCTGTTATGTAAATAAACGGCGGACAGATCCGGCTCTGCAGCCGCAGAATTACTGGCTGAATACCAGCGGAAACGAGGTTGTCAGACATTTCATAGAAGCGTTGGGAGATGGGGTCACCAAGACCGAGATGGAGCGTCTGATCGGCGGTGAGATCGTTCAGAAGGAAATCCACGAGGAAATGACATATCATGACCTTTACGCAGACATGGGAAATGTCTGGAGTGTGTTATTCATGACTGGATACCTGACCCAGCGGGGCCGGGCTGACGGAAACCTGTATAATCTTGTGATTCCCAACCGGGAAATACGGAATATTTTCACGGAACAGATCATGAAAATGTTCCAGGAACAGGCGGAGCAGGACGGTGAGACTTTGGGACGATTTTGCGATGCCTTAGAACAGGGAAATGCGGAAGAAGTGGAACGGTGTTTTACCGGGTATATGAGAAAAACGGTCAGTATCCGGGATACTTTTGTTCGAAAAGCAACGAAGGAGAATTTTTATCATGGGATGCTGATCGGGCTGCTGGGATTTAAAGAAGGCTGGACGGTTATGTCTAACCGGGAAGCTGGGGACGGGTTCAGCGATATTCAGATTTTGATCGATGATGCGGAGACTGGCATTGTGATTGAAGTAAAATATGCGCAGAACGGTGATCTGGAGGCAGAGTGCCAGAAAGCCTTAACGCAGATGCGGGCGCTGCATTATGAAGATGGCATGAGAAATGCAGGCATGCAGAAGGTTTTTAAGTATGGGATTGCCTGTTGGAAGAAAACCTGTAAAGTTGTGGTGGAAAGTGAGTCACTGGTGTGATAGAAAGCCAGAGTTGCGTGATCGTTGGCAGCGCAGCCCTGGCTTTTGTGATTAAAAATTTCATTTTCTTCGCAACATTTTCCCACTTCCATCTGTATATAGGATAGAACGGCAGAAAGGCCAGAGCAAAAAAATAAGAAAAATGAAAGAAACGAGGAGAATGATTATGAGAAGAACAAAGATGGCGGTATTGGGAATGATGATGGTGTTATCCATGACTGCGTGCGCGGGAAAGGCAGAGGGCTGTTATCTGGCTGTATGGACGGATGGGGATTATTCTTATTCAGTCAGCGTACAGACTCCATTCAGTCAGGAAGAACTGACCGGGCTGGTGGAGCAGGTGCAGTAGATTTTGCAGGATGGATGCGGGCTGTTATGAGAACGGTGATGCGTGTGGACGATGAAATGCTTGGAAAGAAGATCAGAAAGAGGAACGGATATGTACAGGGGATATGAGTTGTTGACCTGGGAAGCCGGCTGGCAGGTGTGGCAGTCTGGAACTGGACGTTAGCCTAGATCAATCCGAATCTGGAGCTGGATGCGGAGGAAGATGGTTTTGACGATCCCTGGGGCCAGGAAAGCGGAGAAAATAAAATCAGCGGGAAGATCTGTTCTTTGTCTGGGAGGCGGTGAAAGCACTGCCGGAGAAGTACCGGGAGGCAATCCATCTGTACTATTATGAAGGATATTCCACAGGCCAGATGGCGGTGCTGCTGGGACGAAAGGAAAGCAGTGTCCGTTCCGATCTGAAACGGGGCCGGGAGAAGCTGAAAATGATTTTGAAGGAGGCGTATGATTTTGAGTAAAGCATATGATGAGATTATGGACAGAATTGTAGTGAACGATGATATGCGCCGACGAGTCCTTCAAAATGTGGAAAAAGAGCCTGCAAATAACGTAGAATTGCAGGAAGATTCTGCCGTATGGGAGGGAGAAGAAAAGAGACTCCGCCGCATGAGACGTTACCGGATTTCCAGATATCTTTCCGGTGCAGCCTGTCTGGCACTTCTGATCACAGGTGTTGCGTTGATACCGCAGATCAACCGGGGGCAGCAGGAGCCTACCTCCGGCCAGGAGATTGTTGGTGTTGTGAATGGCATGGAAACCGTGGCTTCTGCAGAGGAACTCTCCCAGAAAGTGGGAGTTCCGGTATCTGATCTGAAAGATCTGCCATTTACCGTGGAATACACCGAATACACCAACGGATGGGGCGAATTTGCCCAGATCGACTATGAGGGCGTGGACGCAGACGGCGATGCCCAGAGTCTGTGCTACCGGAAAGGAACCGGCGAAGATGACATTTCCGGTGATTATAACGTATATGAGATAGAAGAAGCTGTGGATGTGACAGGCACGCAGGTGACGCTGAAAGGAAGCGCAGATGGTTATGCGCTGGCGGTATGGAATGAGGGTGGTTATGCGTATGCGGTCAGTGTGACGAAAAAAATCACGAAGGATGAGATACTGCAGATTGTAGAAGAGATCGTGAAAAAGTGAGGAAAATCGGAATTTCACACCTGAAACATTTTGGCGCAGAGGTGGTATTATGGACTTTAGTCTGTTGAGCCCATTGGAGTTTTTCGCTGATCCGAAAAATGGAGATGGGCGAAACAAACAACCACCCGCTATTAATTATTAGTAGAAATCTGTGGTTCAGGGAGGAAATAAACGCATGAACGTTCCTTGTACTTCACGTCAGAATCAAGTATAATAATCACAGACAAAATCGCTTTTCTGATGGGAGGAATTTGCATGGGAAGTTATCTGAATCCGGGGAATCTTTCATTTCGCGGCAGTCTCCGCTCTAAAATATACGTGGACAAAAGTGAGTTGATCGCCAAAACCAATGAAGCGCTTTGTACCGAGCAGAAATACATCTGTGTAAGCCGCCCAAGAAGATTTGGCAAATCCATGGCTGCGAATATGCTTGCTGCGTATTATGATCGAAGTGAGAGTACAGAAGAATTATTTCAGAATCTTACCATCAGCAAAGAAAGATCCTACAAAGAAAATCTGAATCAGTATGATGTGATCAAAATCAATATGCAGGAATTTTTAAGTATGTCTGAAACCATGGAAGAAATGTTGGAGATGCTTAAAAATTATCTGGTTTTGGATTTCAAGGAAACTTTTCATGAGGTGCAATTCCGGGATGAAAAGAATCTGATTCAGGTGATGAAGGATGTATTCCGTTATACCAGATGTCCTTTTGTAATATTGATTGATGAATGGGACTGTCTGTTCCGGGAGTATAAACAGAACAAGGATGCACAGAAAAAATATTTGGATTTTTTACGCGCATGGCTGAAGGATAAAGATTATGTGGCATTGGCTTATATGACTGGCATATTGCCCATTAAAAAATACGGTTCCCATTCCGCGTTAAATATGTTTACGGAATATTCCATGACTGATCCAGGCGATCTGGCCGGATATTTTGGTTTTACAGAACAGGAAGTGTCTGTCCTCTGCGAAACCTACGGTATGAATTTCGAGGAAGCAAAAACATGGTATGATGGGTATCATCTGATCGCACATCGGCAAAATGGTGATGAACATTATTCCATTTATAGTCCAAAATCCGTTGTAGAGGCCATGTTACGGCATAAGTTTGGAACTTATTGGAACCAGACAGAAACGTATGAGGCATTGAAAATTTATATTCAGATGGATATGGATGGACTGGAGAATTCTGTTATTAGAATGTTGGCAGGTGATGCAGTGCAGATCAATATCGGAACCTTCAGCAATGATATGACCACATTTGCTACCAAAGACGATGTTTTGACTTTGCTGATCCACCTTGGTTATCTGACATACAATAGCATCGATGGAACCGTTGCTATTCCAAATAAAGAGGTTTCACAGGAGTATGTGAATGCGATCAGTACCATGAACTGGCATGGCGTGATCGACTCCGTAGAATCATCCCGCAAACTGCTGGAATCACTATGGGCCATGGATGCGGATGCAGTTGCTGAAGGAATTGATAAGGCACACGATGAGATTTCGATTCTTCAGTACAATAATGAAAATTCTCTGAGCTGTACCATAAATCTTGCATTTTATTTTGCACGAGAATATTATACGATGATCCGGGAGTTGCCAACAGGTAAAGGATTTGCTGACATATGCCTGATTCCAAGAAAATTACATCTAGACAAGCCAGCTGTAGTGATAGAATTGAAATGGGATAAAAGCGCATCCGGTGCATTAGAGCAGATCAGGGAAAAACAGTATGGGGATGTATTGAGAGACTATCAGGGGAATGTACTGCTTGTTGGAATTAATTACAATAAAACCACGAAGAAACATGAATGTATCATAGAAACCATACAGAAATAATTAAGTATCAGAAAGTCTCATACCTGCAGTATAATTGTGCTAGATATGAGACTTTTGGTGTATTTAGATGGCACATCTTTGTTTGATAAAATCGGAAGTTGAAGGGAAAAGGTATAAATGATAGGAATTTATTTGAGCGGAACTGGAAATACGAAGCACTGTGTTGAAAAGTTGCTAAATTTATTGGATGATACAGCAAGATGTATTCCGTTAGAAACTCCATACATTATAAATATGCTGGAAAATGAAAACACAATTGTTTTGGGGTATCCGACACAATTTTCAAATGCTCCGTTTATGGTACTTGATTTTATTAAAAGAAATCCAGAGTTATGGAAAGGGAAAAAAGTGTTTTGTGTAAACACAATGGGACTTTTTAGTGGTGACGGAACAGGTTGTACAGCAAGACTACTAAAGAAGTATGGGGCAGAAATCCTTGGTGGATTACAGATAAAAATGCCCAATTCTGTGTGTGACAGCAAGCTGTTAAAAAAAGGTATTGAAGAAAATAGACAAATTGTTAAGAATGCAGACAAGCGGATAGAGCAGACTGCAGAACAGATAAAGAGGGGAATATATCCGAAAGAAGGGCTGTCATTTATAGCACATATTAAAGGACTGTTTGGGCAAAGATTATGGTTTTATCGTAAAACAATATATTATACGGACAAATTAAAGATAAGCGATTCCTGTATCGGATGTGGATTATGCAGCAAGGAATGTCCTATGAAGAATATTAAAATGAAAGAAAATCGGGCTGTTCCTGGAAAAAGATGTACAATGTGTTATCGTTGCATCAGCTTATGTCCTCAAAAAGCAATCACGCTACTTGGAGAAAAGGTTCAGGAACAATGTAGATTTGAAAAATACGAATGAAAAAGAAAAAATAATAGATAACTTCAAGTTTGCCACACCGGACACAAAATACCATTCTTGCTGAGCAGTTCGCATTGGAAAAGCGGTTGCCGGACGATGGCAAAAATCATCGTCCGGCTTGTTCGTTGCCGAGAAAGGAGCGGTTTTCACCCTCTCCAGGGCTCGCGGCCTTCGTTGCAGATATCAATCTGACACAGCTTCATGGCAGAAAGTGCTGTGTCGTGGGACTGGGGGGTGACGCAGGCGCAACAGGCAGCATCCACGGAAACATCGCTTTCCGGGAAGGTCGCCTTACACAGAATGGCATTGGACAGCACACAAATGCCGGTACACAGACCTATCAGTTTAATTTCCAGGGGCTCGGTCCCGGCGGCGGTCTTGAGTTTCTCTATCAGCAGGGTGGAACCGAAAGTGGGCTTGCAGATAAAGTGGTCTGCAGGCACGCTCTCCAACGCCTCTGCCACCAGCGGATTCAAAGCGTGACCCTCACTGCCAGCGATGCAGTGTGCCACCGGGAGATGACGTCCCTCATTGGTTTCCAGATAGTTGTCCGGGTGGGTATCCTGGGTCACAAAGATCTGCTCCGGGCGGTAGGTGCGGATTTTTTCCAGCACCTTCGGCAGGATGGCTTCGGCTTCCTTGGTGCCCAGTGCGCCGGTGATAAAGTCATTTTGCATATCTACAACGATCAGAAATTTCATACGGGTAACCTCCCAAACAGATGTGTCAAGACATCTTTTTCTTTCAGTATAACGGCTGGAACAAAAAATACAAGGGTTTTGTTTGGCAATAGATTTTGCCGATTTGCAGAAAAATAGGACTTCATGATTGCGGAGACTTTTTTGCAGGGGAATATCGTGGTATACTGAATGCAGAGAATCCAAAGTGATAAAATGGGAGGTAGAGTTATGAAGTGGGGAATTTTAGCAACCGGCACCATTGCCAAAAAGTTTGCGTCTACGGTGGAACAGATGGGCGCAGAAGGGGAGCGGCTTGTTGCTGTGGGGTCACGGCATCTGGAAAGTGCACAGGCGTTTGCGCAACAGTACGGCATCCCCCGTTGCTATGACTCCTACGAAGCTCTTGCCGCAGACCCGGAGGTGGAGGCCATCTATATCGCCACCCCGAATACCCTGCACTACGAAAACTGCAGGCTCTGTCTGGAGCAGGGCAAGCACGTTTTATGCGAGAAGCCCTTTACCATCAATCCAGAACAGGCGCAGGAGCTGTATCGTCTGGCAGAGGAAAAGCATCTTTTTCTCATGGAGGCGTTCTGGATCTGGCTGCTGCCGTTGTATGACCGCCTGCGCAAGATTCTTGCGGCAGGCACCATCGGGGAGCTGAAGCAGATCACCTGTCAGTACGGCTTTGTGGCATCCGGTGCCCGGAAAGACCGTAAATTTGCATCCGGTCTGGGCGGCGGTGCGCTGCTGGATATCGGCATCTACAATCTGGGTTTTTTGCGCATCCTCACCGGACAGGACCCGGAGAAGGTGGAAACCAAAGAGGTACACATCAACGAGTATGGCACTGACGATTACAGCTGCCTTGCGTTGACCTATCCCGGCGGCTGTAAGGCGGAGTCCGTCCAGACCATCGGGCGGGAACTGGAGCGCAATGCCCGTATCATTGGTACAAAGGGCAGCATCTTTCTGCCGGATTTCCAGCATGCCGAGACCATGACGCTGGAAGTGGAGGGCAAAGAGCCGGAGATCATCCGCTGCCCGGTGGACATCAACGGCTTTGAGTATGAGATACGGGAGACAAGCCGCTGCGTAAAGCTGGGGCGCGCTGGCAGCGACCACTACACTCCGCAGGACAGCCTTGCCCTGACTCGTCTGATGTACGATACCCGCATGAGCTGGGGCATGAAGTTTACAGGCGAGGTGTGAGCACACACCTTGCCGTAGGAGGCTTTTTGCGTGAGAAAACCATGGTATACGGAGAACAGCAATGCGGAATTTATATTTTGATGGTACGAAAGAAACACAACGATTGACAGATATTGCAGACACTGAGTAACCGCCAAATAATAATGCGGTCAGATATTCGCAAATGTTCAAGTCATATGGAAACAGTAGATAGAGAGGACAGGAGTATGAAAAAGCATTTGATGATTGTTTTGCTGGCAGCAAGCCTGGTATTTACTATTTCCGGGTGTCAGAAGCAGGAAACAGAAGAAACTGTAGGAATAATGGCTGAAACAAAAGAAAATTTAGAGGGGATGGCCCTCTATTCTTCTTGTTCGTTTGTGTATGAGGATTCAGAATGGGAACTTCAGACCTTTGTACGGGAAGATATGCTTATAGATGGTGAACTGGCAATGGATGACAGCGGACATTTTCTGATACAGGCGATTTCAGGGGAAGATTCCTATGTATTTTTGGATGAAACGATTCAGCTTGGAGTACCGGAGGCAGATGTATGGGTGGATGATCAGAATAAAATGCATATTGTAATTCGGGATGTACGAACTGCCAGATACAGAGTGACGGATTTTGTTTTTGATTCGGAAGAAAAGACATTTATCGGTACAGATGTACTGAGTGGAGAGGGGATCAATTATATAGGAACCACTGGCAAGTAAGATTGCCTGGCAGGACAGAGTATAATGCATAAGTATTGCTCAAATTGTAACTAGGGGGGATAGAAAATGGACGTTAATGAATACCAGAAATCAGCAATGAAGACATTAAATCCGATGCTTGACAAAAAAGATATCCTTATCAATAGTGTAATGGGTCTGTGTGGTGAATCCGGCGAAGCGATTGATATTGTAAAAAAATGGCTGATGCAGGGGCATGACCTGGATAAAGAACATCTAATAAAGGAACTTGGAGACATAGCATGGTATCTTGCGGAGGCCGCTACCGCATTGGATGTGCCACTGGAAACCGTGTTTCAGGAAAATCTTGACAAATTGCGCAGACGCTTTCCAAACGGTTTTGATACACAGGCTTCCGCTCACCGTAAGAAGGATGACATCTAAAGCGGGATTTGATTTCATGTAGTGAACCTCACATGGCTAAAGTCACGTGCTTCTCAGCCGTTTTAAACGGCAAGACTAAATATCGGCGGATACGCCAGTAACTTAGAATTCGTGCGGATACGCACTTTTTCCATGTCGGATACGGCTGGTTTCCACATTACAGGTAGTCCGCTGTATATCTGCCTGTGTTTATGCCGCTTTTAAGTTGTTTACTTCTACATAAAACTTCCTTAAATCTGCATAAACACATGAGGTTCTACGCTTCACTGCAGGGACTTTTGCCTCCAGTGAAGACCTTTCCGTTTCCGGCAATTACGATAGAATATTGGAACTTAGTATGATATAATAATAGAAAATTTTTAGGAAGAGGTGAGAACGATATGATAATTATCCGAGATAACTACTCAGTACAGTTGATGTAAACTGTTGGCAGATTGTGCTGAGGTTAAAAGAAACTTGCCAGTAGTCGTTGACTGTACTGCCTTGATGCTTGAAATACAATATGTAAAGGAGTACAGTTATGCGTTATATAAAAGATATATTAAAGAAAAACAGCATATGGGTATTGGTCTACATTGGACTAGGTATATTTAATTCATTTGTGGCTAATTACAAGGTTGACTATTTCCAAAAGGTTATTGATGGATTGGCTGATAGAACACTTGCATTTGCAGGAGTTGCAACATATGGCTTTATTTTGCTGGTAAATTATTGTATGAATTATCTGGATAATTACCCTGAAAAGAAGTTGGAACATGGTATTTATCTGGATTTTAAGCTTTTGTCACTTAGAAAAATAAGTACAATCGATTATACGGAATATCAGAGAATAGGTACGGGCAAACTTGTTCAAAGGATTGAGAATGGTTCAGCAGCAGGAAGAAATGTATTATTCAATTTCTGGTTGTGTTTGATTCGCGACTTATTTCCTACCATTGGTTTCAGTATATACTTTATTTGGAAAATAGATGAAAAAGTCACTTATGTACTGTTTGTAGGCTATGCGTTTATTTTTATAATAACCAACATTCTATTAAAGTTTCTTTACAAAATAAAAGAAAAGATTTTGAATAGTGAAGAACTATTAAATCACTATTTGGTCAGAGGCTATATGGAAATGTTGGTATTTCGTATGAGTAAACAGTTCCCAAGTGAAATAAAGAAGACTTGTAATGCAAAAGAGGATATTGTTTCATCAAAAGTAAAAATGAATATGATTCATGAAGCATTCTTCACAATATTTGCACTACTTGTGGCAATGTTAGATATTGGTATTCTTTTTTATGCATGGAAAACGAAAAACCTTACAGTAGGTTCTGTGGTTGCACTAATTGCACTGATTGAAAATGCTTATACACCAATTGCCATTTTTAATGTACTTTATGTCCAATATAAATTGGACAAGGCGTCGTATAAGAGATTTGAGGAATTTTTAGGCTTAAAAGACGATATTCAATTAAGAAACGGTAACGCAATAAATACAAATGTTGGAAAAATTGCAATAAGAAATTTATCATTCCAATATGAGGAACGAAAAATTATTGATGGCTTGAGCCTGTCAATACAAAAGGGAGAAAAAATAGCTTTTGTAGGAGAAAGTGGTTCCGGAAAATCGACCTTGATTAAGATTTTATTAGGGTTGCTAAAATATAATCAGGGAGAAGTTCGCTTAGGAGACATGGAGTTAAAAGAAATTTGTCTTAATAATCTGTATGATAGAGTTAGTTATCTATCACAGGATGCCCCTGTTTTTGACGGAACAATAAAAGAAAATCTGGTATTTGAGAAACAAGTGTCAGAAGAACAAATGCTAGGGGCATTGAGTGAAGTGCAACTATCTCATTTAGTTGAAAATCTTGCGGAAGGTTTAAATACTGAAATTGGTGAGAAAGGTACTTGTTTATCGGGTGGAGAAAAACAAAGACTTGCATTAGCTCGCTTGTGGTTTGAAGACTCCGAACTTGTCATTTTGGATGAAGCAACATCTGCAATGGATAATTTAACAGAAGAAAATGTAATGAAATCAGTTATGCAAAAAATGAAAGATAAAACTGTCATTGCCACTGCACATAGATTAAATTCCATTGCGGGTTTTGACAGAATTATTCTCTTTAAAGAAGGGAGGATTGTTGGACAAGGTACTTTTGAAGAACTACTACATACAGATTCTTATTTTATGGACTTGTATAATGCGAATGTGAAATAATTGTTTTTTTAGGTCGAAGCTTGTAAAAATACAAAGGGGCTGTTGCTCTTGCACTTTTTTAATTGTTAGAGTAGCAGTCCCTTAGTGTACTTAAAGTTCAATAGAGTCTTCTGCGTCTATCCATATCTGCATAGTTCCATCCAGATATAGTTTTGCATATTCAAGAGGTTCATCAATAGCAAGAGCATTTAATGCACACTGAGAGTATGGTGTAGTTTTAATACCATCTTCTGCCTTGTTGCAGTCAATACGGAGCATATATCCGGCACAAGTGTAAATGTCTATGCTATTTCGGTACATATTGTATTCTGCGTAAATAATATTCATATCGTGTCTCCTTCAAATCAATTAATCAAAATAAGAAGTTCAGAAGCATTTCAATCAGTTCACCATGTCAGTTTCATTTTGTGTTATACTGTGTTATATGATTTCGTTTCCCTTGCTTTTTCCCTTATCAGAGTCCGTAAACACTGATGGAACGATATAACACAAGGGAATATATAAGGGAAAGCTCACCTGTCACAAACTTAGTATTTTCAATGGTTTGTGAGAAATTTGATAACAAAATATAACAGTTATTAAATTCCTTAGAATAGGTGAAATCTCAATCGGGATTTGTGGAGAATACTGGCTTATGAAAATACATATTATTGGTTGCAGTGGTTCTGGAAAAACCTATTTAGCAAATGCACTTTCAAAAAAGTATAATATTTCCCATTTCGACTTAGATGATATTCAATGGGATAATAACGCCAAAGAATATGGCAAAAAGAGAACGCTTGATGAACGAAAAGCGTTATTACAAGAAATATTATATAATAATGATGAGTGGATAATTGAGGGGGTATATTATGCCTGGGTACAGCAAAGTTTTGATGAAGCTGATAAAATATATGTTTTAGATATGCCTGGTTATTTATATAAAAGTAGAATTCTATAAATGAGCAAGTTCGTGATTTTGCATAAAAGAAAGACACCTCGATTCCATGTGTTGTATAATGAAAGTGCCAAAACAAACATTTGCAACATTTACGAAAGAAGG
>QUFC01000068.1 GCA_003478355.1 Lachnospiraceae bacterium AM48-27BH
GGCGCGCCGACTATGAAGAAAGATGCCATGGCGCTGGTTACAGGAAAACCGGTTTACACCCAGGATCTGGCTCCGAAGGACTGCCTGGTGGTGAAGGTGCTGCGAAGCCCTCATGCACATGCTCTGATCGAGACGGTAGATAAGACCAGGGCCTTAAAGGTTCCTGGAATTGTTACCATTTTAACATGGGAAGACGTTCCGCATGAAAAGCGTTTTACTCTGGCAGGACAGACTTATCCGGAGCCAAGTCCTTATGATCGTTATATTTTGGACAGACGGGTACGGTTTGTAGGAGATCCGGTTGCTATTGTGGCAGGTGAAACGGAAGAAGCCGTTGATAAAGCATTAAAGATGCTGAAAGTGAACTATCAGGTGCTGGAACCGGTACTGGATTTCCATACGGCGAAAGATAATCCGATCCTGGTACATCCAGAGGAAGACTGGCATCTGAATTTTCCGACAGGAGCAGATAATAAGCGGAATCTCTGTGCCCATGAACTGGATGAGCACGGGGATGTAGATGAGGTGATGAAGGACAGTGACGTGGTTCTTACCAGAACTTACCACACCAAGGCGAACCAGCAGGCTATGATGGAGACATTCCGTGCTTACACATACATGGATGTTTACGATCGCCTGAATGTGGTTGCATCTACCCAGGTTACCTTCCATGTGCGCCGTATTCTGGCCCATGCCCTCCATACCAGTAAGTCCAAGATCCGTGTGATTAAGCCGAGGATTGGAGGCGGTTTTGGCGCGAAACAGACGGTAGTGATGGAGATGTATCCGGCTATTGTAACCTGGAAGACAGGAAAACCAGCGATGATGATCTTCAGCCGCTACGAATCCATGATTGCATCCTCTCCACGTCATGAGATGGAGGTGACTGTGCGAATCGGTGCTAATAAGGATGGTACCATTCGCGCATTGGATGTGTATACCTTATCCAATACCGGAGCATATGGCGAGCACAGTTCAACAACCGTAGGTTTATCTGGACACAAGTCCATTCCGTTATACCGTCTGGAAGCCCACCGTTTCGCTTATGATGTGGTCTATACCAACCATATGTCTGCCGGTGCGTACCGCGGTTACGGTGCGACCCAGGGAATTTTTGCAGTGGAATCCATTGTAGATGAGCTGGCTAAAGAACTATCGATGGACCCAAGCGCTCTTCGTGAGAAAAACATGGTAAGAGAGGGCGATGTGATGCCTGCGTACTATGGGGAAACTGCCAGAAGCTGTGCATTAAACCGTTGCGTGAACCGAGCTAAGGAGATGATCGGCTGGGATGAGAAGTATCCGTGCCGCGATATGGGCAATGGCAAGATCCGTGCGGTTGGTATGGCGATGGCGATGCAGGGGTCTTCCATCAGCGGCATTGATGTGGCGTCTGTGGCCATGAAGGTGAATGATGACGGATTTTACAGTCTGATGATCGGCGCTTCTGATATGGGAACCGGCTGCGATACGATCCTGGCCCAGATGGCGGCAGACTGTATGGACTGTTCCGTAGACGATATCGTAGTTCATGGAGTTGATACCGATATTTCTCCATATGATTCTGGTTCCTATGCTTCCAGTACCACCTATCTGACTGGTATGGCAGTAGTGAGAACCTGTGAGAAATTAAGAAAGAAGATCATTGACCGTGCGGCGGTTTACTTAGAGTGTGCGCCGGAAGAACTGGAATTTGATGGAAAAATTGTGTCCAATGAGGATGGCAGCAAATCCATTTCCTTAAAAGACATCGGCAATAAGATCATGTGCTTCTCTGATGAGAGCCTGATGGCCAGCGATACTCAGACATCTCCTGTTTCTCCACCTCCATATATGGCAGGTATTGCGGAGATCGAGATTGATAAGGAAACTTGCGAGTTAAAGCTGATCGATTATGTAGCGGTAGTAGATTGTGGTACGGTCATCAACCCGAACCTGGCCCGTATCCAGACGGAGGGCGGACTGGCCCAGGGAATCGGCATGGCGCTTTTTGAGGATGTGACATATTCTTCCAAGGGTGTTCTGGCAGAGAATTCCTTTATGCAGTACAAGATCCCAAGCCGTATGGATGTGGGAACCATTCGTGTGGAATTTGAGAGCAGCTATGAGCCGACCGGTCCGTTTGGCGCCAAATCCATCGGTGAGATCGTCATCAATACGCCGTCACCGGCCATTGCCAATGCAGTCGCCAATGCGACAGGCGTCCGTATCCGCGAGCTGCCGATCACATCCGAGAAGATTTTTAAGGCACTGCATTCCTGATGATATGTGCCTGGATATCTGTCCAAATAGAGGTATACTCCTGTCTTTGACAGTGATATTTGAAAAAACACCGCAGAAAGGCTTATTCTATATAGCTTTTCCTGCGGTGCTTTTTCGTTTTACAATATAGTCTTTAATTTGATGAGATTTGTGTTTTTTTATTATATTTGTATTATGGAAAAATAGCTTAAAAATTAAAGCAAAATTTGATATAATTAAAGAAAAGAAAAAATAGACTAGCCGCAATTAATGGTTGAAAATATCAGCAGTGTAAAATACTGTCGCCTCAATAAATGGTTGATGAGAGACAATGCATGGATCTCAATCGGATAATATCGACGAAATGGATACCAGAAAGGAAAAAACATGGAGTTTTATGCACATCTGAATAAAGATCAAAAAGAACTTCTAATCGATCATCTGAAAAAAACCGGAAAGCTGGCGGAACAGTTTTCATCTGAATTCGGATATGGAAAATTGGGGCTTCAGCTCGGACTTTTGCACGATGTTGGAAAACACACAGAGCGCTTCCAAAAAGTGTTGCAACGGCAGTTAAAAAAGATTGATCATGCAGTGGTATCAGCTGAGTGCTATGCAGACCTGGCTGATCAGAGTATCTGCGATGACGATTTCATCTATCTTATGATCTGTAACTGCCTGAACGCGCATCATTCAATCCTGCGGGGAGAATTTAAGGATCCAGGATTTGACGGCGTCTATCCACTGCCGGATCATTATGATCTGGCATTTACAGACGACCGAGGAAAGCAGAATGCCCTTCGAGCGAGGAAGAGTATCAAACGATTCTTGATTTTATCGAAGAAAACCATCTGATCCTTCCGCTTACGAAGCAGGACATGCCAGACACAGAAGCGATGTCTAATGCCGAAAAGATGCTCTTTGTCCGGATGATGCAGTCTTGTCTGGTGGACGCGGATTATAGCTCGGCAGCAGCGTTTGAGGATCCGGAATATGCGAAAACGGTTGAAGATCGGAGCCTGGACCCAGATGCGCTTTTAAAGCAGCTTTCTGATTACCATGAGAGACTCGTTCAGAGTACGGATCCGGAAAACGAAATGAATCAGCTTAGAAACCGGGTCTACCATGATGCCGCAGAAGCAGGGCATCGAAAGATTCAACTGTATACCCTGACAGCACCGACTGGAACGGCGAAGACACTGGCCATGATGCAGTTCGCCCTGACGCATGCGAAAACGCATGGGTTGCGAAGAATTCTGATCGTCCTTCCGTACCTTTCTATTACTACACAGAATACAGAGACGTATCGTAAAATCTTTGGAGATGAGGTGGTACTGGAAGATGACAGCATGACCGAGTATCCGGATGAGGTCCGAATGTATGCGGACCGTTGGAACAGTCCGATTATCGTCACGACGAGTGTTAAGTTTTTCGAGACACTTCAGGCTGCAAAGGCATCGGATCTTCGGCGGCTGCATGAAATTACAAATGCGGTTGTGGTTTTCGATGAAGCGCAGACTTTGAGTTCCGAATTTACGGATATTACGATAAAAACTCTGACGGCACTGCCGAAGCAGTATCGAACGACGGTGGTGCTTTCAACGGCGACCCAGCCGGCATACCAGTATCGGAATGCCCTGAAGGATTTCTTGGCTTCAGAAATCATCGAAGATCCAGCTGCGTTGTATCGGGATTATGAGAAAACCAAGAAAACAGATGTCACATTTTCTATCGATCAGGAATGGTCAGTAGAGGCGCTTCGAGATAACCTTTGTCGGTATCCACAGGCATTATGCGTTTCCAACACGACAAATAAGGTTCTTCATCTATATAAAAGTTTTTCAGAAAAATTCGAGGCGGAGCAGGTCTTTTATCTCAGCAGTCGTCTGTGCCCGGAACATAAAAAAGAGGTGATCCGGGATGTTGCTGCACGACTTAAAGATGGAATGCCATGTTATCTCCTTAGTACACAGTGTATTGAAGCTGGTGTGGATTTCGATTTCCCAGCCGGGGCCAGAGAATATGCATCGCTGACGGCAATTTCTCAGACGGCTGGTCGAATCAATCGAAACGGAACCAGACAAAAGGGCGAAATGCTTGTTTTCCGAAGCAATCAGAACGGTACCTATGATTTCCCATCGGAGGCTTACCATAACGAGGCAGATATTACCTATTATATGGTCATGAACCATCCGGACAAGAGATTGAACACAAACAGTCTCCAGGATATCCGGGAATACTACCAGAAGCTGTACAGCGGAGACAGCATACATGGATATGATAAAAAGCCGATTCGAGATGCGGAAAATGAGTGTGATCTGAAAGGAATGTCTGAAGCCTATCAGCTGATTTCGGACAGAAATCAGTGCAACGTCATCGTTCCGTATGAAAAGAGGATGGATGAATTCGATGCTTTGGTGAATATTCTGTCGAATCAGAATTACACGCTGACGAAAAAGGAGCTGTATGCACATCATGGACTTACCGTAAGCGTTACTGTAAACGGTAAATCATTGGACTATATTAAGACGCATTGCCATCAACTATCTCTGTATGCGCCGGGCCAGGCGGTTTTAGTGAACTGGTACATTGCGGATATGGATGAAATCTATGATAAAAAAACAGGACTGAAGACAAAGGAAGATTCAGAAGAAGGAGGGATGTTTGATGTCTGAAAATTCATTTCCGACTGTAACAGTTGATTTGTGGGGCGATATTGCTTCCTTTACGCAGTCGGAATCAAAAGTGGAAAGGCGGACATATCCAGTAATTACGCCATCAGCAGCAAGAGGCGCGCTGTGCGCCATTTATATGAAGCCTGCAGAGTTTTACTATCAGATTCGCCAGATTCAGGTGATCCGTGAAGGAACCCGTTTCATGATCCGTCGAAACGAAGTAACCAGAAAGGTGGATTTAAAACATAACCCGATTACGGTAGAAGACAACCACACACAGAGAGGTGCTGAGTATCTTCGGGATGTATATTATCGTATCACTGCAGAAATGATTCCGATCAACGGCACAGATCCCAGAAAAATCAAGCACGAATTTGAGCAGCGCTTGAAAGGAGGAAAATGTTTTTACCAGCCGTTCCTTGGAACAAAGGAGTGCATCGCATTCTTTTCACCTGTAGATGAAGAAAAGCAGCCAATCGATAAAAGTGAAGATCTCGGTATCATGCTGTACGATATCTTTGATATTCGTAAAAATCAGCCACTGAATACAGCAAAGAAAAACGGAAATACCATTCGTGCTTCTTATTATCATCCACGAATGATTCATGGATGCATCGATGTTCCGCCATATGACAGCTTTGAAATCTTTAAGCCGGAAGGAGATACCTATGTATAAGCCGATTTATGAATATGCAAAAGTACATAATTTAGCTCTTCCGAAATTCCGGAAAGAAAAGCAGATCAAGGGTTACATCCGGCTGTCTTCTCTTGGAGATTATGAGGGATTTGAGAAGATTCCAAATGATGAAGTAAAGCGAGTGTGGTGCCCACACATTACCGATTCAAAGCCAGGGATCATCTGTGAAAAGTACCAGTTTATGTTTCCTACAGAGGATGCGAATCCTACGACACAGACAAAGCATGATGGATTTATGACGCAGATGGAGGAAGGCGCTCAGCACGCAGAAACGTTAAGCAGTATCTGGACATTTTTGAAAAAAACAACAGAGGATGCAGTCTTTCATGATCGTATTCAGCAGGACATTACGAATGCAGGAATAAAAAATGCCGATTATATTTCTTTCCGTATCGATGCTGCCAATGCTGAACATGCAACCGACTGGGAAGAATGGTTTGACCGATATGCAGAAGAACGCAGTCCAAAAAAAGCGCATGAAAAAACGGTGATTTCTGCGTTAAGTGGGCAGACGGTGAGTCCGATCATGGATAAATTTCCGCAGAACACAGCAAAGGCGGCCGGCACCGGCTTCCCGTTATATTCAAATCAGCATCGAAAGGTATCCGGAGAAGCTTGTTCGTTTGTGTCCTATGGATGTGTGAATGGGGTTGCCTGCCCAATGTCGCAGGAAGAAGCGGATGCCATCAATGCAGGGTTAAAACATTTACTGGATACGGACACGAATAACGACCGCAATTTCGGACTGATCTACTGGTATGATCGAAAAGACGCTGAGGATCTTATTACCAAAGCCAGGATGCAGCACCGCAAGTCAAAAAAAGGCGTTGACGAGGCGGAAACTGAACGGGAAAACCAATACCAGAATGTATTACAAGCTGTTTTTACAGGCGTAGATGTACGTTCACTGGAGGACCAGGGCCAGTACCACATTGTAGAGTACAATCTTCCGGATAAGGGCCGAGTATCTCTTTCGCATGAATACTTTGGAACTTATAAGGAACTCTATGATTCACTTCAAAGGTGGTATGCCGATTCCTCATATACCGATACGGTATGGGTAGACGACAAAGTGTCCGGAACGGCAGTATATACACTTGGAAATATCTATGCGATACTGCTTCAGTGCCTGCGGCATAAGAACGCAAAGGATCTCCAGAAAGAAATTGACGCGGAATATGGCCCGGATAAGCGGAACCTGGCAAAAGCTATGCTGCTTGGAAAGAAGATTCCGAAAGTGTTTCTGAGAAACGCATCGGAGCAGCTCACACGGTACTATGTATGTAAGCAGCAGTTTAAGGATGAAAGAAGGAGCAGCCGGATTTTACTGCAAACGGTAAAGGCCTGTCTGCTTCGGGAAGGATATGAAGATATGAATACAACATTAAACACAGATGCAAAGAGCATCGGATACCAGTGTGGCCGCTGGTTTGCGGCAATGGTGAGAATCCAGGAACGTTCTGCGAACGACAAGCTTAACGTTACGATAGCAGAACGGTATTACCGTGCTGTCAAGCAGTCACCAGCACGTACATTTGCTATGATCAATGGACTGAAGGAGCATTACCTTGGGAAACTGTCTACAGGAGAAAAGATTGTCATGGAACGCTTATTTGCGGAGATTGCAGGGAAGATCGGCACTGAATTCCCGGAACGTTTTACCATTCAGGAGCAGGGAGCATTTGACCTCGGATATTCACAGCAACGTCAGGCATTTTTTACACGGGACGAGAACTCTAAGAAGAATGATTCTGAGAAGGATGTCTCCAAACAGGATGATTCGGAGAATGGCAGTTCGGAGAAATCAGAAGCATAATCAATCACCTTTCATAAGAATTTGGCCTATGTAGCGTAAAAACCGCAGGCGACCACGCCGTCTCGTGATTTTGGCGCACTGCATCTAACGACGAAAGCCACGAGTATGAGAGCGCCTATTTTATAAAAGAAAAGGAGAATCGTAATGAGTAATATTTTAAGCAACAGATATGAATTTATGTTTCTGGTAGAAGCGAGCGGATGCAACCCGAATGGTGATCCCGATATGGGCAATCTGCCGAGACAGGATGAGGATACTGAACTTGGATATATCACGGATGTTGCATTAAAACGTCGTATTCGCAATTATATCCAGGATGCATATGGAACGGATGAAACCATGCAGATTCTCATGCAGAAGGGCACAAGTATTAATGAAAAGATTGCGGAGAGCGCACTGGCAGTGAATGAAATTACTGCATTTCCGAAGAATTTCGTAAACACAAAGGTATCTGAAGCGGAAGATTATATGACGAACAGATATTGGGATGTCCGGACATTCGGCGGTGTATTAAGTACTGGTCGGAATGCCGGTCAGGTCAGAGGTGCGGTTCAGCTGACAGGATGCAATTTTTCCATTGATCCGATTCAGCCGAAGAGTATTACTGTGACCCGTATGTGCTATACGGATGGTGGTGATTATAGCACGCTGGAAGGATATAAGCGGCGGATCAGAAGCTTTCAGATGATAAGAAGCGCACGATGGGTACAAAGCAGTTCATTCCATATGGACTGTATCTGGTACGTGGTTCTGCAAGTGCGTGTCTGGCAAAGAAAAATGGTTTCACAGAAAATGATCTGAACAAGCTGTTCGAGGCGATTATCCAGATGTATAATCATGATATTTCATCTTCAAAGGAGGGCATGTCGGTTGTCGGTCCGCTGATTATCTTCAAACATGTGGGAACACAGGCTCCGGAAAACAAAGAACAGAATGAAAAGGAAGCTATGTTGGGCTGTGCACCGGCACATAAGCTGTTCGAACTTCTGACCGTAAAGAAGAAGGAAGATGTCGCATTCCCTCGGAAGTATGATGATTACGAGATCGGTCTGAACGTGTCAGCCGTTCCAAATGGTGTTCGTGTTGGATTCAAATCCTATCCATTTGAGCCGGTAGAGTGGTATGATGCCGATCACATGGGCCAGTACGAGAATCTTGATATCTCGTTAAGATAATGGAAGACAATTCAATCCTTATTTCGTGGATTTCGGAATATGCGTACTGTAGAAGACGATTTTATCTTCGCGTTTTTGAGCAGAACAATATAGAGAACGGTTCTCTTGTTGAGGGCCGTCTCGAACATAAACAAGTAGATCAGCCTGTTATAGAAAAAAGGGGTCCTCTCGTTAAGGTGACACGCCTTGCGGTGAATTCTGAGAAATATCAGATGCATGGAATCTGTGACAGTATTGAATTTACCGAGAGTGAAGAGGGTGCTTATATTGATTTCCTGAATGGCACCTATAAAATCTGCCCGATCGAATACAAGCATGGAAAAAGTAGAGATGAGATAGAATACAACTTTCAGCTCATGGCACAGGCGTTGTGCTTAGAGGAAATGTTCCAGACTAACATCGAAGAAGGATACGTTTACTACACTGGCCAGAAGGTTCGAAGACAAATACGTTTTGATGCGGCGCTTCGGCAACAGGTGCTTGAGGCTGTGGATGGGATAAGAGCCTATCTCCAGGATCCGAAGGCCATTCTTCCTGAATACCGTAAGCGATGCCCGCACTGTTCGTTATATGAAATCTGCGCTCCGAAAAGTGTCATGGCTAAAAAATATCTGGAAAGGATATGGGATCATTATGTTCACATTGAATAAGATACTCTATGTTTCGTCGGACAGCTATATTCACTGCGAGCACGACACCTTTATGATCAGCTCGGATCAGGATGAGACAAAAATACGCATTCCGGCTTCCATCATTCAGCAGATCATCATCTTTGGAAATGCAACGGTTACGGCATATTTCGTGAATTACTGCAGTGAGCATAAAATCCTCGTGTCTTATGTATCTCTGTTCGGAAAATATTATGGATCTCTACAAGGCATTCAGGTTGGAAATGTTCTTTTAAGGCACCAACAGCATCTTCTCTATGAGCAGGATAAGAAAGCGGAGATCGTAAAAAACTTCGTTCTTGGGAAGCTGGTGAATGAGGTGGAGCAGTTGAAGAGTGCGTTGGTCAATGCAGATGCCGCAGATGCAGAAGCATTGAATCATGTAATCTCAAATATGGCTTCACTCGTCGCAAAGCTAAAGGATGCAGCCGATGTCGATACGATACGCGGCATTGAAGGACAAGGCTCAAGCGAGTATTTTTCAGTATTCGATCGAATGCTGAAGGTACATGATTCGGCAATGAAATTTGAAAAGCGCTCGAAACATCCACCGGAAAACAACTGTAACGCCGTATTATCATTCCTGTATACACTTCTGACATTGAATTGTGCGTCTGCTTTGCAAACCTTTGGTCTGGATCCATATCTCGGATATCTTCACACGATGCAACCGGGAAGATTATCTCTGGCATGTGATCTGGTGGAAGAGTTCAGAGCGTGTTTCGTGGATCATTTTGTAATCACAATGATTAACCGAAAGCAGATTCAGTCTAAGGATTTCGAACGCTTCGGGGAGCAAATCAAATTGAAGGATGAGGCTCGAAAAAAAATCCTGAAGCTATGGCAGGACAGTCTTGAGGAAAAGGAACTTTATCCGATCGAGAATAAATATTATGCAAAAAAATACTTTGTATACCTGCAGGCACAACTGCTGGCACAGGTAATCCGTGGAGATATCATGGATTACCCACCGTATTGCTGGAGGTTATGAAATGTATCTTTTACTTACCTATGACATCAATACAGAAACTACAAAAGGACAGAAACGCCTGGCAAAGGTGGCGCGAGCCTGTGAAAGGTATGGCATGCGTGTACAGAATTCGGTATTTGAAATTAATGCGGATTCTCCGAAACTGACCACCCTGATGGATGCATTGTCTTCCATCATCGATCCTGAGATGGACTCCATCCGAATTTACAAGCTCGGCAAGTCGTATCATGCCGACCTAAAAATCCTGGGGAGACGGCAATCAGTGGAGCCGAGTCAGGATGCAATTATCGATTTATAACCGGATGTACACATAAAAATCGCACTCGGATTTGGTATAATTTACCAAAATAGCAGACTTAAAATTGTACAGAATTATTGCTATAATGAGAGCGTTATTGAACATCCAACGCCGAAAATGGCGGATTTCACTAAACCATTACCTTCAATTTGCGAAGCTGTTTGTACAACTTCGCTGACCCGCCTTACGAGCGGGTCTGTATAGAAACGAAGTGATCAAAGCCTGTCCCATTTGGTTTGACCCGCCTTACGAGCGGGTCTGTATAGAAACACAATACCGGACTGTGCCGTTAGCTGATTAAATGACCCGCCTTACGAGCGGGTCTGTATAGAAACTTTAAGGTGTTTTCGTAACCTGTTCGAAGCATGACCCGCCTTACGAGCGGGTCTGTATAGAAACATGGATTCAGCTTGTACAACATGAAGTTGGTCAAGACCCGCCTTACGAGCGGGTCTGTATAGAAACTCCACCTCCTGGAATGATAAGATATTCATTCGCGACCCGCCTTACGAGCGGTCTGTATAGAAACCATTATTTCGTTGGATTTAATGGAGAGATCTGGCGACCCGCCTTACGAGCGGGTCGGTATAGAAACGTTAATGCAGTTAAATATCATTATGGTGGTCAGACCCGCCTTACGAGCGGGTCTGTATAGAAACCAGATAAAATATTTCTTTTTATTTTCCATAAGATCGAGTAGGAGACGGCTTTCGCCGCCGACCTATCACACCACCGGACATGCGGTTCATTTAACTTGACACTTTCACAAAGTACGTTTCCGCAGATAATAGTCCGAATTTTGCAAGGCGTGCATTGGACATTGCGTAGCATACTGCCTCTGAATGGCAGATTTGGGCATATCCATGAGACCATGTTGCTTTCGCTGTATTTCTTTCTCCCACTCCAAGCTTCACCAGATTTTTAAAGTTGTTTTGCGGAGTTTTCCAGTGTTTCCACATACACATTCGAAATCTGTATCGGAGCATTGTATCCAATTTTCGGGTTACTGTAAGGATTGAGCCGATTTTAAAAATGATGTAGCACCTATGATCTACCCTTTTCAGGTTGAGATTCCAGTCGGAATTTACCCAGGATTGACACTAAAGATCGATGACTTGCTAAATTTACAATCTGAATAAATGTTTTTTGGAGACGGGTGCTACTGAACAAAATCGCTCTTCAATTTTGGAAACCGTAAGTGGCTGGCTTCAGGAAAATGGAAGGCTTCGTAATTGATAGGCAGCAGGATATATTATTTGTCCTTTTGCCATTTTGGGTTTTCTACTTTTTGCTGCGTTTCTAGAGTCTGAAAATTCTTTTTTACAACACGTTCCAGTAAAAGGAGTAGATAGATTGGAGGAACCCGTTTCCCTGTTTCCCAATTTTCAATGCTTCTTTTTGGAATGGAATACTTCTCAGAAAAAGCCTGCTGGCTCAGTCCGGACATTTTTCTTATATCCTTCAGATTTATATGGCTTTCACAGGAAATAACAGTTACGCTTGCATATCTGTCCAAATAGAGTTATACTAGCCTCAGTCTGTGATGACACACCAACAGCCAGATTACAACATGGCTGAAAACAGGAGGAATTGCAATGATTGAGGCAACGAGCTGTGGCGGTGTGGTGATATTTCGAGGAAAGATTCTTGTTTTGTATAAGAACTATAAAAACAAATACGAGGGTTGGGTTCTGCCGAAAGGGACTGTAGAAGCTGGAGAGGAGTACCGGGACACTGCACTGCGTGAGGTGAAGGAAGAAACCGGGGTCAGTGCTTCCATTATTAAGTATATTGGAAAGAGCCAGTATTCATTCAACACGCCCCAGGATATGGTGGAAAAGGATGTACACTGGTATCTGATGATGGCAGACAGCTATTACAGTAAACCACAACGTGAAGAGTATTTCATGGATTCTGGATATTATAAGTTTTATGAGGCTTACCATTTGCTGAAATTTTCTAATGAAAAGCAGATTTTGGAAAAGGCATATAACGAGTATCTGGAATTGAAGAAGAATAACCTGTGGGGATCTAAGAAGTATTTTTAAGACCCCATAGAACGGATTCCATGAAAACTTGAATTTTTGTAAGATGGAGCGGTCATGATAAGAGAGAGATCTTGGATTATCATGACCGTTTTCCAGTTTCAGAAAAAAAGTCTGTTGCTTAGATAAACAGTTTTTTCACAAACGAAAGGAGAATTCACGTATGAGTCAGGCATTTGAGCAGTTAAATGAGTATCTCGAGAAGGCCCAGGCGTTAAAAACAGCTCTGGTGCTATTTGAGTGGGATGACGCTACATTAGCACCGAAGGAGGCAGGAACCTATACTTCCAGGATGGTGGGGGTTCTATCCAGCGAATATCAGAAAACCGTGTCAAACCCACAGGTGAAAGAACTTGTGGAACAATGTGGGGAAGACAACAGTCTTTCAGAAATTCAATCCAGTATTGTCCGCGAGGTAAAAAAGGAATTAGAACGTCTGGAGTGCATTCCGCCGGAAGAATACCGTAAGTACTCCGAACTGACATCAGAAGGTACCCGTGTCTGGACTGAGGCAAAGGAGAAGAAGGATTTTGACCGGTTTGCGCCATTTCTCGAGGAGATTATTTCCTACCAGAAGAAATTTGCTTCTTACCAGGCAAAAGAAGGTCAGTCCATTTACAATGTGATGCTGGATCATTACGAAGAAGGCTTTGATACAGAGATTCTGGATCAGTTTTTCAATACCTTAAAAAAGGAACTGGTTCCGCTGCTTCATCAGATCATGGAATCCGGCATTGAGATTGACCAGAAGATTCTGACAGGCGACTTCTCAGAAGAGAAGCAGGAGAAGATCGGACGTTATCTGGCAGAATACGTGGGATTTGATTTTAATAAGGGAGTGATGGCTGTCAGTGCCCATCCATTTACCACCAATCTTCATAACCATGACGTCCGTATTACCACAGCATATAATAACCGGGTAGACGACTCCATGTTTTCTGTGATCCACGAGTCCGGTCATGGCATCTATGAGATGGGAATTCCGGATGAACTGACCCAGACACCGCTGGGTGAGGGAACCTCTATGGGCATGCATGAGTGTCAGTCCCGTTTCTTTGAAAACATTATTGGTCGCAACGAGGCATTCTGGGTTCCGATATATGGAAAAGTCCAGGAATTATTTCCGAAGCAGTTGGGGGATGTCACTCTGGAGCAGTTTGTGCGGGCAGTCAATAAAGTCCAGCCAAGTCTCATCCGGACCCAGGCCGATGAATTGACCTACAGCCTTCACATTCTGATCCGCTATGAGATCGAGAAGCAGCTGATGGAGGGAACTCTTAAGGTGAAAGACCTTCCGGAAGTGTGGGCAGACAAATATGAGGAGTATCTGGGTGTGCGTCCGGCCAATGCAGCGGAAGGTGTGCTTCAGGATATCCACTGGTCCATGGGTGATTTTGGATATTTCCCATCTTACGCCCTTGGAAGTGCTTTTGGAGCCCAGATCTATGCATATATGAAGACTCAGATGGATTTCGAGGGACTGCTGCGGGAAGGTAAAATTTCCGTGATTCGGGAATTTCTTCGTGAAAACATTCACAAATATGGAAAAATGAAGACCAGCCGACAGATCTTAAAGGATGTAACAGGAGAAGACTTTAATCCGAAGTATTATGTGGAGTATCTGAAAGAAAAATATAGCCAGATTTATCAATTATAAGGATAAGAAAGAATCCTGCTTGCAGGATTCTCCGCCTGCGGCGGGTCGCTTTAGCGACATTCTTCCAGTCCGCCGCAGTGCGATCCTTAGCGGAGCGTTTTTTGTGTCATAGGACG
>QUFC01000069.1 GCA_003478355.1 Lachnospiraceae bacterium AM48-27BH
AGAGGAGCTGTCCTTAGTACGAGAGGACCGGGATGGACTGACCTCTGGTGTATCGGTTGAGTATCAGACTCATGGCCGAGTAGCCAAGTCGGGACGGGATAAACGCTGAAGGCATCTAAGCGTGAAGCCCCCCTCAAGATGAGATATCCCATACGCAAGTAGTAAGACCCCTTGAAGACGACGAGGTAGATAGGGCAGAGGTGGAAGCGCAGTAATGCGTGGAGCTGACTGTCACTAATAGGTCGAGGGCTTGACCAATAAGGAATTAGGGAGCGGCAAAAGCCGCAAGTTGTAACGGATGAATAGGTTTTCAGTGTGTGGTTTTGAGGGTACGTACCTTCAAGTATATTCCTCGATAGCTCAGTCGGTAGAGCACGCGGCTGTTAACCGCGCTGTCGTAGGTTCGAGTCCTACTCGGGGAGTTTCGCATAGCGGCCAGAAGGCGTCTGCAGCATAAAGTCTAAAGGCCCCATGGTCAAGCGGTTAAGACATCGCCCTTTCACGGCGGTAACACGAGTTCGAATCTCGTTGGGGTCATTATATGGCGACATAGCCAAGCGGTAAGGCGTGGGTCTGCAACACCACAAACTAAGGAGTCAAATAATATATCTATTCCTCCTTAGCTCAGTCGGTAGAGCATGCGGCTGTTAACCGCAGTGTCGTTGGTTCGAGTCCAACAGGGGGAGCTACAAACCCAATAATTGTGCAAAATAACTAAATACGGCGCAGTAGCCAAGTGGTAAGGCAATGGTCTGCAACACCAGTATTCACCGGTTCAAATCCGGTCTGCGCCTCTTAAAAAGCCCAGAAAATCAAGGTTTTCGAGGCTTTTTCTTTTTTCAAAATCCTATAATTCTGTCTAAAAAAATAAGGTGGCAAAATTATAGGAAAGAAAAAGTTCACAATTTTTTCTACAAGTCCATTTTTCCATAATCCAATTCCCTTTTTTAAAAAATTAATTCTAAAATATAAGTTTTCATGCTTTAATATTTATAGATATGTCCGCCAAAAACCGTTAAAAACCTTATAAAATCAAGTAAAATCGTTTCGTAAGGTGGACGATAAGGTGGCAGAATTTTGCTTGTTACAGCCTGTGCCATCATACTGTAGACAACCATTTCCTCTGTTAAGCGGAAGATTTATGCAATCATAGCATCAATTAAACTTACCTTACGTTCACTGTCTGTATGAACATAAGTACGCATGATCACCTCATAGTTATCGCCAATGATTTCAGCAGCTTCCTTTATTTCTCCCATATTGTGAGTCTGCCGGATCAGATTTGTTGCAAAAGTGTGCCGTAGTGCATGAAGATTATATTCTGGAATCTCAGCACGCTTACAAATTTTCTTTAGCGTATTGGCTAAATTTTGGATTGTAGGGCTGACACCATTTTGCGTAGATAATATCAAATCTGGAAAAACCCGATTTTTATCGTATAGCTCCATCATACATGATAGTGAAAATTCAGCTTCCTTGTTTAATGGAATAGTCCGTAAACTATTTGGGTATTTTGGAGGAGTCAAAATCATTTTAGTCCGTTTTTTTGAGCCGACTTCTCGGTTTTTGACCCTGCTAAGCGTATGTGTGATTTTAATGCCACGCCGTCCTAAAAAGGGCACGATAGAAGATTGACCTAATGCAAGCAATTCACCACCACGTAAACCTGTGTTTAAAAGGAATACAATGGCAGGACCATATCTATACAAATAGCGTTCGTTTTTATTTGGACTGGGTTCCATTGCAATTTCTTTTATGATCTGCTCATGTTCTGGTGGGATGATTGAGATTTCCTTTGTTTCTACAGGAAGAACGGATTCTTCCGGCATTATCACCCGATTTAAAATATCAGAAAAGTTTTTTGGCAGTTCGCCGAGAGAAATTGCTGTTTTAATCATTGCAGACCAAAATAAGTAAATTTTCTTTAATGATGAATAACTCAGGATTTCCTTTTTGGCATTAATCGTTGCTGTAATATCATCAGCAGTCAGATTAGAAAATGTTTTGCTAAAAGCATCCGTATCTTTTAAATGATTTTCGTATGTTTTTTCTAATCGATCCAGACTGGTTTGTTTGAATTTGCCAGCTTCAACCATGAGACTTTTGCGGAATAAGTATTTGTTCGCATAGTCCTGTACTTTGATGTTTGAAGTAATTGCGTCTTGTATTGCGACTTTTATCTTCCAGTCATCTAATAATGCTTTCGCTTCTCCTTTGGTAGGAGCATTAAACTCCTTGTCCGGTAGCCCTTTTTTTCTATATCGGGCAGTCCATCCTCCTCTCTTATTTGGAAATAGTGATCCATCCCCTTTGGATCTTCTTTTTTGTTGTGTACCTTTCGTTGTTCTCGCCATGAATAGTTCCCTTTCTTTAATGAGATATTCATGCCAAATCAGGTATAAGGTCTATTTTAATATAGCCAAGCCTGATTGACAATAACTTTCTAAAGGGCCTAAAAGAATATTTGCTTTCCTATGTTTTTCTTGAGAAACTCCTGAATAGAAGCTGGCGAAGTAAAATATTGCCGCCCAACTTTTGTAACGGGAAGAATTCCACTGTCAAGAAGTTCCCTGGTTTTTGTTTTTCCAATGCCGAGCATGGATGCTATCTCCTGAACGGAGTATGCTTTAAAGAGATTGTCTGTTTCACTCAATATAATCACCTCTATAAATTAGATTAATGAAAGGGTAGACATATCAGGAAACCGTTTCCTATGCCATGTTTCATGCACGTATGAGGTGTTACTATGTAATCATCAAGCTGCAGGCGTGCATTTATGCGACACTATCTGCAGCACCTATATACATTTCCTGATAAGGTATAAAATTATCAAGGTACAATAGCGTAAGACTTGGTTTTGTCTTAACAATTTCATTAAGTAATTAACTGAGATTTTTTCAGATTGAACAGATTATGTACTTTTTATTAAAAATTTTTCTATAAACTTGAAAAAAGAGAGATGGGATACGTGATATTTCAATATTCTAATTGAAGTCATATATGCAAAGCATAGTATTTAAAAACATACAATATATTGTGCATGAAGATTGACATATACTATATCATGTGCTACTATACTGCTATAGTTAATTTTATGCGTACCCATAGGGGGAGTTTTGGATTTGTATAAATCCGAAGACTCAAGGAGAGCAGTAAGGCTGCTTATTCCGCATAAGTTGTTTATGATTGTACAAAGTGTCACTATCTGTCCTTATGGGGCAATAGCGGCACTTTTGTTTTTTCGGTAATATTATCAGGGATATGAGAATGGATAGCGAAGGAATACTTCACTTTTCATTCTTTTTTTATGCCCTAATGAAAGGCAGGATTGCCACAATCAGCTTTGGCTGTTTATGGATAAATAAATTTAAGAAAGGTGGTACACACATGAAAGAAACAAAGATTTATGCAGATGAGTTTTGCACTACATTTGCAAGTACAACGGAGATGCTGGAATTTCTGGCTGAGAGGGCAAAGCAGTCCAAGTGGATTCGTAAGCCTACCAGGATGCTAAAACTGGTTCCATTGGAAAAGGAGGCAGAAACCATTGAAGAAGCCTGTGAAAAAGAACTGGAAGGAATAGTAGAGGATACAGAAAAGAATACCCAGTTGGTATTAAAAGTGAACAAGGATTTTTATCCGGTTCGTGACTGTGCTATCCATACAATTCTGAAAAGAGCCGGCATTAATGGAACAGGATTAAAGAAACTGGAGAAAGCTACTTATGCAAAGGTAGTAAACTACTGTCTTCAGGTAGCGAAAGGAGATGCCTTAATCAAGGTGGCAGATGGAAAAGTATCTGCAGTACATGGCGGTGATGATCATGATTACTGTGTACTGGATATGCAGACAATCTTCAATATGACAAGTGATTATCTGAAAGCACATTTTAAGGGAAGTACGTATCTGGAGGGTTCTGGAAGTTTTGACCATTCCATTGTGTCTGCTATGTGGACTTTAGGGGGAAATCAGGAACTTTTGGATACTTATCACCAGGCTTTGGAGGATCATGGAATTGAGGATAAGAGCCTTGCTCCTGCACTGCGCCTGACTACTTCTGATGTAGCAGTAAGTGGTGTGAATCTGTATCCCATGATGCTCTCACAAACCAGTAACCGTGTCATTAACCTGGGCAGTCCTATCAAACTGTCACATGATAGAGGGGCGACCTTACAGGATTTCCGGAATAATCTGGATAAAATTTTTTCCCGTTATCAGGAAGCAGTTAAAGGAATTGTTGGTTTGATGGATATAGATATCCAAAACCCTGTAAACTGTCTGCATCTGATTATGAAGGAACTCAAAATCAATCAGAAAATCCGAAATGAAGTAGTAGATCTTTTTGTGGGACAATATGGGGAAGAACCATGCACAGCTCATGATCTTTATTTTGCCATGCACGAAGCTGCATTCTTTGCTGCTTGTGAAGGATTTTCTGCACCACGGATTTTAAAATTGGAAGAAGATATTGCAAAAACACTGGCCTTTGACTGGAAAGGGTTTGATGTATATGGAACGATTAAATTATAAGGAGGAAATGAGATGAATACAGCATTAAATTATCAGCCGGAAGTTCTTGTAGATACAGCAGATTTGAGCCGAGAAGATTGGTTGGATTACCGGCGTCTTGGTATTGGCGGAAGCGATGCAGCGGCAATCATGGGTGTATCCCCATTTGCGACAATCAGGGATTTGTATTTTGATAAAATTGGTGTTACGCCAGTAATCGAAGAAGAGGAAGAAAACTGGGTAGCGAAAGAAGTGGGACACCGCCTGGAAGATTTGGTTGCCATGATTTTTGCAAAGAAGACGGGGCTTGAAGTTTTCCCTGTACGAAAAATGTTCCGGCATCCGCTATATCCGTTTATGTTGGCGGATGTGGATTACTTTATCCGTTTCCCAGATGGAAGCATTGGAATTTTGGAATGTAAGACCTGCAATTACAATGCAAAAGACAAATGGGCAGATGATGGGATTCCTGAAAACTATGTTTTGCAGGTTCGTCATTATCTTGCAGTCATGAATATGAATAAAGCATATATTGCCTGCCTTTATGGAAACAATGAAAATGAATTTGTTTATCGGTGTCTGGAACGGGATAGAATGGAGGAAGAAGAACTTATTGAACAGGAGAAATACTTCTGGGAAGAATATGTGGAGAAGAAAATAGAACCACCGTATTCCGGGAAGCCAGATCTCATTTTGTCTAGTATCCGGAAATATAAGGGTTACGCAGACAAATCAATTCCTGAAATCAGCATATCTAGCTTGGAATCACGCAGTCTTGAAAAATATCTTAAATTATCTGAAGAAAAATCCCAATTGGAAAAAAGAAAAAAGGAGATTGAAGCGGAACAACGTGCATTGAGCGTACCGTTTGTCGAGCTTCTTGGACAAGGGTGTAAGGCAGTGATCGAGGATGGGAGTTTCCGTTACCGGATTACTTATAATCCTACGATACGCACCCAGATTGGAAAAGAAAATATGGAGAAACTGAAAAATCAGCATCCGGATATCTACGAAGAATACACAAGCACTACAGAAAGCAGGATTTTCCGGATTAAAAAGGAGGTTGCATAATGTTACAAGGAAAAAAGGCATATATCTGTTCTCCGCTGTCTGCCCCGAATCCAGAGGGAGTGCAGCATAATATGGAACTGGCAAAATACTATCTCATGCAGATGAAAAGGCTGTATCATTGCCGTACTTTTGCTTCACATGCTCATCTTCCATTAATGTTAGATGACCGTATCCCGGAAGAACGGGAAACTGCAATGCAGATTGCAGTTTTGATGTTGGATTTATGTGAAGTATTGATCATTTGTGGTTCACATATCAGCGAGGGAATGAGAAGCGAGATTCAGACAGCATTTGTAAAAGGAAAGGATATTTATTGGTATGACTCCAAGATGAAACCAGGGGAATTGATGAAAGTAGAGAACTGGAGGGACATAGACGATGAGGTGCAAATATATACGTAAGATTTTTCAAAATGAGGAAAACGGATATACGGTTGCATTATTTTCCACACTGAATCAGGAAGTTCCTCTTTCTGCCAGGGATAAGTTTTGGGCAGAGAAAAAAATCATTGCGTTTACTGCCAAAGGATATGACCTTCCTCTTACGGATGAGATCGAAATTGAGATGGAAGGCGAGTGGGAAACAAGTTCCTATGGGACACAATACAAGGTGGAAACTTTTTTAGAGGTTGTACCTAGAACAAGGGAAGGTATCTTAGGATACCTTTCTTGTGGTTCTTTAAAAGGAATTGGTCCCAAAACGGCAGAAAGGATTGTCAATCGTTTTGGTCTGGATACCTTAGAGGTGATGGAAAAATATCCACAGGAATTATTAAAAATTCAGGGGATATCTCAGCAAAAACTGGACCGTATTGTGGATTCCTTTGGAAAAAATAAAGTATTCCGGGAATTGATGACCTTTTTATCACCATTTCATGTTACTCCTAAAAAAGCAAATATGATTCTTCAGAAGTTTCGGGATCAATCCGTAGAAATCATTCGGAAGCAGCCTTATATCCTTTGTGCTGTTAAGGGGTTTGGTTTTCTCACTGTGGATGCCATTGCAAGGCAGTGTTGTGCTGCAACGAATGATCCTATGCGCATTTCCGGCTGTGTCAGTTATGTGTTGCGGGAAGCCATGAAGCAAAACGGACATTTGTATCTGGAGCAGGAAATTCTGGTAAAAGATGCCTTGAAAGTTCTAAATAAAGAACCGGATCTTCAGCCGGTGACAGAAACAGAAATTTTAAAAGTGATCTATCGTCTGGTTATGCAAGACAGTATCGTGGTAGAAGAAAATAGGATTTACATTACCAAACAGTATCAGGAAGAAGAAGACACTGCTTCTATGATTGCAAGAAAATTGTATGAGCGAATTCCAGTTCTTACGATTGAAAAGGAACTGGAGGAAGCACAGAAAGATTTAAACATAACATTATCCGAACAGCAGAAAGAAGCAGTACGTATGGTTTTTGCAAACCCGATCAGCATTATTACTGGAGGACCTGGAACCGGTAAAACAACGGTTTTAAAGGTCATTTTGTATATCTATCAGAAAAAATGCGGGAATAAAGTCCAACTGATGGCACCAACTGGTCGTGCCGCAAGGCGAATGGCAGAGAGTACCGGAAGTGGGGATGCAACTACGATGCACATGGCACTGGGGCTTTTTGGTGACGGAGATTATGAAGCACTTATAGATGAATTGTCCGCAGATTTTATTAATGTGGATGAGGTATCTATGGTAGATATGCACCTTGCCTATGAATTTTTTTACAAGGTAAAAGCAGGAGCCAGAGTGCTTTTGGTCGGAGATGTCCACCAGCTTCCTTCTGTAGGAGCAGGAGATGTGTTCCGTCAGCTTATTTTGTGTGGGAAAATACCGGTTACTGTTTTAAATCTGGTCTATCGTCAGGGGAAGGACAGCAATATCCCCATAAATGCCCAGCTTATCAACGAAGGAAAAACAAATCTGCAATGGGGAGATGATTTCCAGATGATTGAATGTTCAGGAGCAGATGCAGCAGCACAAATTGTTAAGAATATTTATCTCAAGGAAATTCAGGTGTATGGTATGGAGCAGGTACAGATACTTTCTCCATACAAAGTGCGAAGTGCAGCCGGTGTCTTGGAACTGAACCGCAGTCTGCAGGATGATGTAAATCCTCCTGTATCCGGGAAACAAGAGCTTCATCTTGGAGGTGAGATATTCCGAGAAGGTGACCGAATCCTTCAAAACAAAAATACAGAAGTTGCCAGTAATGGAGATTTAGGTACTTTGGTACAGATTTCTGAGGATGAGGATAACAACCCAATAGTTCAAATCGTATTTACAGACGGACGCAGGGTGAAGTATGAGGCAGAGCAGGTGGAGATGATGGAACATGCAAATGCCATAACCATACACAAAAGCCAGGGAAGTGAGTGCCAGGTGGTTATCATTCCGTGGCTAAAAGCTTTTTATCCCATGTTGAAGCGGAATATTTTTTATACAGGGATTACCAGGGCGAAGCTGCGCGTTTATATTGTTGGGGAATGGAAAGCCGTTTGTCAGGCAATTCATACAGATGATACAGGTACCAGAAAGACGATGCTGGCGGCAAAAATACAACAGTATTGTGAACGGTATCAACCACAGAGTAATAGACAGATCCCGACAACAATTTGCAACCGGGCTGTGTAAAAAAATAGCAAAATAGTTCAATGTTGAGAATTGGCAGGTTATTACTTTATAAAGGGATGTCCTGCCGGTTCCAAAGAAAGGAGCAGGCAATGAGCGAATTATTATATAACAAGTCAAAAGCAGTAGAAGAACTGAATAAAGTGGAAGGATTTTATCCTCTGGAACTTGCCAGAGTTATTTCTAATGAAGGGCAGGAGGAACAACGGTATCTGGATGTGAAATATCGGAAGCTGTGGTTCCGTCTGGTAAATCCTACAGGCAAGATTATCAGCCGGATTGTTCATTTTACAGAAAATATGGCAGTTGTAGAAGCCAGGATTTATCTGGATAAGTGTGATCAGGAGAATAATTATATTGCCAATTCCTTTTCGCAGAAATTTCGTACAACAGATACACAGTTTGGAGATAAATTTCTTGAAATGGCAGAAACAGCAGCGATTGGGCGAGCTTTGGCAGATGCGGGATATGGTCTGCAATTTGCTGATGTAGGGGAAGGTAATGATCCCATGCAGGTAGATGCAGGAATTCCTGTAAACCAGGGAACTTCGATGCAGGCTGCGATGCC
The DNA here is from genome assembly GCA_003478355.1 of Lachnospiraceae bacterium AM48-27BH. Classification (GTDB taxonomy): domain Bacteria; phylum Bacillota; class Clostridia; order Lachnospirales; family Lachnospiraceae; genus UBA3402. The sequence continues at coordinate 8,768 of QUFC01000069.1, forward strand.
GGCACAAAATCCGGCACCTGCAATGCAACAGACACCGAATCAGCCGGCAGGGGCGATGCCAGCATTTCAGACGCAAGCAATGCCAGGACAGCAGATGATGGAGCAGTTTTACCAGGAAGCACAAGCGAATGGAAATACAATTAGCAGGGCAACGGGGAGTGGACAGATGACTAATCCGGTAATGAGTTCGGCAAGTGGTGGTGTTGCACCAACTATGCAGCAGATACCTCACCAGCAGCAGATGCCATCTAAGCCGCAATCTCTGGCTCCCAATATGCCGGTGGAAGAACTGGTGAAATGGATGAGCTATGAGCAGGCAATCCAAGTTGCCATAACAGGAAAAGGAAAATTTAGCGGAAAAACTATGGGGCAGGTTGCGATGGAAAGTCCTTCCAGCTTGCAATGGTTCGCAGAGCAGTATCATGGACAGAACCATTTTATACCGGCAGCAGCCAGAGTAATTCTTGCAAAAGCATAACAAATAGCCGGTGATCATCATTCTTTCCACAGCCTTTATTGGCTGTGGAAGAAAGGAGGAGCCATAGAGTGTATGATATGTCAGGCTTTAACTACGATATCACAGATGTTGTACATTTACTGCAGCTTAGAGTACGGCATAAGAATTCTTCATCGATGGATGTGAATTGTCCATTTTGTGGAGAAACAAAAGGAAAAATGAATGTTAATCTTCAGAAAAATGTGTTTCGGTGTAATCGGTGTGATGCTTCCGGCGGAATGCTGGAATTATACGGAAGACTGCATGGTGTTTCCAGCGCAGAGGCAAATCGGCAAATCCGGGAAGCTCTGGGAAAGGGAGAGTACAGAACAAATTATCAGGTAGCTCCTAAAAAAGAGCCTGTAGTAATTTTTAATGCCGAGTTGGCAGATGCAGATGTCATTGACCGAACATATCAGGAGATGTTGTCCTTATTGACATTAAATGATAAACACCAGGAGGATCTTAAAAAAAGAGGGCTGACGGAAGAACAGATCGAGATACAGAGGTATCGTAGTGTACCGTTGTTTGGAATTAAAAATATGGTACAGAAACTGTTGGAATCCGGACAGACAGTAAAAGGTGTGCCTGGATTTTATGAAGATCAAGATGGGAAATGGACAATTAATTTTAGTTCTAAAAATTCCGGGATTTTAATACCAATTCAATCCCCGGAAGGAAAAATACAAGGATTTCAGATTCGGTTGGATCAGGTAATGGAGGGACGGAAGTATATCTGGCTTTCCAGTGTGAAATTTAAAAATGGAGTATCATCAGGAAGTCCGGTACATGTCATAGGAAACCTGGACGCAGAACAGATCTATTTAACAGAAGGCGCATTAAAAGGCACGATAGCTCACTATTTATCAGGGGATACGTTCATTTGTGTTGCAGGTGTGAATCAATACAGAAATTTAAAGCCAGTTTTGGAAATGTTGAAAAGCAGGCATCTGCAGCACCTATATGAAGCGTATGATATGGATAAAAAAATGAAGGTATATTGTGACGGGGATTCCGAAAAATGTGATGCCTGTCAACGTAAATCAGCCACTTTTTATTGTCCGCATAAGATGCAGAAACGGCAGATTCTACAGAACGCTTGTAGAAAGGTGTATGAAATCTGTAGTGGATTGTCTATTTCCATGAGCCGTATGGTTTGGGACATGGATCCTTATGGTGAGTGGAATGGACAGATCAAAGGAATTGATGATTATTACTATGTATTGAAAAATACAGGGTGAATATGGACCGGGCAAGTTGTCCGGTCTTATGGAAGAGGAGGATTCGATGAAACGAAAGAAAATTTACGGTATATTTATGCTTGTAGCCATTGCTGTTTTTTTATTTGCAGGAGGAAGGATACTGCAAATTTATTTGAATTATCAGGAAAGTCAAAAAGTCTATGAGCAGATGGAAGGGTTTACACAAAAGATAGAGGATCAAGACCTGTCACCAGAAGCGGTTCCAGGGGAAACACCAGAGGAGGTCGCAGAGCAGGGAGTCCTACAGGTGGATTTTAACAAGCTGGAAGAAATCAATCCAGATGTCATTGCATGGATTGAGATTCCTGGTTTGGAAATTAGTTATCCGGTAGTCCAGGGGAGGGATAATGACTATTATCTGCATCACCTGATTACGGGAGAAAATCATAAAAGTGGCAGTATTTTTATGGACTTTCACAACCAGGAGGATTTATCAGACAGAAATACCATTATCTATGGGCATAATATGAAGGATGGGAGCATGTTTGGAACCCTGGATCAGTATCAGTCACAGGCACTTTATCGAAACTATCCTTGTTTTTATATGTATGTGCCAGGATATATTTATGAGTATCAGATTTTTTCCTGTTATGCAGCACCAACGGATTATCCAGCATATACTTATGATTTTCCTACTTCTGAGGACTATGAAGTTTTTCTGGAAACACTACAAAGAAGTGCTGAGTATAACACAGGGACGACAGTTACCAAGGAGGATCAGGTAGTAACCTTATCAACTTGTGTAAATACCCGAAAGGATTATCGCTATTTAGTACATGGAAAACTGAAACAGAAAATAAAGATGGAGGAATAACAGATGTTAGATTTTGAATACGCAAAGGCATTGGCAGAGGTTGTGTTGGATACAACTTGCAGTGAAAAAGAAAGAGAAGTACGGCTGGAGTGTTTAACCCAAATATTTGTCAGAGCAAATGCCTATTTAAAGAAAGGCTTCTTACCCGATGTGGTAGAGGCTTTTTTTGTGCGAAAAATGGAAGGTTTGCCACTGGTATCGACAAAGCAGGATATGCAGGATTTTTTGAAAGTCAGTACACCCCATTATTTTGGCGGGAAATTTACAGTTAGTAATATTCCGTATTATTCAGAGGAAGAAGAACTGCTACTTTGGTCAGAAACATCACTTCGTGGTCCATTGATTACAGCCGGATACGAACGCTATATGGAACTGTTTAAAAAGATTTTGCCTCAAAAGGCAGAACAGATTAATTTTTTATAAAGAGAAATAATTCGAATGAGGACTGGAAATATATGGTGGTTTAAAGATAAATGTTAAAAATTATTATATAGGAAGAAAGCATCTGTCTGTAGCAAAATGCTGCAGACAGGATATTTTTTTGAAAAAAAGTTGCTTTGTACGGAAGCTCTGCGTACAAGAGAAGTATAAAGAAAAAAGGAGAGATGATTTTATGATAAAAAAAGTTCGGATTGCGGTAGACCATGGCAATAGAAATATGAAAACCTGTTCCCAGGTATTTACGACAGGGCTTACCATTCAGGATAAAAAGCCTGCCAGAGGGGAAAAGTTCCTGTTTTATGAGGGAAAGTATTATGTGCTGAGTGAAAATAGGATTCCTTATCAAAGAGATAAAACGCAGGATGATCGTTTTTTTATCCTTACTCTATTTGCAATCGTAAAAGAGCTGGAGGAAAACCCTCAAATTCAGCCAGGGGATGTCATTCAGGTGGATCTTCCGATTGGGCTGCCACCCAAGCATTATGCAGAACTTTGTGAACGGTATGAAGCATATTTTAAAAGACAAGGGAAAATCCATGATATCAATTACTGTGGTAGTACATATCATATCACCATTGGAGAGGTAATGGCATTTCCGCAGGACTATGCGGCTATGATGACTATGATTGAAAAGCTGCAGCAGATTCCCAAAGTAGTAGGAATTGATATAGGAGGATTTACTACAGACTATCTTCTGATGCGGAAAGGTAATCCGGATATGGAAGCCTGTGATTCCATGGAAAAAGGCGTGATTACCATGTATAACAAGATTATTTCAGGGATTAACAGTGAATATGATATTTTGTTAGAGGAAAGTGATATTGACAGTATCCTTCAGGGAAACACAGAGTTTTATGAAGAGGCTGTAGTCCGTATGACAGAAGGTATGGTGCAGGATTTTGTAAAAGATCTGCTGAACAGTATTCGAGAAAGAGGTATAGATACCAAAGCAGCATATACGGTATTTATTGGAGGCGGGGCAAAGCTATTGAGCCATTTCCTGGAACAATCAGACCGTCTGGGGAAATATACCTTTATTGAGGATATTTCTGCCAATGCCAAAGGATATGACAGACTGTTTCAGATTATGTAGAGGAGTGTGATAAATGTGGAGAAAAAGAATCCCTATAAATTCACACTTGGATTTGATAAAACAAAGCTGACACATGTACGTGCGGCAGAGATTTTAAATTCCGTAAGGGATAAAGCCGACTTAATTGCATCAGCAGTGGTTGCTCATATAGATGGCGGCAGTACAGAAAAAGGGGCTGTATTGAACCAAGAAGCTTTGCAGATTATGATGTTGGAATTGGTAAAGCAAGAAGTGGAAAAAGCAATGCAGAATTATTTTTCAAAACAGGAGAATGTTCAAGTGGAAGAAGAAACAGAGGAAGATGTAATAGAGAAACAGAAGATATCTGAATTTGTCCTTGCACCTGAAGTGGCCAAAAGCGTTAGAGATGCAATGAGTGCATTTAGAAATAGATAGAAAACTATAAATGAGCAAGTTCGTGATTTTGCATAAAAGAAAGACACCTCGATTCCATGTGTTGTATAATGAAAGTGCCAAAACAAACATTTGCAACATTTACGAAAGAAGGT
>QUFC01000007.1 GCA_003478355.1 Lachnospiraceae bacterium AM48-27BH
TAAGCGGCGGGTGAGGGGGGATGCTTATGTCAGTGGGAGCTTTCAGCTCCCACTGACAGATCGCGAAGCGACTGCGTTCATGAGCAAGTAGCGAAGCGGATTGCGAATGTCCGCTTTACATTATAAAGGAGGAATTGTATGGAAACATATGCGATTACCATTGCGAGAGGTTTTGGAACCGGAGGACGGGAGATCGCTTCCAAGCTGGCAGATGAACTGGGGATTCACAGCTATGAAAACCGTATTCTGACACTGGCTGCCCAGTATAGCGGTATGGACGAGTTTGAGTTCCGGGAAGTAGATGAGAAGTTGCGGGGAAGCTATGTGCGCAGCCAGATCCAGCGGATGCAGAAACGTTTTCTGCCTCAGGGCCATATGGAGGAATTTGTCTCCGATGACCGTCTGTTCCAGATCGAGGCAAAGATCATCCGGGAATTAGTCAAGGCAGAAAGCTGTATTATTGTCGGAAAATGCAGCGATTATCTGTTGAAGGATTATGACAATGTATTAAGCGTCTATATCGAAGCACCGCGGGCATATTGTCTGAAGCAGGTCATGGACCGTATGGATGTGACGGAAGAGGAAGCGGCCCGTCTCATCACGAAAACGGATAAGTACCGGGCCGATTACTATAAGTATTATACAAATGGAAACTACTGGACCAATCCGGTCAACTACGATCTGACTTTGAACAGTGGGCGGCTTGGCCAGGAAAAATGTGTGGAAATGATCAAGTCCGCGTTAAAGATCAAGCTGGGGGTAGAGGTCTAAAAAGACCTTTCCCCAGGCATCTTCCAGCCGGTCAAGGGTAAATACCGCATTGGCCGGACTGGTGGAAGGACATTTCACGGCAGTCCGCCCGGTATGGTCTTCACAGTAGGTATGATACAGCGTATAGGCAGCCGTACCATTGGCAATGATGGTCTGGATATCTGCCTCTCTTAATATCTGGTTTAAGTTGGTGGGAATCACATTCCGGATGCTTCCGTCGCTGGAGCCGTGGATGTCACATTCCGCTACCACATCCCAGATGGCGATGTGGTGCTTCAGGAGCATGGCCTTTTTCTCTTCCACAGAGACCGGAAGCGGCTCCTTTAATAAACGTGCCATCAATTTCCAGAACCGGTTCTGGGGATGACCGTAATAGAAGTTTTCTTCTCTGGATTTTACAGAAGGAAAGCTTCCAAGGATCAGAAGTCTGCAGTCGGCGTCATAAACCGGGCTGAAACTGTGCTTCACCCTTGTATAGCCAGGGGGAAGCGGATCTTCGATGTAATCTTCTTTGTCCAGCTTTTTCCGGTTCCGGCTCATGGGAATGGCGACATTGCCATCTTTGGCCACGGACAGGACAAACGCATTGATCTTTAATTCATTTTCTTCGTATAATCCGATACTCTGATACAGTTCCTTATATTCCTTTAACAGACGGAATTTTAATAACACCGCGTTGGCTTTTTCCAGTCGGTGCTGACCAGGCTGCCCTTGCGTTTCATATAATAATAGACCGGCGTCTGAACGGCGGTGAAGGTTTCGGCATGACGGATAAAACTCAGGTTAAACAGGAAATCCTCGCACCAGCGCATCTGGGCATCCATTTCCAGATGGTTGTCTGCAATTACCTGGCGGCGGTACAGCTTGTTCCAGAGAACGCCATAGTAGAAATCTGCCGGATCCTGCATCATGTAAGTGGCAAATTGTTCGCGGGTCAGAAGTCCCCGTTCCCGGATATGCTGTTTTTCCGTGAATACTGCCTTATCTACCCGGTAGAAATCAGCAATGACCAGATCACAGTTAAATTTCTGCGCTGCGTAGACGAAGGTTTCCGTGGCATCCGGGGTCAGCCAGTCATCACTGTCCATAAACTGCAGATAGTCACCTTTGGCAATCTGGATGGCACGGTTACGGCTGTCAGAAACACCGGTATTTTCTTTATTAATGATGTGAAAGCGTGGGTCCATCTGCGCATATTCCTGGCAGATGGCAAGACTTTCGTCGGTACTTCCGTCGTTGACTACCAGGATCTCCATATCTTTAAAGGTCTGCTCCATGGCGCTGGTCAGACAGCGGCGAAGATATTTTTCAGCATTATAAACAGGAATGATCAGTGAAACAAATGGCATGGGAAACACCTCTTATTATTTGTAGATTGTGTGATTGTAAAGTTAAAGTGTAACTATGAAGGTACTGAATAGTTACGTTAAAGTTACTTGATAGTATATCACGATTACGAAAATTTACCAAAGGCAAAATATAGCCCACATAAAGCAAAATACAGCCCGCATAAGGTATCAGCTCCGGAGGAGTGGCCGATGTCGTGGAACATCTGCAGGGACTGGACAAATGACACGGAGCCAAGGGTTACCAGGGCCTCGGAGAACTGGCCATCCATGGCGCAGCGCAAGAATGCGGCGCTGATGGCGTTGGTTTTTGCCAGGTTCCGGGAGATTTCCGCAGATAAATGCCGGAAATCCTGTGAGTCCCGCAGCCCCAGCAGGGTCAGACCGGCTAACACACCGCAGAGGAAATCATCTCCGCTTGGCGTTAAGCCGATGCCAAGACCGATGAGATCCGTGATGGGGGCACCGGTACGGAGAATGGTTTCTGTCTGGGTGAGAAACGGGTCCGGGGCAGCGTGTGTGCCGGCCGGAGGTGCGGGGACGTCCACAAATAAAGGGACAAATCCAACAGGCGGATACGTGTTTAAAAGCTCCAGAACAGTGCCGGACAGCTCTGGATCGCAGCATTGTGTGGATCTGACGGGATTTGAACCGTGGTTCTGTGAAGTCTGTCTGTCGTTAACACTGGTTTGATTTGGGGTGAACCGTGGATCGGGCCCTTTCAGTTGTAAATCCACAACGGCTGGTTTATCCCAGTGAAAACAGTGGGTACCGACCAGCAGTTTCCGGCTCCAGGCAGTTGCCAAAACAGGATCACCAGGTTGAAGCTTCAGGGTGTCCAGGCTTTCGGCAGTCTGGTCTGTGATCAGGCTTAACGGCGAAAGGGGAGAGCCGGATACCTGGATCGCCAGAAGCTGTCCGTCCATTTCCAGATTTATGGTTTTCTTGTATACAGAATGCACAGCGCCGCGGCGATGGCGGTTCAGAAAGTCAAAGGCGTATTGGGATGTGCGGGTAATCTCCATAGATTTCAGCAGGTTCCTTTCACATCCTTCAGCCATGCCAGCGCCGCCCGGTAAGCCTGCATTCCTTCTGGTTTTGTCGTGTCCCGGTCAAAATCATGTTCCAGATAATAAACAGGGAAAAACTGACTGCGGGGGATTTTTCGGGCCATCTGTTTGGATTCCCGGAACGGCACATCCTGATCACCGGAGCTGGCGGTGAAAAAGCCAGGCGGCAGAAGCGCAAAGTCTTCTTCGCTCAGACTGTACCGGGCGATGTCCTCCGGAGTTCCTAACAGTTCTGGCCAACAGCCAGTCTGACGGGCATAGATATAGATGGAATAGCGGGTCGCCATAGGGCCGCTGGTCAAGAATGCAGGTGCGGCGCCATCAGGTCCATGTCCGGTCTGTACCAGAGAGTCTGCGGTCTGTTTTGAAACTGCAGGGAGTTTCGCAAACCAGGCATTGGGCTTTTTAAATTCGGGAAGATCGAACGTATGATAGCCGTAAAAGCAGAGAAGGCCGGCAGCGCCCAAGCCGCTCTCACAAAGCCGTTTTGCCTCCATCAGCGCCAGATAAGCTCCGGCAGACCGTCCAAACAGGTAGTAGGGAATGTGGGAAGCCCCCGAAGCACTGTCAGTTTCAGTGCTTGAATCTGCAGAACCAGCACCGTGTTCCAGGATTTCCAGCATTCCCGTAACGCCCGCGTGAACCGCATCCAGGATGACTGCCAGCCTCTGCTCCGGCGCCAGCGGGTAATCTAAGCTGATCAGTTCGTATCCGGCATTTGAAAACAGGTTTACATAACACAAAGGCAGGTCGTCAGGTTCCCCGAATACCAGACCGCCGCCGTGAAGATAAAAGATCCGTCCGATGACAGGAGCAGCAGGACGGAATACCCGCGCGTGAAGCTCATGTCCCTGAAAGGGAATGGTATAAGCTTCAGCAGTAAGATTAATAGGACTCATGATTTTATTCCTCCGAATGAAAATGATTTTGCAGCCGGAACAGGCGGGAATCCAGCATAATACGGAATACCTGCTCCGGGTCTTCGAAATCCAGATCCAGCACAGACCGGAGCTTGCTGATCCGGTATTTGACTGTTTTTGGGTGCAGAAACAATAACTCTGCCGTTTTGGAATAATTCTGCCCGCAGGAGATAAAGGCATCCAGAGTTTTCCACAACTCTGGATGGGTTTTCCGCAGATGCTTATTTTGAAGCGTCAACAGACTGTCGATACGGTCTAAGTTATTGCGGTCTAAAAAAAGCTTATAAAATCCCAGACTGTCATAGGTTACCAGATAATTGCCGGTATAAAGCATATTGGCCAGAATGTGGGCATCCTGGGTCTGATGGTATAGCTGTTCGATGTGATAGCGGTCATCGATGTTGCTGATCGTTACCTGATAGGGAAGCTCCATATCGTCAAGCAGCTCCTTCAGCCACAGAAAATCAGATTCTGAAGTGCCTGACGGAAGATTGAAAAGCAGAACCAGGCGGTCATGGATCTGCTGGTAGGCGTAACTGAATTTTTGAAGGTCAAGCTCTCTGCGGATCAGGAAACATATTTCTCCGGCGTCCGGACCATCGGTCAAAATAGATGACTGGAACGCAGGAAGCTGGATCAGGAGCATTTGATAATAAGGTCTGGAATCAATCTGGAGAAAATGCAGTGCCTGGTCAATAGACTCACGTTCGGCCATCCGTCCGCTAAGCAGATCCCCAACCAGGTCATTATAGCGCTGCATGGTGGACTGCTTGCGCAGCATCTGCCGCATTAAGGGCTCCATGATGGACAGGATCATGGTTTCATATTGGGTAGTCTTGGGAACCGTGATCAGCGGAATATGGTAGTAATTGCAGTAATCCATGATGTAGGGTGGAATATCCGAGATCAGCCGTCCAAGCTTTAACACGATGCCGCAGATACCGATCTTCTGCATGTTGATGAAGAATTTCCTGGAATTTTCTGCGTCCAGGATCTGCAGTGCATAGAAGCTGGTCAGTAAAAGCTGCCCCGGTTTTCCCCAATTTTCGATGTCGGCGGCTTCCAGTACCATGACGCTTTTGACTTCCCGGTCCAGACAGTCTTCACCGGCGATGACGGATGCGCCATAAAAGGACTGATTCTGTTTCAAAAGCTGGTTAAGGGTCATAAGTTTTATCCTCCATAGATAAAAAATAACGGATTGTTTGGGCACTTATGCCATTGAAAAGTAGTATTTTACCGAATATAATCAGATTATAACACAACCGAAATGCAGGAGGGAGATAATCTTGAAAAAAAGAAAAATTGTTATCGCTCTCGGAGGAAATGCCCTTGGGAAAAATGTGGAAGAGCAGCAGGAGGCAGTGGAGCATACGGCCAAGGTGATCGTGGATCTGGAGCAGCAGGGCTATGATCTGATCATCACCCATGGCAACGGTCCGCAGGTTGGCATGATCCAGAGTGCCATGAATGAATATGCTGCGGCCCACAGTGAGGCAGAGGTTCCACTGTCCACCAGCGTAGCCATGAGCCAGGGATATATCGGCTTTGATCTGCAAAATGCCATCAAGGATGAATTATATCTGCGGGGAATCGATCATAAGGTATCTACCATTATTTCCCAGGTGGAGGTAGACCCGGAGGACCCGGCATTTTACCATCCGACCAAACCCATCGGGCGTTTTATGACCAGAGAAGAGGCGATAAAAAAAGAAGCGAAAGGCATTCCCTGTGTGGAGGATTCGGGAAGAGGCTACCGGCAGGTGGTGGCGTCACCGAAACCGAAACGGATCCGGGAGCTTCAGACCATCCGTACTTTAGTAAATGCAGGGCATATCGTGGTGACCTGTGGAGGTGGCGGAATCCCGGTGGTGCAGAAAGACGGGAAGCTGGTCGGCGTGAACGCTGTGATCGATAAAGACAGCGCCTCAAGTCTGCTGGCCCAGAAGCTGGATGCGGAATATCTGGTGATTCTAACTGCGGTAGAGAAGGTTGCCATTCATTTTGGAAAGCCGGATCAGCAGTGGTTATCCGAATTGACGGTAGAAGAAGCAAAGAAATACATGGCAGAGGGAGAATTCCCGGCCGGTTCCATGCTTCCCAAGATCGAGGCAGCTGTCCAGTTTGCTGAGAGTAAGAAAGGACGGAAAACCCTGATCACCCAGCTGGAAAAGGCAGCAGAGGGAATTGAGGGCAGGACCGGAACCGTGATCCATGTCTGATGAACCAGGAGCAGGATGCTGCTGTTCGTTGGAAGGGATTTCCTGAACGGTAACACCCGGATTCGCCATTGAAAAAAGAAACACGGTTGTATATAATAAATCTGTTAAATTAAATGTATTAAGAGGAGGAACCTATCAATGTTATTTACGGTAGTTAAGAAGAATACCTATCAGGATTCCATTAACCTGATGCTGCTTACCAACCGGATCAACACCCTGGAAGGTGTAAAGCAGAGCCAGATCATGATGGCAACTGATGCCAACAAGGATATTTACCGCAATGCGGGTCTTCTGACTGCAGAGGCAGAGGCAGCAGCGCCTGGCGATATGTGTATCGTTGTGGAGGCAGACAGCGAGGATATCGTTGACAAGGTATTAGAGGAGGTAAAGGCATTTTTAAATGATATGTCTGTCAAGAAAGAGAAACAGGCATTGACCAGCGTTACCACCTGGGATGAAGCATTAGAGCAGCTGCCAGATGCAAATATGGCATTATTTTCCACACCGGGCGAGTATACTGCGCCTGAGATCGAGACAGCTCTGGACAAAGGACTGCATGTATTTTCCTTCTCCGATAATATTTCACTGGAAGATGAGATCCGTTTGAAAAAGAAAGCCCATGACAAGGGACTTCTCTTCATGGGACCGGATTGTGGTACTGGAATCATTTCCGGAATCCCGATCGCATTTACCAACGTGGTGAAGCCTGGCAACATCGGTATCGTAGGCGCATCCGGAACCGGTATCCAGGAAGTGACCGCCATCATCGACCGTCTGGGCGGCGGCGTGATCCATGCTATCGGTACCGGCGGACGTGATCTGAACGCCAAAGTCGGTGCGATCACAGTGAAGGACGCGATCGTTGGCCTGGAGCATCATGATCCGACCGATGTGATCGTTGTGATCTCCAAGCCACCGGCAAAAGAGGTCCGTGATGAGGTTGTGGCTCTTCTTCAGAAATGCACCAAACCAGTGGTTGCGATTTTCTTAGGAGAGAAGCCGGAGAATCATGAGGGAAAAGTATATCTGGCGCATACATTGGAAGAGACTGCACGTATGGCAGTGGATCTGGCCAATGGCGATCCGATCAAGGACAATTACTGTGATCCGATCGATTATGAGGTTTCCAGACCGTTAGCAGCAGATAAGACTGTAAAAGGCTTATATTCCGGCGGAAGCTTAGCGGCAGAGGCCGGTATGCTGATCGCAGAGGCACTGAATCTGGGCGGCTTGATCAAAGAAGAAGGTTACATCTTAAAGACAGGCGGTTATGAGGTGGTCGATCTGGGCGATGATGTGTATACACAGGGAAAACCGCATCCGATGATCGATCCTGAGGTCCGTATCAAGAAGATCTTAGAGTGTGCGAAAGATCCTCAGACCGGCGTGATCTTATTAGACTGCATGTTAGGCTATGGCTGCCATCCAGATATGGCAGGCGCTTTAGCTCCGGCGATCCGTGAGGCGCAGGAAATCGCTAAGGCAGACGGCCGTGAGCTGTATTTCGTAGCAAGTGTCTGCGGAACCAGACAGGATCCACAGGACTATGACCGTGCAGTAGCAGAATTAAAGGAATGCGGTGTTCTGGTTGAGGAGAGCAATGCGAGAGCGATCCGCTTAGCACTGAAATTAAAAGGCATTGATTATAAAGAAAACACCCGTGGCCATGTAGAGGCGGCAGTGGACGAGACTCCGCTTCCGGAGCCGGATGAGAAGATCATGGAGCTGTTAAATACCAAACCGCGTGTGATCAATGTCGGCGTCCGCAGCTTCAACGATTCCATCGTGGCTTATAACGGGACCAGCGTTCAGTTTGACTGGAAACCAATGGCTGGAGGCAATAAGCATTTCATTCATTTAATAAATGAGTTGAACAAACGCAAAGAAATTGATACAATGAACCAGAAAGTTGTGGAGCGTTTTAAGGATGCCCAGCCATTCCTGATCGATGTAGTTCCGGCAGTCAGCGTGATTCCGGAATTAAACGGCAAGGTTCTGCTTCATGCTGGCCCGCCGATCGAGTACAAGGATATGACAGGCCCGATGCAGGGCTCCTGTATCGGAGCGATCCTGTTTGAGCATTGGTGCGAGACAGAAGAGGAGGCAAAAGCCCTTTTAGAGTCCGGCGGCGTGAAGTTTATTCCATGTCACCACGTACACGCAGTAGGTCCGATGGGCGGTATCACTTCTGCGAATATGCCGGTGATGGTGGTTGAGAACCGTCTGGATGGTACCCGTGCGTACTGTATCATGAATGAGGGAATCGGTAAGGTACTTCGTTTTGGCGCGTACTCCAAGGAGGTTGTAGACCGTCTGACCTGGATGCAGAAGGTATTAGGACCGGTTCTGGGCGCAGCGGTCCGTTCGAAAGAGGGCGGAATCAACTTAAATGTCATTATTGCGAAAGCAATTACCATGGGTGATGAGTTCCATCAGAGAAATATCGCGGCAACCTTGAACTTCCTGAAGGAAGTGGTTCCGTATATCATCGCTCTTGACTGGGATCGGGAAGAGATCCAGCAGGTAGTAGAGTTCCTGGCAAATACAGACCAGTTCTTCTTAAATGTCATGATGGCAACTGGCAAGTCCATCGCAGATGCAGCCAGAAAATTAGAGGAGGGCTGCGTGGTAACTGCCATGACACGTAATGGACGTAACTTTGGTATCCGTATCAGTGGTATGGGAGATCAGTGGTTCACAGCTCCGGTTAACACACCAAAGGGACTGTATTTCACCGGCTTCTGTGAGGCAGACGGTAATCCGGATATCGGAGACAGCGCCATCACAGAGACTGTTGGCGTGGGCGGCATGTCCATGATCGCGGCTCCGGGTGTTACCCGTTTTGTCGGCGCAGGCGGATTTGAGGATGCCTTAAGAGTATCCAATGAGATGCAGCAGATCTGTATCACTCATAATCCGAACTTTGTGATCCCAACCTGGGATTTCAAGGGATCTCCGCTGGGAATCGATATCCGTAAGGTAGTTGCTACCGGAATCACTCCGCTGATCAACACCGGTATTGCCCATAAGGTAGCCGGAATCGGTCAGGTCGGCGCAGGTACGGTACGTGCTCCTTTAGGATGCTTTGAGAAGGCATTGGAGCTTACGCAAAGAAATTGGGAATCGAGTAAAATAACGCGAAAGTATCCACAATTTAGGAAATTCAATCAGGAGGATAAATGAATGAAAAAGAGATTACTGGCACTTTCTATGGCGGTTGTCATGGCATTCGGCCTGACAGCATGTGGTGGAAGCAGCTCCGGCAATGCAGGAACAACAGCAGCAGCTGGCGGTTCTGGGACAACAGCGGCGGCAGCAGCTTCTGGAAAAACTTACAAGATCAAACTGCATCACGATCTGGCTGAGGATTCTTCCCAGCATGAAGGTCTTGTGAAATTTAAAGATCTGGTGGAAGAAAAGAGCGGCGGCGCTGTTCAGATCCAGATCTTCCCGAACAATACACTGGGTTCTGATGAGGAAGTTGCTGAGATGCTTCAGACTGGTTCTGTAGAAGCAGCCCTGATCCCAACTGCAAAGCTGTCTGGTTTCTATGCTCCATTACAGTTACTGGATCTGCCATTCGTATTCCCGAACAGAGATGCCTGCTACGGTGCTCTGGATGACGCAGAGTTTAAGAGTATGTTACTGGATCCAATGGGAGATATTGGTTTCAAGGGCATCAACTTCTGGGAGTCCGGCTTCAAGCAGTTCACTGCTAATAAACCACTGCATACCCCAGATGATTTCAAGGGCGTAAACTTCCGTACCATGAGCTCCCCGCTGATCCTGGATCAGTTCAAGGCTCTGGGCGCGAACCCGACCCCAATCGATTTTGGTGAGACCTACAACGCACTGCAGAACGGTACGGTTGACGGTGAGGAGAACCCATTGGTTTCTATCGTCAGCATGAAGTTCTATGAGGTTCAGAAGAACTGCACGATTTCCAACCACGCATATCTGGCATATGCACTGCTGTTCTCCAAGAGCTTCTGGGACACTCTTCCAGAGGATATCCAGAAGATCATTGATGACGCAGCAACCGAGGCAGTTCAGGAAGAGCGTCAGATGACTATCGACCGTGAGGCTGGTTATATCGAGACCATCAAGGCTTCCGGCTGTGAAGTGAATGAGCTGACTGCTGATGAGATCGCAGCACTGACAGAGGTTATGAAACCAGTTCATGAGAAATATCGTGACGTTATCGGTTCTGATACCCTGGACAAGGCGTATGAGATCATTGACAAGTACAACAAATAAGGTTTTAAGGTAACTAAAGGAAAGAAAATTATGCTGAAGAAAATTGATAAATGGGTTTCTTACGCAGAGAACGCCATGCTGGTGATCGGTATGTTAAGCACTACGTTCATTCTGTTTGCCAATGTTATCATGCGTTTCTGCTTTAAATCTGGCATTGTCTGGTCTAATGAGTACGCCAACTATGCCATCATCTGGATCGTCTGCGGTGGCTGCGGTGCCTGTGTCCGTTCCGATGCCCATATGAGGATCACCGCGATCCCGGATATGATCAAAAATGAAAAGGTAAAACAGGTGCTGGCGCTGATCGTTTACGTGATCTGCCTTGCATTCTCCGTTGTGATCCTGACCTCCGGCTCCCGTCTGGTCGGTTCCATGATGGCCAACAACCAGAAATCTGCAGCAATGCAGATTCCGCTGTGGTGGATCTATCTGTCCTTTCCGGTAGGCGGCGGAGTGATGACCTTCCGTTTCATCTTAAAATTAATTGATAGTGTGAAGGGACTGATCGGAAAAGGAGGCGCGCAGGCATGACCGTATTCTTATTTGTATCATTATTAGTAATGCTGGCTGCCAGTGTCCCGATCTTCATCGCACTGTGCGGTTCTGTAACAGCATCTTTCCTGCTGTTCAGTAATATGGATACTACCATTATCATCCAGAGAATGTTTGCCGGTATCAACAAGTTCTCCCTGATGAGTATCCCGTTATTCGTTCTCGCTGCAAACTTAATGAGCGAGGGTGGTATCTCCAAACGAATCATCAACCTGGCCAATGCGTTCGTAGGACATATCCCAGGCGGCTTAGGTATGACTGCCATTCTGGCAAGTATGTTCTTCGGTGCCATTTCCGGTTCTTCACCGGCAACTGTAGTTGCGATCGGAGCCCTGTTATACCCGGCGATGATCGAGAAGGGTTATAGCAAGGAGTTCTCCGCAGGTGTCATCACCGCGGCAGGCTCTCTGGGTATCATCATCCCACCTTCTGTAAACATGATCGTTTACGGAACTGTAACCGGCGCTTCTGTTGGAGCCCTGTTTATGTCCGGTTTCGGCGCAGGTATCGTATACGGACTCAGCTTTGTGGTATATACCTTTTTCTACGCAAAACGTCATCCGGAGATCCAGCGTGAGACCAGAAAGACCTGGGGCGAGCGTCTGGTTGCCATCAAAGAATCCATCTGGGGCATGGGCGTTCCGATCATTATCCTGGGCGGTATCTACGGCGGCGTGTTTACTCCAACCGAGGCAGCGGCAGTTGCAGCTGTTTACTCCATCGTTGTTTCCCTGTTTGTTTATCGGGAGCTGAATTTCAAGGGATTTATCAACTGTGTCCTGAAATCTGCGGAGACCACCATTCAGGTCATGATCCTGTTAGCAGCAGCTTCCGTATTCGCATTTATCCTGACATCTGAGGGAATCACAGTAGCGATCGCTGATGCAGTATTAGGTGTTTCCAGTAAGAAAGCAGTCATCCTGCTGATGATGAACATTATTCTTCTGATCGGCGGTATGTTCATGGATGGCGCTTCTTTAACTACGATTCTTGGACCGTTATTCCTGCCGATCGCACAGTCGGCAGGTATCGATATCGTTCATTTAGGTATCGTTATGGTTGTAAACGCAGCCATCGGTATGTTTACACCTCCTTTTGGTCTGAACCTGTTCGTTGCAGCAAGTATCACCAAGCAGCCGATGTTAAAGGTTGCCAAGGGAGCAATGCCATTTATCCTTATGTCCCTGATCGCTCTGCTGATCATTACATATGTGCCTGAGATCAGCCTGTGGCTGCCGCATATGATTTACGGCCAGTGGTAAAAGAAAGGATTTATTCATTATGACATTACCAGTAACGATATTTACCTGGATCATGGCGGTTCTGCCGATCCTGGTTCTGCTGGTACTGATGGTGAAGTTGCAGATGGGAGCTGTGAAGGCAGCTCCCATTGGTTTATGTGTATCCGCTGTCAGTGCCCTGATTGTATACAAAGCCTCCATTCCCCATGTGTTCATGGAGATGCTAAAGGGTGTCTGGAGCGCTCTTCCGATCCTGATCGTAGTCTGGACGGCCATCCTGTTATATGAAGTGGTCAATGAAGCCAAAGCATTCCAGGTGTTTCGAAAGAGCATGGGCAAAGTAACTCAGAACGAGTTATTGCAGATTATGCTGCTTGCATGGGTATTTACCAGCTTTTTACAGGGAATCACCGGCTTTGGCGTGCCGGTGGCGGTTGGCGCACCACTGCTTATTGGGATCGGTATGCGTCCCTTCTGGGCTGTGATCATTCCGCTGCTTGCCCACACCTGGGGCAACACCTATGGAACCTTAGGTGCGGCATGGGACTCCCTGGCGATCCAGGCCAACATGGTGGACAATGTGGCCATGTTGAATGCCACGTCCCTGTGGGCAACGGCTTTTATCTGGATCTGGAACTTTACCAGCGGCATGATGCTGTGCTGGTTCTACGGTAAAGGAAAGGCTCTGAAAAAGGGATTTCCTGCAGTTCTGGTGATCTCCACCATTCACGGCGGCGGGCAGATGCTGGTAAGCCAGTTTAACGCAACTCTGGCCTGCTTTGTACCGACGGTTGTTGCCATCGGCGCTATCGTGGTCCTGGGACGTACCCCGTGGTATAAAGATCCATGGCGTGTGGAGGAGAGTCCGGTGATGGACCGCAGCGCCGGTTCTGCCGAGGAAGAGGACGCACCGGAAGATATGTCAGTGCTGCAGGCTTTCCTTCCGTATATTGTGCTGACCATTTTGACATTAGTGATCTTATTGGTCAGACCAATTAAAGAGTTCTTAGGCCAGGTGAAACTGGGCTTTGCCTTCCCTGGGATGGTGACGGGATACGGTTACGAAGATCCGGCTGCAGATCCATTTTCTCCGCTGGCCATCTTTACCCATGCGGGAATGTTCCTGTTAGTATCCGCCATCTTCGGTTTCTTCTATTTCAAGAGCAAAGGCTGGCTTCATGAGGACAGCGGCGCGATGATCGGCCGCAGAACCGTGAAAAAGACCATCCCTTCTTCGATTTCTGTGATCTGCTTCATCGCCATGAGCAAGGTCATGGGAGGAACCG
The DNA here is from genome assembly GCA_003478355.1 of Lachnospiraceae bacterium AM48-27BH. Classification (GTDB taxonomy): domain Bacteria; phylum Bacillota; class Clostridia; order Lachnospirales; family Lachnospiraceae; genus UBA3402. The sequence continues at coordinate 13,666 of QUFC01000007.1, forward strand.
GACAGACCACCGTGATGGCCCAGGGAATCGCAGGCGTTATGGGCGAGGCTTATGTGGCGCTTTCCCCGATCGTGGGACTCCTGGGCTCCTTTATGACCAGCTCCAACATGGCTTCCAACATCCTGTTTGGCAGCTTCCAGCTTGCTACTGCTAACTTCTTAGGCTTAAATCCAGCCCCAGTTCTTGGCGCACAGACTGCAGGAGGAGCGATCGGAGCCGCTATCTGCCCTGGAAACATCGTTCTTGGCTGTACGACCGCCGGAATCATGGGACAGGAGGGTAAGGTGCTTCAGAAGGTTCTTCCGATCACGTTGGCAGCAGCGGCGATCGTGGGCGTGATCATGTATGTGGCGTGTATTTTGTTGTAGGATCGATCTAATCAAAAATCCGGAGATGGAAGAGTACAAAATTCCGTTGCCGGGCGAAAATAGACGATGGGTACAGAAGATAGGAAATATATCTTTTGTACCCATTTTTGTGTCATAAGAAACTTCATCCTATGACACAAAAACGCTCCGCTGGATACGCACTCACAGGAAGCGCTTCCACCATTTGCAAAACAGCCCCGTATGTAGTAAAATAATGATAACTGTAAACAGGGCAGTTATCAAAGAAACACAAAGGAGTTTTAGGAAAATGAAACAGAAAAAAACATTTACTGCGTATTTCATGGTCCATGGGGCGGTGATCGCAGCGATTTATGTGGTGCTGACCATATTGTTTGCGCCGATCAGTTTTGGCCCGGTGCAGTTTAGGATCTCGGAGGCGCTGTGTGTGCTGCCATATTTCACACCGGCGGCGGTGCCAGGGGTATTTTTAGGGTGTCTGCTGTCCAATCTGTTATGCGGAGCGGCGGCTCTGGACGTGGTCTTCGGAAGCCTGGCGACTCTGATCGGAGCAGTTGGATCTTATGTCCTTAGAGATCACAAATGGGCGGTATGTGTGCCCCCGATCCTTTCTAATACCATTATCATTCCGTGGGTGCTTCGTTACGCCTATGGTTCTGAGGACATGATCCTCTTTGCCATGGTGACGGTGGGAATCGGAGAGGTGCTGGCGATCGGTGTTCTGGGCAATGGCCTGCGGGCGGTCCTGGAGCATTATCGTTATATTTTATTTGACCGGAAAGCGAATTTCACGGAGAAATAGGTCTGTCTGGAATTGACATTTTACCGAAAAAGAAGTACAAGTAAGTGAATGCTGGAAGACCAGCGCAGCAGCAGGATCAAAAGCCGGGCGGTGGAACATTGCCTGCATGAAAAAATAAAAGGGTGGATAACAGTATGTATCAGATAGATTTTAACAAACCAGAGCATGTGCATTTTATAGGGATTGGTGGCATCAGCATGAGCGGTCTGGCAGAGATTTTGATGGACGAGGGATTTACAGTGTCCGGTTCTGATGCCCATAAGTCAGAGTTGACAGAGCATTTGGAGGCTAAGGGAGCGAAGATTTTCTATGGTCAGAAAGCGGAGAATATCATCGATGGCATCCATGTGGTGGTCTACACTGCAGCAGTACACCCGGATAACCCGGAGTTTGCGGCAGCAGTGGAAAAAGGGCTCCCGATTCTCACCAGGGCAGAGTTACTGGGTCAGATGATGAAGAATTACCAGTATGCAGTGGGTATCTCCGGAACCCATGGCAAGACCACGACCACATCCATGGTTACAGAGATTTTACTGGCGGCAGACGCAGACCCGACGATTTCCGTAGGCGGTATCTTAAATTCCATTGGAGGAAACATCCGGGTAGGCGGTTCGGAGCTTTTCGTGACAGAAGCCTGCGAGTATACCAACAGCTTTTTATCCTTCTTCCCGAACCGGGAAGTGATCTTGAATATTGAGGCGGATCACCTGGATTTCTTTAAAGATATTGATGATATCCGTCATTCCTTCCGCCTGTTTGCCCAGAAGCTTCCGAAGGATGGATTATTAGTTATCAACAGTGACATCGACCGTTATGAGGAAATTGTGGATGGACTGGAATGCCGGATCGTTACCTGTGGAAAACGAATCGACAGCAATTACCGGGCGGAAGACATCACTTACGACCATTTTGCCAGAGCAGCCTTCCGCCTGATGATCGATGGACAGGATGCCGGGGAGATCACCCTGGGCGTACCTGGAGAGCATAATGTATACAATGCGCTGGCAGCCATTGCCTTATGCCGGGATCTGGGAATTGATATGGAGCATATCCGCGCAGGACTTAAGAAGTTTACGGGAACCAACCGCCGTTTTGAGAAAAAGGGCGAGATCGGCGGCGTGACCATCATCGATGATTATGCCCATCATCCACAGGAGATCGCAGCAACACTGGCGGCGGCAAAGAATTATCCACATAAGAAGCTGTGGTGCGTATTCCAGCCGCATACCTACACCAGAACCAAGGCGTTCTTAGACCAGTTTGCCCAGGCGCTTTCCGTAGCAGACGAGGTGGTGCTGGCAGATATTTACGCAGCCAGAGAGACCGATACCTTAGGCATCAGTTCTGCGGATATTGCGGAGCGGATCGAGAAACTGGGTACGAAAGCCACTATTTCAAGAGCTTTGATGAGATCGAAACATTTTTATTAGAAAATTGTATGCACGGCGACCTGTTGATAACTATGGGGGCCGGAGATATAGTAAAAGTGGGCGAAAACCTGCTTGGCGAGTAAGTTATCCACATTATCCACATAGTTTTCAACAATTTCCGTTGATAAACTATGTGGATTCTTTTATTTACATAAAATAAATTCTCACAATTTCAAATCCCTTGTATTTAAAGGAAAATCTACCATTTTCGACGGTTTTCCCGTGGATAAAGGACGCCAGAATCCACATTATCCACATTATCCACAATCAGCCGGTGGACAAATTCCATCTATTTTCTTTTGGAAAAACGTGTGATATGATAATGCTAGGACACCAGGCGCTGTGGGCAGCGCATGGACTGTAACGAAGGAAGCAGCCGTGGAGAGGGACAGGGTGAGTTTTAGATATGAGAAGTAAGTTTGAGGTAAATGCCACCATGGTGGCCAATGAGTTTATTGACCGGTATATGGCGGTGGCCAATGGGGAGTACGTGAAGGTATATCTGTATCTGCTGCGCCATGACGGGCGGGAGATCACCGTGGGAGAGATCGCGGACGCATTAGACCACACAGAGTCCGATGTGAAGCGGGCGATTGCTTACTGGGTTCGTCTGGGCGTACTGGAAGACGCAGATGCCCAGGCGCGAAGTGAAATGAGTGACCGGATGGTTATGGGACGCCAGGACAGTGGATGTGCGGCAGCTTCACCGAAGGGACATGCATCGGTTTCGGGCAATCGGACCGGATTTGAAGGACAGGAGATGTCATCCGCCACCGTTTCATCCACCACCGCCCCATCTGTCCAGACTCAGGAGCGCAGGCACTATACTCCGGCCCAGGTTGGGGCCTTGGCGGACAAAGAGGAATTTACCCAGCTTCTCTATATTGCCCAGAAACTGATGGGTAAGGTATTTACCCCAAGGGACTGTGAGGTGTTTGCTTACCTCTATGATTCTCTCCATATGTCGGCGGAACTTCTGGAATATCTGGCAGAATACTGTGCCCAGAATGACCATAAAAGTATCCGCTATTTAGAGACTGTGGCTCTCAGCTGGAATGAGCGCGGCATCAAGACTGCCAATCAGGCCAGGGATCAGGCGGCTTCTTTTAACAGCGACTGTTTCGCGGTGATGAAGGCATTTGGCTTAAATGACCGGAGACCGGGAGATGCGGAGGCGAAGATCATCCGCCGCTGGTTCCAGGAGTGGGCGTTCAGCAAGGAACTAATCTTAGAGGCCTGTGGAAGAACCTTAAAGGCTATCCAGAAGCCCAGCTTCCAGTATGCGGATTCTATCCTGGATAAGTGGAGAAAAGCCGGTGTAAGGACCATGGAGGACGTGAAACGGCAGGATGAGAAGCATGGAGGCCAGAAAACGGCGGTTAAGGAAGGGGCGGCTCCTGCTGGCTATCGGGACAACCAGCCGCAGTTAAAACCACAGAGGAATAAATTCCATAATTTTGAGCAGAGAAATACAGACTATGACGGAATGGTGCTGGAGCGGTTGAAACAGCGCCTGGGTGAAAGCTAGAGGAACGGTTCCGTGGCTGCACGCATGAAAAAGGAAGCCTGTATATGCGGCGGCATAAAGAGATACCAGCTGTCATAAGTGAGAGAGGATGAGAAAAGATGTCACTGAATAATTCCCAGTATAACGCCATCATGCGTATTTACAATCAGCGGCAGTTCCAGGATAAATACGAACAGGATCAGAGAAGAGAGGAAGTCTACCAGAAGGTGCCGCAGATCAGGCAGATCGAGGATGAGATCAGCTCCCAGGCGGTTCGCTGCGCCAGAAAGCTGTTAGATGGGGATACAAATGCAAAAGAAGAGTTAAAACAGCATATCGAAGACCTGAGAGAGCAGAAAGAAGTGCTGTTATCCGCTTTTGGATTTCCGGCGGATTACATGGAGATGCACTACGCCTGCCCGGAATGCCAGGATACGGGCTATGTCGATGGCAGGAAATGCCGTTGTTTTAAGAAAGAGGAGATCCGCCTGCTCTACTCCCAGTCCAACATTGAGGAAGTGCTTTTGCGGGAGAATTTTGACTCCTTCTCCTACGAGTATTATGACGACCGGGTGGTGATCCCGGAGATCCAGATGACTGTGGCGGATTATATGCGCCAGGTTCATACCTGGTGTAAGGAATATGTGGAGAATTTTGAGAAGAAGGGCGGCAACCTGATCTTTACAGGAAGCACCGGTGTTGGAAAGACATTTTTAACCAACTGCATCGCTAAGGCGCTGATCGACCAGTATCAGTCAGTGATCTATCTGTCTTCCAACGATTTATTTGACGTATTTTCCAAGAATAAATTCCACTACGATACGGAAGAGGAAATGAAGGACATGTACCAGTATATTCTGGACTGTGATCTTCTGATCATCGATGATCTGGGAACAGAACTGAATAATACCTTTGTGTCCTCCCAGTTGTTTTACTGCATCAATGAAAGACTGCTGCGAAAGAAAAGCACCATCATTTCCACCAATCTGTCCATGACCATGTTAAGAGATACCTATTCTGACCGTATCTCTTCCAGGATCATCAGTCAGTATTCCATTATTCCACTGTATGGGGATGATATACGGACGAAAATCGTATGATCCGGTACAAAAACTTGACTATTTTGGTACATAATGTTAAGGTAAATTTAAACGGTGCCCAGGTAAGTCTGCGTATTATTGCGGGAATGTCAAACCGGCACCTAAAAAAACGAAACTGGCGTAAGCCGCAATAAAATGGAGGAAGAACATGATATACGAAGAGAAGACGATTGAGACGATTCCGGTAGGACCTCTGGGACTGGTTCCATTAAAGAGCTGTACAGAGCTGGGAAAAAAGGTAAATGATTACCTTGTGACCTGGAGACGGGAACGGGAGAGCGAGCACAAATCTACCATCGCTTTTGCCGGATACCAGAGAGATTCTTACATTATTGACGCTAAGACCCCGCGTTTTGGATCTGGTGAGGCGAAAGGAACCATCGAATCATCCGTCCGTGGTGATGATCTGTATATCATGGTCGATGTCTGCAACTACAGCCTGACTTATTCTATGGCTGGCATGACGAATCATATGTCTCCAGATGACCATTATCAGGACTTAAAACGTGTTATTGCAGCAGCAGCAGGTAAGGCCCACAGAATCAACGTGATCATGCCATTCTTATACGAGGGCAGACAGCATAAGCGTTCCGGCAGAGAGTCCTTAGACTGCGCACTGGCTCTCCAGGAGTTAGTGAATATGGGCGTTGAGAACATCATTACGTTCGATGCCCATGACCCACGTGTACAGAACGCCATTCCGTTAAAGGGCTTTGAGACCGTTCAGCCGATCTACCAGTTCATCAAGTATCTGTTAAAGAACGAGACCGAGTTACAGATCGACAGCGATCATATGATGGTGATCAGCCCGGATGAAGGCGGTATGGGCCGCGCAATCTATTTTGCCAACGTATTAGGACTGGATATGGGTATGTTCTACAAACGCCGCGATTACACCAAGATCGTCAATGGCCGCAACCCGATCGTTGCCCATGAGTTCTTAGGCTCCAGCGTAGAGGGCAAGGATGTTCTGATCATCGACGATATGATCTCCTCTGGCGAGAGTATGTTAGATGTTGCCAAAGAGTTAAAGAGAAGAAAAGCAAGAAAAGTATTTGTCTGCGCACCTCGGTCTGTTTACCAACGGTCTGAGCATGTTTGATAAATATTATGAGGACGGCCTGATTGACCGTGTTCTGACTACCAACCTGGTATATCAGACTCCGGATCTGTTATCCCGTCCATATTACATCAGCGTTGATTTAAGCAAATATATCGCACTGATCATCGATAACTTGAACCATGATGCTTCCTTAAGCGAGCTGTTAAGCCCGACTAAGAGGATCAACCGTCTGTTAGAGGCATATAGAAACGGCGATCGATAAAATGATTCCGCAGAGTGGCGGGATGAAACAATATCAGGAGGAAAAAGACATGAAGAAGATCGTAACAACAGAAGCACCGGCAGCAATCGGTCCATACTCCCAGGGTATGGTATTTGGAGATATGGTATTTTCTTCCGGCCAGATTCCGGTAATCCCGGCAACTGGCGAGGTAGCGGGCGCAACCATCGCAGAGCAGGCAGAGCAGTCCTGCAAGAACGTAGGAGCTGTTTTGGCAGCAGGCGGCGCATCCTTTGAGACCGTGATCAAGACCACCTGTTTCTTAGCCAATATGGCTGATTTCCAGGCATTTAACGCAGTTTATGAGAAATACTTCGTAAGTGCTCCGGCACGTTCCTGCGTGGCTGTTAAGGACCTTCCAAAGGGTGTTTTATGTGAGGTAGAAGCCATCGCTTACGTGGCAAAATAAGCAGATAAAATGCGATAGGGTATCGTCAATATACAAAACAAACAGGCCGGCGCCGTGATCAGATTCACAACGTCGGCCTGTTTTGTTTTTTACCATACATTACAGATTCATTGCCCTTGGCAGAGAAAAGATGAATTCCGACCCGACCCCGGAGGTACTGATCACATCTATGGTCTCGCCATGGTTCTGGATGATTTCTTTTACAATGGATAAGCCAAGACCGGTGCCCTTCTTATCTTTTCCACGAGACAGGTCTGTCTTATAAAAACGTTCCCAGATTTTTTTGATGCTGTCCTTTGGGATTCCGATCCCTGTGTCCTTGACGGAGACATATACCTTTTCAAACCGGAGTGTTGTCTGGATGAAAATAGTGGAATCCGGGTGGCTGAATTTGATGGCATTGTCGATCAGGTTGTAGAGCACCTGCTGGATTTTGCCAAGATCTGCGTATACCATAGTGATATTTTCCGCAAATGTTAAGTCCAGGACGATATTCTTGGAATCGCAGGTTCCCTCAAAGGAAGCGGCGGTGTCCTTGATCACCCGGTTGATGTCAAAATTGCTGCGGGAGAGATACCCTTTGCTGTCTAAGGAGTTTAAGGTCAGAAGTCCCTGGGTCAGTTTATTTAAGCGGTCCGTCTCGGAGATCACGCGGGTCAGGTATTTTTCCTGCATTTCCGGTGGAATGGTGCCGTCTAAGATGGCCTCCAGATAGCCCTTGATCGAGGTCAGCGGCGACCGGAAATCATGGGATACATTAGCGATAAAGGTCTTCTGGTATTCCTCCATTTTATCCAGCTCATCAGACATATAGTTTAAGGTAGCAGCCAGATAGCCCATCTCATCGTGGGTCTTTAACTGCAGCTTATGCTTTAGATTGCCTTCTGCATACTGGTTGGCAGCGATGGTGATCTTCTTTAATGGAAAATATACGGTAACCGTGAATACCAGCAAAATGATCAGGGACAGTCCGAAAATAATTCCAGAAGAAATATACAGGATATTTAAGATATTGTCCTTGATCTGCTGGATGGCACTGATCGGAAGGTGGACCAGCACATAACCATAAGTATTGTAATTGCCTGTGATGGGAGCGGAAACGCTTAATACTTCATATGGAAAAACACCAAAGCAGTTTCCGATCGTGTAGGAACGGTTCCCCATAAAGGTAGGATCAAAATCGGAGAGTGTTACATCGGTTTTAGCCGGGACACTGCTGTCTGCCACGATATGTCCGGTGGTGTCCACGATCCAGGCCTCTCCCTGCAGGTAGGTAGCAGCCGCTTTCAGCCTGGGGGCAGCTTCATTTAAATTGGAGTTTCTGCCGCGGTAGAGCTGGCTGAAATCTGATGCCAGCATGTTAGCCTCATCATAGAGGGCGTCAGATTTAGTCTCCAGAAGGAAGTCATAGGTCATATCGGAAGAAATGGTGGCAATGGTGATAAATCCCAGCAGTCCAAACACCAGATAGCCGATGATAAATTTGTAATAAAGAGAATGTGTCATGGTTTTACCGCTTCACCTCGAATTTGTAACCAATGCCCCAGACGGTGGTCAGCGCCCAGTTGTCATTGTCCTTGATTTTTTCCCGGAGACGTTTGATGTGGACGTCTACGGTGCGGGTGTCCCCAATGTATTCATAGCCCCAGATATGGTCTAATAACTGTTCTCTGGTAAATACCTGGTTCGGGGAAGAAGCCAGGAAATAGAGAAGTTCCAGCTCTTTTGGCGGCATATCCACGCTTTTTCCCTGATAGAGAACGGCATAATTGCTTAAATTGACGATCAGATCCGGATATTCCACATAGTCGCCCTGCTGCTGCGCTGCAGTGGCTGCTGTCACCGGAGCGGGGGCCGGAACCGCCTGATAGCGGCGCAGGACCGCTTTTACCCTGGCTACCAGTTCCTTGGAGTCAAATGGCTTGATCATGTAGTCATCCGCTCCCAGTTCCAGTCCCAGTACCTTATCGAAGATCTCGCCCTTAGCGGAAAGCATGATGATCGGCACCTGGGAGGTAGTACGCAGCTCCCGGCAGACCTGGTAGCCGTCCATGCCGGGAAGCATCAGATCTAACAGGATGATATTGGGGCGGAATTCCGGAAATACCTTCAACGCCTCTTCTCCATCATAAACGATCTTCGTTTCATAACATTCTTTTGCCAAATACAGTGAAATCAGCTCCGCGATATTCGCGTCGTCATCCACGATCATTACACGCTGTTTTTCAGCCATTTTTCATTCCTCCCCATTGCATTTGTGAAATATCTGTTGATACCGGTTGCTGCACGTTTGGGATACGGATACCCTCTTATTTAAATACAACAATGGTAACACCGGTGTCGCCCTCGCCATATTCGCCAAGGCGGAATTCTTTCACATAATTTAATTTCTTCAGTCTCTTATGACAGGCGGCTCTTAAAGCGCCTGTTCCACGGCCATGAACTACACGGACCTGTGGAAGATGTGCCAGATAAGCGTCATCTAAATATTTCTCCATAGCCGGAACTGCCTCGTCAGTGGTCATACCGATCAGATTGATCTCCGGGGATACGGACAGGGACTTGGACATCTTGATCTTACCGCTTCCGGTCTTATTCTTCGGTGTGGTCGGAACGCCTGGTCCGCTGATGGTGGCCTCGTCTACCAGCTCTAAGTCTTTGATATTGACCTGGGAACGGAGAATACCCATCTGCACATACAGATCGCCTTTTTGGTTTGGAAGGGTGCTGACGGTACCATTAATGCCCATGGTCAGGACTTTTACCGTATCTCCAACACGCAGGGCTTTCGGGGAAATGGTCTTCTTCGGGCCCTTGGTCTTGATGGTCAGCTTGGAATCTACTTTGTTAAGCTGTTCACGGAGTCTGGTACGTTCTGCCTCTAACTGTTTGCCAACGCCGCTGGAGTTTGCCAGTTTGTTGATATTCTTGATGGTCTGGTCGGCAGTTTCCTTTGCTTCCCGTAAGATCCGTTGTGCTTCCTCGTTGGCCTGGCGGATCATCTTGTCCTTGCGCTCATCGAACCGTTCCTCCTTCTGGGCCAGACGGGATTTTAACTGGGAGACCTCTTCCTTATAAGCCCGGATCTCTTCCTGCTCCTTCTCGATGGTCACACGGCTCTCCTCTAAGTGGGCCAGCAGATCCTCAAAGGTCTCGTCATTGGATTCCAGATGGGTCCTGGCGTCATCAATGATATAATCCGGCAGTCCAAGACGTTTGGAAATGGCGAACGCATTACTCTTTCCAGGGATACCGATCAGCAGCCGGTAGGTTGGCTGGAGATTTTCCACGCTGAACTCGCAGCAGGCATTCTCTACACCCGGAGTTGTCAGGGCAAATACCTTTAATTCACTGTAGTGGGTGGTTGCCATGACACGGCATTTCATGTTGTGTAAAAAGCTTAGGATGGAGATCGCCAGGGCTGCGCCCTCGGTCGGGTCAGTTCCGGCACATAACTCATCAAATAAGCACAGGGAGTGGCTGTCTGCCTGGTTCAAAATGGAGATCACGTTGGTCATGTGGGCAGAGAAGGTACTTAAATTCTGCTCGATGCTCTGTTCATCTCCGATGTCGGCAAATACTTCCTCAAAAACAGCCAGTTCCGAACCGTCAAAGGCCGGAATATGCAGACCTGCCTGTCCCATTAAGGTAAATAATCCGACCGTTTTAATAGAAACAGTCTTACCACCGGTATTTGGTCCCGTTACGATCAGCAGGTCGAAATCCTTTCCTAAATAAAGATTGATAGGAACCACCTTTGCCGGATCTAATAACGGGTGGCGTCCGTCCTTGATGTGGATGTAGCCATTGGTGTTAAACTGTGGTTCACTGCATTTGTAATGGCGGGACAGCGCCGCTTTCGCAAAGATAAAGTCTAATTTGGCCAGTAACTGCTGGTTTAATAAAATCGACTCCGTATATGGAGCAGTCTGGTTGCTTAGATCCGCTAACACGGCCTCGATCTCTTTCTTTTCCTGGATCTCCAGCTCCCGCAGCTGGTTATTTAACTGGATTACCGCCATAGGCTCAATGAACAGAGTCGATCCGGTAGAGGACTGGTCGTGCACCATACCCGGTACCTGGCTTTTATACTCGGATTTGACCGGAAGGCAGTACCGTCCGTCGCGCATGGTGATGACTGCGTCCTGCAGGTAGGTACGGTTGGAGTTTAAGATGGCATTTAACTGGGAATGTACCTTGTCATTGATGGCCTTCATGGAACGGCGCACCTTGTGAAGTCCCGGACTTGCCTCGTCGCTGATCTCGTCCTCAGAGAGGATACAACGCTTGATCTCATTATTTAACGGAGTCAGTGGTTCCAGGAGACGGAACATTTCTTCCAGGGAATCCTCATATTCGTCATCGTCCTCGTGACGGCCATAGGCCTTGGCTCTGGCAGCGATGGTCAGCATGGAGCTGATGGCCAGTAATTCCGTGATATTTAAAGAGCTGCCGATCTCCAGGCGTTTTAAAGAACCACCTACATCCTTCAGTCCTGTAAAGGAAATACTGCCTTTCTGGCGGACTCTGGTCAGGGCGTCAGAAGTTTCTTTCTGCATCTGGCGGATCTCATGGACGTCGATGGATGGAACCAGGTTCCGGCATAAGTCCCGGCCCAGGGGAGAGGATGCGTAGGTCTCTAACTGGGCGATGATCTTGTTATATTCCAATGTTTTTAATGATTTTGTGTTCATATGATAAAACCTCGATTTATTCTAAATCCTAAGTAACTGTTCAGTACCTTTACAGTTACCATTTATTACGTGATGCGCGCGGTCATACGCGGCGGCCAGTCGGTGACACAGGGATACGGACTGAGCCTGGGTTCATTATATCATGACGCGCGCCTTCGGCGCTTTCCGCTGCTTCGCAGCTGTCATGATCAAATTCGCCGTTCGCCAATCATGCAAGCATGTTGGCTCACTTACGCTCATTATATCATAAGTAAGCGGCGGAAAGATACCCATTTTTCAGATCCACAGAGTATTTGATGTTACAGCGTTCTTGTACACGTCTTGCGCAAACAGCAACCGGTCATTCTTGTACACGGGATTCTTTTATGTTTTTTACTTGCATAAATACTACACGCATTTTATAATGGAGACAAGGTCTTGGAGAGGAGGTCGTGTATGCTGGATAAGAAAAATCCTGAAGATGAACCAAGACAAAAGCGTTCGTTTATCCGGGAAAAGGTAGTAAAGCAGCCTCTGACCCGAAGGCAGATCCTGTTTCGGGCCGGATGTGTGATTTTGGCTGCTGCGGCGTGCGGAGCAGCGGCAGGAACCATGTTTGCGGTGGTCAGCCCTGTAGCACAGCGTTACCTGGGACAGGAATCGACAGAAGAAAGCACAGCGATCACCATTCCAAGAGATGAACCGGAGAGCAGTGCATCCCAGGAGAGTCCTCCGGAGGTGGTGCCTTCCAAACCGGAGCAGACGGAAGAAAGCGTGGTGGACTCCGAATCTTTCGAAGAGCAGGTTCAGGAGATCATTGCCAATTATAAGTATACGACAGGGGATTTTGCCTCGGTCTATGCAGGACTTAGAGATGTGGTTGCAGAGGCGGATCATGGGATCGTGACGGTACATTCAGTAAAACATGGACTTGACTGGTTTGATAATCCAGTAGAAACCAGTGGCCTGTATGCAGGCGCGGTTATTGGTTCGACCCCTCAGGACTATCTGATCCTGACTCCGGATGGAGCGGTGGAGAATGCAGATTCCATCAAAGTGACGTTTGCAGACGGAAGCGAAGTAGACGGAACGATCCGCCAGACGGATCAGGTGTCCGGTATGGCTATGGTCAGTGTCCGGGCAGAGATGTTGAATGAAAGTACAGCCAACAGCCTGTCATTGATACCATTGGGGAATTCTTATAGTGTCCGACAAGGTGATCCGGTGATCGCAGTGGGAGCGCCTGGGGGGATTGTGCATTCCAGTGCTTATGGGTTTATTTCCTACATTATGAAGAATGTGCAGGTACCAGATGGAATGACCAGGCTTTTGCTTGCAGATATCTGTGGAGATGCGCCGACAGGGACATTTCTTTTGAACCTGAATGGGCAGATGATCGGATGGGTGACGGATGATTATGAGAGGGATCAGCTGACTAATTTGACGACGGCTATGGCGATTTCCGATTATAAGACGATTCTGGAGAAGCTGTCCAATGGAATTGCGGCGCCGTATCTGGGAGTCCGTGGACAGGAAGTCAGCACAGCTATGGAGGAGAATGGAATGCCTGCGGGAGTTTACGTGGCAGACTGTATCCAGAATGGTCCGGTCTACAATGCCGGAATCCAGAACGGTGATGTGATCGTAAAGATCGGCGAGAAGAATATCCTGTCCATGAAAGATTATGAAAATCAGTTAGAAGCTCTGCATCAGGGCGATACAGTAACGGTTACGGTCCAGAGAAAGAGTGTGAATGAATATAAAGAATTAGAGTATCAGGTGAATGTGGGAGCCAGGTAAATGCCTGGCTCTTCCAGCTTTGCCGGATGCTGGTGCTATCGGAAAGTAAAAGGGAGAGAATATGAAGTATATTGACAGTTTAAGAGAGGGCATGAGAATTTCTGAGGTATATCTGTGCAAAAGCAAGCAGATCGCCCAGACAAAAGCAGGAAAGGATTATGGAAATCTGGTGCTGCAGGATAAGACCGGAACCATTGATTCCAAGATCTGGGACTTAGGCTCCCCTGGCATCTGTAATTTTGAAGCCATGGATTATGTGGCAGTAGACGCGGATGTGACGATGTTCCAGGGCAACAACCAGTTGAATATCCGCCGGATCCGTGTGGCAGACGAAGGCGAGTATATTCCGGCAGATTATCTTCCGGTTTCTACGAAGGATATTCCGAAGATGTATGAGGAGCTGGTTGGATATGTAAAATCCATTAAGAATCCATATTTGAATAAACTGGCAGCTGGTTATTTCGTGAATGATCCGGCATTTGCCAAGGCATTTCAGTTCCACAGTGCGGCGAAGAGCGTCCATCATGGATTTGTGGGAGGTCTGTTAGAGCATACCTTAAGCGTGGTAAAAATGTGTGATTATTTCGCTGGATTTTATAAGGAGATTAACCGCGATCTGCTTTTGACGGCAGCGATGTTCCATGATATCGGAAAGACAAAAGAGCTGTCCGTGTTTCCGGAAAATGATTATACGGACGATGGTCAGTTACTGGGTCACATCATCATCGGCACAGAGATGGTATCTGACCGGATCCGTCAGATCCCGGATTTCCCAGAGAAGCTGGCAGTGGAATTAAAGCACTGCATTCTGGCTCATCATGGAGAACTGGAGTATGGTTCCCCGAAGAAACCGGCATTATTAGAGGCCATGGCATTAAACCTGGCAGATAATGCAGATGCCAAGATGGAGACGATGATCGAGGTATTAAGAGGTGCTGGAAATAACCAGGGCTGGCTTGGATATAACCGATTACTGGAGACCAATATCCGGAAAACGACAGAAATTTAGAGTTAGTTTTCTTATGGCCAGCGCAGCAAGTATGCAAGACTGTGAAATCATTACCAGATAACAACATAAACATAGACAGGGGAAAAGGGCTGTCAGCAGAATCCGTGAGCGGGACACTGCGGCAACCCTTTTTAGGAGGTATGTTGTATGTCATTTACAATCTATATGTGAAGCGTGCTACTTTCCGTGGGGGTGGAGTTGGCCCGCCTTGTTGTTAGTCGAACCCGGCAACGGTTGCGCGCTGGTTGCCGCCGGACTCAGGTTTTGGAAAAGCTGGAGATAAAGGCCTTTTATCGTAACGATTCAGTACCTTCATAGTTACTGAGCAAAAATCCATTCCAGATCAGCTCCGCTGATGGGATTTTTGCCTGCAAGCTAAGGGCTTCTTACGGTCAGTGCAGCAAGTGCACAGACCTACTGAACAGTTACTTTTATCTTCAACTTCATCTTATGGTTATACTATATCAGGCAATTGTGAATAGAGTTTGTTGAAACCATAAAACAACTCTAAATTTTGGAAAATAAATCTTAAGGAAGTCTGAAGGAACGTAACGATTCGGTAAATCAGTGTATTTGTTGAGGCGGTTGTAAAAAGCATAGATAGGAATACTGGATTGTTGCAAAGGATCAAAAGTCATCGGTAAGGCTGCTTAGCTGCTATATTTACAGGAAATAAAAAATGGAGAGAATTATGGAAATCAAAAAAAATGACTGCTTCACCGTATCCATTGAGGATATGAGCGAGGACGGCTCCGGTATCGGAAAGCTGGACGGATATATCTGGTTTATCAAAGATGCGGTAAAAGGCGATGTGGTGGAAGCCAAGGCTATGAAAATGAAGAAATCCTACGGTTTTGCCCGTCTGATGCGCGTGATTACTCCGTCTCAGGATCGGATAGAACCGGCATGTCCCGTAGCCAGACAGTGCGGTGGATGCCAGCTTCAGGCTATGAGCTACGAGAGCCAGTTAAAATTCAAGGAAAATAAAGTCTACAACAACCTGCGTCGGATCGGCGGTTTCACCGACATCCCATTTTTACCGATCATGGGTATGGATGAGCCCTGGAGATATCGCAATAAAGCACAGTTTCCATTTGGCAGAAATAAAAATGGTGAGATCGTTACTGGATTTTATGCAGGCCGTACCCACGATATTATCCCGCAGGAAGACTGCCTGTTAGGTGTTGAGGAAAATAAGAAGATCCTTGAGAGCATCAAGGAGTATATGATCGAGAACCATGTAGCGCCTTATGAGGAAGAAACTCATCAGGGCCTGATTCGCCATGCCCTGATCCGGAAAGGCTTCAAAACCGGAGAACTGATGGTCTGCGTGATTATCAATGGCAAAAAACTGCCTCACAGTGAGAAACTGGTAGAAAAGTTATGCCGGTTCGATGGCATGACCAGCATCAGCTACAGCATCAACACCGATAAGACCAATGTGATCCTTGGCAAGGAGTTAGTAAATTTATACGGCCCAGGCTATATCACCGACTATATCGGTGACGTCAAATACCGTATTTCCCCATTATCCTTCTACCAGGTGAACCCGGTACAGACTGAGAAGCTGTACGGAACCGCCTTAGAGTATGCAGGCCTTACTGGTGGAGAAGTGGTGTGGGATCTGTACTGCGGAATCGGAACCATTTCCTTATTCCTGGCACAGAAAGCGAAGAAGGTCTATGGCGTGGAGATCGTTCCCCAGGCAATTGATGATGCAAGAGAAAACGCAAAATTAAATGGCCTGGACAATGTGGAATTCTTCGTAGGAAAAGCCGAGGAAGTGCTTCCAGAGCAGTATGAGAAGAATAAAGTTTATGCTGATGTCATCGTCGTAGACCCGCCAAGAAAAGGCTGCGACGAGCAGTGTCTGAACACCATTGTCACCATGGCACCGAAGCGGGTGGTGTATGTCAGTTGCGATTCCGCAACCCTGGCCAGGGATTTGAAGATGCTGTGTGAGAAGGGGTACGAGGTGGAGAAGGTGCGGTGCTGCGATATGTTTGGGTGGACGACACATGTGGAGACGGTATGTTTATTGTCCAAGCTCCACGAAGCGAAGCATCATGTGAATGTGAGACTTGACGTGGACGAGATGGATTTAACGGCGGCTGAGAGGCGCTAAAGGTCCAGGGGGACCTTTGCCCAGCGCGGACCGAAGCGGAGCGTAGACAGGCTACTTATGAGGAGATAAAGAAGTATGTGGCAAAGCATAATGATGGGATGAAGGTATCTAATCTGTATATTGCATAGATAAAGCAGAAGCATGGAATTATAGAAAGAGAGAACTATAATAAGCCAAAATCTGAGAAGGGCGGACAGCCGGAATGCCCAAAAGAAAAAGAAATAGCGATTGAAGAGGCGTTGAAGTATTTTCAGATGATTCCAAGTGAATCATAGGCTAACTTGGCTTATCGGATGGAGAAAGTTCAACTAATGTTATTGAGCCTTCGGACATTGGAAATAAAATCTGATGTTCGTAGGCTTTTTGTTCATGACAATAGAATGTTTGCGGAGCGTGCATTCTATTGTATACAGAAAAATTTTTCGCAGATATAATAAACATGACATATAACTGTCGTGTTGAATCAGGTATAATATGTATGGAGTGTAAGAAACGATGAAAATAGATAGACTTATCGGTATATTGTCAATCTTACTGCAGGAAGAAAAGACAACGGCTCCTGAACTGGCAGAAAGATTTGAGGTATCTCGAAGGACAATAAATCGGGATATTGAAGACCTTTGTAAAGCAGGTATTCCTATAAAAACTGCACAGGGTACCGGTGGTGGTATCAGTATTATGGATGGATATCGTATGGACAGGACGATTTTGAGCTCCAAAGATATGCAGATGATTCTTGCGGGTTTGCGGAGTCTTGACAGTGTGAGCGGAAGCAGGTACTACAGTCAACTGATGGAGAAAATCCAGACCGGATCATCAGAGTTCATCAGTGGAAGAGACTCTATGCTGATTGACTTATCTTCATGGTATAAGGGTTCTCTTGCTCCAAAGATCGAGGTAATACAGAGTGCAATAGAAAACAGGCGCATCATACGATTTAAGTATTATGCTCCGTCCGGAGAGAGCAACCGAAGGGTAGAACCATATTATCTGGTTTTCCGGTGGTCGAGCTGGTATGTATGGGGGTGGTGTTTAGAACGTAAAGATTACAGACTGTTCAAACTGAACCGTATGGATTGTGTTGTTGAAACAGACCGTGGATTCCTGCGTAGAGATGTACCAATGCCGGATTTGTCAAATGAGAAGATATTTCCGGGTGGTATAAAGGTAAAAGCTCTTTTCACACCGAATATGAAGTGGCGGCTGGTTGAAGAATTTGGACCGAACTGCTTTACAGAAACAGACGATGGAAGGCTGCTCTTTTCAGCAGACTATACGGATATGGAAAATCTTGTGACATGGCTTATGACATTTGGAGCAAAAGTAGAGGTGCTTGAGCCGGAAGAAGTGCGGGACATTATTCGCAGGAATGCAGAGAAAATAATAAAAATCTATGGAGGATTAGGAAAATGAGATAAGACGGTTTTGGGTTGTTTGTTGATGATATGGCAAAGATGATTCGTTTTTACAAGGATGTTCTCGGATTTGAAATTAAGGGTCTGAATGGTCATTCTGGAATAAGCCTTATGAAGAGAAGGACTTAGAGGGGGTGTAAAGGATATGGCTTTTGACTACAAGAAGGAATATAAAGAATTTTATATGCCGAAAGGCACACCGTCTATCGTAACTGTTCCGAAAATGAACTATATAGCGGTAAGGGGAAGCGGCAATCCAAATGATGCAGACGGAGAATACAAGCAGGCTATCGGACTTCTGTATGGAATTGCATTTACGATTAAAATGAGCAAAAAGGAAGATCATCAGATTGATGGATATTTCGATTATGTCGTGCCGCCATTAGAGGGATTCTGGTGGCAGGGTGAGCGGCGTCCGGGGGACGCCATGCTGCGAACCGACCGAGCCGGCAGGCGAGACGGAGTATCCGGAATTGATTATGCTCGTAAGGAAGATTTTAAGTGGATCTCTGTTATTCGATTGCCGGATTTTGTTACCAGGGAAGATTTCGACTGGGCTGTCAGGAAAGCTACGGCAAAGAAAAAGCAGGATTTTTCTAAGGCTGAGTTTTTTTCCTATGAGGAAGGTCTTTGTGTACAGTGTATGCATATCGGAGCGTATGACGATGAGCCTGTTACGGTAGATGCAATGCACAGGTTTATGGAAGAACAGGGATACGCATTGGATATAACGGATCGGAGAATGCACCACGAGATTTATCTGAGCGATGCGAGGAAAGTAGCGCCGGAGAAGTTGAAGACCGCAATCAGGCATCCGATAAAGAGAGCCTAAGGGTGTGGAGGGAAATAATATGGCATCAACAAAAGAGTATTTGGATTTTGTTATGGAACAATTATCAGGACTGGATGAAGTCAGCAGCAGGGCAATGATGGGCGAATACATCCTTTATTACCGTGGAAGGATTTTTGGTGGAGTATATGATGACAGACTTTTGGTGAAGCCGGTTCCGATGGCATTGAGGCTGATGCCGGATGCGAGATGGAACAGCCGTATCATGGCGCTAAGGAAATGATTTTGGTTGATAATGTAGATGATCGGCAGTTTTTGTGTGAACTGGTTGAGAGTATGTGGGAAGAATTGCCGGAAAAGAAAAAGAAGAATATACATTAAGAACTAAGACTTGACAAAATCAAACCAATACTCTATATTTAGCAGCGAAGATTCTATACCCCAAAACAGAAAACGTGAATGTGCAAATGAAGCTCAAACCCTTGTGGTTTGGGCTTTTTCTAATTTTGATAGAAACTTGAGAACAATAATTTTCAAAAAGTCAATTATCAATTTGTAATGTTTTTTGAAGGAAAAAGTTCACAAAAGCATTTAGGCAATATTTACAAATTTTTTGAAAAAGGAATAGTTTCGCAAGAGTAACAGAGTGGCAATCGAGTAATATCGGTTGCTTTTTTGTTACCCAATTTTACCTTAAGAAAATGTTTTGAGAAATAGCCATACCGTAAAAATCAAAATACAAAAGATGGAGAAATCACAATTAAGAATTTTGATTTTGACGCATACAGACTTTTGGTATTTACAGGTTTTGAACAGTAAAAATCAAAATCTAATAAGACTAATAATAACAATACTAATTTTAATAATATCTATCTTATCCTATCAGGAAGTGAGGAAACATCACTATGGATTGGATACGATGGATTTCAATGACAATGTCAGAAAGGATTTTAATTATGGTTAAGAATAAAGTGGTTTTAAAAGAAAGAGATGCCTGGAGTGATTTGGCAAATTTTATTGGAGAAATGGTAGCAAAGTATGCAGAATCAATGGACTTGGATAATTTGCCTGATCCGGATTTTTATCTTCGTAGGGAAAGAATAAGACAGTTGTACACGGAGCTATATAAAGAGAAGAATATAACAAAGTTCAGAAATACAAAATTCTCTATTGAAAGAAAAGTTGCAGCATGATACTATAACCGTATAGACGGATGAATAAATTTGTAAATACGGATATGTACGGAATGTTGATGGAGGAAAAATCATGATTATCAGTGAAAGAATTTTTTGTGTGATGGAGCAGAAGAACATAACGCAGTTGGAACTCTCAAGAAGGACCGGGATTGCAACAAGTAACATCAGTGACTGGAAGAAGAAAAAGACGAATCCCAAAGCGGACTGTCTGTTGTCTATATGTGATGCATTGGAGATTACTCCCGAACAGCTTTTGACTGGAAAAGGAATTGATCCGGAATATAAAGATGCAGATATGGATTATGAAGTTACCAGGTCGGATATTAAGATTTTAAAGCAGATTCACAGCCTTGGAGATGCGCAGTATAAAAGATTGATGGCGTATATGAAAGCTTGCAGAAGTTGGAACAGATGGAGAACATGGTGGAGGAATAGAGATGGCAAATAAAATAGTTAGGGAAATTATTCACGCAAAAGGAATTGATATTGGGATTTACACGAAAGATTTTGAAAATGAATATATTTCGTTGACAGATATTGCAAAATATAGAAATGATAATGATCCCAGATTTGTCATTCAGAACTGGATGCGAAACAGAAATACAGTTGAGTTTTTGGCTGTTTGGGAAGAACTTCATAATCCAGATTTTAACCGTGTGCAATTCGAGGCGGTTAGAAGTGAGGCAGGATTAAACAGGTTTGTTATGACGCCAACCAAATGGATTGAACAGACCAATGCTATTGGAATAGTGTCAAAAGCAGGCAGATATGGTGGAGGAACTTATGCACATAGCGATATTGCAATGGCATTTGCTACATGGATTTCTCCGGAATTTCAACTGTATATTATGAAAGATTACCGCAGGTTAAAACAAGATGAAAATAGTCGATTTTCATTGGACTGGAACTTGAACAGGGCTTTATCAAAGGTGAACTACCGTATTCACACGGATGCGGTGAAGGAAAATTTGATTCCACCAGAGCTAACACCAGAACAGATTGCTTATACATATGCCAGTGAAGCAGATCTTTTAAATGTTGCTTTATTTGGTCAGACTGCAAAGCAATGGAAAAATAATAATCCGGGTAAAAAGGGGAATGTGCGTGATGATGCAAATTTAAATCAGTTGTTGGTGTTGGCAAATATGGAAAGTTATAATGCTATTTTAATTGAGCAGGGGAAATCTCAATCAGAAAGACTTATATTGCTTAGAAATTTGGCAATCAGGCAGATGGATACATTAGTCAGTATCAATCTGTCGGCAGTTTCGGCACTTCCTGGAGGTGATATGTAAATTGAAGAAAGAGAAAATCAAAGTATATTTATACACCCGTGTCTTGACAACCATGCAGATAGATGGCTATTCTCTGGATGCACAGAAAACAAAAATGAAAGCATTCTGCGACTATAATGAATATGAAATTGCCGGTGAGTATGAGGATGCAGGAAAATCCGGCAAATCAATAGAGGGAAGAGTTTCATTTAATCAGATGATGGAGGATATTAAGTCAGGAAAAGATGGAGTATCTTATGTTCTTGTATCTAAACTTTCCAGATTTGGAAGAAATGCGGCAGATGTACTTGCAACATTACAAGTAATGCAGGATTTTGGAGTGAATCTGATTTGTGTGGAGGACGGAATAGATTCATCCAAAGATGCCGGGAAGCTTATGATATCTGTTCTGTCAGCAGTGGCAGAGATTGAACGTGAGAACATTCGTGTTCAGACCATGGAAGGCAGGATGCAGAAAGCCAGGGGAGGCAAATGGAATGGCGGTTTTGCACCGTATGGGTATTCTCTCATTGATGGAAAATTGGAAGTAAATGAAGAAGAGGCAGTGGCTATCAGAATGATATTTGACCAATATGTAAATACGGATTTGGGTGCAAATGGAATTGCAAAGTATCTTGAAAATCATGGAATCCATAAGATAGCCAGACAGAATGGTAAAAATCCGTTATTTGATGCTGCTCTTATGAACTTTATGAACAAAGCACATGAAAAATTTTACTACGACAAATCTTTCAGCCGCTCCGGTATGGTAAACTTTGTGTGCATAGTACATTCCTCATTTCAAAGATATAGATAGATTAACCATGATATTGGTGCAGAATAAAGTGAATTCTAATTCATGTCTTGTCTAGAATATTGGAAAAAATCATAAAGAGGATCAATTTAGAAGTATAACGAATGAGGCAAAGACACTTTATATGATTTTTAACAAGATGCTGAGGGAACTGGAGGCACATAATTTGATTTATCAAAGCCATCAGGGATTAGGAAATCCTCATGTATTTACAGAGCAAGGCATTAATAAGAATCTTTAAGAAAATGAAAGATTACATATTAGAAAATCGTGATTTAATAGGTCAGCGGGAAATACTTCAGTTAAGCATGGAAACTGCTAACAACAGAATAGAAATAGCAGTAAAAGCGGTGGTGAAAATTTCAGCTTGTTTGATCCAGCAGTTCTGGATGAAATTTCCCGAATGAAGGAAAAAAACATTGTTGTTGAAATTCTAAAAAAGCTCATGGCTGAGCAAGTATCTTTGTATAAGAGAAGAAGATTTATTCTGATTCAGAGCTTGAGGAAGATTTAACTATCCGGAATTTCCGGATAGTTCAAACTGAAGGAATCTTAGCAGCATTAGGAATTCCTGCATCCAATGCAATAAATATGTTTTACAAACAAATTATTCTTCAAAGAGGACTTCCTTTTGAAGTGAAAATGCCATCCGCTCGTCCTGTAGACGTTAGTGCATTATCAGAAGCACAGATGAATGCAGAATTAGAGAAAGGATATGCGGATATGCAGGCTGGTCGTACTAGATCAGCAAAATCTGTTTTTGCTGATATCCGCAAGGATTACAATTTATGATTTATGATATCGTGCTTTCAGATCAAGCCGAGATAGACCTTCGTGGAATCTTGATCATATGCCGAAGAGATATCGACAATATGAATTGGAACCATGGAAAAGTCGAGGGCTACGCGTAGTGCCAGTAGACAATTATCTTGTTCTATATATTCCGGATGATGATACACAAGTGGTTACGATTATCCGTGTTATGTACGGTGGACGAGATGTGGATACGCAATTAAACAGATTTACAAAAACAAAATAATTTGAAAGCATCAATCAGAAATGGTTGGTGCTTTTTTCACTTTATAGGATTAGGGTGTCAAAAGCACCATTTTAATACTTGATTTTATTTGTACCCTGAAAATTTAAGAAATTCTGGATATCCGGAACCAGGAAAGGATTCCGTTCTGGTCATTGTTCCAGTCCGTTTCGGGCGGTTCCGAGAACCTGTAGATTCGGATCAAGGGATTCAACAGCAGATCGAAGTCCGTTACGGATTGATGCTTCATCATCAGCGATGAGGACAGAAACTGCAGATGGAGTATTCATGAATAAAAGTCCTTTCAACAAAGATGTCATACAAAGTTGCATATGTTAATTATACTACAAAGGGATAGGGAAAACAATAAGATATGTGTCGGTAATGATACATAATGCACAAGAAAACAATAAAAACATCAAAAAAACAATACAAAGTTCAGAATAACAAAAGAAAGGTCAGAAAAATAAATGGAAAATTGCACAAAGAAAACATATAATATCAGTATCGGGACAGACAAAATCCCAAGTTCGTGAATTAAATATTTAAAAAGAAAAGGAGAGGGTATTATGAGAAAACGTTTGACAGCAGCAACACTGGCAGCACTTATGGCACTGAGCATGACCGCATGCAGTGGTGGTAAAGCAGCAGAGACAACCGCAGCTCCGGAGACCAAGGTAGAAGAGACCAAGGCTGAGGAGTCAAAGGTAGAAGAGACAAAGGCTGAGACCGAGGCTGCAAAAGACGGAGAGAAGAAACCAGAAGATTATACGGGAAGTGTTGTTGTTTATTCTCCACATGATGCCGATCCTCTGAACGCAGGTGTGAACCTGTTTATGGAGAAGTATCCGAACGTGAAGGTAGAAGTTGTAGCGGCAGGTACTGGAGAGTTATGTAACCGTATTGCAGCAGAATCTGCAAACCCGATTGCAGACGTGCTCTGGGGAGGCGGTGCTGACTCCTTAGCAGCATTCAAGGAATACTTCCAGCCATATGTATGTGCCAATGATGAATTTATCGGTGATGCTTACAAGGATCCAGACGATTTATGGATCGGAGAGAGCCCGCTTCCAATGGTTATCTTTTATAATAAAGACCTGATTGAGAAAGACGGACTGACCATTCCGGAGTCCTGGGAAGATTTAACAAAACCTGAATGGAAAGGCAAAATTGCTTACTGTCTGCCATCCAAATCCGGTTCCGCTTATACACAGCTTTGTACCATGATCCTTGGTCATGGCGGCAAGGAAGCTGGATGGGATTTCATCAAACAGTTATATGATAACCTGGATGGAAAGATCGTAGACTCTTCTGGTAAATGCCACAAGATGGTAGCAGATGGTGAATTCTATGTAGGACTGACGATCGAGAAATCCGCAATCAAATATGCAGATGATCCATCCGTTGGATTTGTATATCCAAAAGACGGTACCAGTGCAGTTCCTGATGGCGTTGCATTAGTAAAGGGATGCCCGAACGAAGAGAATGCGAAATTGTTTATCGATTTTGTAACCTCCAAAGAGTGCCAGACTGAGCAGAGCCAGAACTGGGGACGCCGTCCGGTAAGAAGCGATATGGAAGTTGGAGAAGGCATGGCCAAGTTAGAGGATCTGGTATTAGTAGATTATGACTTTGACTGGGCAGCAAATGAAAAAGAAGCGAACATTGAGAAATTCAATGATATCATGGTGAACTAATACGGTTCATGAAAAAGACCGCCTTGCCCATAAGGGCGGGCGGTTTTTCGATGAAACCGCAAAACAAGAAATGGAGGAAACAGGTATGAGTCATGCAGTGGTCATAAAAAAAGCCGTAAAAAAATATGGAAACTTTACAGCGTTGAATGGGGTAGATTTAGAGATTAAACCGGGTGAGTTTTTTACACTGCTTGGCCCGTCCGGATGTGGAAAAACCACACTTCTTCGTATGATCGCCGGATTTAACAGCGTAGACGGCGGCGAGATCTGCTTCGATGAGAAGGTGATCAACAACTTAGAAGCTCATAAGCGGGACATCGGTATGGTATTCCAGAACTATGCGATTTTCCCGCATCTGACTGTGGCGGAGAACGTGGCCTATGGATTGAAAGCGAAAAAATGTCCCAAAGAGCAGATTCCAGGAAAAGTAGAGGAAGCTCTGGATCTGGTACAGATCAAGAATTTAAAGGACAGAAAGCCGAATGAGCTTTCCGGTGGACAGCAGCAGCGTGTGGCGCTGGCCAGAGCGTTTGTCATCGAGCCGGGCGTTCTTCTGATGGATGAGCCACTTTCCAATCTGGATGCGAAGCTGCGTGTACAGATGAGAACTGCCATTAAGAAGCTGCAGAGGCGTCTGGGAATTACTACCATTTATGTTACCCACGATCAGGAAGAGGCTCTGGCCATCTCTGACCGGATCGCAGTTATGAAAGAAGGGAACATCATGCAGGTGGGAACCCCGGAATCTATCTATAAGAAACCGGAGAATACCTTTGTTGCCGGATTTATCGGTGTATCCAATTTCGTAGAGTGTGAGGTTAAAGGAGATAATCCGGAAGCAGCGGTTCTGGATATTAAGGGAGAGTGTAAGATCACCTGTCAGTTAAAGAAGCCATTTTCCGGCAAAGGTATTATTTCTGCAAGACCGGAGCAGCTGTTCTTTGATGAGAAGGAAGGTCTTCCGGGAAAAATTATAATGTCAACCTTCTTGGGTGACTTTATCGAGTATGAGATTGAGCTGGACAATGGCCAGACCTTGCAGTTGAATGAGTACACCAAGGATGTGCAGACCGTCAGACCGGATGGACAGAATGTGAAAGTGAACTTTGATATCCACGCTGCAGGCGTTTACGATGCCGCTACCCAGGAGGTGATTTCATGGTAACTAAGAAAAGACTGGACTTCTGGTTTTGGGTAAAACTGCTGGTAATCGGATTTATGCTGGTATTTCTGATCTACCCGTTCTGTACCCTGATCACCCGGAGCTTTTTCTCAGCGAAAACGGAGCAGTTTTCCCTGGAAAATTATATCCGTTTCTTTACGAAAAAATATTATTACTCTGCATTGGGCCGAAGCCTGTTCGTATCCTGTGTGACCACCTGCACCGCCCTGTTGGTTGGCGTGCCTATGGCTTACGTGATGTCCCGTTATAACGTATTTGGCAAGAACTTTATCCATATTTTCATTATCATGAGTTTGATGAGCCCGCCATTTATCGGTGCATACAGCTGGATCATGCTCTTTGGCCGTGCAGGTCTGGTGACGAAAGCATTTGCCAATATTGGAATCCATCTTCCGAGTATTTACGGAAAACTGGGTATTATCCTGGTATTTACGTTTAAATTGTTCCCGTATGTGTATCTGTATACCTCCGGTGCCATGGGAAGTATCGATTCCAGCATCGAGGAGGCGGCGGAAAACTTAGGAAGCAACAAGTTACGTCGTCTGTGTACCATCACACTTCCGGTTGTGGCTCCATCCATCGCGGCAGGCGCTATCATGGTATTTATGACCAGCCTGGCAGATTCGGTACCCCGATGCTGATTGGTGAAGGTTATATGGTGCTTCCGGTTCTTGTATACAATGAATACATGAGTGAGATCGGCGGTAACGCCCACTTGGCAAGCGCGTTGTCTGTTGTAGTTGTGTTATGTTCCACCACAGTCCTTCTGATCCAGAAATATTTCGTCAGCCGGAAAAATTATGTGATGACTGCTATGAGACCTCCGAAGGAAGAAGTGCTTCACGGCGCAAAACGGGTAGTGGTTACCTTACCAGTGCTTTTAGTGACATTGATTGGAATTATGCCACAGATCGTGGTAATCGTCAGCAGCTTCATTAAGTGTGATTTCACCGGATTTAAGAAAGGCTTCAGCATTGACAGTTATGTGACTATTTTTAACCGTCTGTGGACGAATATCCGCAATACCTTTGTGTTCTCATCGGTTGCCATTGTATTTATTATCATTTTAGGCATGCTGATTTCTTACATCGTGGTGAGACAGAAGGGGCTGGCGGGACAGCTGATGGATCTGCTGATCATGTTCCCATTTGTGATTCCTGGTGCGGTTCTTGGTATCAGCTTGATCGTGGCATTTAATAAACAGCCAGTGATTCTTACCGGTACAGCAGCTATTATGATCATCGCTTTTATTGTCCGGAAACTGCCGTATACGGTCCGTTCCGGCAGCGCATTTTACAGCAGATGGATGTCAGTGTGGAAGAAGCTTCCATCAGTCTGGGAGTGTCCCCGATGAAGACATTTTTCCATGTGACAGCACGTCTGATGGCACCTGGTATTCTGTCCGGCGCGATCTTGAGCTGGATTACCTGCATTAATGAGCTTTCTTCCAGCGTTATGTTATATGGAGGAAAGACCAGTACCATCTCCGTGGCCATTTACACGGAGGTTGTGAGAAATAGTTTCGGTACGGCGGCAGCGCTGGCTTCGATCCTGACAGTCAGCACAGTCATTTCTCTTCTGATCTTCTTAAAAGTCAGCAAGGGCAAAGTATCGGTTGTATAATTGGGGATTTGACGCAAAACAAAGTTCCTGTGGTGACAGGAAATGTTATTTTGGCGAAACGTTGCGTATAGATGGAATCGTTTGTGTTGCGAAAAGAGGAAAAAACATGGTAAAATTTGGTACTGGCGGATGGAGAGCAATTATTGGCGAAGAATTTACAAAGGAAAATATTCAGAAGCTGGCATTGGCGCTCTGCTTAAAGATCAAAGCAGAACATGTGGAAGACCAGGAGATTGTCATCGGCTATGACCGCCGTTTCTTATCAAAAGAGGCGGTGATCTGGGCGTGTCAGATCTTTGGAAAACAGGGGATCAAAGTGCTGTTCGTAGACCGCAGTTCTCCAACACCGTTAATTATGTTTTATGTGATGAAACACGAATTACCGTATGGCCTGATGGTGACAGCCAGCCATAACCCGGCGATCTACAATGGAATCAAGGTATTTACCAAAGGCGGACGGGATGCGGATGAGCACCAGACTGCCCAGATCGAGCAGTATCTGGTACAGGCAGAGAAGATCTACGAGAAGGATGACAGCGAGGAAGGTCAGATGCCTCCTCATTCATACCTGGATCTGGTGAAAAGCGGTATGGTAGTGGAAATGAACCCCATGAACGAGTATCTGGACAATATCATTTCCATGATCAATATAGACGCTATCCGGGAGCGGGATTTAAGGATTGCTATTGATCCCATGTATGGAGTCAGCTTAACTGCTTTATGTACGATTCTGTCCATCGCCCGTTGTACGGTGGAGACCATCAATGCCCAGCACGATACACTGTTTGGCGGGAAAGTGCCTGCACCGACAGAAGATACGCTGCGGAACCTTCAAAATTATGTACTGGACCGTTATTGTGACATCGGAATCGCTACCGATGGCGATGCGGACCGGCTTGGCGTCATTGATGATAAGGGTCATTACCTGCATGCCAACACCATTTTAGTGATGTTGTATTACTACCTGCTGAAATACAAGGGGTGGCGGGGGCCGGCGGTAAGAAATATTTCTACCACCCATGTATTAGACCGTGTGGCGGAGAGCTTTGGGCAGAAATGTTATGAGGTTCCCGTTGGATTTAAGTATATTTCTGCAAAGATGCAGGAGACGGATGCCATTATCGGCGGCGAGTCTTCCGGTGGTCTGACGGTGAAAGGGCATATTCATGGTAAGGACGGTATTTATGCTGCATCCCTTCTGGTGGAGATGATCGCAGTCAGCGGTAAGAAGCTGTCGGAGATTGCGGAAGATATCCGGAAGGAATATGGAGAGATCCATATGGAAGAGCGGGCGTACCGCTTTACCTTAGAAGAAAAAGAGCGGATCCAGAAGGTGCTGATGGAAGATAAGGGATTGCCGGAACTGCCATTTGCTGCGGATCATGTGTCTTATCTGGATGGCTGCAAGGTGTATTTCCAGAATGGTGGCTGGGTAAGCGCCCGGTTCTCCGGAACGGAGCCGTTACTTCGGATTTTCTGCGAGATGGAGACCGAGCATGAGGCTGTTCAGGTCTGCGAGATTTTTGAGGAATATTTACATTTACGCTAAGTAAAAAGAGAAAAATCCCCCTTCTTTGCGGTTTTTTGGTATACTGTAAGTATCGAAAATTCCTGTGGAGAAGGGGGATTTTGTGTGAAAATAGTGCAAGTGGTTTTAGGCATAAAAGAGAAATTTGCACAGTTGGAGTGGCACTTGGGATAGTGGGTGTCATGACGGGCTGTGAAAAGAAAACTCAGGAAGCACCGATTCTGGCGCAGGCTGACCTGGTGATCTATGCGGTACAGGAGCCGTCAGTCTATGAGCCGGTGATCAAAGAATTTGAGGAACGGACAAACCTGGTGGTGGATGTGTGCGTTGGAACCACAGAAGAATTAAAGCAGATGCTGTGTAAAGAGCAGACGGATAATCAGATTCAGGAAAGTTATCAGGAACAGCAGAAAACTTTGGACTGGGATCTGGTATTTGGCGCAGGGGTAGAGACTCTGGAACAGCTTTCTGATCAATGGCTTTCCTGTGAAAATTCACAGACGGAATCCATTATCCAGGAGTTTGCCAGTCCAGACCAGACCTGGACCAGTTTTTCGGCGTTGCCATTGGTGATCATGTACAATACCAATGTGGTGACATACCGGGAACTTCCTGTTGGGTGGGAAAGCCTTTTAGAGCCCAGATGGAAGGGAAGAGTGGCATTTGTAGATCCGGAAGTCTCCGGGATCGGCGGATTCGCCCTGGCGGCGGCTCACATTACTGGTCCAGATCAGGAAGATTATGTGAAAAAACTGGCGGAAAATCTGGATTTTCAGACCCTACAGAGTCTCAATCAGGTTAATGAGGGAATTTTAGACGGGCAGTATTCTGTTGGTGTGACCAGTGAAGAGGCGGCCCAGGCATTGCGGGTTGACGGCGCGGATGTGGATTACATTTACCCGGAAGAAGGAACGGTGGTTGTGGTGGACGGGACTGCTATCCGGCGGGGCTGTGTTCATGAAGAGGCGGCAAGGCAGTTCCTGGAATTTACCATCAGCCGGGACGCCCAGGAGATCCTGGTGTCAGATTTAAACCGCCGTTCCGTGCGGCGGGATGTGGCTCCGCTTGAGGGTCTGGTTCCCATGGCAAAACTTCCGATCATATCTGCAGGATTAAAGGAACTGTCCTCAGAGAAAGAAGAAGCTCTGACCGAGTGGAAACAGGTGATGGAAGGAGGCGGATCATGAAACAGACTGTGAAACGGTTCAGCCTTTCTTTTAAAAACCGGGTGTTTTTCATGTGCCTTTTGGCGACATTGGTGCCGCTTTTGATCTCCAGTGTCGTGATGGTGCATATTTTTACTATGTCCTTAAACCGTCAGAGCGAGGGTACGGCAAAGCAGCAGATCACGGAGATCAGCGAGCGGTTTTCCAGGTTGTTAGAGGATTGTGAAAATACCTGCGCAGAGCTGACGGCAGACGGATCGGCAGCCTGGAACCTAATCGACAACACTACCATTGAGATCCAGAAGGGGATGTATCTATCCCTCTATCAGGCGGTACAGGAGATTTACGGTCACGCCCAGTGCAGTGTCTATGATGCAGGCGGACGGCTGCGTTTTACCACGGATACTCTTCCGAGAGAGGGGAAACTTCCTGTTTATTGGGGACTTTTAAGAAAGGCGTCCCAGAATGAGGGGATGACCTATTACCGGACAGATCCTTATCTGGCAGTGACAAATCCCAGTATTCTGATGCAGGGGGCCTATTCCCTGGAAAATCCCCATGGGGCCAGAACCGGATATGTGGTGCTGGACTTTACCAGGGATAATTTTGACAATGTATTCAGCGGTTTTTATTCCCTGACGGATATGATCCTGATCTTAGATGATCACAGAAAGCCGGTGTACTGCTCCAGACCTGATTACAGCGAGGCTCAGATCAGTGGGATCATTGCGGAGCTGATGAAGCCCCAGGGGACAGCGGAGGCAGGAAAAGGTGCCCAGCAATATCTGTGTCTCCGGGAACCAGAGCGGGGATTTTATGTGATCTTATGCCGCCAGGCGCCGATCAGCGCCCCGGCAGTTCGGATGATGGGCACAGTAGTGCTGGCGTTATCCTTGTTGAGTCTGGCTTTAAGCCTTGTGATCTCAGAAGCTCTGGCGCGGCATATCACCAGGCCGGTCAGCCGTCTGGATAAGGCGATTGCGAAAGTTAAGGATGGGGATTTAAGTATCCAGGTCAAGGTGAAAACCAACGATGAACTGGGCCGTCTGACAGAGAGCTTTAACCAGATGGTGAAGGATTTAAAACGCTATCTGGAGGACCGGGTCCAGCGGCAGAAGGACTTAAATGAGACAACCCTGCGTCTTTACCAGACCCAGTTAAACCCGCATTTTCTATACAATACGCTGGATACCATCAAATGGAGCGCCAAGATCCACCAGATCCCGGAGATTGCGGTGCTGGCAGAAAATCTGGCGGTAATTTTGCGAAAAAGCATTTCCAGTAAGCCGTTTATCCAGCTGCGGGAGGAGCTGGATACCATCGAAAGTTATATTAAAATCCAGAAGATTCGGTTTGCGGGCCGGTTTCTTTATGAGACGGAGATTCCGGATGTGCTGGAGGACTGCGTGATCCCGAAGATGATTCTGCAGCCGTTGGTGGAAAATGCCATTATCCATGGTCTGGACGGCTGTGCAAATGGATATATCTGCATTTACGCAGCCCAGAAAGATGGAATTTTGCGGATTTCTGTCACCGATGATGGTTGCGGTATGGGACAGGAGATGCTAGACTGGATGAATAGTCCAAACCCTGCTAAGCGGGACGGACATTTAGGGCTTTACAATGTGATCCAGATTTTGAAACTGTATTATGGAGAAGAGTATGGAATACAGGCAGAATCGGATACGTCTGGAACGACTGTGACGATCCGTCTTCCAGCCAAGAAGGAGGCACCTCATGTATAAAGTAGTAGTGGTAGAGGATGAGAGTATGGTCCGGAAAGGAATCATTCTGACCATTGACTGGTCCGCGCTGGACTGTGTGGTGGTGGGCGATGCGGCCAACGGGGAAGAGGGCGTGGAGCTGGTGGACCGCCTGAAGCCGGACATTGTGGTTTCAGATGTGAAAATGCCCCGCATGGATGGGGTAGAAATGATCGAACAACTGCGGAAACAGGGGTGCAAAGCAAAATTTATCATTTTGACGGCTTACAGCGATTTCAAATACGCCCAGAGCGCCCTGCGGTTAGGCGTCAGTGACTATCTGTTAAAGCCCTTAAAGGATGGAGAATTGGAAGGAGCGGTGCGGAAAATTCTGTCGGTGGTGGAAGTCGGGACAACTCAGGCGGAAGAGGAAGCTTCTATGGTGATCCATTTGCGGAGTGCAAAAAATGCCAAGAATAAATACGTGGAACAGGCCATCCGGTTTATCGAGGCCCATTACCGGGAGGACATTAACATCAGTACGGTGGCGGCTGATCTGGAGATCAGTGAGGGGTATTTAAGCCGGGTGTTTAAGAAGGAGACCGATTATACCTTTACCAATTACCTGACACTATACCGTATGAAAGTGGCTACGAAGCTGCTTTCGGACTGCCGGGTGAAGGTGTACGAGGTAGCGGATCAGGTGGGATATTCGGATACGGCGTATTTCAGCGCCCAGTTTAAGAAATTTCTGGGAGTGTCTCCGTCGGAGTATCAGGACCGGAATTAAAGATAGAAATGGTTAGAAGGAGAACTTTTCATGGATTCATTTTTTACCAAAGACAAACAGTTCTATAAAACCTTATTCAGCTTATTTATCGTGATCGCCCTGCAGAACCTGGTGGCGTACAGTGTTAATATGCTGGACAATATCATGCTGGGAAGTTATAGCCAGAGCGCTCTTTCCGGTGCGGCGACCGTAAACCAGATCTTTTTTCTGGTAAATCAGACGGCTCTGGCTATTGGCAATGCTTTCGTGGCGATTGCGTCCCAGTACTGGGGCAAGCGTCAGACAGAACCGATCCGTCATTATGTGGGCGTGGCGATGTCCTTCAGTCTGATCGTGGCTTTTGTGATCCTTGTACTGTGCAGCATGATCCCAGAGCGGATACTGGGGCTGTTCACCACAGCACCGGAGATCATCGAACAGGGGTGCGCTTATCTGGGCTTATTAAAATGGACCTTTGTCCTGTTTATGGTAAGCAATCTGCTGATCTGCGCATTACGGAGTGTGGAGATAGTGAAGATCTCTTTTGCCATTTCGGTCGTTTCCCTGATCACCAACGGCATCATCAACTACACCCTGATCTTCGGACATTTTGGATTCCCGGAAATGGGTGTCCGGGGTGCGGCAGTGGGGACGCTGACCTCCCGTATTCTGGAACTGTTGATCGTGGTTTGGTATCTGGTGAAGAAGGACGAGAAGCTGCGGTTGTTTGACGGTGGAATCCGTGGAATTCTTCCGGACCGGGAGACGGTGTGGCACTATGCCTGTGTGGCGGCGCCGATCCTATTATCCTCGGTGGTCTGGTCCATTTCGGTGCCGATGCAGACGGCGATTCTGGGACATTTATCCGCCGATGCCATTGCGGCTAATTCTGTGGCTACAACCTTTTTCCAGTATCTGAAGGTGATCGTGATCGCCCTGTCCTCATCGTCAGCGGTCATTATCGGCAAATCCATCGGCGTTGGAAATGAAGAGAGGATTCGTTCCGATGCCCGGACATTGTCGGTGATCGATGTGACCACGGGTGCGGTGCTGGGATTGCTGCTGTTCCTTTTAAGACATCCGCTGCTGTCCATGTACAACCTGTCGGACGAAGCCATGGTGCTGGCAGATCATCTGATCATCATCATGAGCTGCGTTATGGTAGGGATGTCTTACCAGATGCCGGTTTCCAGTGGCATTATCCAGAGCTCCGGCGATACGAAATTCAGCATGTGTGTGAACCTGGTGTCTATCTGGTGCATCGTGATGCCGCTGTCATTCTGTGCTGCTTTTGTGTGGAAACTACCTGTGGAAATGGTGGTTCTGGCGGTTCAGTCGGATCAGTTTTTTAAAGGGATCCCGGTATTTTTACGGTTTCGAAGCTACAAATGGATACACCGGCTTACAAAATAGCAGTAAGCCGGTGTATCATGGTGGGCCGCGCAAGGCCCGCAGATATTCTTATGTCATAGAAAACTTCGTCCTATGACATAAAAACGCTCCGCTAAGGATCGCACTGCGGCAGAGTGGAAGAATGTCGCTAAAGCGACCCGCCGCAGGCGGAGAATCCTGCAAGCAGGATTCTTTTTCATGTCATAGGAAACTTCGTCCTATGACACAAAAACGCTCCGCGGGATGCGCACTCGCACGAAGAAGAAATATGTCGCAAGCGACCGCGCTCGGCGCGAGAATGTGCCAAGGCACATTCTTTTTTATAAAAGCAAAAATTTACGATTTTCTAGTTTTCTACGTTATTTCTGTCAGTTAAGATAATTCCTTTGTATCTTGGAGAAGTGCGCTCCAGTTCATAGCACTCACCTTCAGGAGTTGGGTACTGGTCTACGGAATCGCGGATCATCTTCATTTCCTCATCGGTCAAGTCAAATTCCAGAGTCTGGAGATTGGACTTGACATGTCTGGAGTTTCTGGTGCCGACCATGACAGCGCCGACGCTCTTCTGGTTTAAGATGTACTGGGTTGCTACGTTGGCGATGGTGACACCGTGGTTGTCTGCGATGGCTTTCAAGACTGGAAGTAATTTCTGCATACCGTCCCATCCTAAAGAGTCCTCGATGATCTGCATGTATTTTACCTGGGAACGGGTCTCAGGAGCCTCATATTCTTTGCCCATGTAGCGTTCGGCCAGGAATCCGCCTGCCAGTGTGCCGTAAGCGAAGGTGTAGATGCCGTGTTCTGCGCTGTAGTCAAGTAAGGTGCGCTCCGGGCGGCGGTCAAAGACGGAGTACTGTGCCTGGTTGGAGACAACAGGGATTCCTGCGTCTACCATCTGCTTCAAAGCGTTAGTGTCCATGTTGCACATACCGATGTTGCGGATCTTTCCTTTTTTCTGAAGCTTTACTAAGTCAAATGCGGTCTCCATCATGCCAGGAACATCAAAATCCCACCAATGGAACTGAACCAGATCCAGGGCCTCACGATGCATTCTCTTTAAGGAACGGTCCACGATCCCCTCGGTATATTCCATGTTGATGACCGGAAGCACATCTTTATCCGGAACAAATTTGGTGTGGATCTGGATATCCTCTTCCCGGTAGTGTCCGCTTCCCTTTAATTCCATGACAAAGCGCCCTAACAGCTCCTCGGCTCCGGTGTAAATATCGGCGCAGTCGAAGGTGGTGAAGCCCTGTTCTACCAGTTCATGGAAGGCGTGAATGGCGTCATCATAGTCTAAGTGTCCTTGAAGGCAGTGCTCTGCGGACAGCTGCCAGCAGCCATTGATGACACGGTTGAAGGTATATCCGTTTTTAAATTGACATTTTTTCTGCATGGTTATTTCTCCTTTATTGATACTCATTTTTGGTTGTAATCTCTTGGGATGACCAGTAAGAGGGATTTCTGTGTGTCTGCACGACAATGTCCGTCTGGCCTTTGCTATTGCTGTTGCTTCTGAGCGTCCGGTTTCCATAACGGCACTACCGTACACTGCCCATGACTCTGGATCCGTTTTCCGATCCTTGTGATCTTAAACCGTGCTCCGCAGTTGGGATCGGGGCAGGCAATCTCTGTGTCGGAAAGCATCCAGTCATTGGGATCCAGTGGCCGTTGCTTGGCTGGAAGCAGCGGGAGCAGGGCGCTTAAGGAATACATGGAAAAAGAGGTGTCTTTTTGGAATACCAGATTTTCCCCCTGCACCAGGAAATAATCGCCAACCTTGTGGCTGCATACCATGGGGCGGTCAGAAGCGACCACCTCCACTTTTAAATCGTATAATGTAAATGTATCGTCCATATTATGTAAACCTTTCATAATTCATAACGTTTCAGCGTTTATCTGCCGATGTCTTGCCGGTCAGAATAAGATTTGCTGAATCGTTATTTTGTTTCTTCGTAACTGTTCAGTACCCTCACAGTTACGAGCAAAAATCCATTGAAAATTGCCTTCGGCAATAGGATTTTTGCCTGCAAGCCCATGTTTTCGTACGGTCAGCGCAGTGAATGCGCAGACCTACTGAACAGTTACGTTTCTTCTTCTTTCTGACATCCCCATCCAGTCAGGACCGCTCCTAAGAATACAAAGAACAGGACAAATCCATAGAT
The DNA here is from genome assembly GCA_003478355.1 of Lachnospiraceae bacterium AM48-27BH. Taxonomy (GTDB): domain Bacteria; phylum Bacillota; class Clostridia; order Lachnospirales; family Lachnospiraceae; genus UBA3402. The sequence goes on from QUFC01000007.1 coordinate 49,962, forward strand.
AGTTCCGCCAGCCACAACCACAGGGGAAAGTCCGGTCAGCGCAGATCCGATGAACACGAACACGCTCATAAATGGGATGATGGCCGGAAGGCTGTTGGCAGTACCGTCCAACAGGTTGGCTCTGCGGTATGGATGGATATTTCTCGCGGCACCGATTTTATTTAAGATCGGTCCGAAGGTTAAGATGGAAGCGCTGGTAACGCCGCCCAGCAAAATCGTGGTGAAAGCGATGCCCATCATACATACCAGCTCTGCGCCTTTTGCAGTGCCAGCCATCTTGCTGTTTAGGATCTTTTCTGCGATCAGGTTCAGCATACCGGCGTCACTTAAAATGCCCATGATGCCGAATACGGAGATGACTAATGCACAGGTTGGTAAGATGTTGTTGATACCGTCAATTAAGAAGCCAACGGCCGCGTTGTTGGCAGCGTCATTGGAAAATACCTGTGCCGGAGTGAACAGTCCTGCGATCAGACCAACGATGGTTCCGGTTACCAGACCAACCAGAATACCCTGATAGATGTTACGGGTTTTGGTGGAAACAGTTAACATCAGACAACCGGAACTAACATGACTAAAGAAACCGGGTTTGCTGCTGCGTCAATGGAACCGCCCTGGTAAGTGCCGCCGATGCCGCCGAAGATGGCGAAGATCACGATGGTGATCAGACCGGCTACTGCGGAATATTTGATACGGCTGGAGACCACGCCGCCGATGTCGGCTGGTTTGCCATTTTTAAACTGCTGAGTAGAGGCGGAAGCGATGGTGGTATCGGAGATCGGCGCTAAGTTATCGCCGAAGATGGCGCCGGATACGATGGAACCAGCCATCATCATTTCATTGGCGCCTAACATAATACCCGCCGGATAGAAGATTGGGAATGCAATAAACATGGTCCCGATGGAAGATCCGGTCGCAGTGGAAACGATGCAGGCAGCAAGGAAGGTGAAGGCTACGAAGATGCCGCCCTTCATGCCTACTGCATTTGCAATCCATACAAAGCCGCCGGACAGGCCGCACAGCTTAATTAAAGCACTGAACATACCAACCAGTAACAGGATCACCACAACAGAAACGGATGTGATGGAAGAAATGCCCTTGATGGCACTTTCCCAGAATTCGTTGTAGCTGGTGCAGAATATACCGCCGATCAAAAGGGCTAAAAAGCCGCCGACTGCCAGGGCTTCCATGTTAAATGCCTTAAAACCGATGAAAAGCACCATGCAGAAAAATACATAAATTGCTACTGGAATCAGGGACATGCCGATTCCGCCGTGAAACTGAAGCTTTCTTTCCTCGCTCATACTTGTTACCATCCTTCCTTTTGTAATACAAAAAAGCCTGCCCATGAACGGATTGTTCAAGGACAGGCTATTATATACCTGCGGTACCACCTTGTTTGGTGCATTTGCACCCACTCTTTACAGAATGCAGTTACATTCCTGATCCGTTAACGCTGATCATCTGCGTCGCAGCTACTAAAGTCTAATCCGTCACCGGATCTTTCTTTTTCACCTTGCCCTCTGAGGCCCACTTACCATGACACCCTATCCGGATTTCACCATCCCGGACTCTCTGTGTGGCTGTTTTGTATGGTACAACTTCCTCTTCACTGGTTTAAAGCAATAATAGCAACAAGGGTGATAAATGTCAAGCCTTTTTTAAGTCTTTGGCCGTAGCAAAACGGAAATGTCTGTCTAAGATATTTCCGATCATGCCGATGCTTTTTCCCATGGTAAATGCCGCCATGATGGTTCCGATGCCCAGACCCCTGATCTGGCCTAAGAATAAGAAAGTCAGGATCGCTGTGGTGAGCAGGCAGATCACATCGTAGCTGATCTTGATCTTTGGATAGGAGATTCCTGTGATCTGTGCCAGTTCTCTTGGAAAAAGATCTGTCGGAATGATAGGCAGTCCACAGCGGTTGGAAAAAGCGATACCGATGCAGAGCAGCAGGTAGCTGATGATAAAATATACAAACCGCATAGGCAGGGTGTAGGGCAGGATGCCGATCCATGCTTTGTGGATATCCAACAGTTCGCTGAAGAAAAAGCCTACCACAAAGCTGAACAGATACATAGGGACGAAGCGTTTCCGCAGGATCATCAGGCTTACGATCAGAGTGGCCTGGAACAGATAGGTCCAGGTACCAAGGGTGAAAAATGGCCACACCTCGGAAAAAGCGTAAGGAACACTGGAGATGGCAGAGATGCCGGCACCGGAATAGAGCATCAGTACCACACCAAAGCTGTTGACCAGCACTGCCAAAAGCAGGGCCAGCTCGCCGCGGAATAACGGCAGATTTTCTTGAGTTTTCATATGTTTTCTCCTCGTAAGTAAATGAAAGTTTGTCGTAGCTGTATCGGATGGAACAGTCAGACGCTGTTTACTACTTTATCGCAAAGAAGAGAAAAGAACAAGAGGGAGATAAAAAAACACTGCCCTTGAAAAGAGCAGTGTTGGGGAGTTATTGGATTACGCCTGGGCAGAAGATTCCGGGGCTTTCTCCAGTGCTTTTTTGAATTGTATGCTGAACAGGATCACCGTAAAGGATACAGCGAAGAAGTCTGCAATCGGCTCAGCTAAATACACCGCAAGCGTCTGATTGGATCTCCAGATCAGAGGAACGATGTAGATCAATGGGATCAGCAGGATAAATTTACGGGTAACCGCCACGAGGATGGACTCCTTGGCACAGCCGATGGAGGTAAATGCCATCTGGCAGGCGATCTGGATGCCCATAAGGAAAACACATGCCATGTAAATGCGGAGGGCGGTTTTGGTAAATACCAGAAGGGTGGCATCAGAGGTGAACAGCCCCACAAATACCTGTGGGAAGATCATCACAGCCAGCCAGATCAGGGTAGAGTAAGAGAAGGTGACCTTTAACAACAGCCAGAACGCCTTCTTTACACGGTCGATCTTTCCAGCGCCATAGTTGAAGCTCATGATCGGCTGAGCACCCTGTCCGATCCCCTGCATTGGCAGCATGGCAAACTGCATGACACTGGTCAGGATGGTCATAGCGCCGACTGCCACATCGCCGCCGTATTTTAACAGAGACGAGTTAAAGCAGACGGAAATGATGCTCTCGCTGGCCTGCATGACAAACGTAGCGGTGCCCAGGGCAACACAGGGAAGAATGACTGACTTTTTCATCTTCATATTGGATACCTTTAACTGCAGCTGGGTCTTTTTTCCGCAGAGGAAGGAAATGACCCAGACACAGGAGACCGCCTGGGAGATCACGGTTGCCAGTGCACCGCCCTTTACGCCCATGCCCATAGCGAAGATAAAGATCGGGTCCAGGATGATGTTGATCACGGCTCCGATCAGTACAGAGAGCATACCGGTTTTCGCATATCCCTGTGTGGTGATGAACATATTCATTCCAAGTGTCATCTGGACGAAAATGGTTCCGATGGCGTAGATGTTCATGTAATCGGTCGCGTAACCGATGGTATTTTCACTGGCGCCGAATGCCAGAAGGATCGGGCGGTTCCATGCCAGAAGAATCACGGTCAGAACGATAGAGATCAAAAACAGCAGGGCGAAACAGTTGCCCAGGATCTGTTCTGCCTGATCATGCTCCTGTTTACCCATGAGGATAGAAGCTCTTGGCGCACCGCCGCTTCCCACTAAGGCTGCAAAAGCGGATACGATCAGGATCAGCGGCATGCATACCCCCACGCCTGTCAGCGCCAGGGCGCCGGCTTCTGGGATGTGGCCGATGTAGATCCGGTCTACAATGTTATAAAGCATGTTGATCAACTGTGCGGTAATGGTAGGAAGTGCCAGACTTAACAGTAGCTTCCCAATGGGGGCAGTCCCCAGAAAATCTTTGTCGTTCTTGTTCATAAAAGTTCCTCTTTTCTGGATGGTTCGTGATGTGCTTCCAGGTCAGAATGACCGGCGGCCTGTTTTACATTTTCGATGATCTGCCGGTTCAGCCTGGAAAATGTCTCTAAGTCGGATTCGCTGAAGCCCTGAAAGATCCTGTGGCCGAAACTGTCCTGGAGCTGGTCAATGGATTCGGTGATGGGACCGGCTGGCGGCAACAGGGACAGATGCATCTTCCTGCGGTCAGCCCGGTCCGGTGTTCTGGCAAGCAGCCCTTTCTGGCACAAGCTTTCTACCGCCTGGGAAATGTGGCTTTTGGAAAGCGCCCGCAGTTCGGCCATGTCTGCCGCAGTGTCAAGACCGGGATTATTTTTCAAAAATGTAATAATGGTGGCTTCCATCTTCGTAAGGCCATGCTGCTCGCAGATGCGTTGGATGCACTCGTCATGGAATTTGCTGATGCGCCGCATGGTCTGCAGATATTCGGTTGCCTGAAACATAGGAGAATCCTCCTTTCTGCAGGTAGTTCAAAAAGTAAAAGTTCAAAAACGAACTATTTATAACAGGATTATAGCAGAGAAATGCAAAATGTCAAGATGATAGAAGATTGACTAATAGAAATTCATAGCAAAGATTTATTCCATTTATCACCTGTGGGGATCCAGATCTGGATTCCATTGTGGCATTGATCCGCCAGAGCGCCAAGGTGCCCTGTGCCATCGGTTTCGGCATCTCCACGCCGGAGCAGGTGGGTGTTTATGTAAGATCCATGAAGGAGGCGGTGCGGGAGGTATAGAGCCCCGGCGCCGCAGCCTATGAAAAACTGTCCTGGATCTGCTTCAACAGATCCAAATCTGCCTGGGATACCTTCATATTAGAAGTTAACACGTTACCATCCGGCGTAGTGACCTTGAATTCCAGAACGGTTCCTTCCACCAGTCCCTGTCTGTAGACCGTTTTCCAGAATAACGGGAACTTGGGATGACGCATGGTGAAACTTTGCCATGCGGTTTTTAACTGCATCAGCTTTAAAGGGTTGAAACTCATATATTAAAATCTCCTTATCGATGGTTCATTCATGTTTTTCTTATCATAAAGCAAAAATCATATTTACACAAGGGAAAAAAGCGTGTTATACTATGGCACATAAATTTGCTAATAAAATAAAGGAGCAGAAAGATGAGCATTCGTATTGGTATATTAGGATATGGTAATCTTGGAAAGGGCGTAGAAAGCGCAATCGGGCAGAATCCAGACCTGGAGCTGACTGCGGTATTTACCCGTCGTAACCCGGAAAATGTAAAAGTGAGAACCGCAGGTGTAAAGGTTCTGGCTGCTGAGGAGTTAGAGCATATGCAGGATCAGATCGATGTGCTGGTACTGTGCGGTGGAAGCGCAACAGACCTTCCGGTACAGACACCAAAGTACGCAGAGCTGTACAATGTGGTGGACAGCTTTGATACCCACGCAAGAATTCCGGAGCATTTCGCAGCGGTAGACGCAGCGGCAAAGAAAACCGGTAAAGTCGGTATCATTTCCTGTGGATGGGATCCAGGTATGTTTTCTTTAAACCGTCTGTATGCCAACGCAATTCTGCCAGAGGGCAGTGATTATACCTTCTGGGGCAGAGGTGTCAGCCAGGGACATTCTGACGCTATCCGCCGTATCGCCGGTGTAAAAGACGCAAGACAGTACACCGTTCCGGTTCCAGAGGCAGTAGAGGCCGTAAGAGCAGGCAAGAATCCGGAACTGACCACCAGACAGAAGCACACCAGAGAGTGCTATGTAGTGGCTGAGGAGGGCGCAGATCTGGCAAGAATCGAGAACGAGATCAAGACCATGCCAAACTACTTCTCTGATTATGATACAACCGTAACATTCATTGATGAGGAGACCATGAAACGTGATCACAACAAGCTTCCACACGGCGGCAGCGTGATCCGTACCGGTGTGACTGGAATGGATCGGGAGCACAAACACGTAGTAGAGTACAGCTTAAAGCTGGATTCTAACCCAGAGTTTACGGGAGCAGTGATCGCGGCATACGCAAGAGCTGCATACCGCATGAATAAGGAAGGCATGACCGGCTGCAAAACGGTATTTGATATTGCACCGGCTTACCTGTCTGCACAGAGCGGAGAAGAATTAAGAGCACATCTGCTGTAAGGAAATATGGGCTGTTTGCGCAACGCGTGAACAGTAACAAATATGGGAGCCAGGCAAAAAATGGTTGATTTTTTGCCTGGCTTGCTTTATGGTATAGGAAGGAAATCGGATAAGGAAACAGGTGTCGGAGAAATCTTTTGGGAAGATGGATCCGGTGAAAAGAGAAACAGGTGTGAATCCTGTGCGAACTCGTCACTGTATTTAGGGAGTGCAAGGCACTGATTCTGGCGGACAGCCGGAAGCAGATGGGTCACTGGGAAACTGGGAAGGCCGCCAAGTGTGAAGATCTATAAGTCAGGAGACCTGCCTGTTTGATGGGGCGGCAGATGCCCGTACCACGAGTAATTGGTTGTAAAAGCAGTGAATTTTGTATACACGAAAACCATTTATCTTAGGGTAAGTGGTTTTTTTCATCTGCGATCGGCAAACAATCCTCCAATGATCAAATTTATCCGCATTTTCAAAAAATGGGGAGCATTTCCCTAAAATTTCAGGAGGAAACTATGAGAAAGAAGTTATTAGGAACCATGATGTGTGCGGCTCTGACCGCATCCCTGCTTGCCGGATGTTCCGGAAAAGCAGCTGAGACAACCACTGCAGCAGAGACCACGGCAGCAACAGAGGCAGCGACTGAGGCGGAGACCACCACAGAAGCAGCAACGGAAGCAGAAACAGAGGCAGAGGAAGAAGAGGATACCGGAGACGCATCGATGGATAATACAAGAAACCAGGACGAAATTGGCGACAACGAGTTGCTGGTAGTCAGCTTCGGAACCAGCTACAATGACAGCCGCAGACTGACCATCGGCGCCATCGAGAACGCCATGGAGGAGGCATTTCCAGATTATAGCGTGAGACGTGGCTTCACCAGCCAGATCATCATCGACCATGTAAAACGCCGTGATGATGTGACCATCGACAACGTAGGCGAGGCATTAAACCGTGCCGTTGATAATGGCGTAAAGAATTTAGTGGTACAGCCGACCCATCTGATGAATGGTCTGGAATATACGGATCTTTCTAATGAGCTGGCAGAGTATGCAGACGCATTTGAGAATGTGGTTCTTGGCGAGCCGCTGTTAACCTCTGACGAGGACTTCAAGGCAGTTGCAAAAGCAATCACTGACGCAACCAAGGAGTATGATGACGGTGAGACAGCCATCTGCTTTATGGGTCACGGAACCGAGGCGGAGTCTAACCAGGTATACGCAAAGATGCAGCAGGTATTAAGCGATGAGGGTTTTGAGAACTACTATGTAGGTACCGTAGAGGCAGAGCCATCCTTAGAGGATGTCTTAAAGGCAGTTGGCGAGAAAGAGTACAAGAAAGTCGTATTAGAGCCTCTGATGGTGGTTGCAGGAGACCATGCCAATAACGATATGGCTGGCGATGAGGATGGAAGCTGGAAGACTGAGTTTGAAAAGGCCGGTTATGAGGTAACCTGTCTGGTAAGAGGACTTGGCGAGCTTCCAGAGATCCAGCAGTTATATGTAGAGCATGCAAAGGCAGCTATCGACAGCCTGAAGTAATGAAAGGCCGGTTTACGGACACGAAAGCGTTATGCAGAATAGAACAAAAGAAATGGCTGTTTGTGTAACGTGTGAACAGTAACAAGAAAAGACTGTCGGAGAGGTGTTGTCTGGCAGTCTTTTCTTGTGTCATAGGTCAGAGTGTAAACAGAAAGATTTTGCAGCATGAGGAGATTGATTATGAGAAAAACAAGAAAGAAAGCAGCTTTGGTATTATTAGCGCTGTTAACAGCAGCCCAGTTAAATGGCTGTGGTGGTAAAGAAACAACAGAAACCCCAGCTGAGGGAACGGCATCTGTACAGACGACGGCTCACGGGGATGAAACAGGATCAGGGATGGAGACGTCTACAGCTGACGGTGGAGCTGGAATCGCGGGAACGGAAACGTCCGCGGCAGATGGACAGACTGCAGGAGAGGGTGAGACCGTAGCACCGGAGGAAGTAGTCGAGGACTGGATGGTGCCGATCGCCGGAGACCAGGTAAAAGACGGTGAGTATGATGTGGAAGTGAAGAGCAGCTCTTCCATGTTTAAGATCACCGACTGCCGGCTGACAGTGAAGGATGGGGAAATGACAGCCGTTCTGACTATGAGCGGAACCGGGTATTCCCAGTTGTTTATGGGAACCGGGGAAGAAGCGGTGAAGGCCGACGAAAGCGCTTATATCCAGGCGGTAGACGCAGATGGCAAATGTACCTTCGAGATTCCGGTAAAAGCCTTAGACGAGGCCATTGACTGCGCGGCGTTCAGCAAGAAAAAAGAGAAATGGTATGACCGGAAGCTGGCATTTTTAGCTTCTTCCCTGGGAGATGCGGTGTCAGTGGATGTGAAGATGACCACAATTTCGGATCTGGCGTTGGAGGATGGTATTTATGAGGCAGATGTGGTCTTAGAGGGCGGTTCTGGACGTGCTTCTGTGGAATCTCCAGCGAAAATCACCGTAAAACAGGGGGAAGCGACAGCGGAGATCATTTTCAGCAGCCCGAATTACGATTATGTGCGGATCGGAGAAGAGAAATATGAGCCGGTCAATACCGAAGGTAATTCTGCCTTTGAGATCCCGGTAGATGGTTTTGATTACCGGATGCAGATCGCGGCAGATACGGTAGCCATGAGCACGCCGCATGAGATTGATTACACGTTATTCTTTGATTCTGCAACCATCAAAAAGGCAGAGTAATAAACGATGAAGAGACAGATTTTTACGGCAGCGGCAATTATCACTGTGTTGGGACTGTCCGCCTGCCAGGTACAGAAGGAAACGGAAACAGTTACACAGGAACAGAATGAAATGGGATCTGCCGCACAGGAACAGAATGAAACAGGAGTTGCCGCACAGGCGCAGACCGGGGCAGGAGCAGAAGGCCACGGGGTTTTTGACATCCCGGTGCAGCTGGAATATGCCAGGAAATTCACCATCACAAAGGACAGCGATGGCTGCAGTCTCCTGACCATCGACCAGGGAGACCCGGTCGTGGTGATCCCGGAAGGAAATTCGGTTCCAGAGACACTTCCAGACCATGCGATCGTATTGGAACAGCCCTTAGACCACATTTACCTGGCTTCTACAGCAGCTATGGACTTTTTCGCATCCCTGGATGCCATGGACAGTCTGCGGCTTTCTGGAGTCAAGGAGGACGGCTGGTATATAGAGGCGGCCAGGGAAGCCATGAGAGAGGGCAGCCTGATCTTCGCTGGCAAATACAGCCAGCCGGATTATGAACTGCTTCTGTCAGAGCAGTGCCGTCTTGCTATTGAAAATACCATGCTTCTTCATAACCCGGAGGTGAAAGAAAAACTGGAGCAGATCGGGATCCCGGTGATCGTGGAGCGGTCCAGTTACGAGCCGGAGCCTTTGGGACGGATGGAGTGGGTGAAATTCTACGGCGCACTGCTGGGGAAAGAAGATGAGTCAGAAGCTTTGTATAACGAAAAGGTTGAGACTTTGAAAGAAGAACTGAACCGGGAGCAGACACAGAGTCAGAATCCGGAGGACAATCAGAATGCAGATAATAGCCAGAACCAGAACGGAAGTACAGACGCTGGTCTGGACGCAGACCAGACGGAAGAACGGCCAACGGCGGTGTTTTTCTATATCAACCCGAAAGGCTATGCCAATGTCCGTAAATCCGGTGATTACATCAGTAAGATGATCCGGATGGCAGGCGGTGAGTACCTGTTTTCGGATCTGGGTGACCCGGACAGCGCCTTATCTACGGTCAATATGCAGATGGAGGAGTTTTACGCTTCTGCCAAAGACGCCGATTACCTGATCTACAACAGTACCATTTACGGTGAGATCCAGAACCTGGATGATCTGTTTATAAAAAGTCCGCTGCTGAAGGATTTTAAGGCGGTAAAAGAGGGACATGTATGGTGCACGTCCAGCCAGACCTTCCAGCAGGTCATGGGCGTGGCGGATCTGATCGGGGATATGCACCGGATGTTCCTGGGAGAAGAGGATGGGATGACCTATTTGTTCCCGCTGAGGTGAATGCTCCGCGGAGATAAATGCTCCGCGGGGATGCACAGTGATTCTGTAAAGAACATGTCAGCATACGCTGACCAGAACCACGCGCCAATTCTCCCGGACGTTCGACTTCACCAGACAGCCCGGCACATAAGATCAAGAAGAGAAGGAGAAATGGATCCATGTCAGCAGAAAAATCACAGAAAACAGCCATAAAAGAAAGCGTCCGCTACTGTATGGTATTTGCAGCCATGCTCCTGCTGCTGGCGGCGCTGGTGGTCTGGAACATCAATTCCGGCAGTGTCCCCTTAACGGTACGCCAGGTGGCGGAAATCCTGTTTGGTGCGGGCCGGGAAGAGACAGCAGGTGTCATCGTATGGCAGATCCGTTTTCCAAGGATCTGTGCGGCAGTGATTTTAGGAGGCGCACTGGCAGTGTCCGGCTTCCTTCTTCAGACTTTTTTTTCCAACCCGATCGCGGGCCCCTTTGTGCTGGGAATTTCTTCCGGCGCTAAACTTTTTGTGGCACTGGTGATGATCTGGTTTTTAGGCAGAGGCATGGCCATTGGTTCCTGGGCTATGGTAGCAGCGGCATTTGCCGGTTCCATGCTCTCCATGGGCTTCGTGCTGCTGGCCGCAAGAAAAGTGAACCAGATGTCCATGCTGGTGGTCTGCGGTGTCATGATCAGTTATATCTGTTCGGCTGTGACGGACTTTGTGGTGACATTTGCCGATGATTCCAACATCGTAAACCTTCACAATTGGTCATTAGGCAGTTTTTCCGGTATCAGCTGGGAGCAGGTGCAGGTGATGAGCGGGCTTGTGGCAGCAGCAGTTTTGCTGGTATTTGCCATGTCCAAGCAGATCGGCGCTTACCAGCTTGGGGAAAACTATGCAAGAAGCATGGGGGTCAATATCCGTCTTTTCCGGGCAGGGCTGATCCTGCTTTCCAGTCTGCTTTCCGCCTGTGTGACAGCATTTGCGGGACCGATCTCCTTTGTGGGGATCGCAGTGCCCCATCTGATAAAAGGACTGTTTCGAAGCTCCAGGCCACTGATCCTGATCCCCGGATGTTTCCTGGGAGGCGCTCTGGTATGCCTGCTATGCGATATGATCGCCAGGACGGTATTTGCTCCGGTGGAGTTAAGCATCAGCTCCGTGACGGCATTATTTGGTGCTCCGGTGGTGATCTGGCTGATGGTAGACCGACGGAAAGGAGGCAGGTAAGCGTGGAACGGAAATTTTATTTTTACACGGATCAGATGACCGTAGGCTATGGTGGAAGACCATTGATCAAAAATATCCGTATGGAAGTGGAAAAGGGGGAGATCCTGACGCTGATCGGTCCCAATGGCGCAGGAAAATCCACTATTTTCAAGAGCATCACCAGACAGCTGGCAATCCTTGGAGGAAGTGTCTGGGTAGATGGCCGGGAGATGGGGCAGATGTCCGGGAAAGAACTGGCAAGAAAACAGGCGGTGGTTCTGACCGGGCGGATGGAGACTGAATATATGACCTGCGGGGAGGTGGTGGCTTCCGGCCGCTATCCCTACACCGGCTGGCTGGGGATCCCGGGAAAAGAAGACCTGGAAAAGGTGGACGAGGCCTTAGCCCTGGTCAGTGGGGAAGAATTAAAAGAAAGGGATTTTGCTGCCATCAGCGATGGCCAGCGTCAGAAGATCCTTCTGGCCAGAGCCATCTGCCAGGAACCGGAGCTGATCATCTTAGATGAGCCGACTTCGTATCTGGATGTGAAGCATAAGCTGGAATTTCTGACGGTCTTGAGAAAACTGGTGCGGGAACGGAACATGGCGGTGGTCATGTCTCTCCACGAATTGGATCTGGCCCAGAAGATCTCTGACCGGGTCATGACCGTCTGTGAGGGCCGTGTTGACCGGATCGGGATGCCGGAGGATATTTTTACGGACGAGTATATAAACTGCCTTTACAACGTTACAGAAGGCTCCTACCATGAAGCATTTGGAGCCATGGAGTTACCAGCTGCGAAAGCAGCCCCCCAGGTTTTTGTCATCGGTGGAGGTGGGAGCGGCCTGGCAGTGTACCGGAAATTGGCGCGGCTGGAGATTCCGTTTGCCACAGGGGTCCTTCATGAGCATGACATCGATTATGAGGCGGCAAAATACAGCGCGGCACAAGTGATTGTGGAAGAGGCATTTGAGCCCATCCGGGAAGAAACACGAAAAAAGGCACTTTTGTGTATGGAACAATGCCCGGAGGTGATCTGTTGTCTGACACATTTTGGAACCATAAACCAGGGAAATAAAATTCTTTTGGAGACGGCCCGGAGACAGAAAAAACTGAAAAATTCGTAAAATCCAGCATCTAAGCCATCTTTTTGGTATCGAAAGTATGTTCGAAGAAATGTCTTGAAAGAAAAGCAGAAGAACCTATTGACTTTTCATTCCAGGCTCCCTATAATTGAAAATGCACGTTGTAACCACACTAGATATAGTATCTAGGATTACATAAAACACAAGATATTTTGTATTTGCACGATAGTTGATTTTTGTGATTTCTGAAGGGAGTTTACGGGATGGAAGAGTTACACAAACGAGTGATCAAGCGAAGCGGGGAAGAAGTGGACTTTGACCTGCATAAGATCGTCAATGCGATCAACGCTGCCAATGAAGAGACAGATAAGCTGCATCAGATGAATCCGTACCAGATCAAGGCGGTAGCGGAGAATGTAGCTGACAAGATCGCAGGCATGACCCATGCGATCCATGTAGAGGATATCCAGGATATCGTCGAGACCAGCATTATGGAGATGCGTGGATACGAGGTAGCACAGAAGTATGTGCGTTACCGCTATAAGAGAGAGCTGTCCCGCAAGTCCAACACCACCGATAATGGAATTCTGGCCCTGATCGACCAGCTGAACGAAGAAGTAAAGCAGGAGAATTCTAACAAGAACCCGGTGATCAACTCTACCCAGCGTGACTACATGGCTGGTGAGGTCAGCAAGGATCTGACTATGCGTATCCTGCTTCCAGAGGAGATTGTAAAAGCCCATGAAGAAGGTATTATTCATTTTCATGATTCTGATTATTTCGCACAGAAAGAGCATAACTGCGATCTGATCAACTTAGAGGATATGCTGCAGAATGGTACGGTCATCAGCGAGACCATGATCGAGAAGCCGCACAGCTTCTTTACTGCCTGCAACGTTACCACCCAGATCGTTGCCCAGGTAGCCAGCAACCAGTACGGCGGACAGTCCTTTACGCTGTCCCACCTGGCTCCATTTGTGGATATCAGCCGCCAGAAGATCCGTAAGGCGGTGATCGAGGAGCGTACCGAATGCGGCGATTCCCTGGATGAGGAGATCGTAAATAAGGTTGTGGAGAAGCGTTTGAGAACTGAGGTCCAGAGCGGTATCCAGACCATCCAGTATCAGCTGATCACTCTGATGACCTGTAACGGCCAGGCTCCGTTCGTGACCATGTTCATGTATCTGGACGAGGTTCCGGAGGGGCAGACCAGAGATGACCTGGCGCTGATCATCGAGGAGGCGCTGCGCCAGAGAATGCAGGGCGTGAAGAATGAGAAGGGCATCTGGATCACACCGGCATTCCCGAAGCTGATCTATGTGCTGGATGAGGATAATATCACCGAGGATTCCAAATACTGGTATCTGACCAGGCTGGCAGCGGAGTGTACCGCGAAACGTATGGTTCCGGATTACATTTCTGCCAAGGTTATGCGCCAGTTAAAGAAGGGTGATGTGTATCCGTGCATGGGCTGCCGTTCTTTCCCGACGGTGGAAGACAGTCAGAGAAATCCGGACGGATCCAGAAAATACTATGGCCGTTTCAACCAGGGCGTTGTCACCATCAACTTAGTCGATGTGGCGTGTTCTTCTGAGGGCGATATGGAGAAATTCTGGGATATCTTAGAGGAGCGTCTGGAACTGTGCCATCGTGCTTTAAGATGCCGTCATGAGAGACTGTTAGGAACCACCTCCGATGTGGCTCCGATCCTGTGGCAGCACGGCGCCTTAGCAAGACTGAAAAAGGGTGAGACCATCGACAAACTGTTATTTAACGGCTATTCCACCATTTCCCTGGGATATGCTGGTTTATGTGAGATGTGCGTGAGAATGCTTGGCAAGACCCACACTTCTCCGGAAGGCCAGAAGTTCGCTCTGGAAGTGATGCAGAAGCTGAATGACAAGTGCAATGAATGGAAAGCTGCTGAGAACATCAGTTATTCCGTATATGGCACTCCGATGGAGTCTACCACTTATAAATTTGCCAAATGCTTACAGAAGCGTTTTGGTGTCATTCCAGGTGTAACAGATAAGAATTATATCACCAACAGCTATCATGTACACGTAACCGAGCATATTGATGCCTTCAGCAAGCTGAAATTCGAGGCAGAATTCCAGAAGCTGTCCCCTGGCGGCGCAATCAGCTACGTGGAGGTTCCAAACCTGCAGAACAACATCGAGGCAGTGCTGTCTGTGATGAAGTTTATTTACGATAACATCGTATACGCAGAGCTGAACACCAAGAGCGACTACTGCGAGCACTGCGGCTATGACGGTGAGATCAAGATCATCACCGAGCCAAACGGCAAGCTGGTATGGGAGTGTCCAAACTGCGGATGCCGCGACCAGGAGCAGTTATTCGTTGCCAGACGTACCTGCGGCTATATCGGAACCCAGTTCTGGAATCAGGGAAGAACCCAGGAGATCCGGGACCGAGTGCTCCATATGTCCAACAGTACCTTCCAGGAGGCTTCCGAGCTGGCACATCAGAACTAAAACGACAGGACACATAAAAAAGAATGCCGTCGCAGTCAAAAGCGGCGGCATTCTTGTGTCATAGGAAACTTCGCCTATGACACAAAAACGCTCCGCGGGATCGCACTGTGGCGGAGTGGAAGAATGTCGCTAAGGATCGCACTGCGGCAGAGTGGAAGAGTGCCGCTAAAGCGACCCGCCGCAGGCGGAGAATCCTGCAAGCAGGATTCTTTTTATGTCATAGGAAACTTCGTCCTATGACATAAAAACGCTCCGCGGGATGCGCACTCGCGCGAAGAAGGAATATGTCGCAAGCGACCGCGCTCGGCGCGAGAATGTGCCAAGGCACATTCTTTCTTGTATTAGAGGGAGGAAAATAAGATGCATGTAGGAGAGATCATGCAGGCGGACTGCGCCAATGGAGTAGGGATCCGCTTAAGCCTGTTCGTCAGCGGCTGCACCAACCGGTGCAAAGGCTGTTTTAACGAGCAGACCTGGGATTTTAACTATGGGAACCTGTGGACTCCAGAACTGGAGCAGTTCTTTATAGACACTTTAGCCAAACCATTCTACGATGGCATGACCATTCTGGGTGGAGAACCCTTTGAACCTGAAAACCAGCCGGAGGTAGCAGGACTGATCAATCGTGTCCGCCGGGAACTGCCGGAGAAGAATATCTGGATCTATACCGGTTTTGTCTATGACCGTGATCTGGTACCGGGCGGCAGAAAGTATACCGATTACACCGACCAGATCTTAGATCAGACCGATATCCTCATTGACGGTCCTTTTGTTCTGGAAGAAAAGGATATCCGTCTGAAATTCCGGGGATCTCGTAATCAGAGAATCCTGGATATGAAACAGACCAGAAAGAGCGGCCAGATCGTGTTAAGCCCATTAAACAAGTAATCCAGTACCGCAGACAAACGGCTCCCATCATGGATGTTTTCTGATCCATGATGGGAGCCGTTTCCTGGACTAGAATCATCTTAAGCAAACTGCGAATAAAACAATTTCGCATAAAATCCATTTTTCTTCAGTAATTCCTTATGGGTTCCCTGCTCAATAATATCCCCATCTTTTACAACAAGAATACGATCTGCGTTCTGAATGGTTGATAACCGGTGCGCGATTACAAAACAGGTTTTCCCTGCCATCAGTCTCCGCATGGCTGACTGGATCTGGATCTCCGTCCGGGTATCTACATTGCTGGTGGCCTCATCCAGGATCAGCATCTGTGCATTCAAAAGCATGGCCCTCGCAATGGTCATCAGCTGCTTCTGTCCCTGGGAAATATTAATTCCCGCTTCTGTCAGCAGCGTATCATAGCCCTGTGGCAGAGAACTGATGAATTCGTGGATATGTGCTGCTTTTGCAGCCTCTTCCACCTGTTCTAAGGTTGCTTCCGGACGCCCATAGGCGATATTTTCCCGGATCGTTCCCGTAAAAAGCCAGGTATCCTGTAAAACCATGGCATAAGCCAGACGCAGGCTCTTTCGTGTTACCTGTCTGATCGGTGTGCCATCGATGGAAATGCTTCCACTCTGCGGATCATAAAACCGCATCAAAAGGTTGATCAGGGTGGTCTTTCCTGCTCCGGTAGGTCCTACGATGGCGGTCAGGGACCCGCCAGCTGCTTTTAAAGACAAGTCATGGATGATCGGTTTCTCCGGCTGGTAACCAAAATGAATGTGCTCCATGGCAACTGCGCCCTCATGGACATGTAGTTCTTTGGCATCGGCCGCGTCTTCCGGCTCTGGTCTGGTATCCAGAAGCACAAATACCCGTTCCGCTGCAGCCAGAGAAGACTGCAGTTCGCTGATGACGTTAGCCAGCTCATTGATCGGGCCGGAAAATTTCCTGGAATACAGAACAAACGAGGATAATTCTCCTAAGGTTAGGGTGAAACGCCCTCCAAACAGATACAGAAGTGCGCCAAATACAGAGATCAGGGACAGAGACAGGTTGTTCATAAAATTAACAGCCGGTCCCATAGGCGCAGAGGTGTAATCCGCCTGGTAATAAGCGTTGCAGGCATCGGTGTTTTTTAACTGGAAACGTGCGTTCATGGTGTCTTCCTGATGATAGGCCTTCACGGTCTTATGTCCGGAAATCGATTCCTCTGTATAACCGTTTAATTCCCCAATTTTCGCAGAACGCCGGCTGAAAACAGGGCGGGCCAGTCCGGCCAGATGGCTGGTCAGGAAAAAAGACAGCGGCACGGTAAAAGCGAATACCAGGACCAGAAGCGGATTGATCCGCAGCATCATGATCAGGGAACCGAAGATCACGATGGTACTGGAGCAGGTCTGGACCAGATCCTGGGACATGGAAGTGTTGATGGTATCAATATCATAGGAAATGTGGCTGATGATATCGCCGGTCTGGTGCTGGTCAAAAAAACTGACCGGGAGAGTCATCAGATGGCGGAATACGTCCGAACGCATCTGCTGGACGATCTTCTGGCTGAGGCGGATCAAAGTCCGGGACAGCAGCCATTCAAACAGAGCAGAGATTCCGTAGCAGGCAAGCATCATACCACAGTAGAAAAAGACCTTTGGAAATTCCACATTGCCTTTTCCGTGGATGGCATCGACGGCCATACCAGAAAGCTTGGGACCTGTCAAAGCCAGGATGTTGCTGGTAAGAGTCATAAAAAGAGCCAGAAACAGAAACCATTTGAAATGATATAAGTACTTCCACAGGCGTTTTAAGATCTGGGTGGTCTTCATTTTAGGCTTGTCCGCGATCCCTTTCTGGAATGCGGGACCACCGCCCATAATCCGGTTGGCGTTCATGACAGGACCTCCTTTCTGATGGTCTGATCATTAGCGGCAGGACAGGCATCGGGGCTGTCGGCATTTAACTGGCTCTGGGCGATTTCCTGATAGATGCGGCAGGTACGGATCAGTTCTTCGTGGGTTCCATATCCGATACAGCTGCCATGATCTAACACCAGGATGTGATCAGACTGCATGATGGAGCTGATGCGCTGGGCAATGATGATGGAAGTGGTATTCTCCATATGATCGCGGATCGCCTGTCTGAGAGAAGCGTCGGTTTTATAGTCTAAGGCAGAGGATGAGTCATCCAGAACCAGGATCGGAGAGTTGCCGGCCAGGGCGCGGGCGATCAAAAGCCGCTGCTTCTGACCACCGGATAAATTGCTGCCACGGCTGCTTAGCTGGAATGCAAATCGATCTTCCTTCGTGGAAATAAATTCTTCTGCCTGGGCATATCTGGCTGCCATTTTTAACTGTTCATCTGTCAATTCCCGGCCAAACCGGATATTTTCCGCTATGGTATCGGCAAAAAGAACATCGGACTGGAATACGATACCGAATGCCTGGTGCAGGGTTTCCGTCGGGATCTTGCGGATATCGGTACCATTTAACCGGATCTGGCCTGCTGTTACGTCATAGAGCCGCAGCAGCAGATGGACGATGGTAGATTTGCCGCTTCCCGTGGCGCCGATGATGCCAAGGCTTTCTCCGCGTTTCAGGGTAAAGCTGATATTGGTTAAATTATCTTTCTGTCCAAGATAGGAAAAACTGACGTGATCGAAGGCCAGAAATTCATCAGGTGCTGCCTTCGGATCCTTTTCAGGATCACCGGGAATGGTCTGAAGCTCTTCTGGCAATTCCAGGATTTCCTGGATCCGGTCGGCAGACGCAGAGCCTTTGGAATAGATCACGAACATTCTGGAGATGGAGATCACAGCATTTAAGATGATGGTAAAATAGCTCTGAAAAGCGATGATCCGGCCGATCTGGGTGGTCCCGGAATATACCATGTAAGCGCCAAGCAAAATGACGATCACCAGACCACTGTTTAAGTACAGGTTCATCAGCGGATTGGTGGTGGCCATAGTGATGCTGGCTGTCTGTTCCTGGTCAGACAGGTCTTTGCTGATCTTGTCAAAACGACCGGATTCATAATCTGTCTTTGATAAGGCTTTGATGATACGGATACCGGTGACACTTTCCCGGACCACCTGGATCATCCGGTCCACCTTTTTCTGGGTGACACTGTACATGGGGATTCCTTTGCGCAGGATCAGCCAGATGGTAAGCCCCATAAACGGCAGCATGGCAAGCAGGACGGCGCCAAGCCTGGGTTCCATGCTCATGGTGACGATCAGGCCGCCAAGCAGCAGGATCGGGGCCCGGACGCCCAGCCTCTGCATCATGCCGATCATCCGGTGCAGGTTGTAGGTGTCTGTGGTCAGACGGGAGATCACAGAAGGAATGGTGATGCGGTCCATCTGGGCGCAGGAAAGCAGGGTGGCTTTCTGGTAAAGGTCCCGGCGGACTTCCTCCGTTACATCCCTCGCCACGGCTGAGGCCATACGGTTTGGGATCACATTGAAGGCAAAAACAGCCGCAGAACAGAGGAGCATCATACAGCCCCATAACAGAACCCGTTGAAATTCTCCGGTGGGGATCACTTCATCAATGATGGTGGAGAGCATCCACGGGATCATCAGATCCAGCAGCGTTCCCATGAATTTAATGGTAAATCCAAGCCCTATGCGGCCAAGATAGGGATGAAGGTAAATGGCAAGGCGTTTCATGTACCGGTCTCCTTTCTGGAAGCGGCAGGAGGGGCCTGTTCCGGAGCCGGACAGCGTTCCGCCAGATGTTCCGGATGTCCAAGAGCCAGTTCCGCATTCGAATAAAGCCTGCGCAGCATGGAACTGAGCAGCAGGATCTCTTCATCCGAAAATCCGTCATATAAAACCTGGTTCCATTCATGGAAGACTTCTCTGATTCTGGGAAGCAGCTCCTCGGCCTTGGCGGTCAGATATAGTTTTTGGACCCGCCGGTCTTTCGGATCCGGCTCCCGGTGGATATAGCCGTTGGATTCCAGAGAAGCCAGGTGTCTGGCAATGACGCTTTTATCCTTGTAAAGCTGGGAAGCCAGCTGTTCCTGGGAAATACCAGGTGTCCGGTTGATGCAAAGAAGATAGGTGCATTGGATTCCGGTAATTCCGGAATCTGCCATTTTCTGGGTCCGGAAATAGTTGGTGCACCGCACGATCCGCATGAAGTCTCCGATGTGTTTTTCCAAAATAGAGACGCCTCCTTTTTAGATAGTTGCAATAACAACTGTTGCTTATGCAACTATTTTAAAACATAAAAATAAGAAAGTCAATGAGAACCATAGGCTCATTGACTTTCTGTATTATGCGTAATGATACCGTTTCCGCATTGCCACCAGGAAAATGATAGAGATCAACATCGCCATCAGGTCGGCAAAGGTATTGGACAGCCAGATTCCGGTCAGCCCTAAAAAGGCAGGGAGAATCAGGACGGAGCCCACCTGGAATACCAGGGTACGCAGGAAGGAGATTACTGCAGACACCAGTCCATTGTTTAATGCAGTGAAAAATGCGGATGCAAAGATGTTGATTCCACACACCAGGAATGACAGGGCGAAAATGTGGAATGCGGACTTGGTCATGGCGTACAGCTCGGGGTCATAGCCCACGAAGATCCGGGATAATGCTCCGGCGAAAAGATTCGCCAGAATAGTCATGGAAATGCCTGTGATGATGTTTAATTTCAGGCTTTTCCGGAGCAGATTTTTCAGCTCAGCATGGTTCCCGGCTCCATAGTGATAGCCTATGACCGGGCCTACACCGATGGTGTAGCCGAAGAATACGGCAATAAAAATAAACTGGACATACATTAAAACACCATAAGCGGCAATTCCATTTTCCCCTGCATAGTTCAGAAGCTGGAAATTGTAAAGCATGCTGACGATGGAGGAAGAGATATTACCCATCAGCTCAGACATGCCGTTGGTGCAGGATAAGAAAAATGGACGCCATTCCAGGCGGGTCGGCACCAGATGGAGCAGACTGTCATTTTTCCCAAGGAACAGGATCAGAGGCAGAAGACCGCCGATACACTGGCTGATCCCTGTTGCCAGGGCAGCACCGGCAACACCCCAGCGGAAAACAACGATAAATAAGGCATCCAGGCTCATATTGGTAAGTCCCGCTATGATCGTAACGATCAGACCGGCATGAGGCTTCTGGGCTGTCACCAGAAAGCTCTGGAATACATTTTGCAGCATAAAGGGACTGATAAATAAGAGGACGGTGCGCAGGTAAATGACACAGTCATCCAGCATAACATCAGTTGCACCTAAGAGGATGGAGACCCGGCGGGCAAATACAATACCGATGGTGGTTAAGAAAAACCCCAGGATCACAGTCATGATGATCAGCATGGAAAAATAGCGGTTGGCCAGCTCATGCCTGCCTTCACCTAAGGTTTTAGCGATCAGGCGCTGCCGCCAGTACCGATCATGAAACCAAAGCCGCCCAGGATCATGATAAAGGGCATAACCAGATTGATAGCTGCAAATGGGATTTTTCCTACGAAGTTGGATACAAATAGCCCGTCTACCACGCCGTAGATGGAAGTGAAGATCATCATGACGATGGATGGCAGGCAGAAATGCAGTAGCCGTTGATAGGTAAAGTGATCAGATAACTGAATTTTCATAAAAGTTCTCCTTTTGTTGGACACCAGCAGAGGATTCAGGGGCAATGGACTGGAAATGTTGTTTTAACGCATCGGTATAGAGCCGGAATAAAGATAAGAACTGTTTCATGGATTCCTGTCCCATGGAAGCGATGGCAAACTGCTCCTGTTCTATGACCAGATCAACCGTCCGGGCTGTCAGCTCCTGTCCAGCTTCAGTCAGGACCAGGAATTTGCTCCTGCGGTCTTTTCCGGTGGCCAGTGTGATAAAACCGTTCCGTTCCAGGGATTTTAAAGCAGAATTGATAGTCTGCTTACTCATGTAAATGGATTCACAAAGCTGTTTTTGGGTGAGCGGCGTGGCACTTTCACGAAGACAATAAAGAATCCAGAAGGCACTGTCAGAAAGGCCAAACTGAGCTGCCATACGGCGGTAGATGACATCATTTTCTTTAAAAATGGCATTATATTCCAATAGATAATGAAAAAAAAGGCTGTTTGTATGTTGCATAGATTCCCTCCAATTTTAAAAGTCCGAACACGGACTATTATAGTCTGAAATCGGACTTTTGTCAAGAGGGCAGAAGCTGGACAGAATAGGGAGAACTTGGTATGCTAGAGGAAGCATCGGCAAAAGCCGTTTCAGGGAATGATTGCGAAAAAAGGAGAGAAAAATGCCAAATATCATAGAAATTACTGATTTTCATGCGCCGGAATTGGATATCTATGCCAGATATACAGAAGGGCAGTTATTAAACCGTCATGAGCCGGAGAAGGGGATCTTTATTGCGGAGAGTCCGCTGGTGATCGGAAGAGCATTGGATGGAGGCTGTCAGCCGATCTCGATTCTGGTGGAGGACCGTCAGGTAGAACACCAGGCGAAGGAGATCATCGGGCGATGTGATCAGATATGCAAAAATATCCCGGTCTTTACCGCACCATTTGAGGTGCTGACAGAGTTGACCGGTTTTAAGCTGACCAGAGGGCTGTTGTGCGCGATGCACCGCCCGCCACATCCGTCAGTGGAGCAGGTCTGCCAGAACGCCCGCCGGGTAGCGGTACTGGAAAATGTGGTAAATCCTACCAATGTGGGGGCCATTTTCCGTTCGGCGGCAGCCTTGAATATGGATGCAGTGCTGTTGACAGAAGGATGCAGCGATCCGCTGTACCGCAGGGCGGTCCGGGTCAGTATGGGGACGGTGTTCCAGGTGCCATGGACCTTTTTAAAACCGGGGATCGACCTGACAGAGCAGCTTCATGAACTGGGCTTTCGCACTGCCGCTATGGCACTGCGGGATGATTCCTGCCGGATCGATGATCCGGTACTGGAAGAACTGGAAAAACTGGCCGTGGTACTGGGAACTGAGGGGGAAGGACTGGCCGCAGATACCATCTCAAACTGCGATTATACGGTCCGGATTCCCATGTCCCACGGCGTGGATTCCTTAAATGTGGCTGCCGCCAGCGCTGTGGCCTTCTGGCAGCTGGGAAACCGCGGAAAATAAAGTCGAACGTCCAGGCGGCCAGTGGGGATGGCCGCCATGGAACGGAAAATGTGGAAATTACCGTGTGGAAGCCCGCACAATCGTGGAAAATCCAAGCTTCAGTTCCCGGTTCAGTGGATGTTCCTTTTCCTGCATCATGTCCAACAGGATTTTTCCGGCCTCGCTGCCTGCTTCTTCATAGAAAAAATGGGCTGTGGTCAATGTGGGGGTCGTGGCCCTGGCAATGGAGGAATCACCAAATCCGGCGATCTGTACCTGCTCCGGAACCGGGATTTCCTGCTCGTGGAAATACCGCAGGGCGCCGGAGGCAATGGTATCGGTGGCGCACAGAAGAGTGTCAATGTCCGGATGGTCGGTGAACAGCTTCTTGGCCATCTGGTAGCCGGATTCCATAGAGAAGACGGCCTCGGCATAGTAGCGGGGCGCATGCTCCTGTCCAGCCTGGTTAAGGCCATCATCGAAGCCTTTTTTGCGGTTGCGCCCCACCGCCTCATCTCTGGATTCTGCATTGATATAGCCGAAAACATGACCGGTTTTTGCGAGTCTGGATGTCAGGTCCAGGGACGCGTGGTAGTCATCAGAATACACACAGGAATAGCCATCCAGCCTCTGCGCCAGGATCACGATCGGAACTGACAGGTGTTTCAGCCGCTCTTTGTGTTCGGCAGTGAATAAGGTTCCGATCAGAATGATGCCGTCCACATTCTGGTCATGGAAGGAATTCAGGTAGCGCAGCTCCTCCTGGACATCATTGTTGGTGCAGGCCAGCAGGCACTGGTAGCCCGCCTGACCGATGCACCGGGTGATTCCGGCGACCATTTTTCCAATAGAATCGGAATTGATCTTTGGAATAATAACGCCAATAAAGTTGGTTTTCCGGCTGCGGAGCGTCTGGGCAGAGTTGGATGGATGGTATCCGGTTTCCCTGATGACCTTTCGGATCCTTTCACGCTTCTCCGCACTGACATAGCCCTCGTTTAAATAGCGGGAAACGGTTGCCCGGGACACGCCGGCTAACTGGGCGATTTCGTTGATATTCATAGGTAAGCCTTTCTATAGATGTGTTCCATATCTGTCCTTCGTATGAGAACGATTTTTTCATGCTTCTATTTTAATTCATAGAATTCTATCCGTCAATCCCATATAAATGATTTGATATCGTGAAAAACAAACAAAAAATAGCGATAAAATTTAGATATTCGGTCTATTTACTATAAACACATCCTTTTTTATAATGAAACATAAGTGAGAACGATACCACAAATGAAGATCAGAAGGAGAGGTTTACGCATGGATTATGGGAAAGCAGCGAAAGCGGTTTACGAGCAGATCGGCGGTCGGGACAATATCATTTCCGCAGCCCACTGTGCCACCAGACTGCGCCTGGTGATCGCGGATAACAGCAAGTGCGACAAGACCAGGCTGGAGGAGATCGACGGGGTAAAGGGAGTGTTTGAGGCTTCAGGACAGCTTCAGATCATTTTCGGAACCGGGACGGTCAATAAGGTTTACGATGAATTTATCTGCCTGGCGGGGATCAAAGAGATGGGGACCCAGGAAGTAAAGCAGGCGGCAGCCAGCCGTCAGAATGTGGCGAAACGGGCTATCAAGACTCTGGGAGATATTTTTGTGCCCATCATCCCGGCCATCGTAGCCAGCGGACTTCTGATGGGTGTGTTAGAGGGTCTGTGCAATGTGTGGCCGGATATGGCCAATTCCGGAACTTACACGGTCATTCATTTGTTCAGCAACGCGGCATTTGTGTTCCTGCCGATCCTGATCGCCATCAGCGCAGCGAAGACCTTTGGAGGCAACATTTATCTGGGGGCGGTGATCGGTATGATCATGATCCATTCAGGACTGATCAATGCCTGGAATGTGGCGGGTATGAGCGCAGCAGAAATTCCAAAGGCATCGGTATGGTTTGGACTGTATGAGGTATCTCTGGTCGGATATCAGGGCCATGTGATCCCGGTGGTCATTGCTGTATGGTTTATGTCAACCTTAGAAAAGAAACTTCACAAGATCGTGCCGGAGATCATTGATCTGTTTGTTACTCCACTGGTGACGGTTCTTGCCACTGGATATATCACGTTAACGATCATTGGACCGGTATTTTCCACTGTGGAAAATTATGTATTGTCGGGCGCCCAGAAGCTGATCACCCTTCCATTTGGTCTTGGAGGCATGATCGTCGGCGGTTTTTATGCGCCGACAGTCGTTGCAGGTGTTCACCATATGTACAATGCCATTGAGGCGGGACTGTTAAGCAGTATTGGTGTCAATACCTGGATGCCTATCGCCACAGCGGCCAATGTAGCTCAGGGGGCAGCAGCGCTGGCGATCGCAGTGAAGACCAGGAATAAGAAAACAAAATCCATGGCTCTTCCGGCGGCTCTTTCCGCGATGCTTGGAATCACAGAGCCAGCCATTTTTGGTGTGAATATCCGTTTCATCACAGCCTTTGCCTCCGGATGTATCGGCGGAGCCTGCGGCGGTCTGGTTGCTTCCCTGCTTCATGTGGGCGCAACGGCTTACGGGATCACTGGCCTGTTCGGTTTCCTGATCACGACAAGCTGCACAGCTGCCTATGCACTGGTCATGGCGGTGGCGGCAGGTGTGGCATTTGCGCTGTCATGGGTATTATATAAAGAGTAAGGATAATGGTAGCTTTAAATGCCGAGGCATTCTTGAATCGGTCAGAAGAAGGAGATTAGTATGATAAATGCAAAAGAAGTACATCGTCGTATGGATCAGGCAGAAAAGAAAATTCCAGAGACTGTCACAGGGAAATACCGTCACAAATACCATTTGATGCCGCCCACCGGCTGGTTAAATGATCCCAATGGGTTAAGCTATTATGGTGGAAATTATCATGTGTTTTTTCAGTATGCGCCGGAGAATGCCAGAGGCGGGGATAAGTGCTGGGGTCATTACCAGTCGCCGGATCTGCTGAACTGGGAGTACACAGGCATCGCGATCTATCCGGACACGGAATATGACCGGAATGGCGCGTATTCTGGTGGCGCACTGACGGATGATGGCAATCTGGAACTGTTTTATACGGGAAATCTCAAAGAAGAAGGCGATTTTGATTATATCAATGAGGGCCGTGGAGCAACGGTAATCTATCTGTCCACAGAGGATGGGGTCCATCTGACAGAAAAAGAGCTGCTGATGACCAATGATGATTACCCGGCGGATTTAAGCCGTCATGTGCGGGATCCAAAGGTGTGGAAAGACCAGGGTAGTTATTACATGCTTCTTGGGGCCAGAACCAGAGGCAGCCTTGGAGAGGCGCTTCTGTACCGGTCTGAGGACAAAAAAGCATGGCGGTTTTTGAAGACCATTACGGTGACAGAGCCATTTGGCTATATGTGGGAATGTCCGGATTATTTTAAGGTAGAGGGCCGTCCGGTTTTTGCTTTTAGTCCCCAGGGAATTGAAGCGGAAGAGTACCGGTTTACAAATATCTATCAGTCCGGTTACCTGGCGGATGTAAGATTGCCGGATACCGGCCAGATCCGGGATATATATAAGAAATTCCGGGAGTGGGATCTGGGATTTGATTTTTATGCACCCCAGACTTTTGAGGCGCCGGACGGCAGACGGATTCTCTTTGGCTGGGCAGGTGTCAGCGACAGCCTTATGACAATGAGCCGTCCATCCGGGAAGGCTGGCAGCATTCCATGACGGTTCCAAGGGAATTATCCTGGAAGGGCGGTATTCTGTGTCAGAAGCCGGTAAGAGAGCTGGAGGCACTGCGGAAGGATGAGATTGTTTTTGAACAGGGAGAAGCAGAAATCCATGGAGGTACTTTTGATCTGGTGGCAGAGCGAGACATTGCTGGAGATATTCCGGTCCGCATCTGCTTCAATCAGGAGTTTCAGATCACCTATGGGCATGGCGTTGTTTCTATGGAATTTTTAAACAACACCGGCTCCGGCCGAACCATCCGTAAGGCGAAGCTGGATGGTCTTCAGAATGTACGGATCTTAATGGATGTGTCTTTGATGGAGGTATATTTTAACGATGGCGAGCTGGTTATGACCACCCGCTATTATCCGGAAGATCCAATGACAACAAAAGTCAGCATCTCCGGAATGGAACAGGTAAAAGGCTGGACAATGGCTGGGCAGTAGAGCAATCGGGGAAAGGGACTGTATAGTTAGGCTGGAAGAATCCGGTATTTCATGTTATACTATTGAACACAAAGAGAACTGCTAATGGACGATGATCAGGCGGTTCTGGCATTGAGGCCCAAGCTTTTGGGCCTTTTGCTATTTTACGATATGAAATAGGGAGGAAGCAGCATGCCTGTATTTGATTTTAATGACGCCCCAGTTTCCAAGGAGAAATGCGTCTGTACCTATACCACGTTCCAATCCAACGAGCCGGAGGCTACACCAGAAAAGCCGATCCTGGTGCTGGATAACCACAAGAAGCAGTGGGCTCATCATTCTGCTGGAATGTTTACCAATCCCATCAAACGCAGTACCTTTGAGTTTCAGGAAGAGGACGGCGTTGTTCCGGCTGACATCCTGAAAATGGACGCCCGTTTTGTAAGCCTGTTAAAATGGCTCGGTGAGAATCATATCCATGTCCGGCTGTCTGGTGAGAACCGGGAAGATGGGTATGCAGTATACAAAATCCGCGAAACGGATTTAGGAGGCGGAACCAAGCTGTCCGCAGCGGACGGATTTTTACAGTTTATGATCGAACGTCTGCTTGCCAGCAGCGCACCGGAGGATGGGATTGAGGAAGAGGATGCAGATGAGCTGGGCGATGATATGAGACTGACCAGTCTTCAGAGTATCACCGATTTTATGAACTGCGCGGGGAAGACACTTCCGGACAATATCCGTCTGTGGGCAAAGCGAAACTTAGCGGTAGCCCGTTCCAATGAGGTTTCCCCAGAGGAGCGCCGCCACGCCCAGAGAGCCCTGTCCACCATGATGAATATTCAGTGGAAGAATAACTATTTTGAATCCATTGACCCGGAAGAGGCCAGAAGAATCCTGGACGAAGAGCTGTACGGCATGGAGAAGGTGAAACAGCGTATCATCGAGACCATCATCCAGATCAACCGTACTCATACGCTTCCGGCATACGGTCTTTTGCTAGTAGGACCAGCAGGAACAGGAAAATCCCAGATCGCCTATGCAGTGGCAAGAATCCTGAAACTGCCATGGACGACTCTGGATATGAGTTCCATCAATGATCCTGAGCAGCTGACCGGAAGCTCGCGTATCTATGCCAATGCAAAGCCAGGCATTATCCTGGAAGCATTTTCCATGGCTGGCGAGTCCAATCTGGTATTTATCATCAATGAGTTAGATAAGGCCGCATCCGGCAAAGGCAACGGCAATCCGGCGGACGTATTATTGACGCTGCTTGATAACTTAGGCTTTACTGACAACTACATGGAATGTATGGTTCCGACCAGTGGTGTTTATCCGATCGCCACTGCGAATGATAAGAGCCAGATCAGCGCGCCGTTGATGTCGCGTTTCGCGGTTATCGATATCCCGGACTATACCGCAGAAGAAAAGAAGATCATTTTCTCCAGATTTGCCCTTCCAAAGGTCATGAAGCGCATGAGCATGAAACCAGAAGAATGTGTCCTGACTCCGGAAGGTTTAGATATCGTCATCGAGAAGCATTCCGGTATCAGCGGAATCCGTGACTTAGAGCAGGCCGCCGAGCACATCGCTGCCAACGCCCTGTACCAGATCGAGGTCAACCATGTGAAACAGGTGGTGTTTGATGCGGAGATGGTGGAGAAACTGTTGGGGTAAAAGTGGGATCAGTTGCAGATCTTTCGGCATTGGGATGGTGAGATTTCACAAACATTTTTGAATACCCGGTTGAAAAACATTCCGTGAGGATGCGCAGTGATTCTGTAAAGAATATGTCAGCTTATGCTGACCAGAATCACGCGCTAAGTCTCACGGACGTTCGACTTGAATAAACAAAATGTAACTATTCAGTACCTTCATAGTTACGAGCAAAAATCCATTCCAGATCAGCTTCGCTGATGGGATTTTTGCTTTCTAGCCTATGTGTTCTTACGGTCAGCGCAGCATGTGCGCAGACCTACTGAATAGTTACAACAAAATTTTTCAAAGAGTAGATATTAAAGTGTTGGAGAGTTTAACATCTGAGTAATTTTATCTATATTATAATCTGGAGCTGCATTTTTTACTGCTTGGTATATATTTTGTAATTGTTCTGGAGAACTTTCCAAAGCATCCGCGATGATTTCTAAGGATTGTCCCTTTTTTACTTTAGAGATGATTTGTTTCAGTAATAGCTGTTGTTGCCCACTTTCAAATCCATCCTCATATCCACATTCCCGTACATTTTTCAAATGTAGTTCTTCGTTGTATTCTGTTAATACCATGCGCTTCACCTCCGCTCTATTTTTTCTTAAAAAATTAGCTAAAATACCTTCTTTTAAGGATACCTGTATTGCATGTTCGGCAGCTTCTTCTAGTGTGTGTCCATTTCGAATTTCTTTACGAACTTCTTCTACAAAAAAAGAATAATCATGAAGAGTTTTACACCGTTCCATTAATTCTTGATTACAGCCATAATTGATATTTAACATCAGTGCAGTACACTCCAATGCCGGCTCTTCTTTGGCAGGTTTTATATAAGAATTAGACAATTGAAGAAGTTTTCTTTCCGGTTCGATTTTTAAACCATTATAGAAAACAACAAACTGTGGCGTTGGGAGTGGAAGTAAGGTTTCTGAATAGATATCCATATGATTAATCTCAATATATCCCTTCAGAAGATCACTAAAATAGAAGACTCCACGCAAAGGCATATTGGGATTAAAACTACTTTGTGCTTCATATAGATTCAAGGAGTATGAAAATAAAAATGATAAATCATTTTTCATGCCCATATAAATCACATCATCCAGGGTATTGATTTCTAAATCGTCCGGGTTTGTGTACTGACTTTCGTTGATGGCATTGTAAAGGCTTAATAATTCTTTCTTTTCCTGAAATACCATTCGAAAGAGGCTGTCTTTGAACTTCCTATTTACTTTTGGCATAGGTTCTCCTTTCATTTTACACCATAAAGGTTCCTTTTACAATTTCATGGGGATAAATTTTGAGAAAATAATATTGGTGAATCAGATGCTCTTATAAAGAACTGGAATCCCCAGAATGGAGATTCCGATAAAGATACTATAACACAAAAATTGACAAAATAAAAGTGGCGATTCTACGGGTTCAGCATCACCGAAGCATAAAACACCCCATCTCTCCACTCAAACCGTGCGTCTCCGCGGTATTGCTCTGCAATCATGCGGATGGACTCGGTACCGATTCCGCTGCCGGCGGTTTTGGTGGACACCAGCTTCTCGTGGATCCAGGTGGGTTTAAAAACGCTGGTGTTATCCACGGTGATAGATAAGGTAGAAGTACCAGTCTGGACAGCGCAGACCCGGATAAATGGTTGCGCGGTTTCGGATTCTGAGCGGCCGGTCTGGCAGGCGTCCAGGGCATTTTCTAGAAGATTGCCCAGGAGAACACAAAATTCCGTTTCGGGGATCACCGGAGTATCGGACATCTGGATCTTGACATCCAGACAGATGCTATGGTTTTCTGCTTTATCTGCATAAAAAGCGAGAATGGCGTTAACTGCATAGCTGTTGCAGTAAATGTGATCCGAATGGGAAGGAAACTGGTTCTCATATTCCGCCAGATAGGATTTCAGATCCTCTAAATCCCCACGCTTCACACAGTCCTGGATCACCCGCAGATGCTGGCGGAAATCGTGACGTGCCCGACGGTTTTCTGCAATTCTGGCCTGCAGCATGGAATACTGGTCATGCTGGATCTGCAAAAGACGTTCCATAGCCTGATTGCGGGTGCTGGTCTCCAGTTGTTCTTTTAATTGTTGGATGAACAGGATCATGAAATGGCTGATCAGGAACATACAGATCAGTAGCAGGACTCTTGCCAGAAGGGCAGAGATGGTAACGGTACCGTTCCGGATATCACCTGTCAGAAGCAGAAGAATCAGGGTTACAGAGCATGGAAGAAGCCAGGCAGTTCTCCAGAATGAGGGGACCGAAACAGAACACAGGCCTTCTGTGATATGGCTCATGGCTTTGACCATCAGCAGGATGGTACAAAGAATTAAAAATAATGTAATGAACCCGCTCTGCCAGGAGAAAAAGTTGAACCCGAAAAGCTTTTCACAGATACAGAATGCAGCAGCGCGGATCACAAGCAGATAGTCGAGGATAAACATATAAAAAAACAGGATCATTCCCCGATCGGCCTGTACCAGGAGACAGAATAAAACCCCAAATATCGGGACGGCCAGATATTGAACCCAGACACTTGAAAATCCGGCCAGGGTCAGAAGGGTAAAGATACCAAGATAGAATATCTGGCACATACAGACCCGGAGAACGGTTTCCAGGGGAGAATACTTCAGCTTTTTATAGAAGGGGATATAGGCCAGAAAATGAAATGGAAATGTGCTTAACAGTTCATTTAACAGCAGTTCGATCATACCAGCTGACCTCCTCTCACAAGATCATAAGAATAACGGATATACTGTTCCCGTACATCCTGGTATTTTAAGCGGCTGATGGGAATGGAAGTACCATTTTTCAGCACGAACCGGTCATCCAGCAATTTATCGACCTCTTCAAAATTTACCAGAATTCCCTTCATGCAGTCACAGAGCCAGGGATATGACAGAAGAAGTGCGGCAAAGTCCTTCTGATTCATAAAAATTTCTTCCTGACGCCCATCCTTGAGATGTACCAGTACCCGTCTGTTGAGGTATTCGGTATATGAAATCTGATGAAGCAATAACCGGATCTCCATATTCTTAGCAGGAACCAGAATGGACGCCTCGTTCATCATCATCTGCAGATTACAGCGGTCCAAAGCCTTCGAAACCTGTTCTTCTGTGGTTGGTTTGATCAGGTAATACGTCGCCTTCACTTCATAGCTGTCTACAGCAAAATCAGATGAAGTTGTCACGAAAATAATATGGCAGGAAGTATCCCAAAGACGGATCTTCCTGGCTGTTTCCATGCCATTGATGCCATTCATATAAATATCAAGAAAAATAATATCATAAACGCCAGGTATAAACCCGGCAAGAAATTCTTCTCCACCAGGAAAAAGCTCCGGAGTATCAGCAGGAATCCGATGTGTGTTCATGTAAGTCGAGACCTGATCTGCCAACTGTCTGGCATCCCTTTCCAGATCATCAATAACTGCGATTCTCAAAATGAATCCCCCTTTTTCCTACAATTACATATGTTTATCATAGCATAAATTTGGATAAAATTGGGGCTATTTTTGCATCTTGTGTCATTTTTTGACATCTTGTGCAGCAGATATTGAAAGATGTTCTCAAAGACCATAAGATGGAATTATCAAGTATGAGAAAACGAGACCGGCATCAAGACAAAAAGGAGAGATGGGTATGATAAAACGAAAATGGTATGAGCGGGTATCAGCGGCAGCGCTGGCGGCCATGCTTTTTATGAATAGCGGTGGAATGGGAGTGCAGTCCAGGGCGGAAATTCTGTCAGGGGAAAATGGTGTGGTTATCCAGGAAGCAGAAGGAGAAGCACAGCCGGAAGCCAATGAAGAGGAACAGGGACTCCAGGAAGAAAAATTGGAGAACAATGGAGAGAATGGGGAGAATGATCCAGAAGAAGAAAATCCAGAGGAAGAATCAGCGCAAGAAGAGCCTTCCGAGGAAGAATCTTTAGAAGAGACGGAAAATGGGGAATCATCAGGAGAAGAGAGCCCTACCGAGGAATCAGCAGCAGATGAGGGCGCTGGAGAAGGAGAGGAGAACGCATCAGAGTCATCCGAAGAAACAACTGAGCCGGAAACAATGCCGGAGACAGTTCCAGAGACGGTTCCGGAAACCATTCCAGAAACGATTCCAGAAACCACAACGGCTGCCACCAGTCAGCAATCCGTTACCTGGATGATCACAGGTTTTGAGCCGTTGAAGGATGAAATTATGGTGCAGCAGCTGCCTTTGGGAAGTGTGGAAACTGATATCCAGTTCCCGGATACACTGGAAGTGACCATGCAGAAAGTACGAGATGCAGAGGATGATGTAGAAAATGATGCAGCTGATCTGGAACAGAATGAGTCCGCACAAGAATCAACTGAGTTCGCAGAAAATGATACGATCCAGGAAATGAATCAGAAGTTGTCCGGTGTAACCTGGCAGCTGGATTCGGAATTGAGTGTTTATCCAGAGTTTCATGGTGGTATCTCCCAGAAAGAATATTTTACAGAGTTTGATGAGGATGGCAATCCCATCGAAACCGAAGAAAAAACCTATGCGGGCTATGCCAAGGAAAACGAACCTTATAGCGGCGCAGTCTATATTTACCATGCCGTTTTACCAGAAGAAGATAGCAATGGAAAACCGATAGAGTTGGCAGACGGAGTAGAAATCCCGGAGATTTATGTGGTTTTAGGCGAAGTTGGGGGGGCGCTATATGCGGTAGAAGAAGCAACGTATACGGTTAGTGGTTCGGCATACTCATTTACAGTGAGTGGTGGAGGTATAAACAAGACATTTACGGGAGCGGAAGCTGTTAAAGACGCATTTAATGCAATTCTTGATAACAGTGTTGATAGAAAAGCAACGATCCGTTTTGATAATGTGAATATTGAACAGGATAATGCGTTTCCAATTATTACACAGAGTTGTGAACTGACATTTACGGGAAGTTATACAAATCGGTCCTATGCTTTTGAATTTTCTGGCGATGGGCCATTTGTCATTCATAGCTCTGCTAGTATTAAAGCGGGAGAGAATTTGTTTAGCGGGTCTGGGAACGGGAGCATCGAATTTGAACAGACAGGCGGAACGATAACACTTGACAAGAATCATGGTATTTACTTGAGGAGCCAAGATAGCTATACCCTTCAAGATGGAACGATTAATGGCATAATCGGAGGTAATAATAGTGGCAGCTTTGCCATGAATGGTGGTACTTTAAAAGGTTATATTAATGGTCCAAAGGACATCACGATTAATGCTGGAAAAATCGAGACCACATCTGGCCCAGGTTTTTATGTGTATTCTATGTATTTGAAAGAAGATTCGGAATTAGAGATCAATGGGGGAACAATCTCAGCAACGGGCCTGGTGAGTGGAGATCAAGAAGGACCTGCGTTTGCGATTGTGACAGAAAAAGGTGCAGAGATTACATTAAAAAATAAAGTAGATATCACAGCAAAATCCGCAAATAATATGCCATCGGCTTCTATCTGGTATTATGATTCAGAGGATCAGAATGTGATTGACGCAACGGGGGTTACTGGATTTACTCATCCGCTTACAATTGCTGCGAGAAGTGATGCTATGAAGAATATATCTCCGTTTGCGAATTGGATTCAGGGAACAGAAGAAAATATAAATACGATAAAGAACAATACCAAATTTAAAGTATTTACCGACACGAGTGACATAGAGGATACGAAGTACAATGGTTATGAACCGCAGGTTTCTGGAAATTATATCCGAATGCTGGATAAGAACAATTCACTTCCAGATATTGTAAGTGGTGATATTTCATATATAGTTGTGGGTCCGTGTGACAATTATCTGTACCAATATAATTATACGGTTGATAATCAGTCTGCTCCAAAAGTTGGTATTATTGATATAAGGCAAATTAGCCTGAATAATTTGATTGCAGCTCTTCTTGCGGCGGATACAGGATATGGTTGTGAATTGAATATGCAAACAATGGGAAATTTAGCCGTGGGAGATATCACGGTAGACACAACAGGTACCTGCATTACCTTACTTGGAACAATCACTGGCAGAGTCAACGTCATTGGTACAGGAAAATTAATATCTGAGATTAGTGCAGCAGGTATGGATGGAAATACTGCAAGTACCATAGAGATAAAAGGCGGTAAGATCGTCAGCCCTGCAGGAAGTACAGAAAGTGCCATATCGTTAAGCCATGCCGACCTCAAGGTTTGTGACGGTGCGGTAATTACAGATAACTCAACCAGCAATGCCAGCGGCATCTACGCAATCAATGCCTCTGGCCCGGTTACGGTTGAGATTGCGGGCGGAACCATCACATCGGTCAATCACACGGCAGTAAATCTGTTTATGCAGGGACAAGGATCCGACTATGCATCTCTAATTATGAGCGGTGGTCAGATCTCTGGAAACATATATGGTATCAAACAGTTTAGTTCAGGCAGTACAAGCTTTACAGGAGGAAGTGTATCGGGCGGAAGTGCAGATATTTTCTTCGAGGGAGATACGAGAAACAAGGGACAGTTTGTAGTGGAAGGCGAAATTCCATTTGATACGGTGGAGATTGCTGCAACTTCTTACATGAGTAGAGTACATATGGATCTGACCAAAGCATCTTTTGATACAGGAAAATCTCTCCAGGTAAAGCTTCCGACATCGAATATTAGCGATACGACCAATATTAATTTATTCAGTGTGTCAAAATCTGATTATCGCAATATGATGGATCATATTTCCTTAACTGCTAATGGATATGTGCCGATTAAGGTAGTTAACAATGCGACAAAGGATGGTGAAACAGCAGATATTTATGCGTTCTGGAGAGCATCTACAACAGGAATGTACCGCTTGGTTCAGTATTTTTCCTCAAAAGATAATCAGACATCTGCTTATCAAGAATATCTGTTAAAAGGCAGTTTTTTAAATGATGTTGATTTAAACCTGGAAAACTTAGCTGGCTGGAAGAAAGCAGATGGAACCAGAATTGTGGATGACTATCAGATTGATGCAGAAAATTTGGATTTATATCCAGCTTATAAGGTTACTCTTACCGCAAATGCGCCATATGAAGATAGAACGGAAAATTCTGCAGTGATCAAAGGTACAACCGATGGAACAACGGTATACTGTGTAGATTCCACACGTTATGAAAATGGTGGCAGCAGTATGACAGCAGCAGAAATCGTAGCTGCAGGAGAAAGAAATGAGTCCTATGTTACAAAAGCAACAGTCGGAGCAGATGGATCCTATTCCTTATCTGTGACAAGTCTTTCACCGTATACAGATTATACTTACTACCTTGCCACCATAAATACCAATGGAGATTATTCTGAGGTCATTCCAGTTAGATTCAAAACTTTACTGAAAACACCAACAGCAGATGATTTTCAGATAGCCCAAACAACGTTTACATATAACGGACAGACTATAGCGGAACGGGGAATCACAATGGTTTCACCCAAGATTTCTGGAACATTCGGAATTGATAAGACCTATTATAGACGGAAAAATGCAGATGGTTATGCAACAGAGAACATAGACGCTCCTGTGAACGCAGGAACTTACGGGGTTTTTATTGATGCAAAGTCGATACATTCTCAATTTAGTGATGCAGCCAACCTTTTTGTTGGAGATATCACGATTGAAAAAGCAAATTTAAATTCCGATTGGTTTTATCTGCCAGTAAGAAATATTATTTATGGAGAAGATGATGGTGATGATAGGATAAGACCACAACTTATTCCATCTAAGAGTCGGATATCTGGTTACGGAAAACTAGAATTTAAACTTTATAATCTTAGTAATCTGACTGAGGAAGTGAGCCGTAATCGAGAGGACCATTATGATGCAACACCATCTACAGATGTTTCGTGGGGTACAAGGTCTGTAGGCATCACATGCACCGGCGGAGAGAATATAAATCCACAAAACACTCCGATACCGATTAGCAGTTATGAACAGATCTATTTTCACCGCGGAATAAACCAGATTTCCCTGGCCTGTGGTTCCATTACCTATGGTCAGACACCAAATCCTGAGGTCACGGCTTTGGATACATCTTATGGTGTTTCTTATACCTATAGCCAGAACCGGGATGATGCCGCCAGTTATAGAGCTTGGAATGTTGAAAATCCAGTAGGAACCTGGTATGTAAAGGCGAAAACAGCAAAAACGTTGAATTATAATGAGACAGAGAGCAAGCCAGTTGCATTCCAGGTAACCAAGGGAACGTTAGTCCCGGTAGTGAAATCCATCGAGTTCAAAACATATGATGGCAATACCAACGCGGCTGGCACATTGGGACTGATTGCTGCGGAAGGAAGTGCGATTCCAGCAGGAGATCGAGCGGCAGTGAATGCTGAGGACGCCGTCAGTGGAACATTTTCCTGGACCTCCAGCGCAGCAGGAACCAATACGGTTGATGTTGCTGACATCAAGTTAAGCAGCAGTCTTGCCAGCAAATATGAACTTTCCACAGATCAGCTTTCCAGTGAATCTTTCGGCGGTGCAAAGATATTACCAGCGAAAGTGGATGAAAATGATTTTACTGTCAGTGGTTATTCTGGTGTTTATGATGGGGAAAGTCACGGAATAGGACGGTTTATCTGGGGAAGTACAAACTATGAGATTACTTTTAAAGATAAGGACGGCAATTACACACTGACCAGTTCAGAATGGCCAGAATATACCAATGTTGGTGATTATCTCGTTGAATACAGACTGACCAATGAGAATTATGAGCCATATTATGGCTCCGAACAGATTCACATTTCCCCAGCGCCGCTTACGGTTACGGCAGAGGATAAAACCGTGACTTACAAGGAGGAGGCACCAGTATATAGTTATGTGGCAACTGGCTTTGTGCATGGGGAAGATGAATCTGTATTGGAGGAAATCGCCAATTATGATTGTGCTTACACAGCGGGAAGCGATGTGGGAGAGTATGAGATCATGCCATATGGCTTTGCTGCTAAGAACGGCAACTACGACATTTCCTATCAACCAGGTAAATTGACCGTGGAGCAGGCGGAACCGGAATTTTATCTCACCAATCTGGAAGAATTAAATCGTGTATATGATGCCAAAGCCATTGTACCAAAAGCTGGTTCGGACAGTGATGGAAAATTGACTATAACCATCAGCAAAGGCATGGAGATCTTTCATACGAGTCCGGTTGATGCGGGAATCTATACGGTAATGATTTCAGGAGAAGCCGGAAAGAATTATAAGGCAGGCAGCGCCGCTTATTCCTTTGAAATCCGAAAAGCGCCGCTTACAGTAACAGCGGTTGATCAGAGAATCGCTTTGGGGTCTGAGATTCCAGAGTACATGGCAGATTATAAAGGTTTCCAGGGAACCGATGAGGAACGGGTATTAGGCGGAGCATTGCAATTTGTCTGTGAGTATACAGCCAATAGCCCGATAGGAGAGTACGCCATCGTACCTTCTGGTCTGACATCGGATAATTATGAGATCCAGTTTGTAAATGGTACACTTTATGTAAACCTTAAGAACAGTCATATTTCCAGTGGCTCTGGCAGTTCCGGTTCATCCGGTGATTCTGGATCAGAAATCACATCCAGTGGCGGAACCTGGGACAAGCAGGAAAAAGGATGGAGATTCTATTATAAAAATGGTTCTTACGCAGCGGGAAAGAGAACGAAAGATGCAGATGGTACTATCTATGAGAATCTAAAATGGGTGAAGATCAATGGAAATTGGTGGCCATTTGGAGCAGATGGATATTTGAAGACCGGATGGGTATTAGATGGAACCGATAACCGCTGGTATCAGATTGATGAAAATACCGGTATGCGAAAAGGCTGGTATTTTGGCCAGAACGAT
The DNA here is from genome assembly GCA_003478355.1 of Lachnospiraceae bacterium AM48-27BH. Taxonomy (GTDB): domain Bacteria; phylum Bacillota; class Clostridia; order Lachnospirales; family Lachnospiraceae; genus UBA3402. Next base: position 88,374 of record QUFC01000007.1, read on the forward strand.
GATAAGAACTGGTATTACCTGGACCCGGTAAGCGGAGCTATGGTGACTGGCTGGCAGTTCATTAATGGCAAATGGTATTATTTCTCCGTTACATCAGCAACACCGCTGTGGAGATACGATCTGACAACTGGAAGATGGATCTTCGATCCTAAATCCAATGGTCGCCCATACGGAGCTATGTACCAAAACATCCAGACCCCGGACGGCTACTATGTAGATGAAAACGGTGCCTGGGATGGACGGGAAGCGAAAATTAGATAGAGATAGAAAAAGCTGCAGAGCCATTTTTATGGATGGTTTTGCAGCTTTTCTATAGAGTGATTATTTTTTCTTTTCTAGCTCACTAATTCTATTTTGCAGATCATAAAGCGTTTGAAGGACAAGACCCAATCGTGCTTTATAAGCGCAAGCCGCTTCGAAATAATTATTCATAATTTCTTGTAATTTTAAGACTTCTTCTAGAATGCGTTGTGAATCCTGGTTCATACAATATCTCCTTTCAGTTGGTGCTGGGAGATAAATTCTCCCTGCTGGTTGTACTATAGGTGATTTTCAGCAAAGAGTTTTTGACTGCCGTATCCGGCGGTGAGTAAAAGAATCATAGATAAAAACTTAGAAACTTTGCCTGGACTTATCATAACATATTATCCACATAAGGACAAGGTATATTTTGAGGTGGTTTGATTTTGAAGGGATAAAGATCATCGAGCTGCATGGGGTATAAACAGAAAAAAAGAGGAGCGGCTGTCGAAACAACCGCTCCTCTTATCACGCTTATTGAGTTTGTAATTATAACTGTGGGCCAGCGGATACCAGTGCTTTACCTGCTGCATTGCCTTCGTATTTAGCGAAGTTCTTGATGAATCTTGCAGACAGATCTTTTGCTTTGGTCTCCCACTCAGCTGCATCTGCGTAGGTATCTCTTGGATCCAGGATAGCAGGATCAACACCTGGAAGCTCGGTAGGAACTTCGAAGTTGAAGAATGGGATCTTCTTGGTAGGTGCAGTTAAGATAGCACCGCTTAAGATCGCATCGATGATACCACGGGTATCTTTAATGGAGATACGTTTGCCAGTGCCGTTCCATCCTGTATTAACCAGGTATGCTTTCGCACCGCTCTTCTCCATCTTCTTAACTAACTCTTCTGCATATTTGGTTGGATGCAGCTCCAGGAATGCCTGTCCGAAGCAAGCGGAGAAGGTAGGAGTTGGCTCTGTGATACCACGCTCTGTACCAGCCAGTTTTGCTGTGAAACCAGACAGGAAGTAGTACTGAGTCTGCTCTGGTGTCAGTACGGATACTGGAGGAAGTACGCCGAATGCATCTGCGGATAAGAAGATTACGTTCTTAGCTGCTGGTGCAGAAGAAACTGGACGTACAATGTTCTGGATATGGTTGATCGGATAAGAAACACGGGTGTTCTCAGTAACGCTCTTATCAGCGAAATCGATCTTGCCCTCAGCATCCAGAGTAACGTTCTCTAACAGAGCGTTGCGCTTGATTGCATTGTAGATATCTGGCTCAGATTCTTTGTCCAGGTTGATAACTTTTGCGTAGCAGCCTCCCTCGAAGTTGAATACGCCGTTGTCATCCCAGCCGTGCTCATCATCACCGATCAGCAGACGCTTAGGATCAGTAGACAGAGTAGTCTTACCTGTACCAGACAGACCGAAGAAGATAGCGGTGTTCTCACCGTTTAAGTCGGTGTTTGCGGAGCAGTGCATGGAAGCGATGCCCTTTAATGGAAGGTAGTAGTTCATCATGGAGAACATACCCTTCTTCATCTCGCCGCCGTACCATGTGTTGATGATAACCTGCTCGCGGCTTGTGATATTAAATACAACTGCGGTCTCAGAGTTCAGACCCAGCTCTTTGTAGTTTTCAACTTTTGCTTTAGATGCGTTGTAAACAACGAAATCCGGCTCAAAGTTCTCAAGCTCTTCAGCGGTTGGCTTGATGAACATGTTAGTTACGAAGTGTGCCTGCCAAGCAACCTCAACGATGAAACGGATTGCCATACGTGTATCTTTGTTAGCACCACAGAATGCATCTACAACGTACAGTTTTTTATTGGATAACTCTTTCTGAGCGATCTCTTTTACTGCATTCCAGCTTCCTTGGTTGCTGGATGGTTGTCGTTTTTGTACTCGTCAGAAGTCCACCATACAGTATCCTTGGAGTTCTCATCAACAACGATGAATTTATCTTTTGGAGAACGTCCGGTATAGATACCAGTCATAACGTTAACAGCACCAAGCTCGCTGACCTGACCTTTTTCATAGCCTTCCAGCTCTGGTCTGGTCTCTTCCTCGAATAACATCTCGTAAGAAGGGTTGTGCACGATTTCAGTAGTTCCGGTGATACCATACTTGCTTAAATCAATCTTTGCCATCTTAGATAACCTCTTTTCTCTCAGCTTATGGTAACCTTTCTCATCTATAGGTTACATTATTTCCCACAAAGAAGTATAAAAACAAACTTCTCTGTCTATATTATAGCGCGTTTGTTGTCAAAATCAAGTAAGAAAATTAAAATTTTAACAATATATTTTTTGAACGCAGATAAGCATTCTCCCGCTTCAAGTGCACGGAGCACTAAGCGGCGGGTGAGGGGGATGCTTATGTCAGTGGGAGTTGAAAGCTCCCACTGACAGATCGCGAAGCGACTGCGTTCATGAGCAAGTAGCGAAGCGGATTGCGAATGTCCGCTTTACAATCGACTTAAATAGAGAACAAGTTCAACAATCCAGTGGACATCAAAAATAACACCAGCATAATGATTGGAACTACATACCGGATCATGAAGGAATACAGGCGGGCGCGGGAGAAGTGCTCGCCGTTTTTCGTTACCTCGTCGGTGATCCATTTCGGTCCGACGATCCAACCGATCAGGATGCTGGTCAGCAGGGAAATGAACGGCATCAGGAAGCTGTTGCTGATATAATCCATCAGATCCAGAAGCTGGGCAGTGGTGCCACCAGGCAGCGGCAGTTCAAAATAGAGAATGTTATAGCCCAGACAGATCAGCACTGCGGTGACGAGAGAGTAGATGCCGATGACCGCGCACATGCTTTTGCGGGACTTGTGGAACAGCTCCATGCAGTTGGCAACCAGGGTCTCCATAACAGATACGCAGGAAGTCAATGCAGCAAATGCCAGCATAAAAAAGAATGCCAGACCAACGAACCGGCCAATTCCACCCATGGCGAAAAATACTTTTGGAAGGGAGAGAAAGGTTAGACTTGGACCGGAAGCCATGCCGTCAGTGCCTAAAAATACGAATACTGCTGGAATGATCATCAGACCAGATAAGAACGCAACGCCTGTGTCGAATAATTCAATCTGGTTCATGGAACTGCTTAAGTTCACATCATCTTTCACATAGGAACCGTAAGTGATCATGATTCCCATGGACACGCTTAAGGAGAAGAATAACTGGCTCATGGCGTCCAGTAACACTTCCAGGAACCGCTTTGCAGTCAGTCCGTGAAAATCTGGCTTTATGTAAACTAACAATCCCTGGAGACCGGTTCTGGTGGTACCGTCCGCGTCTGTGTGAGACAGGGTCAGCGAAAAGACAGCAATGATGATGATCAAAAGGAGAAGTCCGGGCATAATGATCCGGGAAAATTTCTCAATACCTTTCTCCACACCCTGATATACCACCCATGCGGTAAATGCCAGAAAGACCAGCATAAACACGATCGGTGACACACTGGAGGTGATAAAGGAGGTGAAATATCCGTCCTGTGCTGCAGCAGTGCCGTCAGAAACCAGGTAAGCGGCGATGTATTTTAAGATCCAGCCGCCGATGACGGAATAGTAAGTCATAATTAAGGTAGGAACCAGGAAAGTCAGATAGCCTAAAAATTTCCACTTGGGATGAAGGGCTGCGTAGGCGTTGAGGGCATTTTTCTTGGTTTTTCGTCCAATGGCAACGTCCGTGGTCAGCAGGACAAAGCCGAAGGTCAGAACCAGGATCAGGTAGATCAGAAGGAACAGACCACCTCCGTCCTTGGCGCACAGATAAGGAAAGCGCCAGATGTTTCCCACGCCCACAGCGCTTCCCGCCGCGGCCAGGACAAAACCGATGGAACCACTAAAGCCTTTTTCTTTTTTGTTCATGATAGATCAAATCTCCTGTATGATAATGATATGGGGCAGATGTGCCGCTGTTTTGTTGGTCAGTCCAATGTCATCTATTGTACCAGATATTTTTCGAGACAAAATTTTTGATGTTTCGTTTCATGAAACTTCTGCAATCAAAAATTTCTTTTTGTATTACATTTTTAATGAAAATCCAGTATAATGAAACAGGGGTATTTTTTAAATGAAGAAAAATGGATATTTGGGGGAAACAAGCAGAATGAGTGAGATCAGTTCTTATGTGGGAGCGCAGGTGCGGCGGTATCGAAAAGCCTGCGGCATGACCATTCAGCAGCTGGCGGACCAGATCCACAAAAGCCGGGCTACGGTGTGCAAATATGAAAATGGGGAGATTGTTCTGGACGTGGAGACACTATACGAGATCAGCCAGGTACTGCAGATTTCATTTTCCCAGCTGACGGCTTTTCACGGAAAGACACAAAAGCCGGAGATGGAAAGCTGGTCTGGGAAAAGTCCATTTTTTGAAGCGAAACGGCTGTATTTTTATTTTTATGATGGGCGTTATCAGCGGATGAAGGATGGAGTCATCGACATTTATGAGAAAGAGGGGGCAATGGGAACCTATAAAGCCAGCCTTTCCATCTGTTCCGTGTCGCGAAATGGACGCAGTAGTGAGATCTACTACACGGGAACGGTGCTTTACAGCGATATGCTGATTCGTTTTTCCTTCGTAAATCAGTATAATCCATTGGAAGAAGACTTATTGTACATCTTTAACCCGTTGGAAATGCGGGACTTTACGGATGGGCTTCTGTGCGGGATCTCCAGCGCCGATCTGATGCCCTGCGCATTTAAATGTCTGGTGACATTAAAGCCTCAGGAGTTTACGGAAGAATTGCGGCAGCGGTTATTATTTTCCAAAGAAGAACTGCGGCGGTGGGGACGGTTAAATATGCTCTTGATTGATAATCGCAGCGAATATTAGGAGGAAACCTTGACTCTACAACGATTGTAAAGTATAAGATGATCAAAAGACTTTGAGAGGGCCGTCTGAAAATGCAGGGGCAAAGGGAGATCATCATGGAGAAAAATCTTACGTCCGGCAGTGTATTTAAAAATATGATGTTGTTTTCACTGCCATACCTACTGTCGTATTTTCTGCAGACGCTTTATGGAATGGCAGATCTGTTTATCATTGGCCAGTTTGAAGGAGTTGCCAGTACCACTGCAGTCTCAGTGGGAAGTCAGGTGATGCACATGCTGACGGTAATCCTGGTGGGACTGGCCATGGGAACAACGGTAGCTGTGGGACAGGCTGTAGGAGCGGGCGATCGAAAGAAAGCGTCGTTATCCATCGGCAATACAGTGACATTGTTTTTAGGGGTATCGGTGGCGTTGACGGCGGTTTTGCTACTGTGTGTCCGCCCGATCGTGGGGATCATTTCTACACCGGAAGAGGCGGTGGAAGGGACGGTTCGTTATCTGACCATCTGCTTTATCGGTATCCCGTTTATCACGGCGTATAACATCATCAGTTCTATTTTCCGGGGACTGGGGGATTCCAGGAGCCCTATGTATTTTATCGCCATTGCCTGTGTGGCGAATATCGTTCTGGACTATGTGTTTATGGGCGTGTTCCATATCGGTCCGGCAGGCGCAGCGCTGGGAACCATCATTTCCCAGACCATCAGTGTGATCACGGCACTTGTGGCCATGGGAAAGAAGAAAATCGGTATCCGGGTGGCGGGAGGTGATTTAAAACCACAAGGAAAAGTTATGGGACAACTGCTGCGTGTAGGCGTTCCGGTGGCCTGTCAGGACGGGCTGATCCAGGTGGCATTTATCATCATTACTATTATCGCTAACCGGAGAGGCTTGAGTGATGCAGCAGCGGTGGGAATCGTGGAGAAGATCATCAGTTTCGTATTTCTGGTGCCGTCTTCCATGCTTTCTACGGTTTCCGCCCTCTGTGCCCAGAATATTGGTGCAGGCAAGCACGACCGGGCGGCGAAGACTCTGCAGTATGCCATCATGATCACTGTGGGCTTCGGAATCGCCGTGTCGGTGCTGGTTCAGTTCTTTGCGGAGCCGGTGGTTGGCCTGTTTACGACGGATCAGCTGGTGCGGATCATGGGCGGACAGTATTTCCGGGGGTATATCTGGGACTGTGTGTTCGCTGGGATCCATTTCAGCTTCAGTGGTTATTTCTGCGCTTATGGACGGTCGGAATTTTCCTTCCTGCACAATATCACCGCCATTGTCCTGGTGCGGATTCCGGGCGTGTACCTGATGTCGAAGTTATTTGCAAATACCCTGTATCCTATGGGACTTGCCACGGCCTGCGGATCTCTGCTGTCGGTGGTGATCTGTGTGGCCGTGTATCATTATCTGAAATCCAGATTCCGGTGGTAAAAGTTGGAAATCTAATGTAAAATACAGTGATGATTGTTCTGAGATAAAAAGTCAGAAAAGAAAGGATATCAATATGATGCAGTTGATTTTTGCAGTGTTTTTTCTGGTGCTGGCGTTGAAAATCGTCGGTCTGTTGTTAAAAATATGTGGTAAAGCCGTGGGGATCATTTTGAGCCTGATCGGATTTGTCCTGTCACTGGCCTTTGGAATGGCCATGTTTGGATTGTCCATGGCCTTTGGCGCAGTGTTGTTTGTGTTGGCGTTAGTGGTGCTGGCGGTGAAGATTATTTTATAAAAAATCCCTTATAAAATGCTGTCCTGCTGAAAATAGTTCCATTCTCCTGGCGTCAGAAAATATTTCTTATGCATCAGGGCGGACAGGATCAGAGTCAGGAACTCGGCCACCGGAACGGCGATCCATGCACCGGTAATTCCTAAGAAATGCGGCAGAATTACTAAGGAAATCGCGATGAATACCAGTGTCCGGCAGAAGGAAATGATCGCAGAGACTTTTCCATTAGAAAGTGCTGTGAAAAAGCCGGAGGAAGCGATATTGATCCCGCTGAACAGGAAATTGACTGCAAACAGTGGAAAGCCTGCGTCTGCCAGAGCAAAGGTTTCCGGGTCGTGAGTGAAGATCTGTACTAACGGTCCTGCGGATACAACGGCGGCGATGGTCAGGATCACAGAAGAGATCGCAGTGAACACAAAGGCGATCTGATAGATATTTTTTAATTCTCTGTGATTTTTTGCACCGTACTGGAAGCCGACCAGCGGGCTGATGCCGATGGTAAAGCCCAGATAAAAGGCGTTAAATAAAAACTGACCGTACAGCAGGATGGTGATGGCAGCGACGCCTGGCCCGCCCGCCAGTTTCATCATGACAATATTGAATAAAAATGTGATAATGGCGTTGGCCAGCTGGGTTACCATCTCGGAAGAACCATTATAGCAGGCCATGAGAAGCTCCTTTGGGCGGAAATGAAACCGCACCAGATGGAGCCCTTTTTTATTGGAGAAAAAGAAAAAAAGTCCCGCCAGAGCAGGTAGTGACTGCCCGATTCCTGTTGCCAGTGCGGCTCCGGTCATGCCAAGTCTGCATACTGCGATCAGAAAATAATCCAGAAAGGCATTTAATATTCCAGCGCCAATGGTCAGGAAAAGACCAAGATGTGGTTTTTCAGCAGTAACCAGATAGGACTGGAACAGGCTTTGCAGCATGCAGGCGGGGGCGAAAGAGATGGCAGTGGCCAGATACTTTTCGCAGTCTGCGAGCAGAACCTCGTTGGAGCCTAAAAAGTAACAAATAGGAGTGAGAAACAGGTGCGTAAAGATCAGGACCATGATGCTGACAGCGACACCTATTACAACGAACATGGTCAGGCATTCCTGGGCTTTCCGGCGTTTCCCTTCGCCTAAATATTTGCTGATGATGGCATTGCCGCCGGTGGCTAACATGGTACCGATGGCAGTGACGATGCAGATTACCGGAAATACAATATTTAATGAAGAAAGGGCATTGCTGCCGATAAAACGGGAGATGAAAATGCCGTCCACAATGGTATAAAGGGACATGAACATCATCATAATAATGGATGGCAGGGCAAACTGCAGGAGTCTGCAGGGGGAAAAATGTTGATTAATAGACATACTCATAATCATAACCTCGTAAACACAGAATCGTGATTTTGTTAGTAGCTTTCATGATGGATATGGGTCTGTATGTGTGGAACAGACTGTGAGACCCGAAACCTAACCTAGCATAAATGATAAAAAGTTTATCGTCAAGGGCGTCTTTCCAAAGAATCAAGGATGTCTTTCCCAAAATATCAAGGACGTCTTTCCAAAGATTTTCCTTGACTTTTTAAAAGTGTGTGTATTAGAATGTTCGTATAGTATGGACACAGGAGGTGAATTTATGGACGGTTGCGATAGTACGGGACGAAGTATGATCTGCGGTGGCAGAATAAAGGACAGATTGGCGCAGCTTGCCATGAATTTCACGTAAATTGTGTTTTTCAAAAGCTGCGTTTTTTCCATGAGCCTTTTCCACCGCAATCGGACCCTTACTGAACAATTTATTCCGAGAAACGGTGGTATTTTTATGCCCGAAGAAAGCCCCGGCCAGCAGCCGTGTGTGAGCCATGCCTGCATGAACGAGTATACGGATATTAGCTGGGCCAGACGGCTTTCGTAATGGGTGGAAGGAGGCAGACATGGAGACAATGAAAAGACCAAACTATGTAGAAGAATTACTGGAGATTTTCCGCAGTCCTTTAAACAAAGAAGAGCTGCTGGATAAGATTTCTGATTACCATGAGAACGATATTGCAGAAGCCTTTGAACATCTGACAGAGGAAGAGCGAAAGAAATTGTACCCGCTTCTGGGCGCAGAGCGGATGGCTGAGATTTTCACTTATATTGAAGAGCCGGATGAGTATCTGAAGGAACTGAATTTAAACCAGGTGGCGCAGGTCATTTCCCACATGGATTCCGATGACGCGGTTGATGTGCTGGATGAATTGGATGATCTGATCCAGGAGAAACTGGTTGGCTTGATGGATGAAGAATCCAGTCACGATATCAAAATGATCCAGTCTTATGAAGATGATGAAATCGGTAGTCAGATGACCACCAATTTCATCATGATCCATAAGAATCTGAGCATCCGCCAGGCCATGCGTGAGCTGGTCCGCCAGGCGGGAGAGAATGACAATATCGGAACTGTGTACGTGGAAGACGGACAGAATCATTTTTATGGAGCTATCGATCTGAAAGACCTGATCGTTGCGCGGGAAAATGATTCCCTGGAAGATATCATCAGCACTTCTTATCCTTACGTGACGGACCATGAGAAGATCAGCGATTGTATTGAGCGGATCAAGACTACGCCGAGGATTCCATCCCGGTTCTGGACAGCGAAGGCCAGATCCTGGGTGTCATCACTTCCCAGGATATCGTAGAGGTTGTGGATGATGAGATGGGTGAAGACTACGCGAAGTTAGCTGGTCTGACCGCGGAGGAAGATTTAAACGAGACAACCAAAGAGAGTATCAAGAAGAGACTCCCGTGGCTTTTGATCCTTTTATTTATGGGTATGGGCGTGTCCTCTGTAGTCGGTATCTTTGAGACTGTTGTGGCGGTTCTCCCGATCGTTATGTGTTTCCAGTCCCTGATCCTGGACATGGCTGGAAATGTAGGAACCCAGTCCCTGGCTGTTACCATCCGTGTGCTGATGGATGAGAACCTGACCGGCAAAGAAAAACTGCATCTGGTGTTTAAGGAGATGAAGGTCGGTTTCTTAAATGGCATGATCCTTGGTGTGATGGCATTTGTATTTATCGGAATTTACGCATGTACCTTAAAAGGCAATCCAACTGCCCATGCGTTTCTGATCTCCGGCTGTGTTGGCTTTGCCCTGATGCTGTCCATGGTGATTTCCAGCATGGTAGGAACCATGGTACCGATGTTTTTTCATAAGATCAAAGTAGACCCGGCCGTTGCATCCGGCCCATTGATCACAACGGTGAACGACCTGGTGGCAGTGGTGACCTATTATGGTCTGGTGTGGCTGCTGCTGATCGAGATGCTGCATCTGGCGTAGGAAAATAGAATTATTTCTATTTAAATAAATGAAAAAATGAAAACAAAGGAGAAGAGTATGAATGAGTCAAGTGGAGTGATTACGGACGCAAGGGAGCTTGGAACGGTCAAGATGCTGATCCTGGGCTTGCAGCACATGTTTGCCATGTTCGGAGCGACCATCCTGGTGCCGATCCTGGTAAACAGCTATTTTGTAGATGCCTGTGGAGAGGGACCAACAAGAGGTCTTACCGTGGCAGTTACTTTGTTTTGTGCCGGTTTTGGCACCCTGTTATTTCATGTTTGTGCGAAATTTAAAGTTCCGGCATTCTTAGGTTCTTCCTTCGCATTTTTAAGTGGTTTTGCAACCGTGGCACATCTGGATACCGGAATGTATGCGGGGATGGGAGCCAATGAAAAAGCTGCATATGCCTGTGGCGGAATCGTGATCGCCGGACTGTTGTATCTGGTGCTGGCGTTGATCATCCGTCTGGTTGGTGTAAAGAAGGTCATGAGATACCTGCCTCCGGTTGTGACCGGTCCGGTGATCATCTGTATCGGTCTGAGTCTGGCTTCTTCTGCCATTGGCAATGCTTCTACGAACTGGTTTCTGGCATTTATTGCCCTGGCGGTGATCATCGTATTTAACATCTGGGGAAAAGGAATGTTTAAGATCATTCCAATTCTGATGGGTGTTGTGATTTCTTATGCGGCAGCCGTATTTATGAATGTATTAGGGATTAAGAACCCGGATGGTTCCGCGATTTTAAATTTTGCGCCGGTTGCTGAGGCTGGTCTGGTGGGACTTCCGCCACTGCAGTTATGCAAGTTTGATGTGACGGCGATTCTGGTTATGGCGCCGATCGCTATTGCGACCATGATGGAGCATGTGGGTGATATGTCCGCCATTTCCGCGACCGTAGGTAAGAATTTCTTGGCTGATCCGGGACTTCACAGAACTCTGTTAGGTGATGGCCTGGCAACTGCCATGGCAGGTATTCTGGGTGGTCCGGCTAATACCACTTACGGCGAGAACACCGGCGTTCTGGAGTTGAGCCGTGTCCATGATCCAAGAGTTATCCGGATTGCCGCTGTATTTGCGATCATTGTCAGCTTTATCCCGAAGGTATCTGCGATCATCAGTACCATGCCTTCCTCCATTATTGGCGGCGTCAGCTTCATGCTGTATGGTATGATTTCTGCCATTGGTGTCCGCAACGTGGTAGAGAATAAGGTAGATCTGACCAAATCCAGAAACCTGATCATTGCAGGCGTGATCTTCGTGTGCGGTCTTGGTTTCAATGGTGGTCTGACCTTTACCGTAGCAGGAACACCGATCACGTTAACAGCCCTGGCGATTGCAGCTATCGCTGGAATTCTGTTAAATATCGTTCTTCCGGGAAATGATTATGAATTTGGCGTGAATGTGTCCGGAGATGAGAACCGAGGAATTCATGCGTAAGGATATGGGAGTTTTGTCAGGAAAATAGAACATAGAGATAAAGAAAAAAGAGGGACTGTGCAGGTGCATGGTTCCTCTTTTGTGCCTTTTAGGTGATTATTTTGCCAGCAGCTAAGAGTTTCTTGTATGGGGGGAAAATTCATGGTATCATGGGGATAATAAGTTCGCGCAGCGCATGAGCGAAAAAGATGAAAAAAGTGCGGAGAGGAGCGGGTGGTATGACGGAACTGAAAATTCCTGTTGGGATTTCTGATTTTGCCCAGATCCGGGAAAATGGATACTACTACATCGATAAAAGCGGGATGATCCAGGAAATTTTACGGACAGAATCGACTGCGGTTACATTGATTACGCGGCCCCGCCGTTTTGGAAAAACACTGGGTATGAGTATGTTGGCCAGCTTTTTTGATGTCCGGAAAGACAGCAGGGCATTATTTGCAGGGATGGAGATCAGTAAAGACGAGAAACTCTGCAAAAAGTGGATGAATCAGTATCCGATGCTATTTGTATCGTGGAAAGACGTAGATGGTCTGAATTTTCAGAGTGCTTATGAAATGTTATCTGCTGTGATTGCAGATTTATATAAGGAACATTCTTATCTGCTGGATTGTGAACAGATCAATGGAGCAGATCGGGAGATTATCCGGAAAATCACATGGGGAATGGCTTCGGAAACAGAGATTAAACGAAGTCTGGCATTGCTCATTACTGTGATGAAAGAATATTATGGAAAACCGGTGATTCTTTTACTGGATGAATACGATGTCCCGGTTGCCAAAGCAAGCAGCCACGGGTATTATGCAGAAATGATGGATGTGATCAAGGCGATGATGAGTACCGCGTTGAAAGATAATCCATGTCTGAAGTTTGCGGTGTTGACCGGATGTTTGAAAATCGCCAAGGAAAGCATTTTCACAGGAACCAATAATTTTGTGTCTGATACGATTTCAGCATCCAGGTTAAATGAATATTTTGGATTTACAGAAGCTGATATTGAAAAACTTCTGGCAGATGCTGATCTGACGGAGCAGGCGGAAAAAATAAAAACATGGTATGATGGTTATCATTTTGGAACGGTTGATGTGTATTGTCCTTGGGACGTGATGAATTATCTCCGGGATCTTCAAAATGATCCAAAGGCTGTGCCAAAAAGCTATTGGAAAAATACCAGTGATAATGCAATTATCCGCTCTTTTATCGAATATGCGGGAAGCAGCATTACAAAACAATTGGAAGTATTGATGTCAGGCGGTTATATCATTCAGAAAATTGAGGAAAATCTGACTTATGATTACCTGCACTCCTCAGAGGAAAATTTATGGAGTGTACTATATCTGACGGGCTATCTGACTATGGCAGATCAGAAAAACTTAAAAGAGCCAGTTCCAGAAGGAATGGCAGCGTTAGCTATTCCTAATGCAGAAATCCAGGAGATTTTTGAGACCACAGTCCAGAACTGGTTTGCCGACCATGCCAAAGCATGGAATCGTCAGGCATTATTTACTGCTGTCTGGAATCGGGATACTGATGTGCTTACCAGAGAAATGAATGATTTACTGCGTATGACTATCAGTTACCATGATTACCGGGAAGACTTTTATCATGCGTTCTTAGCTGGAATTTTTGCAGGCGCCGGATACATGGTGGAGTCCAATAAAGAACATGGAGAAGGACGCAGCGATGTGATCGTGACAGATCCAAGAGGAGGAAAAGTAGCCGTTTTTGAGGCAAAACATTCCAAAAATCTGGAGAATCTGGAGAGGAACTGCCAGCTGGCGTTAGATCAGATTGATGAGAAAATGTATGCGAAGGAATTCGAAGATAGTTATGACCAGGTGAATTGTTATGGGATTGCATTTTTTAAGAAAAGGTGTCTGGTGAGGGGAAAATAGAGAATGGATAAATTCGAACGAGGCATTTTTATATGAAAAGATATGATAACTTTAAATCTGTATTGAAGAATCTCAAAGCAATCTATTTGTACCATGAGCCGTATGGAATTGTAGAAGTTACGGGAATGGTTGGTTTATATAGGATATGTTTTGAACAGGCATGGAAAGTAATGAAGGAAATCCTGGAAATCAATGGGTATGCGGAAGGTGCTGTCGGTTCACCGAAAACCATACTGAAAACTGCCTTTAAAGCAGGAATGATCGATGATGAGGAATTATGGCTGGATGCACTTGTTTCAAGGAATCATGTTGCACATGCGTACAATGAGGCGATTGCATTAGAGATTGTAAGTCAGACAAAAGATCAATATTACGATATGTTTGTCCGGCTGGAACAGATAATAGAAAAGGAATGGTTATAAGGCGTTCATTAAAATTGGGATTTTTGTGATTTCTACCTTTAAGGGACGGAGCAAAAGCCTTGATTTTATTGAGGTTTTTGGATGAAAGTGTGGAATTTACACCTTATTTACACCTTTGGAAGATCGAATCGGTATTTAAGACATATGGAAACTACAAGAGATATGTTTTGAAAAATAGGAATTGATGAATGATAGCATAACTTCAAGAAACAAAGAGACTGCTGACTTTTTTTACAAAAACAATCTTGACAGTGACATTGAAGGCTGTATAATAACATTAACAGAACCCACCACGCCTCTGATTTTTCATGCGCAACCCGGTGGGACTTTCTTATTTATGGGGTGTTTTATGTATCAATATCCAAAACAAATATTAACAATAGAACAGCAGGTGCAATCTTATATAGATGCAGGAATGAAGATTACATCTCAAGAAGATGTAGAGAAGGCATTAAAGTCAATTGGATTTTATCGTTTGAGAGGCTACTCGTTTCAATTATATGATAATGCTGCAAAGAAGTATGTTCCGGGAACAAATTTTGAAGATATTATAAAATTATATCAATTTGACCAGGAATTATCTGCTTTGGTTTTTTCAATAATTTCTAAGATTGAGGTTGCTTTGAGAGTGCGATTGGTGGAAGCATTGCTTATACACGGAGAACCACTTGTTTTGCAAGATTCATCGATTTTTAAAGAGAAAAAACTGTATTGGCAGAATATGGCTACTGTAGCGTCAGAAATTGCTCGCTCTAATGATGTGTTTATCAAACATAATTTTGACAATCATGATGGCGAAGTACCTGTATGGGCGGCCGTTGAAGTTCTTTCATTCGGTACATTGTCGAAGATAATTAAGAATTTGAAAACAGGTACCGGAAGTTCATATTCTATATTAGTGGCTAATTACCAATATAAATCGAAAAAAGAAAATTTGGTAAATCCGTCACAAAAAATGCTTGCTTCATGGATACAGGGTGTTTCAGTATTGCGTAATATGTGTGCTCATAATTCTAGAATTTATAATCGCACAATACATACGACACCGGAAATTCTGGATATAGATAAGGTTACGCCACCACCAGCGCATAATGGTTTGTATCAAATTTTATTGGCGATGAAGTATTTGCGTTCATCCGATGAGGAGTGGACAGTATTTGTAAATGCTTTCGATAAGCTGATTTATAATAATAGTGGTGTGGTCAGTCTCGCAGCAATGAATCTTCCTGCGGATTGGAAAGAACATTTAAGTGTATAAATGCAGTGAAATTGCATAAAATAATAGAGCAGACCTAACCAAGCATCTAGCTCAAACCGGTTAGGCTTTCGGCGGAGTGTTACGATAAGCACTTCGCCATTTTTATTTTGATAAAGAATATCCACCTTTTATATATGATTGCACAATTTGAACGGAAAAAGACGCATGATCATGTGCGAAAATGAAAGTAAAACTTATTAGATGATATAATTATTATATCGGCTAAAAAATAGCACGGTTGGCAAAAAGAATGGTGTTTTTGCCGATGACGTGATATACTAATTAGTAGATTGGTACGTTTTTTGGATTTGATTTATGACGGAGGATTGTAGATGAAATACCGTTTAGTTGCAGATATAGCAAAAAAATGGAATATGTCAGAGCGCAGTGTTAGAAATTACTGTGCCCAGGGACGTGTGAATGGTGCGTTTCTTACTGGTAAGACATGGAATATTCCAGAAAACGCAGAGAAACCAGAGCGAACCAACAAAAGAAAAGAAGAACCGATTACTCTGTTGGATATTCTGAAAGAGCAGAAGGTAAGTAAATACTCCGGTGGGATTTATCATAAGACACAGATTGATTTGACCTATAACTCTAATCATATGGAGGGAAACCGCCTGACACACGATCAAACCAGATATATCTTTGAAACTAATACTATTGGCGTAGAAAAAGAAGTGCTGAATGTGGATGATGTGATTGAAACGGCGAATCACTTCCGGTGTATTGATATAATTATTGATCATGCGAAAGCAACTTTGACGGAGAAATTCATCAAAGAACTTCATTTGGTTTTGAAGAATGGCACCAGCGATTCCAGAAAAGATTGGTTTGCTGTTGGTGATTATAAGAAACTTCCGAATGAAGTCGGTGGCAGGGATACAGCTCTTCCAGAAGAAGTTGCCGATAAAATGAAGGCCTTGCTGACGGAATATAACGCCAAGGAAGAAAAGACCTTTGAGGATATTCTGGACTTCCATGTGAAGCTTGAGCGGATTCATCCGTTCCAGGGCGGCAACGGTCGTGTGGGCAGGTTGATCATATTTAAGGAGTGTCTGAAATACAATATTGTTCCGTTCATTATTGAGGATAATTTGAAGCTGTTCTATTATCGTGGATTGAAGGAATGGGACAACGAAAAAGGCTATCTGACTGACACCTGTCTGACAGCACAGGATAAGTATAAGGCGTATTTGGATTATTTTAGGATTGAGTATTAAAAGTTAGAATAATATTTAGGGTGAAGTTTTTATAAAATGGTTTGCAATGCAGTCTAATACAAAATATGTTTGAAATTGGAAGGATGGGAATCATATGACGCAGGAAACAATCAATCGAATTATTAAATTTAGAGATGACAGAGAGTGGAAACAATTTCATAATCCAAAAGATTTGGCAATTTCCATTTCTTTGGAGGCATCAGAATTATTGGAAGTATTTCAGTGGAGTGGAGCAGATACTTCTTCAAAGCATAAAATAGAAAAGATAAAAGAAGAACTTGCAGATGTTGTGAATTATTGTATTTTGATGGCAGATGCATGTGGATTAGATTTGGATGAAATTGTGCAAGCAAAAATAGAGAAAAACAATGAGAAATATCCAGTTGAAAAGTCCAAAGGCAAGAGTGACAAGTACGATAAATTATAATGATGCGAGGTGCTGCTGTGGTAGTTGTGGATGGAATTAAGGAGTTTGAATTTAATGAACATGGATTGCAAAAGTTAAAAGAATTACAAAAGGGGACAAATTGGCCGGTAGTCTATCTTATTCACGATGATATTAACCTCTATATAGGCGAAACTACGAGCGCAGCAGCTCGAATGAGTCAACATTTGAAAAATGAAGAAAAAAGAACTTGCAAGTTATAGAGATTGTTTTTGATGGACGTTTTAATAAATCAGTTATTTTAGATTATGAGCAGCGTTTGATAAAGTATTGTTCGGTTGATGGAAAATTTCAGAATATATTGAATAAAAATAGAGGTCAGCAAGCTATACATGATTATTATCAGAGAAAATTTTATCGAAATCAGTTTACTGTTCTATGGCAGGAAATGCTTGATAAAAAGCTTGCAAATAATTCTCTTGAAATTATTGAAAACAAAAATATATTTAAGTTTTCTCCTTACAATGCACTGAATGGGGAACAGAATGAAGTAAGCATAAGTGTAATTAATGA
Organism: Lachnospiraceae bacterium AM48-27BH; assembly: GCA_003478355.1. Classification (GTDB taxonomy): domain Bacteria; phylum Bacillota; class Clostridia; order Lachnospirales; family Lachnospiraceae; genus UBA3402. The sequence goes on from QUFC01000007.1 coordinate 105,690, forward strand.
AATTATAGATAGTTTTGCTAATGATCAAAGGGGCGTTAGTCTTGTTCAGGGGTGTGCAGGTACAGGGAAAACAGTTTTGGCAATCAGTATTATTAATTCATTGGTAAATGCGATTAATATAGATGATAGGTTGTTAGATATTAAAGCGGACACATTTGAAGATGATATCGATGAAAGTAAACGTAATACTTTGTTAAGATTAAAAAAATATATTCAAACACAAAGAGGTGGAAAAGCTTTTAAAATAGGATTTGTTTTTCCTATGCCAGGAATTAGAGGAACAATTAAAAATGTATTTAAAGAGTGTGGAAATGGGCTTGTAAGTGAAATGGTTATAGGTCCAACAGATGTAATTAAAGAAGAGTATGATATTCTTTTTGTTGATGAATCGCACAGATTGTCGAAACGTAAAAATCTTACAGGATATAAATCGTTTGATGATGTAAGCAGATTCCTAGATTTAGAACCAACGGAAACGAATCAGTTGGAATGGATTTTAAAATCAGCGAAGCATGTTATTCTTTTTTATGATAAAACTCAGAGTGTAAAGTCATCTGATATTTCACATGATGAATATGAAAATACTTTGAAAAAATATAATTATGTAACTAATGAGCATATTCTTGAGACTCAAATGCGATGTGAGGGTGGAGATACTTACCTTCAGTATATTAAGGATGTAATGGCGTGCAGGAGAAAAGAACTCGAAAATATGGAAAATTACGATTTCCTGATTTTTGATGATGTCAATTTACTTGTTGAAACTGTACGTAAAAAAGATGATGAAATGGGATTGTGCAAAACGGTTGCAGGATTTTCATGGGACTGGAAAACAAAACAAAAGAATAAGCCTAAGGATGATATGTCTTGTTATGACTTACTTGTTCAAAATGGCAAATATGATATTTTGATTGAAAATCATAAATATATTTGGAATTTGACCAATGAATCATGGGTTACCAGACAGGACTCACATTGTACAATTGGCTGCATTCATACTACTCAGGGATATGACATGAATTATGTGGGAGTTATATTTGGCAAAGAGATTGACTATGATTTCAATAGTAATTCAATTGTAATAGATTTGGAGAATTATAAGGATTCAAAAGTAAAAGCTGGAACAGATAAGGAAACTTTAAAAGAACTAATTATTAATACATATACTACAATTCTAGCTCGTGGCATAAAGGGTTGCTATGTTTATGCATATAATAAAAATATGCAGAAGTATTTGAAAAAATTTATAATTCCGGCAAATGAAGTTACATTAGAAGAGAAGTAATATGCTCATAAATTTTTACAATTGATTTTTTGCGAGATGTTTTGCTGTGGGGAAGACAGATGTATCACCGCCAATCTCTGAAAGCACTTGAATAGCAGTCATTGGATTCTTCTCACCGGTAATCATACAGGTGAGTTTGAAACGATATCTTACGAAGTCGCTGCTATATAGCCCCGCCACTCACCTCCACGTGTTCTAAGGAAAATAAATTAGATAGTGAAAGCTGGGCAGTACATGTGTTTTATGACGCATTGGTATCTTTCGCAGGAAGATGGGATATAAAAGATAAAAGTATTATTTATCTGCCGCGGCAGTGTTTAAGAAACGTGGCGAAAGCCATGATTTTATTGGGTTTCTTGGACGGCAACGCAGAATTTACACCTTTGGAAGATCGGATCGGAATAATTAAAAAAGTTGTCATAATTCAATTGGTCAAAAAATAATACTACACTCAAAATCAATTAAAAAATCAATCGTAAAAAAATACGATTGATTTTTTTGCGCATTTTTGCATATAATATAATCATTATAGTTGGAAAGGGAACGATTACTATGCGTGAAACAAGAATATTAGAATTCAAGGAAGGCTTGTATTAGATGGAAAAAATATTAGCTTTGAAGAATTACCTTGTAAAGATCAGGAGCTATCTTTTGAGATTTTACAGTGTAAACTGAAAGAAAATATTTACATTGAAACTTTCAATCAAGATACTTTAAAGACATTGAACCTGTATGACAATATAAATGGTTATAATAATGCAGCGGGACTTTTGGCAGATAAAAATCATTTTTCAGGAATTGATATTGTTAAGTTCGGTGAGAATATCAGTATTATTCAAAAAAGAGTAACGTTGCGATGGAGAGTTTTTCCACGGCAAAGATTGGGAAGTGCTTAAGCCTAGACTGGAAAAGAGTAATAATAGTGAATATTGGATTAGTAAAATATCCAGAAACAAAGAGCGGGATGATGAAATCAACAAGAAGCTCCTTTTTCTGGGATGGACGGTAATCCGATTCTGGGGCAATGATATAAAGAAAAATACGGATGAATGCATCCGTGTGATTGAAGAAACCATTTTTGAAATTAAAACAATGGATGATTATACGGAAGAATAATCGTGAAAGGAGCATCACAATGTATAGATTGTGCTTTGGAACTATAATGACTATTTTATACCAAGCACGGAGTCATAAAGTGACTAACAAGTCTATTTGTAATGCTCTTTTTTCGTACTTTTGAAAAACTGTTGAATCTTATGATAGTTCCACTCCAGGACATTTAAAGAGCGGAAAGATTAATGTACTACCAGATGTAATTGATGCTGCTAGAAAAACAAACGCAGATGAACTGGATGCGGCAGTACAAAAAATATTATACCGTTAATCAAATTATCCCAACAGGAAGCTATAGTGAGAAGTCTTAAGGATATTATTCGTAATGATTCCTCTATCATGGATAACACGGTGATAGGATATTGTTCTGGCTATGAAAAACAAAGCATTCTTGGCGGACAAGTATTCTGTATATCTTCATTGTTGGCGTCTGTAATTTACTATGCTTGTATAGAAGTGAAAAACAGTGATTGTGCAGAGGCAATCAGTAAACGCTCCATAGCAAGTACCTGTTCCTCCACTCCTTTTTCTGCCATAATAGTCTCACACTATACAGAGTCAAAAAAGTTAAGTACTCAACTTTTTTGAACGCCTATGGAGGTCTATCTATGAGCAGTCAAACAAGTTTAGTTGCTGAACAGGTTCGGTTGCAGCAATGGGCGGCACAGATCCAGGATTGTAAAAACCGCCCTGCAGATATGAAAGTAGAAACCTGGTGCAGTGAGCATGGCATCACAAAAGCGAATTATTATTATCGTCTGAAAAGAGTCCGCAAAGCATGTTTGGAGGTCTACAATCCAGAACCGGCGTTTGTGGAGCTTCCTCAGCCGACAGAGAAAGCTCTGCCCCGGGAAGACAACAGCTTAAAACCGACAGCTATTCTGCGAAATTCCAGAGGATTGGCACTTGAAATTTATAATCCTGTCTCTAAAGATATGCTTCAGTGTATCCTGGAGGTGCTGTCTAATGCTGAATGACGCCACAGGTCTGAAAAAGATCTATCTTGCAGCTGGTTATACCGATCTGCGGAGAGGAATGGATGGTCTCGCAACGATCATCCGGTTCCGGTTTCAGCTCGATCCGTATGATAAAAATACGCTCTTTCTTTTCTGCGGGAAGAAGACGGACCGGATCAAGGGACTCTTATGAGAAGGGGATGGGTTCCTGCTTCTTTACAAGAGACTGAGCAACGGTGCCTTCAACTGGCCGCGTTCCGTAGAAGAGGCGTTGGAAATATCCCCGGAACAGTATACGATGCTGATGCAAGGGCTTGAAATTCTCCCCAAACATCCGATCAGGCCAAATGATCCGCCTAAAAGACTGATGTAACATTTGTGCATTATGGAGAAAAAAATTTCTATATTTCACAGAAGAAAAGAGAATCTCTTCCGTTTCATAAAGCTTATCCACAGAATTCAGTCCGCAGGAATCAAACCACACGGTTTCGGGCAGAAAAATCGTTCTGAATCTGTGGATAGCAGTACAGAACATCTGGAATCCTGAAAAGCTATCCCAGGTGCTCTGTACTGTTATCCACCGTCATTATGCCGAAAGGAAAACAGACGCCAAGTGGCAGAAAACGTACAGATCTGGTACAATGGACTCATTAAGAAAAGGAGTTCCTGCCATGGCGATGAAGTTCACAGAAGAACAGTTAAACAGCTTTGATAAATCTATGCTGATCCAGTTATTTTTGAATCAACAGGAACAGTTAGAAAAGGTCAGTGCCGACCTGCATTCCCTGGATACGAAGATGCAGGCAATGATGGAACAGCTGATCCTGGCTAATAAGAACCGGTTTGGACGTTCCTCTGAAAAAATGGAGGATGCCCAGCAGCTCCGTTTTGCTGAAGTGGATGGAACCATTGTGTTTTTTAATGAAGCCGAAGCTGTCTGTGATCTGGAGGCACCGGAACCAGAGACTCTGGAGCCGGCACCGGAACGCAGAAAAAAAGCAACCGGTAAGAAAGCACAGGATATGTCCGGGCTTCCTACAAATCGGATCAACCACTACATGACCGAAGAAGAATTAACAGCAGAATTCGGTGAAAACGGCTGGAAACAGCTTCCAGATGCTATTACACGCAGATATCGTTTCATTCAGGCAAAAGTCGAGGTGGATGAGCACCATGTTGGTGTATATGCCAGCAAAACAGACGGGCACATGATAAAAGCAACGCATCCCAAAAGCCTGCTTCATGGAAGCCCCGTATCCGCTTCGCTCGCTGCTGCGGTCATGAATGGAAAATACGTAAACGCGGTCCCTCTTTATCGCCTTGAACAGGAATTCCTTCGATATGGCCTTGCCATAACCAGGCAGAACATGGCGAACTGGATGATCCGGCTGGGAGAAGAATATCTCGCCGTTTTGTATGATCACCTTCATTCGCTGCTTTACAGCTATCATGTCATTCAGGCTGATGAGACACCGGTATTGGTAAACCGGGATGGCCGCAGTGCCGGTTCCAAGAGTTATATGTGGGTGTACCGTTCTGGCCACATGTATCCGGAAAAACAGATCATCCTTTATGAGTATCAGCGGACAAGAAATGCCTCTCATCCCCGGGAATTCCTAAAGAATTATTCCGGCATTTGCGTGACGGATGGCTATCAGGTCTACCATACACTGGAAAAAGAGCGTGAAGACCTGACGATAGCCGGGTGCTGGGTCCATGCCCGCAGGCGCTTTGATGAAGCGCTTGCAGTAGTACCGAAAGAACGCCAAAAAGAATCCGCATCCTATCTGATCTTAAAGCAGATCCAGACGATCTACAGAAAAGAAGGAAAGCTAAAGGATCTCTCATCGGAAGAACGGCTTTCCCAGCGTCAGGTGGCTATAAAGCCACTGGTAGACGCTTTGTTTGCGTACCTAAAGCAGCATGAAAGTGAGGTCGGAACAGAAAAGCTAAAGGATGCCTTCAGTTACGCTCTGAATCAGGAAAAATATCTCCGGGTTTTCCTGACAGATGGGGATGTCCCTATGGATAATAACGCCTCTGAGCGCGCGATCCGCGGATTCTGTGTTGGAAGGAAGAACTGGCAGATGATCGATACGATCAATGGTGCGAAATCATCCGCGATTATTTACAGCATCGCAGAGACGGCAAAAGCGAATAACCTAAAACCATACGAATACTTTGAACACCTTCTGACAGAGATCCTCAAGCGCATGGATGACAGCGACCGGTCATTCTTAGATGACCTGCTTCCATGGTCGGAAAAGTTGCCGGACGTTGTCAGAAAACCGAAAAAGCAATGAAGCAGAGCCGCGGAAGCGGCTTTTAGCTTATAGGGTACTTGGTATGGAGCGTTTACGAGCAAGATCCACCCGTGTATTACAGTATTGTCATTTTGACAATATTGTATTACTTACGAGTAGCAGACTTGATGGGGATTACGTCCCCATACCCACGTGAAAATATAATTGCTAGCAATTACATTTTAGCAGATATGCAGGCATATCTGAATAAGCGTCATAGACAACAAAATAAGGAAATTTTGATAAGGCATTCACCTGGAATAGGTGAGTGTTTTTTTGTTTTCAAATATTCAATTAACCAAAAAAATTAAAAGATTTCATTAGGGGGGCTGTAAAAATGCCTCTCAGCGTTTCGTTTTATGTAAGGGTATTTTGGACAGGAAAAAATAAAAAAATTTTTATCAAGAACCTGTATTTATGCCCTTCATCTTTTGAATATGTGTAAGGACATTTTTGAGCCGGCATAAAAATGATTTTTACAACAGTTAGAAACAGAAACGAGGCGAGAAAAGAATGAAATATGAATACATGAAGGAGTCAGAGCAGATGCTTCAGTACTTCCAGTTTCCGAAGTTTTTGCTCAAACTGCGCATTTCCCAAACTGCAAAATTTCTTTATATGATTTTGTATGACCGGGCACGGATATCGAGAATGAATAGCAGGATAGACAAGTATGGAAATGTTTATCTGATTTTTCCGATAGAGGAATTGTCTGCTCAAATCGGCAAATGTAAATCTTCTGTAAAAACAGCATTGGAGGAATTAGATGATGTGGGACTATTGGTTCGCAGATCTGGTGGTTTTTCAAAACCCAATCATTTATATGTAAAAATTCCATCTGATGAGATAGGTTTACAGCCGGTTGACGATAAGGCGGTTGAAAAGATGGTTGCAACAGAGTCGGAAAAGCAACCTTCATCTGGTCGTAAAAATGGCTGTGCAGGAGTCGGAAATGTGGCACCTAGTAAAGTAACTGAGAAATATAAAAGTAATAAATATCATGAAGTAAATTATTGCTATGGGGAGGAGAGAGTTTGTGATGAGAGAAGAAGATACTGTATGTGTAGGCAGTGATGGTTTGCAATACTGCAAAGTCTGTGGGGAAGCGAAAGAAGCATTTTTCCCCAAGGGTGGATTTATGGGGATGAAGAAACATTCCAGGCAATGTGCCTGTGACAGAAAAGCGTATGAAGAAGAACAAAAATATTTTAAAGAGAAAGAACACCGGGAATTAGTCAGTAGAAATACGAGCATCTGTTTTGACGAGAGCAGGATGGAAGAGTGGACATTTGAGAATGCAGATATGCCAGATGCAGTAATGCATAAGGCAAAAAGCTATGTTGATAACTGGGAGGAAATGAAAAGAAATCATATAGGCTGTTTGTTCTGGGGACCGGTTGGTACCGGGAAAAGTTATATTGCTGGGTGTATTGCCAATGAACTTCTTAAGCGGGAAGTAACGGTAAAGATGACAAATTTCAATACCATTATTGATGATATATTTCCGCTGGCAGACAAAAAGGAATATATCAATGCATTGGCTTCGTATCAGCTTTTGATTATTGATGATCTTGGAGTGGAACGAAATTCAGAATATGCGTTAGGAATTATTTTTAGTGTCATAGACCGCAGGATCCGTTCAGGACGCCCTTTAATCATCACAACCAATCTTCCGCTGAAAGAAATAAAAAGCGAGACCATGTTGGATAAAAGGCGTATCTATGACCGTATTTTAGAAATGTGTACGCCTATGTATGTTGGAGGCACAAGCAAACGAGAAGTGATTGCAAGTATGAAAATGGAGAAAGCGAAAACGCTGTTGAATACCAACAGAGAGGAGGAATACGAATGAATCATACAGAAAAAACAATACCTGTTTGGAAGAAATATTCCTTAAATGTTTCCGAAGCAGCAGAATATTATGGAATTGGAGAAAAGAGATTGAGACAGATCGCAGGTGAAAATGAAGGAGCAGATTTTATTTTGGAAGTAGGTTCTCATATCCGATTTAAAAGGAAATTATTTGAAGATTATCTGAATACAGCCAGTACAGTTTAAGTGACAGAATAGAAGAAATAGTAATGAAAATAATGTTCATTTTATCTTAGCGAAGGGAAGGTCTTGTGGTATAATGAAGAAACCGAGACGGTCTTCCAAGTTAAATGAACATTTGATGAAGGAGACTAAAAGATTATGAGTGAAAAAAGGAGAGATCATAGAGGACGTATATTACACAATGGAGAAATACAGTTATCTGATGGCAGATATCGATTTAAGTATGTCGATGAGATGGGAAAGGAGCGCTGCGTATATAGCTGGCGCTTAGACCATAACGATGCAACTCCGAAAGGAAAGCGCCGTACTTTGTCGCTTCGAGAGATGGAGAAGAAAATCCAGGCGGATCATTTCGAGCAGATTGCAACAAATGACGGAAATATGACGGTACTGGAACTGGTTGAAAAGTATACATCAACAAAAAACGGTGTCAGACCTACTACAGTTGCAGGATACGGAACAGTTATCAATTTATTGAAGAAAGATCCATTTGGAAAAAGAAGGATTGATACGGTTCGGATTTCGGATGCAAAATGTTGGCTGATACATCTTCAGCAGGTAGAAAAGAAAAGCTATAGTTCCATCCATTCGATCCGAGGAGTCCTTCGTCCGGCATTTCAATTGGCAGTGGATGATGACCTGGTCAGGAAAAATCCATTTCAGTTTCAGCTAATGGAAGTGGTTGTGAATGACAGTGTGACAAGAGAGGCAATCAGCAGAGCGGAGGAACGTAAGTTTCTACGATTTGTGAAGGAAGACCCTCATTTTTGCAGGTATTATGAGGGTATTTACATATTATTTAAAACCGGCCTTCGCATCTCGGAATTTTGTGGTTTAACGATTCCTGATATTGATTTTAAGGAGCATACGATCAACATTGATCATCAATTGCAGAAAAAATCAAAAATCGGATATTATATTCAAGAGACTAAAACAACCAGTGGAACGAGAAAGATACCTATGACTGCGGATGTAGAGGAATGCTTTCGGAAAATAATAGAAAAACGGAACCCGCCCAAAGCAGAACCTATGGTAGATGGAAAAAGTGGATTCTTATACTTTGATAAAAATGAAAGTATCTGTTATTCCCTGCACTGGGAGCATTATTTTCAACACATCATTCAGAAGTATAATAATACTTATAAAGTACAGATGCCTGTCATTACACCGCATGTATGTCGGCATACCTATTACTCAAATATGGCAAAATCCGGAATGAATCCAAAAGCATTGCAATATTTGATGGGTCACTCAGACATCAGCGTAACGCTGAATACATATACGCATATAAATCTTGAGGATGCCAGGGAAGAAGTTGCCCGGATTCAGGTTGTGTAATTACGATTTTTAATTGAAAATAGCAAGGTGTAAAATAGAAAAACATACACCTTATTTTACACCTTTTGCTGATGATATTATGCAAAAATAAACAAAGTTATGCCAGAAAGCAAAAATTTACAAAGGCTTACAAAGACCGAAAAACCAAGAAAAACTAAGAAATGCGAGGTTATGCAACAATGATAAAAGTACTCTTTATCTGCCACGGCAGGATTTACCGGGCATGATGAAAAGTCTCAAATCGTCTCATAAGCCCCGTTTTTAAGCGTTTTTTGTGCTTCAGTCTCAAATTTACCAAAGATTTACCAATATTTCTGGAGAGCCAGACTTGCAAAAAAATGAGCCAGAATGAGGAGATTAAAACATGAGCGAATTGAAACCAAGAATAACGGAAAACGGAATTGATTATATCTTTGTTGGAGATTACTACATCCCAGACCTGAAACTGCCGGAAGAACACCCGCCCCATTGGAAAGTATGGACGGCTGCACCGGGAATATTTAAGGGAAATCCCATCCAGCCCGATTGAACACATTGACCTTGACTGGGGAGTTATGGACATATCTTTCAGACCTGAACGAACAGGCACAGGAACGGTTAGACACCATCATGGAGCAGATGAAAATTGCCGAGGGCGTAACCGAGGAATTAAAGTGTACCCGTCAAATGGAATGGGTGCGGCGGTGCAATAATATCCACAATCGGGCAGAAGAAATTGTTTTGCATGAGATAATTTATTCATAATAGTATGGTGTCAGGATTATGACAAATCAGAGGTTAAAAGGTGCGTTATGTTAAAAAGCATAGGGTTATATTTTAGAAAAATAGATTTTCTGAATTTTGCAGTTGGAGCTATAATGCCAATCATTGTATTGTTTATAGTTTATTCATCAGTCAAATCAAATATAATTCTTCAAGACACTGATTTTTTATCACTGTTGATGAATCATAAAGGGAAATTCATATTTTACTTTTTCGTGTCCTTTATTGAAGAAGTTATTTTTAGAGGAATTATTTTTGGGCTGTTGCTGCAAAAATGTAAAAATAAGTATTTGAGTTGCGTAATAGCTGCACTTATTTTTACACTACCACATATTTTTAATACCGATAATATTTCTGTTCTGGTAATGTTTATTTTTCCTTTTCTATATGGAATATTTGCTAATGAAATGTTTTACACTACAAAGAGTATTTGGATGCCCACAGGATTTCATTGGTTATGGAATTATACAATAACAAGTTTGTTTCTTGTTACAGGAACACAAAGTTTCATATATGTACATATCATAGCAGCAATGATTATAATGATACCGTTGTTTTACATTGTTATTGGGAAAACACGCCTAAATGGCGATTGATAGCTTACAGTTTATCGCTTTATACAATATCAACTGAATAACCACAGCACGAACCGCTGATACATGGAAGCCAACAAACCATGCAACAGCGGTTTTTCTTTACCGTTTTTTCCTCTGGCTGATAGGCGTTCCCATTTTCTTTGACTTTTTGAGAATCCGAATCAGCTAGCGAAATTCTTCGTCTGACAGATTTTTATAGTTGATACCAAGCTGCTTGCAGTAAAGTACAACGAGCTTTTCATCCCGGCTGCCCTTGAAATTTTCGATCGCTTCCAGATTTTCTTTCAGTTCATCAGCAACGGTGGTCTGGGGTGCACTCTCACTGTCCTTTTTATGGGCTTCTCGAATATCCCGGATAATGAGGTTGAGGTCATCCCGTACCATCTGACTGAAATATTCATCATCACTGATATGGGCGGCTTGTAGCACTTTCAAATGGGGGTCGTCTTCGCCAGGGCGATACCGTTCAATGATTTCATGTCGGACAGTATCAACAAGGGCATTGAGGTTTTGAATCTGCATGGTGGCAATCCCGTCCACATAAATCTCAATGTCCGCAAGAAACTTGATAAAATCTTTATGTGTGGCAAGCTCACAGAGCAGACGGTTGTTAATCCGACCGCTTTTCAGGAGAGCAACCATCTCATCATTCAAATGCAACTCCGTCAATGGCGTGTTGATCTGCTCCCTGTTCTCTGTCCGGCACAGCAGATAATCAACGGAAACCCCATAGAAGTCTGCCAGCGTGATAAGGTTGCCATGATTGATTTCTTTATAATCCTCTTTCTCATAACTTCCAAGAGCTGATTTGGAAATACCCGTCAACTCTGACAACTCTTCCAGATTTAAGCCTTTGTCCTTGCGGAGTTCCCAAAGGCGTTCCTGTATGCTTGTCGCTCCTTTCATGGGCGCACGCTCCTTTCCGGTGGTTTGATTGCTGCCGCTTATCTGGATTATATCACACTTTCCGCAATCGTGGAAATTTCTGATTTTTACCCCTAATTCCTACTTTGTGGACATACGGCACAGGGCACAAAAATGTTCTATGATACAGGTAGTTCATCGATGGATTATTCCAATCGAATGACCAGCCTGTGTGGGATATGCTTCCCCGGCGATGTAGTGCCATGACTTTTGGCAGGGATATGGAGGAACCCTGACCGAAACGAGCGTACCAACGGGAGCGATACGCCGCTGTGAGATTCAGGGGAGGAACGACACCGGGGAGAACTGGCGAACTGACACCGAAATGATACCGAAACACAACAATCTGATAGGGGGATAGTCTACCCTATCGCTGATACTTCGGGAGATTTTAAGCGGCTCTATAACCGTAATTTTGCCGAAAATCGCCCCGAAACCATACACTAAAACGGGAGGAAGCGCAATATGCCGAGAATGAGCAAAAAGAGGAAGCATGAGCTTTCCTTTTACCTCAATGACCGGGGGCGTGTCACTTACAACGAATTATGCCGGAGATGCCAGCATGGGTGCAAGCAGAGCTTCCGGGCGGTTGTGATTGACTGCCCCCGTTATTTATCCAAACGAGCAAAGAAAAAGGAGGAACACACTGAATGAATTTTGAATTTATGACGATAGACACACCATTGCCGCCCTGTATGCCTTTTCCCAGAGCGTTGACAGGATTTCCAGTCAGCAGCACCGCAAAGGTCATGTACTGCCGGATGCTGGACGCTATGCTATCCAAAGGGCAGGAGGACGAAAACGGAATCCTGTTTGTCTGCTTCCCTGTTACAGCCATTGCCGCAGTCCTGTCCCGCAGTCCCATGACGGTCAAACGTTCATTGAATGAACTGGAAACCGCCGGACTTATCATGCGGGTGCGTCAGGGCGTTGGAGAACCAAACAGGATTTATGTGCTGATACCGGGAAAGGAGGATGCTGCCCTTGCCTGATACCTCAAAGCTGGAAAAACTCAACCGGGAACTGGAGAAAAGCGAAAAGAAACTGCGGAAAGCCATCAATGATGAAAAGGCATTGCAGCACCAGTTAAAGCAGCTTACCCGAAAGGAACGGACGCACCGGCTCTGTACTCGTGGCGGTATGCTGGAAAGTTTTCTGCAAGAGCCGGAACGCCTGACAGATGATGATGTCATGCTGTTGTTGAAACTCATTTTTCACAGGCAGG
>QUFC01000070.1 GCA_003478355.1 Lachnospiraceae bacterium AM48-27BH
ATGCTGCGCTGACCGTAAGAACACATAGGCTAGAAAGCAAAAATCCCATCAGCGAAGCTGATCTGGAATGGATTTTGCTCGTAACTATGAAGGTACTGAATAGTTACGAAAAACAGAATTGGAGGAAACAGATCATGAGCAAAATTGATGTAGTAAGAGCCGCAATGGTAGAGGCAATGAAGAACAAGGATAAAGCCCGCAAGGACGCGTTATCTATGCTCTTAAGCGTTTTAAAGAACGCGGAGATCGACAAACGTTCCCCACTGACAGAGGATGAGGAAAATGCGGTAGTTAAGAAGGAGATCAAGCAGTGCCAGGAGACATTTGATACTGCGCCAGCTGACCGTGCTGATATCAGAGAAGAGGCAGCTCAGAGAATCGCCGTTTATAAGGAGTTCGCTCCAGAGGATATGAGCGTTGACCAGATCAAGGAGGTGATCCAGTCTGTTCTTTCTGAACTTGGTATCGAGGCGCCTACTGCCGCAGATAAAGGAAAGATCATGAAGGTTCTGATGCCAAAGGTAAAAGGCAAAGCAGACGGTAAAGTGGTGAACCAGACTCTGGCAGAATTAATGAAATAATCGTAACTGTTCAGAGCCAACCTCCAAAATGCTACGCATTTTACACCTGTTTTATGAAATTTTGCATGGCTCTGAACAGTTACAAATAATCGAAAATGGAAAGGAATACGCGTCATGTACAAGAAAGAGATTGAAGCCTATATCGAGGCTCACAAGGAAGAGATGATCCAGGATATTTTCACTCTGTGCCGGATCAACAGTGAGAAGATGCCTTACGAAGAGGGCAAACCATATGGAAAAGGCCCGGCGATGGCATTAGATGCAGCGATGGCGATGGCAGAGGGCTATGGATTTTCTGTGACCAACTATGATTATTTTGTAGGAACTGCTGATTTAAATGACAAAGAGAAACATCTGGATATTTTAGCACATCTGGATGTGGTTCCTGCAGGAGAAGGCTGGGAGGTGACACAGCCATTTGATCCAATTTTAAAGGATGGCAGATTATATGGTCGTGGAACTGCCGATGATAAAGGCCCTGCTGTTGCAGCCCTTTATGCGTTCCGTGCTGTAAAAGAACTGGGAATTCCGTTATCGAAGAATGCACGTCTGATCCTGGGAACGGATGAAGAATGTGGAAGCTCTGATATTGACCACTACTACAAGGTTGAAAAAGAAGCTCCGATGACCTTTTCTCCGGACGCTGCTTTCCCGGTAACAAATGTGGAAAAAGGCAGACTGGATGGCCATTTTACTGCAAACTTTACACCTTCTGAAGCACTGCCAAGACTGGTATCTTTTGATGCCGGGATCAAAGTGAATGTGGTCCCTGGTAAGGCATATGCCGTGACGGAAGGTCTGGACCGTGAAGTGATGGATCAGGTGGCTGCAGAGGTGGAAAAAGAGATCGGTGTTCATTTTGATCTGGAGTCCGAGGATACTGCAGCCGGTGTCTGTCAGGTGAAGGTCACTGCAGTAGGAACCGGCTCCCATGCGGCTCATCCATATGATGGCAACAATGCGCTGACCGGACTGTTAACCTATCTGACCAGACTGGATTTCGCTCCATGCCAGCAGATGGAGGTTCTGAAAAATCTTCTTACTTTAATTCCGCATGGTGATGTGAATGGCAAGAATCTTGGTGTTGCTATGGAGGATGAGATTTCTGGCGAACTGACTCTGGCATTCAGCATTCTTCATGTGACTGCTGATCAGTTAGAAGGAAGCTTTGACAGCCGCTGCCCAATCTGCTCCAATGAGGACAATGTGCTGAAGGTAGTCAAAGCGAAGATGGCAGAGATTGGCATCGACATGGATACCGAGCATATGAGAGAACCACATCATGTAGATGGTAATTCTCATTTTGTGCAGACACTTCTGAAGGTGTATGAGGAATATAGCGGACGCAAGGGCGAGTGCCAGTCCATGGGTGGCGGTACTTACGTCCATAGCCTGAAAAATGGTGTTGCCTTCGGTGCAGCACTGCCGGAGACGGATAACCGGATGCATGGTGCTGATGAATTTGCAGTACTGGATGAGCTGTTGTTAAGTGCGAAGATCTTTGCTCAGGTAATCGTGGATCTTTGCTCATAAATGACAGATTGATAAAAAACACTTGACAACCATGAAAAGCAGGAGTAGAATACGCCATAAGAAATCCTAGTAATTTGATGGGGAATTAAAACAGGAGGTACAGATATGTACAATTCAAAATCCATGATGATGAATATGTGTATGATGTGTGGCATGTGTTTCATGTGCTGTATGTTCATGTGCAAAAAATCAAGTGGAATTGAGTCGTATGGACTGTGCTTTTAAGAATCTGCTGAAGAAGGCAATCTGCTGGATCAGAAAAGAATGAGATATAGAAAGCCGCAGGTCTATAAGACTTGCGGCTTTTTGCATAACAGAAAAGTCCGAGTGGATAATTTAGGAGGAAGTATGGAACAGCCAATCATCCAGATCAGAAATCTGGGAAAGGAATTTAAAACAGCCAATGGCCCGGTGAGAGCATTAAACGATATCAACCTGGATATCAATCAGGGAGAGATTTTTGGTATCATCGGTCTTAGCGGTGCAGGAAAAAGTACTCTGGTGCGATGTATCAATTATCTGGAGGTACCGACAGAGGGTGAGGTGTTATTTGAGGGACAGAGTCTTTCAGCGATGAGCGGGGCAGAGCTTCGCAAGGCAAGACGGTCCATGGGCATGATCTTCCAGCAGTTTAATCTGCTGGCACAGAGAAATGTCATTGGAAATGTCTGTTTCCCAATGGAGTTGGCAGGTGTGCCAAAGAAGGAAGCCAGAGAACGTGCGATGGAGCTTTTAAAGACCGTAGGACTGGAAGATCGTGCGAAAGCGTATCCGGCACAGTTATCGGGTGGTCAGAAGCAGAGAGTTGCTATTGCAAGAGCATTAGCCACGAATCCGAAAGTAATCCTTTGTGATGAGGCAACCAGTGCCCTGGATCCCAATACAACCAAATCGATTCTGGCACTGTTAAAAGAAATCAATAAAAATTTAGGTGTGACTGTGATCGTGATCACTCACGAGATGGCAGTGATTGAAGCAATCTGTGACCGGGTGGCAATCATTGACCAGAGCCATATCGCAGAAGTGGGAACTGTTTCTGAGATCTTCTCCGAGCCCAAATCCCAGATCGGCCGCCAGCTGATCTTAGGAGATGCCGTGAAGCACGTTTCCTTCGGAACATCCAGACAGATCCGTCTGATCTTTGACGGAAGAGAGTCTTCAGAACCGGTAATTTCCAATCTGGTTCTGGCATGTAAGGTTCCGGTGAATATCATGTATGCATCTACTACCGATGTGAATGGCAAGGCAATGGGTCAGATGATCATCCAGCTTCCAGAAGAGGAGGCCGATGCAGACCGGGTGATTCATTATCTGAAAACCGTGAAAATCGCATATGAGGAGGTAACTAGTCATGAGCTTTGATGCATCAACCATTGCAATGTTAAAAACCGGAATCTGGGAGACTGTCTATATGACGATGCTTTCCTCTTTCCTGGCTTATGTGATCGGTCTTCCATTGGGCGTGATTCTGGTGGTGACCGATGAGGGCGGATTTTATCCGATTCCATGGCTTCAGAAGATTTTGGGATTGGTGATCAACCTGCTTCGCTCAGTTCCATTTCTGATTCTGTTATTTATTGTGCTTCCGCTTTCTAAGATCGTCATCGGAACCCGTATCGGTTCTCCGGCAATGATCATTCCATTGACCATTGCGGCAGCACCTTATGTGGCGCGAGTGGTAGAGTCCTCTTTCCGTGAGATTGATGCCGGTGTGATCGAAGCGGCAAAATCCATGGGTGCTTCTACCTGGCAGATCATCTGGAAGGTGCTTCTTCCAGAGTGTAAGCCTTCTTTATTAGTAGGAGCTGCACTGGCAGTCACTACCATTTTGAGTTACTCTGCGATGGCTGGATTTACCGGAGGAGGCGGCCTTGGCGCCATTGCCATCAACTACGGTTATTACCGTTATCAGCCAGCCCTCATGTGGGTTGCAGTCGTACTGCTGGTGGTTTTGGTTCAGATCATTCAGGAGATCGGCATGAGATTTTCCAAGGCGGGAGATAAGAGAATCCGATAAACGAGGTTTGATTAGAAAGACAGGATAACTGTTTTCTATAATAAAAGGTTTTCAAAACGAGAGGAGAAAAAACATTATGAAAAAGACATTTGGAGTAGTTACAGCAGCAGTTTTAGCAGCAGCGAGTATTGCAGGATGCTCTGGAAACAAAGCGGCAGAGACCACAGCAGCAGAGACCACAGCAGCAGAAACTACAGCAGCTGAGAGCAGCGCAGCAGAAACAACAGCAGAGGAAACAACAGCATCTTCTGGAGAGTTACAGAAGATCGTAGTTGGCGCAAGCCCGGCACCACATGCTGAAATCTTAAAGGCAGCAAATGATGTATTAAAAGAAAAAGGTTATGAGTTGGAGATCAAAGAGTATGTAGATTACATTCAGCCAAACCTGGCACTGGAGTCCGGCGATCTGGATGCAAACTATTTCCAGCACCTGCCATACCTGGAGTCCTTCAATAAGGAGAACGGTACTAATTTAGTATCTGCAGGTGCCATCCACTATGAGCCATTTGGCGTTTATGCAGGTAAGACAACTTCTCTGGATGAGTTACAGGACGGTGCAACCATCGCAGTACCAAATGATACCACCAACGAGGCAAGAGCGCTTCTTTTGTTAGAGGCACAGGGCCTGATCAAGTTAAAAGAGGATGCTGGTTTAACTGCAACGAAGAATGACATTGTTGAGAATCCAAAGAACCTTCAGTTGTATGAGGTTGAGGCTGCTCAGCTTCCACGTGTGATCGGTGATGTGGATGTAGCAGTTATCAACGGTAACTATGCAATCGAGGCTGGTTACAAAGTATCTGACGCACTGGCAGTTGAGGCTTCTGACTCCTTAGCAGCAACAACCTATGGTAACGTAGTAGCAGTTCGCGCAGGCGAGGAAAATGATCCGGCTATCCAGGCACTGATTGAGGCACTGACCAGTGATGAGGTAAAAGCATTCATTGAGAGCACTTACGATGGAGCAGTTGTTCCGTTATTCTAATGAATCAGATCGTTCAAGTCGAAAGGGGATCTTCTGTTTACAGAGGATTCCCTTTGTTGTATACTAGTGATATTTCATAGGAAAGAGGGAATTGTTATGGAAGAAACAAACAAGATGGCGTTGGCTTCTATGATCGCAGGAATTCTGTCCATTGTTCTTTCGTGCTGCTGCGGACTTGGCATGATCGCCGGTGGCCTGGCAGTGATCTTTGCGGGTCTGTCCAGGGTCGATGAACCTTTAAGCTCTAATGCAAAGGTGGGGCTGATCACAGGAATCATAGGAATGATCTTCAGTGTGATCGCAGTAATTGTGCTTGTCATGCTGGTTGGAGCCATGAGTGGAACATTAGGAATGCTGGGAGGTGTTTGGAGATGACCAGAAGAGCCGAATTAAAACAGAAAGCCAGAGGTTCTTTAAAAGGAAATTATGGTGTGGTTGTTGGAGTAACGCTGTTGTCTTCTGTTGTTCTTGGAGTATGTTCCGGAATTCTGCAGCTGGTTTGCAGTGTTGTGGGAACATTTTCTACAGCTGGATCGATTGCCCTTGGCGGAGCAGCCGGACTGGGATCTCAGGTTAGTATAGCCGTTGTAACGGGTTCGGTTCCCAGTATTGTATGTTCGCTTCTTACCAGCATTATATATAGCGGTCTGACCTATATCCTGATGGTTGGTGGAATCAGAGTTTATTTAAAACTGTGCGCAGGAGAAAAGGCGGGGATCGGAGATCTGTTCTGGGGATTTCAGAACGATCCCATACGTTTTGGAGGAATCGGTGCGCTGATCAGTGCGGTGATGGAGCTTTGCCTTCTTCCGGTCGTGATTCTGGCTGTGGCTATGAGTGTGAGCAAGGAGAGTGGTTTCCTGCTCTTTGCTGTGCTTTTTATGCTGGTGTATGGTCTGGTCCTGACAGTTGTGGGAATCTATCTGGCATTGACCTTTGGGATGTTCCTTTATGTTTTAGTGGACCGTCCGGAAATGACGTTATGGCAGGCCCTTGGAGAAAGCAGGAGACTGATGAAGGGAAACCGGATCCGTCTGGTGATGCTGCAGATCAGTTTTATAGGCTGGGGACTTATTTCCATATTGACTCTGGGAATTGGTCTTTTGTGGTTAAATGGTTATATTCTCTGTACGACTGCATGGTTTTATAAGGATTTGTATCGTTCACTTAACCTTGAATAGTACAAGAGAGAAAACGCATAGGATATAGCAAAAAAGGCAGGTCCTGTGCGTTTTGCGTATTTCCGATTTAAAACAAAAAGAAGTGATCAATGCACAAGATTGTAAAAGGCTTGGATTTGTGGGCGATGTGGATTTTGATATGAAGAGTGGATGTATGACTGCCATCATTGTTCCAGGCCCGGGAGCGTTCTGCGGATTTTTGGGGCGGGAGAAGGAATATGTGATCCCATTCTGCGATATCTGCCAGGTGGGAGATGACATTATTCTGGTCCATGTAAAACAGAAAGATGTGGAGATTCCTGTACATGGCTAGAAAGCAAAAATCCAATCAGCGAAGCTGATCTGGAATGGATTTTTGCACATAACTATGAAGGTACTGAATAGTTACAAAATTCCATAGGTGATATCATAAAAATCTTGCCATTTTCAGACCGCTGGAGTAAAATGTACATAACTGTTTCATACTTTACAGTTGTAAATACAGACAAAATCGTTTTTTAGGAGGAAACATCATTGAAATGCCCATATTGCGGGGAAGACGATACAAAGGTAATCGATTCCAGACCAGCAGATGACAACAGCTCGATCCGCAGACGTCGTCAGTGTGAACGGTGCGGCAAGCGATTTACGACATATGAGAAACTGGAGACGATGCCATTTATGGTGATTAAGAAAGACCGGACCAGGGAACCGTATAACCGCTCCAAGGTGGAGGCCGGGATCGTTCGTTCCTGCCATAAGCGTCCGGTTTCTACGCAGCAGATCAACGCCATGCTGGATGAGATCGAGAATGAGATCTTCAATTGTGAAGATAAGGAAGTGGAGACTACCGTGATCGGGGAACTGGTCATGGATAAGTTAAAAAAGCTGGATGAAGTAGCATATGTCCGCTTTGCTTCCGTGTACCGGGAGTTTAAAGATGTGAATACTTTTATGGAGGAGCTTGGAAAGCTCTTAAAAAAATAGAAAGAGACGGAACATGAATGCTGGAGGTCTTTTATCCAAAGAAAATGCTGGACTCAGCTTATGAGATTCCATATGAAACAATGTATGAGAGGGGAATCCGCGGTGTGATCTTTGACATTGATAACACGTTGGTTCCCCATGGAGCACCGGCGGACGAACGAGCTCTGGACTTATTCCGCCGGTTCCATCAGATGGGTATGAAAACCTGTCTGCTGTCTAATAATAAAGAACCAAGGGTGGCAGCTTTTGCGGCACAGGTGGATTCTCCCTATATTTATAAAGGCGGAAAACCGAAAAAAAGTGGATATGAGGCGGCCATGAAGAAGATGGGAACGGATCGCGAGACCACGATTTTTGTAGGGGATCAGTTGTTTACCGATGTTTACGGTGCGAATCGCGTGGGACTCTATAGCTTTCTGGTAAAACCCATTCATCCAAAAGAGGAGATCCAGATCGTACTGAAACGTTACCTGGAGGCTGTGGTGCTGTTCTTTTACCGGAGACAGCTTCGGAAAGAGAAAAAGATGCAGTAGGTCTGCATATTTACAAGAAACGGAAATGAGGGATAGACGATGATCAGTGGAAAAGCGATGGTTTGCGGTGTGATCGGAAATCCGGTTGGACATTCTCTTTCGCCGATGATGCATAATTATTATGGAGAGGCACTGAAGCTGGATTATATTTATGTGCCCTGCAATGTGGATGACGATAAAGTGGGTGAGGCGATCCGCGGTGCTTATGCTTTGGGATTTGAGGGAATTAATGTGACCGTGCCTCATAAACAGCGGGTGATGGAGCATCTGCTGGAGATTGATGATGCAGCCAGATGTATCGGCGCAGTCAATACGCTGGTTCGGATGGAGGGCGGTTATAAGGGATATAATACAGATGCGGATGGTCTGTACCGTGCCATTATGGGACATGGGATCAATCCTGAAGGAAAAGATTGTCTGATGATCGGAGCCGGAGGTGCGGCAAAAGCGGTGGCGTATATGCTGATGAAGCATGGTGCGGCATCGGTGGTGATCTTAAACCGCACCATGGACAAGGCATGGACGCTGGCAGAGGAGATGAACCGTCAGTTTGGACGTGAAACCATAAAAGCCATGGCGCTGGAAGATTATGGAAAGCTGGAGAAAGAACATTATCTGGCTTTTCAGACCACGAGTGTTGGCATGTATCCGAAAGTGGGACATGCTCCGATTGAGGATACTGCCTTTTATAAGAAAATCCAGACAGCAGTGGATATTGTATACACACCGGCGAAAACCCGCTTTATGGAGCTGGTGGAAGAAGCAGGCGGACAGGCAGTTGGCGGTCTTGATATGCTGATCTACCAGGGAATCATCGCGTTTGAATTATGGAATCCCGGTGTGATCGTAACAGAGAAGATGGTGGACACCGTCAGACAAATGATGACAGAGAGGTTAAATAACAGGTAGAAACCATGGGAAAGCATGTGATCATGACCGGTTTTATGGGCGCCGGTAAGACAACAGTGGGAAAAGCACTGGCAGAAAAACAGAAGGTTCCATTTCTGGACACAGACCAGTTGATTGAAGAAAAGGCTGGCATGACCATTAGCCGA
The DNA here is from genome assembly GCA_003478355.1 of Lachnospiraceae bacterium AM48-27BH. GTDB lineage: Bacteria > Bacillota > Clostridia > Lachnospirales > Lachnospiraceae > UBA3402. The sequence continues at coordinate 8,852 of QUFC01000070.1, forward strand.
ATTTTTGAGACGCAGGGGGAGGAAGCTTTTCGAAAAATGGAGACCTCTGTGCTGGAGGATCTTTTGAAACGTAATGACCAGACTGTGATCTCTGTGGGAGGTGGATTGCCGCTAAGAGATGAAAACCGGGAATTGCTGCGGAAGCTGGGAACTGTGGTTTATTTGCAGGTAAAACCAGAGACGGTCCTGGAACGGTTGAAAGGTGATCATACCAGACCCATGCTGCAGGGCGGCGATGCAGGAGAACGGGTGCGTTCCCTGTTAGAGTACCGGACACCTTTGTACCAGAAAGCAGCTGATCTTGTAGTGGATGTGGATGATAAGACCGTAAGCAGGATTGCGGAGAAAATCATAGAATTATTGTGATTGTTGCGGAAAAAGAGAGGAGAGAATCGTGAAATTACTGGTATTAAACGGTCCCAATTTAAATTTTCTGGGAATCCGGGAAAAAGGAATTTACGGCAATCAGGATTATGCGTATCTGATAGAACGTCTGCAGAAGAAGGCAGAGGCGGAAGGCCATGAACTGGAAGTGTTTCAGAGTAATTATGAAGGCGGGCTGATCGATAAAATACAGGAAGCCTATTATACCGGTGTTGAGGGCATCATCATTAATCCGGGAGCATTTACCCACTACAGCTATGCGCTGAGAGATGCTCTGGCGTCAGTGGAGATCCCAAAGATTGAGGTCCATATTTCCAATGTCCACAAACGGGAGGAGTTTCGCCATGTATCCGTAACAGCTCCAGTATGTACCGGACAGGTGGTTGGTCTTGGGTTAAAGGGCTATGAACTGGCTATGGATTACCTGACTGAAAAAAAATAGGGATTCTTGGCAAAAAATAGTTGAAATTGTATGCTGGATAGTATAAAATATAATGGATAATGAGAATTTTAATTAGGAGGAATATCATTTATGATATCTGCGGGCGATTTTAGAAACGGCATCACCTTAGAGATTGATGGAAACGTATATCAGATTATGGAGTTCCAGCACGTAAAACCAGGTAAAGGTGCTGCTTTCGTTAGAACAAAGATCAAAGATGTGATCAACGGCGGTGTAGTTGAGAGAACTTTCCGTCCAACTGAGAAGTTCCCGGCTGCAAGAATTGACCGTGTAGACATGCAGTATCTGTACGCTGATGGTGATCTGTACAACTTCATGGATGTTAATACTTACGAGCAGGTTGCATTAAACACTGATCTGATCGGTGATGCATTAAAGTTCGTAAAAGAGAACGAGATGTGTAAGATCTGCTCTTACAACGGAAAAGTATTCTCCGTAGAGCCACCATTATTCGTAGAGTTAGAGATCACAGATACCGAGCCAGGTTTCAAGGGTGATACAGCAACAGGTGCTACCAAGCCAGCTACTGTTGAGACAGGTGCGGTTGTATATGTACCTCTGTTCGTTAACCAGGGCGATAAGATCAAGATCGATACACGTACAGGCGAGTATCTGTCCCGTGTATAATTTTGGAAGAATATTTGCTTAAAGAAGTTGAAGGGCTGCTGCTTTTTACAAGTGGCAGTCTTTTTTTATCTCAGTCGAGAAGACTCCCACATCTTCAGATGGTGAGTAATAACAAATTAGTCTCAGTGGGAGGTGGGTTCGATGCAATCTTGCCTGCAGGAGAATTTTAGACGCAAAATTATGACCCTAAACATCATATTATTTGTTCTCGATAAATCTCAGCATATGTGGTATAATAACCGAACAGTTTTGTTTTTTCACGAATAAAGATAACAGGGGGAACACATGAAGAATCATAATCACAAAAGAAGTACATTTTCTGGGAAACTGGGATTTGTCCTGTCTGCAGCCGGGGCGTCGGTGGGACTGGGCAATATCTGGCGTTTTCCGTATCTGGCGGCAAAATATGGCGGGGGAATTTTCCTGCTGATCTATATTTTACTGGCACTGACCTTTGGTTACACCATGATCATGGCGGAGACATCCATTGGACGCATGACCAAGAAGAGTCCGGTAGGTGCATATGCCAGCTTTGGCAGATCCAAATGGCTGTCCTTTGGAGGCTGGATCAATGCGGTGATCCCGCTTTTGATCGTTCCATATTACTCGGTGATCGGTGGATGGGTGATCAAATATCTGGTCGGATATTTGACTGGCAACGGATCAGCATTGGCGGCTGATGGCTATTTCTCCACATTTATTTCGGATGGTTTTTCTACAGAGATCTGTTTCCTGATCTTTGCAGGAATCACACTGGGAATCATTTATGCGGGCGTCCGTAATGGAATTGAGCGTGTGTCCAAGTTTATGATGCCGATTCTGGTGGTCTTATCCGTGATGATCGCCGTTTATTCCATGACCAGACCGGGTGCTGTGAGGGGAATTCAGTATTTCCTGGTGCCGAATCTTAAGAATTTTTCCTGGATGACTGTGGTGACAGCCATGGGACAGATGTTTTACTCTTTATCCATCGCCATGGGTATTCTGATCACTTTTGGGTCCTATATGAAGAAGGATATTTCCATCGAAGGTTCTACAGAACATGTCGAGATCTTTGATACTGCCATTGCGATCATGGCAGGTCTGATGATCATCCCGGCAGTATTTGCGTTTTCAGGTGGAGATCCAGATACCTTGCAGGCAGGTCCGGCGCTGATGTTTATTACGATCCCGAAGGTATTTGCCAATATGGGCATGGGAACCTTTGTGGGCGTGTTGTTCTTTATACTGGTGTTATTTGCAGCCTTGACCAGCTCGATTGCCTTGACAGAGAGTTCGGTTTCTACCATTGAGGATGAATTGGGCTGGAGCCGGAAAAAATCAACTTTGTTAGTAGCAGTTGTTATGGTGATTTTAGGAACCTTATCCTGTCTGGGATATGGCCCTCTTGCATCTGTAACGATTATCGGAATGCAGTTTCTGGATTTCTTTGATTTTATGACCAACTCTGTGATGATGCCGATTGCAGCTATCGCTACCTGCCTCCTGGTATCCAGAGTGATCGGTGTGGAGAAAATCGAAGAAGAAGTGACCCAGGGCGGAAAGCCATTTAAACGGAAACGGGTGTTCAATATGATGATACGCAGATTGTGCCCGATTTTTGCGGCGATCATTCTGATCAGCTCGGTTGCCAATGCGTTTGGATGGATTTCTATGTAATTTTTTAGCATTTGTGAAAATATTGTTAGACAAATTCATATCCTAGTGGTATAGTGGGAGAAAAATAAAAGCTAAGACAGGGAAAGGGGAGTATAAATATGTCCCAGACATTGGAAGATGCGGAAAAATTATTTCAACTGCTTCCGCATGTACGACTTGGATTTTTTCCAACGCCATTTTATAAGCTGGATCGGCTTTCTGAGAAGCTTGGCGTGAATCTGTACATCAAAAGGGATGATTTTACCGGTATGAATCTGTTCGGAGGCAATAAGATCCGGAAACTGGAATACCTGTTAGGTGAGGCAAAGGCATTCGGATGTGAGTATGCCATTACTTATGGTGCCACACAGTCTAATCATGCCATGGAGACAGCAGCGGCCTGCCGGAGATGTGGGATCAAGCCGATCCTGTATCTGACAGCAGTGGTAGAGCCAGATGAGAAGGATGTCCGGGCGAATCTGCTGCTGGATAAGATCCTGGGTGTGGAGCTGCATATTGTGGACATCAAGCCTGGTGAGACCGAGGATGAGGCGGAGGCCAGATCCTTTCAGATGGGTGCAGAACGGGCGGCAGAGTTAAATGCTTCTGGTCATCCCTGTTATGACATTCCCATGGGTGGTGCCAGTGTGACTGGTTCGGTTGGATTTGCCCATGGTTTTGTGGAATTCCAGAGACAGTTAGAGGAGACTGGAATCAGAGCAGATTATATTTTTCATGCGACTGGTACCGGCGGAACCATGGCTGGTCTGGCAGCAGGAAGAAAGCTGGTAGAGAATCCGGCAAAGATCGTATCTGTAACAGTAAGTTATAAAAATGAAGCCTATGTGAAAAAAGTAGAGGATCTGGCAAATGAGGTGCTAAAAAAGATTGACAGTCCCCTGCGGGTGACAAGAGAGGATCTGTGTATTGATACTGGGTATTTTGCTCCAGGCTATGAACAGCCAAACGAAGCGGCAAGTGAGGCGATCAGGCTTCTTGCCCGCACAGAAGGATTGTTTGTGGATCCTGTATACACAGGAAAGGCTCTGGCTGGCCTGATCGACTATGTACGCAGTGGAAAGGTACCGCAGGGAAGCAATGTGGTATTCTGGCACACTGGAGGCGCTACGGCATTATTTGCGGAGCAGGAGATCCTGGGAGATTTATATCAGATGTGAGATGACTCCCACCTCTTCAGGTGGCGAGGAGCAAATTAGTATCAGTGGTGGGAGTCAATCCCCCATCTGATATAGC
>QUFC01000071.1 GCA_003478355.1 Lachnospiraceae bacterium AM48-27BH
CGCCATGATACAAAAATACCGCCCGTAGTCTCGTTTGGGCGGTACTTTGTGTAAGATTGGCAGTCCATTATTAAGTTTTTTATTATGTTCCCTTTGTACACCGTTGCAAGCATTGTTTTAGCTTCAGAGATGCTTTTTCAGAGAAAAAGGATTTATGATATATAAATCCAATATATTCTACATGTTCACCCCATCTATTCTTGCTTAAAATCGGATATTTGTTTAATAACAAATTATTCAACACATCAATTGATGGTTCTAAATATTTTTTTATATCTTCATCTTCTGAAAATGGAGGTTGCTTAAAAATTTGCAAGCAATACTTTGTTTTCGTACGAATCAGGTTTTCTCGCGGATGGATAAAGCACTTATCTTCCCATGCAAATTGATGTATATACGAATGATATCCGTTTGCAATACATTTAGGACAAATCCGTATGTGGTCATCTATATATTCTTTCTGATTATTCCAAATAAACTTAGTTGCTGCTTCAAAATGAGATGATGGGTGAATATGAAAAAACTTAGACAGATTGGCACTATCAAAAATAGTTTGATATTTATATATATAGTATTCCCTTTCTTCAAGTATATCCCAGCATTGAGAAGGTTTGACTTCCAATCCTTTGGTTTTGATGCTGTCTAGCATGTTAAGATATTTAAACTTCTCAATTATCCCCCACAGTGATTCGTATGGTAAAATCCATTCTTCTTTCCATGTATATCCAAAACTTCCGTTATCCAATGGGTACATTAAAATACAACCTTTCTGCAGCAACATATCCTGAGTTTAAAATGGAATCTCGCCAAGATTCTTCCGTAGGGAAATAATACTTTTTGCCGGTTATTCCATAATTAAACAAACAATATTTAATAGCATTTACAAAATACATCATTGGAATTTCAGATTTTGGCGGAATACCACTTTCCTCCATTACTTTTAAATATTCATCCATTAACATATCTGCGCAGGAAAATAGCTGTTTACCATCTTGGTAAGCATCCGGAAAGAATTCTTTAGTTAATGAAAACCAATCTCCTGCTATTTGCAATGGTTGATCGTAATTTGCTAAACAAATAGACATTTCCTTTGATGATTGTATTCCATGAAAATGGCATTCTTCTACCATAAATCTTCCAACTATTTGATGTTGATTGGCCATGATAAGGGCTTGTTTTCGAGCAATTAATTCTTCGGATCCGACCAGAAAGACATAAAGATGTATATTTTTTAAATTGAGATTATTATAAATATCCATAAGCCATTTAAAATCTTTTTCCGAAAAATTATAGGCTTCATCAATGAATAAAATAATTTTTCGATATGTTGTATTACATGCACTTGCAAAAAGTGAGTTCAATAATCTGTCTTTTAGCATACTGACAGTACCTTTATCAAACTCAGGATGTCCCACAACCTTTAATAGCTCTGAATAGAAAAATTTATCTTTGGGTACATGTTCCGTTGCGTTTAACACATATATAGGCAATTCTCTTCCATACTTTGCTTTTAATATAGATGCAATATATAAAATGGCGCGGGTTTTACCAATTCGTGGTCGACCATAGATTATCGCTCCAGTTGCTCCATCGGATACCCATTTCAAAATTTTTTCCTGTAGTTCCATTATTGCAGGCGTTGTAATATTAAATTCATTTGAAACAAAGTAATTATCTAATGTATCTCTTGATGTTATCATATTGTATTCTCCGTTATATTAGTCCCTTTTTATAGGCATCCCACAAGGAACCGGCATTCATTATCGCTTCCATTTCTTCCGGTGTATAATTTTCTTTCTTCTTACGGATAGCTTCTTCATTAGATTCTGCTATATTTGTATTTTTCGCAGAATGTGTTGTTGATATAGGTGTTATATTTGGAGTAATTTTTTTGCTAGGCTCTTTAAGTTCCGTCCCTTGCTCTGCACGAATGCGTGCAGCTTTTGTTCTTGCCCTACGTTCATTTATAGAACGTTCATTCAACTCGTTTTCTAGTTCTGTCAATGGTGCATAAAATGGATTATTTTTCTGCTTGTTATAATTTGCAAGCCGCATAGCTTCCTCTCTTGTTTTCAAGGAATGACTACATCTTCCCCATTCTCCTACAGCCGTTAATACGCCTAACTCTGTTCCATCCTCAAAAAATCCTCGTATACTACTAATATCATCAGGATTAATATCAATTATTAGCTTTTGTCCTATTAGCCCCATAGACTGAGATAAGATATCGTTACGATACTCTGTCCCTTTATATGTAATATATGGCCGTTTGCCATGCTTAACACTTCCACGTATCGTCTTTATTTCTGTAATATTAGTGAGTTCATATACTTTCTTTTTCATTTCTGCATCGGCAATACATGGTTGCATTCCAGCATCCATTATTCTTCGTTGCATACATTCAAGAGGCATTTGATTATCTAGTGAAGAATGTGGACTGTTGTTATATAGTGCTATAAAGTATTCTGTTAACTGTGCTATGTCGTTATATGTGATTTGATATTTAACAGAATCTTTTTCAGCATTTTCCCTACGTACATCAGTCATGTTGCTACCAGTTGTAGATACTGTTCGATGATATCCATTCTCTTCTAAAGTTTTGAACATACGCTCTACGATTCCTCTGGTTTCTGGTGTTGCTACTGAGCCAAAATTTAATGAACAAAATAATTGTGAACATAATTTTTCAATTACATTTTCTGCTAAATGCGATTTTGCATTGTCTAACATAATTGTGTTTGGTATAGCCCATTCTACCGTTGGAATTGCCAAAGAAGGGAAACCGTAATTATCTGGATATTTTAATCCGGCTAGTGAAAAATCCATCGGCTTTTTAGGTATGATTGAATTACGGATTGCACGCAAAACATCGGTTTGGTTGTAATTCTCATTTGAGGTAAGGCTATATCCAAGAATTGCCCTGGTTGCAACATCGATAACGGCAATTAACCACATTCTCATTGCTGGCATTCGAATCACCTCACCATGTTTGTTAATAACCTCGACGGTATACAACATATCTATTTTATGTCCATCCAGCTGCACTACCGAGAATGGAGCAAGCGGAACAGGACGCATGCTTTTCCCTATTCCCGTAGAGAAAAATTTTTGCTGAACATTTTTGTTTTCTCTTGTCATCGCTAAATTTGCATATTCTTTTTCCAGTTGTTTTAAATATGCATAAAAGTTCGTTGAGCATTATCATTAGTATTAAAAGGATATTCATAATCTTGAATTTTGAGTTTTTTACATTTTTCTAGGAACTTTTTATGCAGGGTTGAAGGTAACACATTCTTCTCTAGTGAAATATTCGAGTTTCCAAAGTATGAATCTCTTATAAATAACTCTAAACTTGGATATTTTAATAGAAGCGCCCTAAATGAGCCCTTTGTTTTAGCCGTAGAAGATTTATATTCCGTAGGTGCTTTAGTGGATACTTTTCTATTAGGGATTAATGCTGCATATCCATATTGTTTACTCGTAATCGGGTCAATTTTAATACAACGTGCTATAAGTTTCGCTACTTTATCATGGTTAATACCAGTCTCTGAAAAAATTGTTTTTGCGGGATAATCATCTATGTACATATCTACTGCTCGTTTACGTTTTTCATAGGTATTCCGCTTATCTTGCGACCATAAATCAGTCTTAATAGGAACCCAATTTTCTTTATAAGACTGTAATTCTAGGAGATTGTACTTTTTATTTCGCATAGTTTCACCTCCGTATATTTATCCAATGGTCGTTCTTTTAAGGTCATATCTATGTTACCTAAGTAATATTGATATGCCAAAATACTTAATTCATATTTTTCTGGTAAAATTTTATTTGCCTGTATTTCTTCTATGCACAAAGGCTTCTTAGTAAGAAGCTCAAATAAATTTTGTGGTGAATACCTACTTATTTTGCTATATCTGAGCAAATGTTGATGTAATAATTCTAAATTAGGAATTTCAAATTGCCCTGTATATAAATCTTTTTCAGTGACAACCCTATAATTATATTGATTGGATATGCACCAATTGCGTTGGAAATCAATCTGCTTCTGCGCACGAATAGCAGACTCAGTGCTTCCAGTGATATCAGAAGAATATTTTATCTCTTGGAATTCATTTTTCGAATCTACATATTGAACCCAAAAGTCAAACACAGATGATTTTTTTACGGAAGAAGAATCTTTGTCTTCTATCTTTAAAGGTTGTTCGCAAAAATACTCCACCGCAGGATTCATGTCCAATTTAATAAAATTAGCGTATTCTAACATACTATAAAAGTGAACCATACGCTTAATTTTATAACTATAGGCTATCCAATAATCGCTACCATAATGGGTTCCGCGTGGCATTTCAATAGGCTTTTGATACAGATGTGCCATAAAGACTTTCCTCCTTAAACATACAGAGTAAAGCTACTTTATTGTTGCACAGATAACAAAGATATGATATATTATGCATGTAGACAACAAAAAATCGTAACTTTAATAAGAGCATTAACAATCTCACTTTCCTAGGGCGGCATTGTTAGTGCTTTCTTTCTGTAAAAAATTGTATCTAATATATTTTACTATATCTTCCTCTTCCTGTAAATTGTTACAAAACAAATTAGTGCCAACTTTTCTTCTGGCTGTATTATGATGCTACGAATTTAAAAAGAAAACAGATAAGTGCCAAATATAGTTCAATTTTATTTGAAGTATACTTGGCACTTATAAAATGAAAACATAAAAGAAACATGTATTTTAAGCACATTATATGTGCTAACATTACTTCAATTTACACTAACGTAGCAAAAATCCTTCAAAAAGATTTCCGATCATCCTGATTCATCCAGGATTTACAGGTATTCACAACTTTTCGGTTTTCTGCAGTTTGCTTTACGCATCCATTTCTTCCTGATCTAATCCTATGTCGGTCAACGATACGCCTGGGTTTTCCTTTTTCATGCTGTAAAATGTATCTTCACCGATGATCACATGATCTATTAAGCGAATCCCCAATATTTCCCCGGCCCATGCAATCTGACGTGTTAATGTAAAATCTCCCTCAGACGGCTTAGGTACACCGCTTGGATGATTATGCGCAACCGCGATGGCTACTGCATTGGCTACAATCGCACCTTTGAATACGTTCTTGATCTCTACATTGCATGCATAGCTTCCCCCGATCGCTATAATTTCCACACCAATCGGATGCAGCTTCATATTAAGATACAGAACTACAAATTGTTCCCGGTCTGCCCCATCAAAAACCGGCTTTATTACTTTCACAATTTCTTCCGGAGCTGCAATGCCGGTCGCCCTGCGCTGCTTCATTAAGTCACGATCTTTCTCCAGCCGGACCCTGTATAGACTGATCCTCTGCGTATCTTTCTTTACCTTTTTCCCCTTCATCACTTCTTCTCCCCTATTATGTTTTTACAAGCACTATTCTTTCCAACTGCAGCTATTTTCGCATTTCATAGCTCACACCTTATCATTCTCATAAGTAATAGCCTATTATCTGTAGGAAAATATTCTTCCAACAATGATGATCAGGAATATGAATGGAACTGCCTGTATTCATGCGTATACTTTCACTTATAATTCTATTATAGGCAGATTATATGTTTTTTCCAATCTGTTTCTCAGTTTATGGCCGTTTTTGTGCTCCGCAGAGTATTTTTCATATAATGTTTACGTTTACAATGTAAACGTAAATATTATTAAACTCTTAATTCATTTGAGTGTGTATCTGCCCCCATTGGTCCGAATATATGTTCTATTTTCGTTGATTTCAATTCATTCTCATAGTATAATAAATCTATAATTGAACTGTATCATCACCCGATTTGAGGAGGATTTCATGCAAATATCCGAAGAATTATTCCAGAATATTTTAGACCAGCCGAATCCGGTGGATTTATCACGGCTTACTCCCTATTGCTCCGACTTTACACTGGATTCATTTTCTCAATACCGTAAACATTTCAAAAATACGAGAACAGCGAATGAATATGCTTATATGTTTGCTGATTTTTTCAACCTACTAAAAAAAGACATCCAGCAGATATCTGCAGAGGATGTGCATTATTACTTTTCTTCTGTGCGCGATAAATATTCCAAGCATTCCTTATGCACACGGATCCGTGCATTGCGGGCATTTGCAAGATACTTAGATGCAGAAGTCAGCGATGACACTGCTGATTTCGATATGTTGGTACCAGATCTTCAGCGTGAGGAACCGGCAGAAATCTCAGATACTGGAAGATTTTCTGGACTCTTTCCAGAATTTTCTTTCGAATGTGATCAGCCACTTGTTGTTGGGATCACCATGCAGGATATCGATCACGTATTATCTACACTTATGGATGAACAGAATGTAACCTTGTTTGCAATAATTTCACTTGTTCTTCGCACGGGCATAACAACGGAAGAAATTTGTGGCTTAAAGATCCAGCAGCTGGTTACCAGTGGCCAGGCTGATCAGTGTGGAATTATGATTTTGGGTATCAGAAACCGTTTTATCAAGGTTCCATCTGACCTCTTCTCACTGCTGCTACTGCTTTCCGAGCAAACAGACAATGAAACAGGTAATCTTTTTCTAACCGGACTCAAGCGGTACCCGTTTACTCAGCGCAACCTGTTGTTGGAAATCAAAAAGGCCTGCCTGCGGGCCGGAGTTCGTCCTTTCACTCTGCAGCAACTCCGTAATTTTGCCATTGTTTTAATGCTGCGCAGCCACGCCCCTGAGGAGTTGGTATCAGACTATGTTTCAACAGACTCCAGATGGATGACCAAATACAAAGAGGCTGCCCCGAGCCTAAACGCTGCCCCATGTGATTATGTAGCCTTATCCTTGCGATATAATAGCTAAGGAGGAAATGAAGTGTGAACCGGCTGCCCTTTTTCAAGAGAAAACAAAAATCAAATTCATTTGAGCAGCTCTTAACTGCAACTGCTGTAAAGCCGGCTGCCATTAATATAGATTTCACTCGGTCTCACATTGAGCGCGGCCTGCGGCAGTGGCTTTTCGCCCAATTAAAACATGACATTAACCTGCTGCCGGATGCTGCCTTGACAGAAAAGTTTTTCTACGAATCACAGGATTATATCATTAAGGGATTATATGGTTTCTTCGCTATTCGTTCAATCCAGGAAATTGAATTAACAGATGCTTCATTTAAAGATTATGATGACTCCTGTTTGCACTCCATTACTAGCATCCAGTTTGTATTTCAATATACTGTAAAAGCATCTCGTACTTATACCCTACGCTGCACGGCTGTAAATAGCACAAGGTTTGGTTGGCAGATCAGCCAGGTCACCCAGATTTAGTTTTGTCATCCATTCACTATAATTAGACAAACTAGCAGTATTTATGGAGATTATTATTATGGCCAGAACATTTCAGAAGTTTTTGCAGAGTAAAATTGATCTCTCCTCCGTGGGCCTAGAGTTCCGTGAAGATAATGCACCATACTTTTGTACGCCCAAAGGATCATCTATATTTGGTTGGGCAGGTGTGGACGGTATCCATTTCTGCTTTATTCGGAGCTTTGGAAGCATGGTATTTTCCATTAACCCTATGAACTCTTCACCTAATTTTGTTCACCCACTGGCGAGGAATTTTTCAGACTTTTTTAAGCTTGATCCTTGCTTGCGGCGATGCATCAACTTTGGAGCAATCGTGGATGTGGGACGAAGCGCAATTTGAAGCCTTTTTGCAGGACAATCCTCCAACGCAGGAACAGCAAAGGACACTTTCGGAGCTTGCCGAGAAAATGAAATTGAAGCCTATGGAGCATCCATGGGCATATATCAAAGAGCTGCAAACATCTTTTGATTATAGCAAAATCAAGTATACCGAGGATTATTATGATACTGATATGAACCCGGATGCAGAACCGACGATCCCGGAGTGGAAAGTCTACTTTGATGGAAACTTTTGGGGGCATTCAGGAAAAGACCGTGCTGGGGCAGAAATCCGAGTAGATAAACAATTTGAATGGGCTGGGCATCATTGGACTATTCCTGCGGTGTATTCCTGCAGCAAGGGACTTGTCTTGGATTTCTGTATGTGTACCCCCGCAGAGGACATTTGCAAGTTTATGAAAAAGTGGGATTTACACCCCGAAAATGACTCCTGCATATACTTCACGCAGGAGCAGCAAATACAAATAGATTTAGACAACCCGCTTTGCCTTGACTTTATTCCTCGTTTGGAATTGAACGGGAAAATTATGCAGACTTCCCACGGTTGCTCGGTGGTCTTTAATCCATGTTTGCCAGATGGGATGATCAATGAATTGGAAGCAAAGTGGGCGTTGGAATACTATAATTTGGACATATCCTATGGGTGGATGATTTTTAGGGCAGCTTTTCCATGGACAAGCAAACGCCGTCCTGAAATAAAATCTCTCTCCCTTACGATGGAGCAACAGTCGCACCGTGTCCCAGGACCACATTTCAAGACACCCGCTCCCGGCGATTCGTTTTCTTTCTCCCATCCAGTCAGCGGAATAAAATACACATTGACCGTACAGGAATTGGATCCGCAGACAATTTATAAAAAGCGCATTGACTCTGACCGTTGGTTTTATCCGACGCATTTTACTGCTATGAGCTATACGCTTTCGCCTAAGCCAGACGATGATATTTTCATCCGGGATTGTGCTGATGGCGATAAGCCTTTAGAAATCGCTCCTATAACAAATCACTTTTCACCGGAAGCACAAAATGATATTGTCATGATCGGCGGTGCGTATGGGGCAACCACGATCCTGTGGGATGACAGCAAGCAAAAAAATCTCCATATTGCTTGCTCTGCCCTACACTTTGAACCAGTATCGGACGATATTGAATGGTGGGTTGAGTTTAATATTACCCATCCATTAAAAAAAACATTCTTGCTCATATAACACATATTCAGCTAATTCCACGCTAGGTAAAATGGACGGACTGATCAGCATAGATGTCAGTAGATCCTATACACATGGATACTGTTCGCCAGGCGTGCCATAATCTGCGCCAGCATTTAAATGTGATCAAGTATTACCTGAGCAGCGGGAAAACAGAGGATCTGAAATCGTATATCGAATAGTACCGCATGACTCTTCCCCCAGACACTGCCCGGACCTGGTGCGAAAATTATGCAGTTAATACCATTGTCCGCTATTACGGATAAGGTGCACGCAAAGCTGGAATTGACTTTTCCGTTCGTCTCGAACTTCCAAAACGCCTTTCCATCAATGAACCGGCGTTATGTTCCATTCTCGGAAATCTCCTGGAAAATGCGCTAGATGTCTGCGGGGAATGCAAAGATATTGCTCCTTTTATCCGCATCCGCGCCCGGTAAGAAAGCGGGCATATTGCACTAGCTGTGGACAATACCTGCTGCTGCACCCCTATCGAAGAAAACAGCCAATTCCGTTCAAGCAAGCATGAGGGCTTGGGCACCGGAACCGCCTCGGTCCGGGTGCGCAGCGTCATTATGGAGTAACAGAATTTCGCTATGAAGATGGTATCTTTTATGCTTCCGTCTTTATCTAATGGTGCATCATCCTTGTGCGCTCATCCAGATGCCCGTTCCCTGCGGCGACCTTACCATAACTCCTGGGCGTTACCATATGTATCTAACAGAAAGACTGCGGGACAAAATTCCTGCAGTCTTCCTAATATCGTATTATTTTCTATCTGCAATCTCATCAAATGCTGCTTTCAGTTCCTCCACGCGTCCTACCCGGATGCCTTCAAAACGGCCATTCTTTCCATTGATTCCGTTCAGCCATTTCACGCCTGTACCTCCGGCCGTTTCCCAGCGTGTAAGGTTTGGTGTATGGTCATCGACCAGGATGTCCATCTTTCCCAGTTTTCGGTGCAGCATGGTTTCAACAAATTCCGCTTTATTTATTCCATAAGGAACAAAGAGACAGTGTGAAGAGCTGATTCCCGGCAGGTACTTATCCAGCCACTTTTTCTTTTCCAGAAGCGCTCTGGTATCTGTATAGTATGAGGATAATATATTCATGTTTATGTCTGCCTTCAGAGCAGCACTTAAAAAATCCAATAATTCTGTTTCCGGTTCCAGGTCTGTATAATATCCAGGTTTTCTGCTTTCCTCCACTGGAACATCTCGCCATTTTGCAATTGTCCCATCCATATCAAAATACACCCGCATATCACTTTTCAGTATCATTTTCTTCTGCATATATAACCAGCCCTTCTTAGTTTCCGTTTCCAAAAGCTGAATTTTCCGGAAGATGTTTCTCTATTTTGCAAACATTTGTTCTCTATTCTAGCAAATATACTCTGGCTGCGCAAGTCCTAGCAAAAAACTTCACAAAGACAACCTTGTATAGGCCACCTCTATGAAGTTTCTTACTATAGGAAAGGTTCTAAAAAATCTGCTTTGTAAATTACCCATATAAATAACAAAAGACTCCCGAAGGAGCCTTCTGGACTATGGGCTTCTCATGTTTCCATAGTACGATCACCAAATATATCTTAGCCTTTTCAAACAAGTTTGTCAAGGCGAATATACTCATTTTAGTTTATGTGCGATCACATTAAATAATACAAAAATTGTGATAAATATACACAATTTCATTTAGCCCAATTTTTCCACAGCATTTTAAAGGCCCCAGCTCAAGCCATCTGATCACCGGTCTCTACCTGAAAAGTGACATAGCAGGACGTTCATCTTCTGTATTTCCTCTCAAATAACCGCTCTCGTTTGGAGGACAGCGGCGGTTATTTTTGTGTCATTGGACGAAGTTTCCTATGACATAAATATAGCTCCTGCTTGTGAAAAAACAGACAGGAGCTATCAGTTTACCATAAAATTTTCGATTCTACGATGTCAAATTACGGTTTTTCATTTCCTAGAACAATTCATCCTCTTCTTCCTCGCCGCTCTTTTCCAGATCCACGATCCGGATTGCTTCTCTGGACTGCTCAATGACAGATTCCAGAGTTTCGCGGATAATATCGCCTTCTAAGATGGTCAGTCCGATCACCAGAGCTAAGTTCACACCAGCTACCAGAGTGGTGTTTGGACGATCCAAATAGGTGTACATGGTGCTGTTGACGCTACCGCCATACATATCAGAAAGCAGGATCACCTGATCTTTTTCTCCTACGGTCTGGAAAAATGCATCCAGAGCATCGTTTAAGGATTTCTCATCCACATAGGCATCAAATACCGTCACACGGTCATGGCCTCCTAATAAAATATCCAGCGAACTGGCAAGGCCACTTGCCAGATGTCCATGGGAGGATAGAAAAAACTTTGTCATAACTTTATCATCCTTTCAGATCGCGATAGCTGATCAGCTCCACGTTATTTTCTTTCAGCCAGTTTTTAAACCGTTCTCCTGTGACAGCCGCCAGATCCATGGTTCGGATCATGGTATAGGTGGTCACAGGAAACAGTTCCTGATCTACATAGCCGCAATGGGTACCCAGAAAACCGATCTGGTTTTCTAAAAATCCCGAATCCGTTGTCACACAGTCTGTAAGATCTGCTTTCATCTGGTCTTCTAACGGAAATGGTTTTTTATACCAGGTTTTGGATGGACGTTTGATTCCGTATTTGTCGTGCATCTCACGTACCAGTGAAATTCCATATTTCTTTCCCATTTCTTCCATGGCTTTCCAGGTTGCAGGAGTGCTATAAGAATGGCCATGAAGATACTCTGGAAGTTTTCCGGTCAATTCTCTAAATTTCAGGATCTGGGCTTCTGTTTCGATAAGACAATCCTCAAGTCTGACATGATCCTGATTTCCATCTTTCTGATCGATTGCCCGATGCATTCCGGAAGTCAGAAAAGAGCCATCCTTCTGAACCAGTGACGGAATCTTCTCTGGATCTGCACATGGCCGTCCTGCCACCAGGTTGATATCTTCTCCCAGACAGATCTGCGGATAGGATTTCATTAATTCTACGGAAAATGCAGCTGCTGGCATATTAGAAAATAATCCAGTGCAAGTAATCGCCCCTTCTCTGGCTGCCCGGGCAATCCCGCAGCTGACTGCTTCTGTAATTCCAAGGTCATCGGATTGAATGATAAGCTTCATATGTGAAAACCTCCCGCTTCTACTGGATCAGTTTCTTTAACGGAATTGCCATTTCTTCCGGAGTTGTCTGATAGATGCAATCCAGTCCGGTGGCCATCAGTTCACGGAATGTTGCTTCCTCCACATCATCACAATAGAGCTATAAATGAGCAAGTTCGTGATTTTGCATAAAAGAAAGACACCTCGATTCCATGTGTTGTATAATGAAAGTGCCAAAACAAACATTTGCAACATTTACGAAAGAAGGT
>QUFC01000072.1 GCA_003478355.1 Lachnospiraceae bacterium AM48-27BH
CTTTCAGATAAATCTCAATCTCTGCTGATAAAATTTTCCTGCGATATTTCACAGACCACACCACATGGTAATTAATATTATATACACAAGTTCTCGAATGTATTAAATTCTCTTTCATACACATAGTATACTACTATATAGAAAGAAACGCAAGCAAAATCGAACAAACTTTCGATTTTGCTTGCGTTTCAGACGCTTTCATCTCGGCATTGAATAACCGAGGATTCTTGCTTATTATCCTAAATTAAAATATTCAGTGGGTGGAGTAATGGAATTCCTAGAATGCGAAGATAACGAATTCCTACTGCAATTCTACACCCAAAATCATTTTAAGCTATTCAGCACACGCATTACCACATCTTCCAACCACACGCTTCATCAGCTCTTAAAATTCATATGATACTCCACCTGATGCCCCGGCTGGGTCATATCCATCAGATCCAGATATTGATCCAGTTCCTGCTCGGTCAGCAGATGTTCGTCTAACACGATCTGACGGACCGGAATACCGGTTTTCATGCACTTTTTGGCAATCTCAGCGGATTTTTTGTAGCCAAGCGCCGGACAGAGGGCGGTAGCTAAGGCGGCGCTGGACTCCACCAGGGCTTTGCAGTGTTCCCGGTTGGCGGTAATGCCGGTGATGCAGTTATCAATCAGGGTCTCTACAGCACCTTTTAAAGTGTCGATGGACTCGAAGATCTTATAGAAGATCACGGGTTCGAAAGCATTTAACTCCATCTGTCCGGCTTCTGCTGCCATGGTGACGGTCACATCATTGCCGATCACATTGTAAGCCACCTGGGAGACTACCTCCGGGATCACCGGGTTGATCTTGCCTGGCATGATGGAGGAACCGTTCTGTTTCGGCGGCAGGTTGATCTCACCAAGTCCGGCTCGTGGACCGCTGGATAAGAGGCGCAGGTCATTACAGATCTTAGATAAATTCACGGCGCAGACCTTTAATGTGGCGGAGGTATGTACAAATCCGTCCAGGTTCTGGGTAGCGTCAAATAAATTCTCCGCCTGGGAACAGTCCGTACCACAGACCAGGTTGATGTTGTGGATGATGTGGAACAAATACACCGGATTCACATTGATGGCGGTTCCCACTGCTGTTGCACCGATATTTAATATCTTCAGCTCTTCTTCCAGATTTTTGATCCTCTGGATATCCCGCTCGATCACTGCCGCATAAGCCCCAAAAGACTGTCCCAGACGGATCGGAACCGCATCCTGAAGCTGGGTTCTTCCCATTTTCACCACGTCGTCGAACTCGATGGACTTATCTCTCAACGCTTTGTGAAGCCGCTCTAACTCTGCCACGAAACCCGGAAGCAGGTTTAAAATGGTCAGTTTTCCCGCACAGGGAATCACATCGTTGGTGGACTGGGCCATGTTGACATGGTCATTGGGATGAACGATAGAATAATCACCCTTTTTACCACCTAAGATCTCGATGGCACGGTTGGCAATGACCTCGTTGGCGTTCATATTGGCAGAGGTTCCCGCGCCGCCCTGGATGGCATCCACAATAAACTGATTATGGAGCTTTCCGGCAATGATCTCATCGCAGGCTTTCACGATGGCATTGCCTTTCTCTTCATCCAGCACATGGGCAGCCATATTCGTGTAAGCCGCTGCTTTTTTGATTCTTGCCAGGTTTTTGATAAACTCCGGGTGAAGGGGTCTTCCTGTGATCTTGAAATTATTTCTCGCACGGAGCGTCTGCACTCCATAGTAGGCTTTCTCTGGTACATCCATGGTTCCGATAGAATCGGATTCTCTTCTTGTCATCATAATCTTGTCCTCCCAGTTTCTGTTTCTAAGCTGAGAATAGCACTTTGGAAAAGAAAAATAAATACTTTGAAAAACTATGACAATTCTTAATAAAACAAGCCAAAAACCTTATTTTTTTAAGATTTTTGGCTGCTTTTTTATTTTTATTAAGTTTGTTTCCATACTGTTATGTCAATCACTCTGGAAGCTTCTCTTCTAAGGTTCCCTGCATATACTGGTCCATGGCGTCTGCTACCACCTTTGCGTAAGCAGTTGCCTCTACCACAGTCTTGGCGCCCAGAACCACATCTCCTGCGGCGAAAATGCCCGGATGGGTGGTCTCACCAAACTGATTGGTCACTAAAAGACCATTGGCAGACGCCTTTAACCCTTCTGTGGTGTTGACTAACTTATCCTTCGGTCCCTGGCTGACGGACACGATGGTACTGTCGGCGTGAACCTGGATCGGAGTCTCATCCACACCGGTGCGGTTGCCTTCCTCGTCAAATAATACCTTCTGGAACACCGGGCCGTCATCGGTGATTTCCACCGGCTGCATACCAAAGGACAATACCGCACCGTCCACTTTTGCATAAGCGATCTCCTCTGCGCTTGCCTGGCTCTTTAAACCGCGGGCATACAGCGTTACGTTTCTTGCCCCCTTTCTCAGAGCGGTTCTTGCCACGTCCATGGCGGAATTTCCCATACCGATGATGGCAACCGTATCGCCCAATTCATAGGAATCCGGGTTTGCCAGGTAATCAATGGCAAAGTGGACATTTCCTAAAGACTCACCCTTGATGCCCAGCTTCTTCGGTCTCCACACGCCGGTACCAATAAAAATGCTCTCATAACCATCACGGAACAGATCTTTGATCTCCAGCGCGCCGCCGATAGTGGTATTGGGACGGATCTTGATTCCGATCTCTCTTAATTTCTTCTTATAACGCTCCAGAATGGTCTTGGGCAGACGGAAATCCGGAATTCCGTACTGTAACACACCGCCGATCTTATCACGGGCATCAAAGATCGTCACCTCATAGCCTTTTTTTGTCAGCATGATCGCGATGGTGATTCCCGCAGGCCCCGCGCCGATGACTGCCACTTTTTTCCCGTTAGATGGTGCACATTCAATCTTCATTTTATCAAAATATGTATCAGACACATAGTTTTCAATACTGCTGATATGCACCGGCTCCCCTTTTCTTCCCAGCACACAATGGCCCTCACACTGTTTCTCATGGTTACATACCAGAGAACAGATCATGGACATGGGGTTATTGGAAAATAACATCTCCCCGGCTTCATTTAAGTCTCCTTCTTTAAATGCCTTGATCATCATCGGGATCGGTGTCTGGATCGGACATCCCTGACGGCACATCGGTTTTTTACAGTTTAAGCAGCGGTTTGCCTCATCGATTACATGAACGGTCATACAGAAAATCCCCTTTCTTTGCTTTCACTTTCTCATTTCATCTGGTTACTATTTTAATGCCTGGGACGCCGCCGCTCAAGAATAGTTAAAAAAACATCAAGTATTATGAAAAGAAATACAAACCGAGCCCACTTTTCCCCCATTTCCAGTCAAAATCCGGCCAAATTGCAAAAATTTTTGAAAAAAGATTGACAAATGAATTTTCCTGCGTATAATTAACACCAACATCACCTACTAAAACAGTAGGAATTAAAAACTGCCACTCCACAGGCAGTTGCCAGCTTTATAAGAAAGGAGGAAAAACCACCATGAATACGATCTACACCGTTCTGTCTGCTATGTGTTGTTGTATGGAGTGTATGTGTTGTTGTTGTAACCATACGCTTTCTTTTGTTGTGCAGACGAATGGCTGGGTTGTATCCTCGTGAGTTTCTCTATCACGATACACATATATAGATACCCCTATATAGTCAGTTTTGAGAGGTCTGGACAACACCAGACCTCTTTTTTTATACCTAATTTGAAAAAAGGAGACCCATCCATGATTCGATTTGAACACGTAAGCAAAACCTTCCAAACCAAAAACGGCCCATTTGATGCTCTGAAAGATGTGCCTCGAAATTGAGAAAGGAGACATTTACGGAGTGATCGGCTACAGCGGAGCCGGAAAATCCACGCTGATCCGCATGGTAAACGCCCTGGAAACCCCAACTTCCGGTAACGTCTGGGTAGAAGAAAAAGACATCGGTACCTTAAACCAGAAGGAACTGCGAAATCTGCGGAAAGGAATCGGCATGATCTTCCAGCAGTTTAATCTGTTGGAATCCAAGACCATTTACGATAACGTGGCCATCGCACTGAAATTAAATGGCGTATCGAAAAAGGACATGGAAAAGCGAGTCACAGAGCTTCTGGATTTCGTAGAACTGTCTGATAAGAAATACTCCTATCCCGGACAGCTTTCCGGCGGTCAGAAACAGCGCGTAGGCATCGCAAGAGCCCTGGCCAATAATCCTTCGATTCTGCTATGCGATGAAGCCACCAGCGCCCTGGATCCGAAAACCACCGATTCTATCCTGGAACTATTGAAAAAAATCAATGAAATGCTTCACATCACCATCGTCATCATCACTCACGAAATGAACGTGATCCAGAAAATCTGTAACAAGGTGGCAGTCATGGATTACGGACAGGTGGTCGAGACCGGATCGGTCATCCAGGTATTTTCCAATCCCCAGTCGGACATCGCCAGACGGTTTGTGGGCAACCTGATCCGGGATGTGATCCCGGAACCGTTAGTGGAAAGTATCCGGAGAGAGACCAGAAACAGCCGCCTTCTCCGTATTAAATTGGAAAACACCGACAGCACCGAACCACTGCTCTGGGAGATCAACCGGAGATTTGAAGTAGAGACCAATATCCTCTACTCCACCATCAATGTGATCCAGGGAATCGTGGTCGGCATCATGTTAGTCCTTTTCATCGGAACCGATGAAGAGATCGAGAAAGCAGAACAATATATCCTTGAATCCAAGGAAGAATACAGGGAGGTAACCTTACCATGATCGAACAGTATTTAGGAATTTCCACAGACAAATTAGTGAAGGCCGGATGGGAAACCCTCTATATGGTGGGATTTTCCCTGATCATTGGATCAGTGGTTGGATTTCTCATCGCCATCGTCCTCTGGCTTACCCGCAAGGGGGGCTTAAAGGAAAACCGGATCCTTTACACCATCTTAAATGGATTGATCAACGTGGTCCGCAGTACCCCATTTATCATTCTTCTGGTATGCGTGATGCCAGTGACTAAATTCATCGTAGGAACCCGCATCGGAACCAAGGCAGCCATCGTTCCACTGGTGATCTACACCGCCCCATTTTTAGCAAGACTGCTGGAAAACTCCCTGCTTGATGTCAATGCCGGAATCATCGAGGCAGCGCAGGCCATGGGGGCCAATACACTCCAGATCGTCATTCATTTCGTACTGCCGGAGGCATTTGCTTCCATCATCCTGGCGCTGACCACCGGAACCATCGCACTGATCGGAGCCACCGCCATGGCCGGTTACATCGGAGGCGGCGGTATCGGAAACATCGCTTTGACCTATGGATATCAGACCTTTAACTTCCCGCTGATGTTTTCCACCGTTTTCATCCTGATCGCTTTTGTATGGCTGATCCAGAGTCTGGGAAATCTGCTGTCACAGAAACGCCGGACACACCAGTAACTTGAAATTTCCCATCATAGTATACAAGAACTGTTCCCCCCACATCTGAGCAGTTCTTCAAATAAAAACTCTCAAAAAAGGAGACAGCGATTATGAAAAACTTCAAAGCCTATGTAAGAACCACCTTAGCAGCATCCTTAGTACTGACCACCGGACTTTTAACCGCCTGCTCCGGTAACTCCTCCGGCACCTCCACTTCCGCAGCCGCAGATACCACCACAGCTGCTGCTTCCGGAACCGCTGATACCACCGCTGCCAATGACACCACTTCTGAGAAAAAAGAATTAAAATACGGCAAGGCCGCAGGCCCATACACCGTTCTTTTCGAGGACGCCATCAGGCCGATCCTGGAAGAGCAGGGCTACACCTTCACCGAAGTGGATTTCTCCGATCTTCTGCAGAACGATCTGGCATTAAATGAGGGAGAGATTGATTTTAACGTGGAGCAGCACACCGCTTATGCGGAGAACTTCAACCAGGCCCAGAACGGCGATCTGATACCGATCTCCCCGATTCCAACCGTTCCGGCAGCGATCTTTTCCGCAACCGAAACCTCTCTTGACAACATCCATGACGGAGCCAAGGTAGCCGTACCAAACGATGCAGCGAACACCGCAAGAGCTTATGTCCTGCTTCAGAAAGCCGGATGGATCACCCTGAATCCGGATGTGGATCTTTCCACCGTGACCCAGGATGATATTACAGAGAATCCTTATAACATCGAATT
This sequence comes from Lachnospiraceae bacterium AM48-27BH, assembly GCA_003478355.1. Classification (GTDB taxonomy): domain Bacteria; phylum Bacillota; class Clostridia; order Lachnospirales; family Lachnospiraceae; genus UBA3402. The sequence goes on from QUFC01000072.1 coordinate 6,169, forward strand.
TACAGAAATGAATTCCACCAACATCCCTGGCGTACTAGATGATTTTGACTATGCAGTTATCACAGGAAGTATTGTATACAACGCAGGAATGGACGCTTCTACCGCACTGCTGCAGGAAGATATCTTACCGCACTTACTGCTTCAGGTTGTCGTGAAAGCGGAAAATAAGGACGCTCAGTGGGCAAAAGACCTTGTGGCGGCTTACCACTCTGATGCATTTAAAGAATACCTAGACAAGAATAACAACGGTTTATGGTATGTTCCTGATGAATTATTTGTAACTATTCAGTAGGTCTGCGCACATGCTGCGCTGACCGTAAGAACACATAGGCTAGAAAGCAAAAATCCCATCAGCGAAGCTGATCTGGAATGAATTTTTGCTCGTAACTATGAAGGTACTGAATAGTTACAATTATTTGCAAAATAAAGGAGACCTGCATATGGCACAGAATGAAACACCTATCATTTTAGACGAAACCGAACAGAAGATCATCAATATCATTGACGCCCACCGGGATCAGATCATCGACTTCGCCAAAGACATTTACACCCACGCGGAGCTTGGCTACAAAGAATTCCGAACTGCCGAAAAATTCGCGAATTTCATGAAAGATCTTGGTCTGCCAATCAAAGAACATCTGGCAGTTACCGGCGTGAAAGCCTACTTAAATGAAGAAAAGAAGGATAACGTCAGTCTTGCCCTCATCGGTGAATTAGACGCCCTCCGCATCCCGGAGCACAAATACGCAAACCCGGAAACCCAGGGAGCCCACTGCTGCGGACATCACGCCCAGTTAGCCGGAGTCATCGGTGCCGCCATTGCCCTGACGAACCCAGAAGTAAAAGAAAAACTGGACGGCCAGGTAGTCCTTTTCGCCGTTCCTGCTGAAGAATACGGCGAGATCGAGTTCAAGAACAAACTGACCGCCGAGGGAAAGATCAAATACGGCGGCGGTAAATGCGAGCTGATCCGCATCGGCGCTTTTGACGACATCGACTTAGATATCGTCCACCATATCGGTGACAAAGATATCAGCGTCGGTTCCAACTCCAACAACGGCTTCGTCTCCAAGGTAATCCGTTACAAGGGTGTCGCTGCCCATGCCGCAGGTGCGCCGCACTTAGGCGTCAATGCCTTAAATGCCGCCTCCCTTGGACTTTCCGCCCTGGCTTACCAGCGTGAAACCTTCCGTGACAATGACCATGTCCGCATCCATCCGATCATCACCAAAGGCGGAAACTTAGTCAATGTCGTTCCAGATGAGGTGGTCATCGAGACCCTGGTACGCGCAGCCAATAAAGACGCCATCGCAGATGCCGCAGCCAAGACTGACCGGGCCTTCAGATCCGGCGCCTATGCCATTGGCGCCCAGTGCCAGATCACCACAATGCCTGGCTATCTGCCGGCTTTAAGTGCCGAGGCTAATGAGGAAGTCTTAACTGCCGCCCAGATTGCCTCCCAGTCCAGCAAAAAAGACTACGAAGTAGTAAAACAGGATACTACCGCCCACAGCGGCGGCTCCACCGACGTCGGTGATGTCCAGCACATCCAGCCGGTTCTCACCTTCAACACCGGTGGAAAAGTAAGCGGACTTCACTCCGTAGACTTTGACATTGTGGACGATGAACTGGCTTATATAGTCACCGCAAAAATCTTTGCTCTTTCCGCTTACCGCCTGCTGAAAAATGGCGCAGCAAAAGCAAAAGAGGTAATAGAAAACTACCACCCCATCTTTACAAAAGATACTTATATCCAGTATATGGATTCCTTTATTTCAGAAAGTACAGACTTGTGAAACAATTTCCGCCCGCGGGTTTAACCTGCGGGCGGTTCTCATAAGCAACGATATGTTCAAGTGCCTCAATTCGTTCATACTTGCAGGGTTGCCACCACACTCCGAACCTTGTTAGATGCCACTTGATATTTACAGCAACAACTTCCCTTTCACTTCCAGTCCGGTGATCCACGGCTGCTTCAATTCCAACAGCTCCGCAATATTCTTCTGTTTTGGAACACCAAGGATAATGCTTGCCTTGACGATTCCCTTTTCCTTTTGGGAAAATTCGATGCTGCGGATATGAAATCCCATTTCCCCGATACACGCCTTCAATTCCAGAAGCTCCTTCTGTCCACCGGAGATCTCCACGTTCACCGCAGACATCGCCTCCCGGTGCAGCCCCATGATGCCTCCCCGTCCTAAAAACATCTCCACTAACACTACGATCACAGAAGTTGCAATCCCCAGATAGATCATCCCAGAGCCAACTGCCAATCCGACACCTACAGTAGCCCAGATTCCTGCCGATGTGGTGATACCGCTGACACTCTTATTTCTTGCGATAATCATGCCCGAACCTAAGAAACCAATCGCTGTAACCACTCCAGCCGCCACTCGTGACGGGTCCAGCTTCGTATACTCATTCAGCACATCATTGAAGCCATACTTGGAGATCAGCATCATCAATGCCGACGCCACACCGACTACCGTATGGGTCCGGACACCCGCCGGTTTCCGCCGGTTTTCCCTTTCATGTCCAATCACGCCGCCGCATAATCCTGCGATCAGCAGCCTGCCGATCATCATCAGTTCCTTCTCCAGTGCAAATTCCATGTAGCTCCATCTCCCGTCTTTTTTATACACACGCCCACATATATTGTTTGTAAAATATGTTAACAGGTACATTTGCACAGGTCAATGTTCAATTTTCGGAAATTTTTGAACTATTTTTAGAAATTAACTATGCTGAAGACGTTCTGGGACGGATCAAAGGAAATCATTTAATCCTGTTCTTTAAAGTAAAGCAATCATCACATTACATTGCATATATAGTTGCGCAAAGATTCTTTGACAGGTGCTTTTCTCTACACTGATAAGATAAGAAAAACAAAGTGGTTCCGATAAAAAATCCCCTATCGTCTTTATGTTGAATGCATAAGGACAATCGGGGAATGTTCCAGAAAACCAGTTAGCCCCAGTTTATGTGGAGGTTTAAGAGCGCGTTATATCGCCAAATTATGAATTTTCAAATTAGTCTTTGCAAATAACCTTTGAACCTTCACCGTCAATTACAATTCCTTGACGGTTGTTAATTGGGCATAGATTCAAATCCGAAAACTCAGTCATTATTTTCTCGGTAACTTTCTTAAATGGTGCTGTAAAATAATGCGGAAGAACATAGAAATCAATCAAATCAAGCCCTGCATCATCTTCTTGTGAGTAGTCCTCCGGCTTTTCATCCATTTGCTGGATATATTGGATGCTTGGAGCGCATATAATTGCGCCTGCCGACTCGCCGATCATCAATTTTCCATTTGCCAATTCCTTTTTCAGCAGCCCATCAGTTCCCGTTTTACGGAGCTGGTCCATAAGAAAAAAAGAATTTCCGCCGGTAAAATATATCACATCTGCATCTTCAAAAACAGACTGTATCGTTGAATAAGCCTCCGTTGAAATATCAATTTCAGTTACGATTGCTCCCAACTTTTTGAATAATTTTCGAGCCGAGCCGACATAACCGGTGTAGCCCTCACGCAGCGAAGCTGTTGGAATAAATGCGACTTTCTTATTTTCAATTTCTTCCTTTATCAGACTTCCTACACTTGAAAAATGCGAACATAAAAATAGTTTCATCAATATTCTCCTTTATAAATACCGATTTTCCGCCCTCAGTATACCACGTTTTTCCCCTGCGGAAAAGCTCCTTCCCGGTCGCTTCACCCCTTCTTCAGCAGCTTTTTATAGCTCAGGTCCATGGCAAAGGCACCAAGGGGAGCCGTCAGCACGATAGCCAGCACCGCCACGGTAAGCACCGTATCGCCGCAGGCAAAGCCCAGTGCAGCGGAATGCCGCCAATGGCAGCCTGCACGGTTGCCTTGGGGGTGTACGCCATCATGGCGAAAAGCCGTTCCTTTTTGCTCAGGCTTGTGCCAGAAGGCACACAAAACACCCAGCATCCGAAATACCAGCGCACCCACGATCAAAAGCAGTGCCTTTGCACCCACCTTACCCAGATAGCCGATGTTCACCGTTGCGCCCACCAGCACGAACAGGAACACCTCCGCAGCCACCCAGAGCTTTCCGTATTTTACCGAGAGCCTTTTTGCCACCACTTCTCTCTTTTTTTGCAGACCGATGCCGATAAACATAATGGCGATCAAGGCCGAGAAGGTGATCGCGGTGGTCAGGGCATCCTCCGCTGCCACCAGCAGGAAGGAGATGCTCAAAATGATCAAAACCTTTGCGGTATCCCGGATATGGACCTTTGCAAAGAAGTACGCCAACAGGGACCCGACCGCCAGACCTACCGCCATGCCCAGCAGAATGGACACCGGGATGTTGACAAAACTGAGCAGAGAGGCACTTTCCCCCTGCATCATGCCAACAAAGGTGGAGAACAGCACGATGACGTACACGTCATCCACCGATGCGCCTGCAAGGATCAGCTGCGGGATGCCCTGCTTTACGCCGTAGCCCTCGTCCATAAGCCGGACCATCCTTGGCACCACCACCGCCGGGGAGACCGCCGCCATCACCGCGCCCAGAATTGCCGCCTCTAAAACCGTCAGCCCCATGAACTTCGGTGCCAGAAAAAGCACCCCCATCAGCTCAAAGGACGCCGGAACAAAGCACATCAGAACGGCAGGTCGCCCCAGCTTTTTCAGCCCGGAAGTATCCAGCCCCAGCCCTGCACGGGTGAGAATGATGATAAGGGCGATCTTCCGCAGCTCCGGGGAGATATCCAGAATGCTGCCGTCCAGCAGGTTCAGGACGTAGGGTCCCAGAAGCATGCCGGTTGCCAGCATTCCCAGCAGACTCGGCAGCCTGCATTTCTGACAAAGCCACCCCATAGACATCCCAACGATCAAAATCAGCGAAATACTCAGTAACATAAAAGTTCCTCCTTACTTACAACACGCAAAAAAGCTGACACCCTCTGCGTGGTTTTCGTCGCAGAAGTCATCAGCTTTCAAAGCGGTTCAAGTAATCTGGTTACTTCGGGAGAACTTCATTCCCGTTTATTCTGTTGTCAGTATAGCACACCTGTCTCTCAAAAGCAACTCCGGGCTCCGCAACGCCGCCTGGGGTTACTCTGCCGCATAGTTCCTGCTTCTTTTCCAGCCCCTCAAAGTGATGCCGGGGCTTTCATTGCTTCGCAAACGCGAATTTCTCTGTTTATTATAAACATATCACGCTATCTTGTTTATTGAAAATCAATATTATCAAACTTACTGTCATACTTGCAATAATCTCTGTAACGGGAAACGTCCACCACACTGCATGTAGACCAATAAAGTGAAACAGCCATGCCAGCGGAACACGCAAGACTATCTGACGTAATACGATAATAAAAAGGCTCATTTTTATATGTGCAATTCCCTGCAAATAAGAAGTTATCATACCGCCTTTATTATTTTCTCTACATCTTTTTTTCTTGATAGCCATATAACTTTATCATCATATCTATCTAAAATACTTCTTATTTCTTTCAGATTTTTATTCTGAAAAGTTTCAGTCCATTTCAAAAGGTTATAGACCGATTTCAAAGTTTCTCTTTTTCCTTTTTGTATTCCCAATTTTCTTTTTATAGAGCGCATAATAATTCTACTATAAATGAGCAAATTTGAAAAATTGCACAAAACTACACTGCGAATTTCATAAATGAATCAAAATCATTGCTTTCCTTTGCGCATTGAAAAAGATAACGATACTTTTCCAGCTGAATGGTATCACAGATTTCGTGATATCCAGTTTCAAACGAACAGAACCTACCAGTACCCACTGCACACATGAAATGTGCCAGTG
>QUFC01000073.1 GCA_003478355.1 Lachnospiraceae bacterium AM48-27BH
TTTTTGACCTTGGGACCCGCCAAAAACATGAGTAAGCAGTCATTTTTCAAAGAAAAATGAACGAATTACGAATGTTTTTGAGGATTGCGGGAGCACGCAGTGCAGAGCATCCGGTATCAGAGGGGTCAAAAGCTTTTGACCCCAACATCGTAATATAAAGCTATGCTCTGGAGAAAAACAAAGGGGTTATTATTTTTGAGGAGGAGAGTATCATGATACCATATTCATTGCTGTATCCAATTACGAATACCAAGCGGTCGGCAGTTCGTTTAGATGGTCTTTGGAGATTCCAGTTTGATCCGGAATCCAAAGGAATGGGGGAGAAGTGGCAGGAGCATGGTTTGCCGGACAGTATTTCCATGGCAGTTCCTGGTAGTTTCAGCGAGGTATTTACAGAAACAGAAAAGAGAGATTACTGCGGTGATTTCTGGTATGAGACGGAATTTTATCTGCCGTCAGACCATGCAGGAAAAAAGCAGTATATCCGGTTTGGCAGTGTGACCAACCGTTGCCGGGTTTACTGCAATGGTGTTCTGGTGGCAGAGCATGAGGGCGGATTTTTGCCAGTGGTGGCAGATGTGACCGATGTGGCAGCAGCCGATGGTCCGAACCGTCTGGTGGTCTGGGTAAATAATGAGTTAAATGAGACCAGTATGCCATGTGGAGCGGTTAAAACCACAAGAACCGGACGAAAGATCAATGCACCATATTTTGATTTCTTTAATTTCGGTGGAATTCACAGAAGTGTATGGCTGGTGCAGACAAACCTGGAAGCGATCCAGGATTATACCGTGGATTACGAGCTGGATGGTGAGGATGCACTGGTTCATTATCAGGTTGTGACCAATGGGGAAACTACGGTTTCTGTTGCGTTGCGTGACGCCAAGGGCCAGATCGTGGCACAGGCAGAGGGAAAAGAAGGAACACTGAAAGTGGAGAAAGCCCATTTGTGGAAAGTCCGCAATGCGTATCTGTATACTTTTACCGCCACAGTGGGGACGGTGGATGAGTACAGTGCCAAGATCGGTATCCGTACCGTGGAGATCAAGGACAATCAGTTCTGGATCAGTGGTGAAAAAGTATATCTGAAGGGCTTTGGAAAGCATGAAGACTGCGATATGTTGGGCAAAGGCTTCAACTATGCGGTTGCCAAGAGAGATTATGAGTGCCTGAAATGGATTCATGCCAACTGTTTCCGCACCAGCCATTATCCGTATGCGGAGGAGTGGTATCAGATGGCAGATGAGGAAGGCTTCCTGATCATTGACGAAGTTCCTGCGGTTGGTCTGATGCGCAGTTTTACGAATTATCTGGCAGCTGGAACAGGAAGCAGTTACACTGGATTTTTCCGTGGCGATCATGTGGAGAAGCTGCAGAAACATCATCTGCAGGCAGTGGAGGAGATGATCCTTCGTGATAAGAATCATCCGAGTGTTTTTGCATGGAGTATTTTCAATGAGGCAGAGACCACCAGTCCATTTGCCCATGATTATTTTGCACCGGTATTTGCAAGAGCAAGAGAACTGGATATCCAGCACCGTCCGCTGACTGGCGCATTGGAGAAGAGCAGCGGTCCGGATTGCTGCCAGGTATATCCATTGATGGATTTTGTGTGCCTGAATCGTTATTATGGCTGGTATATCCATGGTGGGGTGATGGAGGACGCAGAAGCAGAATTCTTAGAAGAGATGGATCAATGGGCGATCCATTATCCAGGTCATCCATTTATCTTTACAGAGTATGGAACTGACACACTTCCGGAGATGCACCGCCTTCCAGCCAGCATGTGGAGCCAGGAGTATCAGGATGAATATATGGAAATGTACGCAAAAGTATTTGACCGCTATCCTTGGGTCGTGGGAGAACTGGCATGGAACTTTGCGGATTTCCAGACAGGACAGGGAATCATGCGTGTAGGCGGCAACCGGAAAGGCGTCTTCACCAGAGAGCGTCAGCCGAAGCAGACGGCTCATCTGTTGAGAAAACGCTGGGAGACAAAATAATGCTTAAAATGTTATTTTTCGGAAGACTTCTTAAATAGTACCTTTCCGGAATGTACCACAATGATCAGACCCAGTACCATCAGCAGAATAGCGATGATCAGCTGTAATCCCTCTACCATAAATACGGCAGTCCCGGCGCTGTAGGCTTTGACCAGAGCGATGGAACGCTCAACCAGTGCGGTAAAGGTAACACATAACATGATCACCAGAGGAACAAACAGAGTACGGTTTTCACGGCCGGTTACCCGTAAGAATACGCACAGGGTGATCAGTACCAGGGCGCTTAACAGCTGGTTGGCACTTCCGAACAGTGGCCAGATGTTGGAATAACCGATCTGGGTCAGGATATAGCCACAGGCTAAGGTAATAACTGTGGAGAAATATTTGTTGCAGAGTACCTTTCTCCAGCCCTCAGCATGTTTCATGTCATCGGTGCTGAACAGCTCCTGGAAGGACATACGGCCAATTCGCGCAACAGAATCCAGACTGGTTAAAGCCAGGGCGGAGACGCACATGGTCATGAAACACTGGGCAACATAAACCGGGATACCAAACATTTCCAGGAAACCGGCAACACCGGAGGAGAAGATACTGAACGGGGTTCCGGATGCAGGAGTTCCATCAGCGGCTGCAGCGGCGCCAGCTACGCACAGGGCCAGGACAGCCAGTAAGCTCTCTAATAACATGGCTCCGAATCCAACCTTTGGCATATCTTTTTCGTTGGAAATGGTCTTGGAAGACGTACCAGAGGAAACCAGACTGTGGAAACCGGATACAGCGCCACAGGCAACGGTGACAAACAGGATTGGAAACAGGTCGCCTGATTTCTCATTGTGGAAACCGGTGTAAGCAGGAAGGTTCATGGTCGGGTGAGCCACAACCAGACCCACAACAGCGCCGATGATCATTCCGGCAAACATGAAAGTAGTCATAAAATCTCTGGGCTGCATCAGAAGCCACATAGGAAGGACTGCTGCTAAGAAGATGTAAGCGAATACCATCAGAGACCAGTTTGTCTTAGTAGTAACGAGTGGACAGTTCATACCGATAACGAAAGCTGCGATGGTGCATACCAGACCAAGAACTATTTCTTTCCAGCCGGTAAAATGCATTTTTTTCTGGATCAGACCAAAAACAACGGCAAATGCGATGAATAACAGGGAGATACTTCCTGCTGCGCCATTGACAACGGCTGCATCGGAGAGCGTGGATACTCCGTCAACCACGGTGTAAGCGTTAAAGGTTCCAGCTACCATATCTGCAAATGCGGCAATAACGATCAGGGTAAATAACCAGCAGAAAAGAAGAAATAACTTTTTACCGGTTTTTCCGATGTACTGCTCGATCAGCAGTCCCATGGATCTGCCCTCATTCTTTACACTGGCATACAGAGCGCCGAAGTCTGTGACAGCGCCGAAGAAGATACCGCCAAGCAGGATCCATAAAAATACTGGAACCCAGCCGAAAACAGCCGCCTGGATAGCACCGGTAACAGGGCCTGCGCCTGCGATGGAAGAGAACTGATGGGCAAATACCACCCAGCCATCGGTTGGAACATAGTCCTGGCCATCATTTTTGGTGACGGCAGGTGTCTTTGCTTTCGGGTCAATGCCCCATTTGTTGGCCAGCCACCGTCCGTAGAAGACGTAACCAGCAACCAGACAACATGCTGCGATCAATACAATAACTAATGTGTTCATACTTTTTTACCTCCGTAAAATGTGTGGGGGCCGGAAGTCTGCCGGATCTGATACGTTTGATTCGTGATACGCAAAAAAATCCCCGTCTTCTCCTGGGAAAGAAGACGGGGATTCAAATTCCCGCGGTACCACTTCTTATTATCAGTCCGAAACTGATCTCTCAGCCATATCGCTGTGTAAACAGTTAATATGCTCCTCGTTAACGGTAGGAATCCGTTCCGGATTACTTGGGTCTATGGGTGAATGACCGGTTCATCCAGACAGCTTACAGGGGATGTTCTTTTTCCTGCATGACCACCTCGCATCATCCGGCGGCTCTCTGAACATACAGTCCTGAAAAAGAATGTGTCCTGCTCATTGCCTTTTCTTTAAACCGAATTATAATTCTTTTGAAAAATTTCACAATCGGAAAAATAAATAAAATTTCGATAAAAAATCCAAAAAATCTTGTAGTAATGATAGAAAATGACATAAAAACCGTAGAATAAAAGATTTGTCATAAATGTAAAATTTGTGATAAACTGAGTGTATATTGGGGAAAAATAGAAAAGGAAGGAAAAGAAATTGAAAGAGCAACAAAAGAAAAAACAGGATCAATACTATGAGATGGCCAATGCGCCCATCAGCAAAATTATTCCAAAGCTGGCGGTTCCGACCATCATCAGCATGCTGGTAACCTCAATTTACAACATGGCAGATACCTTTTTTGTAAGCCAGCTGGGAACCAGTGCATCCGGTGCGGTGGGAATTATTTTTTCAGCCATGGCCATTATCCAGGCACTGGCATTTATGATCGGTATGGGAACCGGCAACTTTATTGCCCGCATGATTGGAGCGGGAAACAGGAAGCTGGCGGAAGAACTGGCTTCTATTGCTTTCTTTACAGGCTTTGGCGTGGGACTGGTGATCGCGGTGATCGGCAATGCCAATATCGGACAGCTTGTAAGAATGCTGGGATCTACGGAAACCATTGCTCCTTATGCGGAGGCGTATGCTTCTTATATTTTTGTGGCGGCACCATTTATGATATGTTCCTTCATTATGAATAACCTGCTCCGTTTCCAGGGAAAAGCATTGTTTGCCATGGTGGGGATCACCACTGGCGGTGTGTTAAACATGGTTTTGGATCCGATTTTTATCTTTGGGCTGGACATGGGAACGGCTGGCGCGGCTCTTGCTACAGGGCTTTCCCAGTTTATCAGTTTCTGTATCCTGCTGTTTATGTGTAACTCCAGAGAAGAATGTATTTCCATCCATCCGAAGAAATTCAAACCGACATTGGCAATTTATGGAGAGATCATCCATGGCGGCCTGCCATCACTGGGACGTCAGGGAATCGCCAGTATCGCTACCATTATCATGAATACCATGGCCCAGCCTTACGGTGACGCAGCCATTGCGGCTATGTCCATTGTCAACCGTTTTATGATGTTTGTGGGTTCTGCCATGATTGGATTTGGACAGGGCTATCAGCCGGTGTGCAGCTATTGCTTTGGCGCCAGATTGTATGATCGCGTGAAAAAAGCCTGTGTATACTGTGTAAAAGTCAGCACGATTTTTCTGCTGGCAGTATCTGCGATCGGTCTGATTTTTTCAGGAAATATCATCCAGATGTTCCGGAAAGATGATCTGGAGGTAATCCGGATTGGTACGTTAGCATTGCGGCTTCAGCTTTTAACGATGCCCCTTCAGGGCCTGGTGGTCATGGGCGGCAATATGACACCGCAATCCATCGGATATGGCATCCGTGCTACCATCGTGTCTACAGCCCGCCAGGGATGGCTTCTGATCCCGATTCTGTTATGCACTGTTCCGGTTTTTGGAGTACTTGGAATCCAGATGGCTCAGCCAATTGCGGATGTAGGTACCTTTATTCTGGCTGCCGTGGTGACAAAAGGAATTTTTAAGGATCTGGATCGGAAAAAGGCAGAAATGTCCTTATAGGTTTTTCCTATATGGGCCATATTGTATATAGTATTGGACTAATAACGAAAAATAGTGCATAATAAAGCCATCAATAGGAAATGAAACAAAGTTATCAAGAAAGACTAGTATTGATAACTGGTAACTGGAAAGGTACTAAATAGTTACCAATATTCACAGGAGGAATCAATTATGGTTAAGCTGTATGAGGGCGGCGCTTATCTGGTTCATGGTACAGAGATCGTTCCGGAGAACGAAAGTGCGAAGGTTACTGCATTAACAGGTAAGACAGTCAGCAAAGAGGACGCAAAGAAAGGCACGATGGCGTATTCTATTCTGGAAGCACACAACACTTCCGGCGATATGGATAAATTAAAAATCCGTTTCGATGCCATGACTTCCCATGACATCACATTCGTGGGAATCATCCAGACGGCAAAAGCTTCTGGTATGGAAAAATTCCCGATCCCTTACGTGCTGACTAACTGTCACAACTCTCTGTGCGCAGTAGGTGGAACCATCAATGAGGATGATCATGTATTCGGTCTTTCTGCTTGTAAGAAATACGGTGGAATCTTCGTACCACCGCACGTAGCAGTTATCCACCAGTATATGAGAGAGACCATGGCTGGATGTGGTAAGATGATTTTAGGCTCCGACAGCCATACCCGTTACGGTGCGTTAGGAACCATGGCAATCGGTGAAGGAGGCGGCGAGCTGGTAAAACAGCTGCTGCGTGATACATACGATGTCAATTATCCGGGCGTTATCGCGATCTACTTGGACGGCAAGCCACAGCCGGGTGTTGGTCCCCAGGATATTGCACTGGCAATCATCGGTAAAGTATTCAAATGCGGTTATGTAAAGAATAAAGTCATGGAGTTTGTCGGACCTGGTATCTCTACTATGACTACCGATTTCAGAAATGGTGTTGATGTTATGACAACAGAGACTACATGTCTGACTTCCATCTGGAGAACCGATGAAGATACCAAAGCATTTTTAACCATGCATGGAAGAGCAGATGCTTACAAGGAGTTAAATCCGGCAGATGTCGCTTACTATGATGGAGTTGTATATGTGGATTTAAGCACAGTAAAACCAATGATCGCTCTGCCATTCCATCCAAGCAACACTTACGAGATTGAGGAATTCAATGCAAATCCAGGCGATATCTTAAGAAGTGTTGAGAAAGAAGCTGCAAGAATTGCCGGAAACCCGGACATTCACTTCAGCCTGACGGATAAGCTGGTAGATGGCAAACTGAAAGTAACTCAGGGTATCATCGCAGGATGTGCAGGTGGTAACTATACCAACGTCATGGAAGCAGCTCATATTTTAAAGAACAGAAGCTGTGGATGCGATGAGTTCTCCTTATCGGTATACCCGTCTTCTCAGCCGGTATATATCGATTTAGTAAGAAAGGGCGCAATCGCAGACTTGATGGAGGCAGGCGCTATCTTAAAGACTGCATTCTGTGGACCTTGCTTCGGTGCAGGCGACACACCTGCTAACAATGGATTCTCCATCCGCCATACCACCAGAAACTTCCCGAACCGTGAAGGCTCTAAGCCAGGTGTAGGTCAGATGTCCGCAGTTGCTTTAATGGATGCCCGTTCCATCGCAGCAACCGCAGCAAACGGCGGTATCTTAACACCAGCTACGGATGTGGTTGATGATTATCAGGTGCCGGAGTATCATTTTGATGATACTGTATACAAAGCAAGAATTTACCAGGGCTTCAACAAGGGTGATGAGAAGAAAGAATTGATTTATGGTCCAAACATCAAAGACTGGCCAAAGATGAGCGCCCTGACAGATAACATCCTGTTAAAGGTATGTTCCAAGATCATGGACCCTGTTACTACTACCGATGAGCTGATCCCATCTGGTGAGACTTCTTCTTATCGTTCCAACCCACTGGGTCTGGCTGAGTTTACTCTGTCCAGAAGAGATCCGAAGTATGTTGGCAGAAGTAAAGAGGTAGATAAGGTAGAGAAAGCCCGTGTAGCTGGTGAGTGCCCAATGAAGGCAGATCCAGAGCTGGAAGCAATCTTTGCTAAGATCAAGACGATCCCGGGCAATGAAAATATCAAAGCATCTGAGACAGAGATCGGAAGCATGGTTTACGCAGTAAAACCTGGCGACGGTTCCGCCCGTGAGCAGGCTGCAAGCTGCCAGAGAGTGATCGGCGGTCTGGCAAATATCTGTAAAGAGTACGCGACCAAACGTTATCGTTCTAACGTGATGAACTGGGGTATGCTGCCATTCCAGATGGAAGCAGATCCAGAGTTCGAGGTAGGTGACTACATCTACGTTCCAAACGTAAGAGAGGCACTGGACGGTGACTTACAGAACATCAAGGCATATGTGATCGGCGATACGATCAAAGAGCTGAACCTGTTCATCTCCGGTATGACTCCGGAAGAGAGAAAGATCGTTAAAGCTGGATGCCTGATCAATTATAATAGAAGCAGATAATCTTCCCAAGGCCTGAAAAGACCGGTTATCTGATCCTATATACTCCAATATAAGAACAGAGCAGCAACCAGCTGCTCTGTTCTTATATTATAAAAAACTGTATTATTGGAATCATCAGCCGTGCGCCAGATAGAAAAATGGTTACACCAGGTTTTCTTTCAGGACCTTCAGGAAAAATTCGTCTGCCCGGGAAAGCTCGCTGTCTTTTCGTGAAGTAATACACATGTCCCAGCTCGCGTCGTATTTTTTATGAATAGAGAAAAAATCCGGCGGATTATCGCCAAGAATGATCCTTGTATAGTCTTCCGGGAGAAAAGTAACGCCAAGTCCCTGGCTGACCAGAGCCTGGGCTGTTTCATAATTCCTCAGGGTCAATGCGATCTTTGGCTCGATCCGGGCTTTTTTCAGGATTGAATCTGTAATATGACGGATGCGCTGTCCTTTATGAAGCATGATAAATGGTTCGTTTCGTAAAAGCCGTGGGTCAAGAACCGGATGGATGTAACCTTCCAGTTCTTCAGCCTGGGATGCCAGCGGGTGATTCGGAGCCATGGCAATGACAAACGGGTCATTGGCCAGAAACTCGTAATTGAGAAGTGGATGAGAGTCTTCTTTTGGAGCATGCATCAGGGCAAAGTCTAACTGGCCGGAGAGCAGGCGGTTTTCTAGTTTATCGGTGGTTTCCTCCAGGATCTCCAGTTCAATAAATGGACATTGTCTGCGAAATGGGGGCAGTATTTTGGGGAGAACAACGGTTCCCAAGTGGTTGGTGATGCCCATACGGATACGGCCGGTCCGCAGTCCGTTGATGTCACTGATCTCTCCTTCCAAATTTTCATAAATCTTTAAAATCCGGCAGGCAGTCTGGTAATACCGCTCTCCGGCATAGGTCAGGTTCAAACCGCCTGTGGTGCGGGTAAAAAGCGGAGTTCCGAGGTTGTCTTCAATCCTGGATAGTGCCTGGCTTAAAGAGGGCTGGGCGATAAACAGAAGCTTGGCTGCCTGGGAAATGCTTTTTTCCTCTGCAATTGTTTTTACATAGAGAAGTTCTTTACTGGTCATAGGAAAACTCCTTTTATGATTTTTACGTAACGATTCATAACCTTCATAGTTACATTTTTACTTACCAATTCATTATAACATATCACTGACAGTTCAGACAATTGTTGACATAAAAATTCAGAAGCGTTAATATAAGAAACAGGCAAAATCTGAGCGAACCGTTACAACAGAGGAAACTGAAACGAAAGAACAGGCAGAGCTTTTGAAAAGCTGCTGGGTAAACAGAGTTTCCATGGTGAGGAATCAAGCCATTGGAAGATAGAAGCAGGAGTAGAAGCCATATGAAAATGAGAGAAATTGCAGAAGGAATTTATGAGGTCATCTTACATGACAAAGAAAAAGAAGTGGGAGAGATGCGGGTCCACATTGTAAAGGGAAAACCGGGGAAGAGAAGTCTTATGGTGGATACCGGATTTGGAAGCCAGGAGAGTTTAGAGGATATGGAAGAGGCTTTGGCAGCTCTTGATATTCCGTACAAGGATCTTGATATTTTCCTTACCCATAAGCATCATGATCACTGTGGTCTGGCGAGCACGTTTGCGAAAAAAGGCGCCAAGATCTTCATGAACCCGGAAGAGGAACGCCATTCTTATGACTGCCTGTATATGCAAATGGGAGAGGAATCCCAGAAAGAGCAGAAAGAAGTGTTAAAGAACGTTGGGATCAGCGAGGAGTGGACTCCGAAGCTGTGGAAACGTTTTATGGAATTAAATGAGTGGATGGCAAAGCAGAGAGAACCATGGGTGTATGAGATCCAGAAATATCCGTATGTTGCCTTGACAGAGGGAGAAACCTTTTCTTATGGAGATTATGATTTCTGGGTGATTTCTCTGCGTGGACATACTTACGGCCAGCGTGGCCTGTATGACGCAAAGCACCGGATCGCTTTTACAGCGGACCAGGTGATGGAGGGTATAACACCGATCGTTGGAACGACCCATGCCAATGAACATCTGCTGGGACTGTATTTCCAATCTCTTTCCTGGATGAAGCGGGAATTGGGAGATTGCCTGATTATACCGGGGCATGGAGAGCCGATTGAGCATGTGGCGCCGGTGATCGATCAGATCGTATACTCTTATCTGAAGAAAATGGATCAGGTGAAAGACGCGGTGGTGAAGGATGAAACGCCGAAGACAGTATGGCAGACGACAAAACTGGTTTACGGGATCAAGGAGATTCCAGAAGACGGAGAGGATTTTATCGTGATGAAATCGATGATCTCTAAGACGTTTTCCTGTTTGGAGTATTTGTATGAACAGGAACTGGTACAGAGGGATTATCGGGATGGAAGATTGTATTACGGGAAAATGTAAGGCAGCTGGAGTCTTTTGTTTACTGCATATTTTCCTGCCGCCGCAGTGCATCTGCGGCGGAGAGAAAGTATGTCCACTTAGGATGCAAGACAAGTCCGTTTTCCTAAGGTACAATTTTTTTATGAAAAAAGATCCGACTACCAGACGGTAGTGGATCTTTTTATGATAGTGACCTCGCCGGGAATCGAACCCGGGTTTACGCCGTGAGAGGGCGTCGTCTTAACCGCTTGACCACGAGGCCTTATGAAATTGGATGAAAGATGAAACAAAATGACCTCG
>QUFC01000074.1 GCA_003478355.1 Lachnospiraceae bacterium AM48-27BH
CCGTAAGCAACTGTTATATATAAAACAAGAACGACAAGCCCGATTCACAAGCTTATCGCTCTTAATTATCATAGAAGAATCTT
Organism: Lachnospiraceae bacterium AM48-27BH; assembly: GCA_003478355.1. Taxonomy (GTDB): domain Bacteria; phylum Bacillota; class Clostridia; order Lachnospirales; family Lachnospiraceae; genus UBA3402. The sequence goes on from QUFC01000074.1 coordinate 84, forward strand.
ATTTACAGAGATTTTCTCATACTCTCTAACCAGCTGTCATATCTTTAGAAATAGCACCACCAGCGTTATCATGTACTAATGCTGTATTAGATGCTGTTAACTCTTTTCTACCCTTTAACATATGACCATCGCCACTTGCAAAGAGATAAGTTTTTCCTTTGATAACTTTTGCTCTCTGCAGACCATCTGTTGCTACAGAGTTGAATGGAACGTTTCTAACAGCTCCATCTTTATCTGTAAAGCTTACCAGATAATACCAGTAGGAATCAGACTCTTCTGCATTCTCGGTATATACCCAGCCAGTGCCCTTAGTACCTTCTTCAGCTGTGTAAGCCTTATCTGCGAATGTACCAGTTGCAACACCTGCATTGTTGGAAGCAACTTCCAGATCATACCAATCGCTAGTCATAACGCCATGGCGATCAAAAGTATAATAGCTACCCTTGTTGTACCAAGTAGTGGTTTCTTTTCCTTCGGTCTTTTTAGCTTTACGAGCTTTTCCAGAAGACTTGAAGTTGAACCAAACCATATCATCATAGTTCTCACTTGCAAGTTCATCGCTAGGCTCAAGATACTGCCATCCAGTATATGCCCATCCTTCATTCTCGGTACCACAGTAGTAGATATCCTCATCAGTGCCATTTTCAACTGTGATCCAGCCGCTTGCCATATGACCTTCGGAGTCAAAGAAATATGTTCTGGAACCTGTAGCATCTGGACAAGTTTTCTTCTTAAATGCATCACCGTTCTCGGATTTGAATGCCTTACCATTATCGCCAAAATAGTACCATAATGTTTCAACAGTCTCGCCATTTACTTCAGCGTCATCATCATTTGCAACGGAGATCCACTGATTTTTAGCTCTAACACCATATTCGTTCACATAATAGGTATTATCATCACTCTGGCTTGTCATGTTTGATTTTGGATGTTAAAATAGGATTATAGCACATGGAAAAGGAGTTGAGAAGTGTGGAAGCATTGAGAAAATTGCCAATTGGAATGGAAAATTTTGTGGAAATTCGAAGAAATAACTTTTACTATGTGGATAAAACGCGACTGATTGAACAGTTGGTGGAAAAGTGGAGTGAAGTGAGCTTGTTGACCAGGCCGCGGAGATTTGGAAAAACTTTGAATATGAGTATGCTTCGAGCTTTTTTTGAGGTGGGAGCAGAGGCAAATCTATTTGATGGATTGTATATTTCACACAAGAAAGAATTGTGTGAGCAATACATGGGGAAGTATCCTGTGATTTCGTTTACTCTGAAAAATATTGAAGGACAGTCGTTTGATGAAGTGAAAAAATCCATGAAATATCTGATTGGAACGATTGCGAGACAATATAGCTTTTTACTGGAAAGTGAGAAATTAAGTGTAGTAGATAAAGAAATATATCGCGCGCTGCTTTTTACAAATGAGGATGGTACTTTCCAAATGTCGGATGTGGCATTAGAAAAGAGTTTATATCGTCTGACGGAGCTTTTAGAAAAACATTACCATAAAAAAGTGATTGTTTTAATTGATGAATACGATGTTCCTTTGGAAAAAGCGTTTCATCACGGTTATTATGATGAGATGGTGATTTTAATCCGAAATCTGTTTGGTAATGTATTAAAAACAAATGAACATTTAAAGATGGCAGTTTTGACAGGATGTTTGCGAATTGCAAAAGAGAGTATTTTCACTGGTTTGAATAATTTTAAGGTTTATCCAATTACAATGCGAGCATTTGATGAATCGTTTGGGTTTACCGATGAAGAAGTACAAAAAATGTTAAAATACTATAGGTTGGAAGAAGATTATGAAATCGTAAAAGCCTGGTATGATGGCTATCGTTTTGGGGATGTAGATGTGTATTGCCCGTGGGATGTGATCAACTATTGCAGTGATCGGCAGTATGATCCGAAATTAGAGCCACAAAATTATTGGGCGAATACCAGTAGTAATGATATAATCAGCCATTTTATTGATGGAATGGGTGGTCAACGGAAAGTGACCAGGATTGAGCTGGAACGCTTGATCAATGGAGAAACGGTTCAGAAGGAAATCAATCAGGAATTGACATATAAGGAACTGTATTCTTCGATAGATAACCTGTGGAGCACCTTATTTATGACGGGTTATTTGACTCAAAAAGGGGATTCGAATGGGAAACGTTATAATCTGGCAATCCCTAATCAGGAGATTCGAAATATCATGACGGATCATATCCTTCAGTTGTTTAAGGAAGATGTAGCAAAAGATGGAGCAATGGTAGAGACGTTTTGTCAAGCGTTGGTGGATGGAAATGCAGACCGTATCGAACAATTATTTACGGAATATTTGACGAAAACCATTAGCGTGCGGGATACATTTGTCAGGAAACCGGTGAAAGAAAATTTTTATCATGGTATTTTGCTTGGAATTCTAAGCTATAAAGGTGGTTGGTATGTGACATCTAATAGAGAAAGTGGTGATGGATTCAGTGATATTATGGTTCGGATTGATGATGAGGATGTGGGAATCATAATTGAGGTGAAGTATGCTGAAAACGGAAAAGAAGAGGAAATGAGCCGGAAAGCATTGCTGCAGATTCATGAAAAGCATTATGAGAAAGTGCTTTTGGATGAGGATATTCATAAAGTGATGAACTATGGAATTGCATGCAATAAGAAAAAGTGTAAGGTTTCAATGGAAATAAGTGAATAAAGTAAAAATAGCAAGTCCCATCGCATAGTTCAAATATGAGATGGGACTTGCTTTTATGCTTCTCTACATCCGGCCAGAGCCATAGATAGGAAAAGAAACATAATAGGAATGGTAATCGGTGTTCCGATATTAACAGTTGCCTGAGCAGAATAACAGAGAACTCCGAACATGGCCGCAATGACATAAGGATTCTGACAACCTTTTTTGATGATCCGGATAAATGCTGTTACAAATATTGCCAGGTAAGACAACAGACCGATAGGACCAACAGTGACAAAAAACTGCAGGTATTCATTGTGGGCGCTGTCGAAAATCTGATGGTATACATTGGTCATAATATCCATGTTGTGATAATAAGTGACAAGACCGAAGGTGTCAGGCCCGTATCCAAACAGTTTGTGGATCGGTGTAAAGTCCTGATAATCTTCTATGGCCAATCGCCAGATAACCCCACGGTGTGTTCCCCAATTGTCATTGAAAAGAAGAAAACTTTTTGCAGAACCGTATTTATCAGCGTTTCCGGCGATATTGACATCGTAGAGGACATAAAGAAAAGCAGCAAAGCCGATGACAATCAATCCGATCCATATCCGTGAAAACCATGGGCTGACAGTGGCGTCCGCTTTTTTGGAAATAAAATCGATCAGATATAAAATGATTGCGATAATCCAAAGCACTTTAATAAGCAGAACTAATTTACTAAAGGAAACTAAGGAATTATAAAGACTGTCGATCTGATATACACGATCTGCATAGGTGGTGGCAATCCATTCAATTACTTTCAAGGAAGTAAGGAAAGTAGCCAGCAAAACGACATATCGTCGGATACCCTGTCTGGTACGGAAGGCGTAAATTGGGATAAAAGTAAATGCAGCTGCCAGAGACAGGTATGCGTTATCGCTTCTTCCTGTGATTAGGGCAATGAAAATCACCCATACATTTACATAATACCAGATGCTTCGGAGCTTATTCGGGCAGGAAACCCATAACAGGCATGCAGCGCCTAAATAAACAGAGAGAAGTCCAGTATACATATTAATATTGCCGATAAAAGAAGTGAACATACCTATATGTTCTGCTTTTAGCCGGACTTTAAAATGCAGAAGATCCATGCCAAGATAATCGGTAAAGCCGAATATGCAAACGGCCATACAGGATAGCAAGGCAATATCCATAAACCAGGATTTAAATTTCAAAAGTCTTGATACACAAAAATAGGATGCTGCATAGAGAAGTAGAAGAAATGTACCGGAAAAACGTCCCTCATTTCCCCAGAAGGCCTCGTATTTAAAATCTGAAAATGCCGCGGATAAGGTCGCAATGACTATAAAAGCAAGAAAAGCATAGTCTGTCGGAATTAGTTTTAATTTGATTCGCTTAAATGCTCCAGTAAAAATGAAATATCCACCAAGCAGAATCAGCATACCGATGGTACATGCACAGTAAAAGAGATATTTTACATTTAAAATATTAAAATAGTAATCCTGATAAATAATGGGATGGACAGCAAGTATCAGAATCACATAAAGTGCGGTGACTGACGCAGTCCATGAGAATTTACGATTCATAATGTAATCCTTTCTTGATCATAGTTATGCTTATTTTAACAAGTTTTAAGAAGAATGTATAGGGATTTTCAAAAATTCCCTCTGTTCAAAGCAAAAAAGTGTGTTATACTGTATACGCGGATTTTGAGAGTGTTATGAGACTTGTCAAGAAATCGGTAAGATGTTATAATGGATAAAATAAATGAAAAGAACCGGACTTGTGCATGAGAGTTTGAAGGCTGCATGAGCGAGGAAGGGGTTATATGGCTGCGTGCTATTTTTAGCTGCGTGATGCCACTCTGGGGTCGTTATTTTTTTATGAATGATCGTAGGGATGGCGTAGCTTACCCTTATGGGAGATTTGCTATGTGGTATGTACTACAGACAACCACTGGACAGGAGGAAAAGCTGGTTCAGATGATTCAGGAACTGGTGGCTCCGGAGTTATATGAGGACTGTTTTGTGGCGTATTATGAGAGGGTCTGGCGGAAACAGCAGCAGAGCGTGGTTCATGTGGAACGATTGTTCCCTGGATATGTATTTGTGGTGACACAGAATCCAGAGGAACTTTTTTTTCAGCTAAAAAAAGTTCCCGCTATGTCGAAGCTGGTAGCGGCCGACCGATATGAGTTTCTTCCTATTAAAATAGAGGAGGAAACTTTTTTTTATGACATTTTCGATCCTGAGCATGTTGTGCGGCTTTCCTACGTGGAGACCGACGACCAGGGTCAGATGAAAAAGATCCATGGACCCGTTGGTAAATATGCGAACCGTGTGCGGAAATGTTGTTTTAAGAAACGCTATCTGATCATGGATATTCCAATGGGAGGAGTGGAGAAGACAGTGGCGTTGGGGATAAAATTGAAAGAGGATTTATGAAAAGATGAAATCAAATGTACATTCAGACATTTCATATAAGTTGATGTTAAGAATTGTAAAAGTTCTAAATGTAATTCTGGTGACAATTCCGTATGGAATCTGTTGGTTTGGATTTTACGCAGGGAGGATTGCTTCACCTTATTACGCAAAAGGCAATTGGGCAATCATTGCACTGTTTGTAATGTTATACATATGGGTTGGCCGAACCTATGATGCATTTTTAGTGTCTTATAATCGAATATCGGAAATGATCTACAGTCAGGTATTGGCAATTCTTGTGGCTGATACAGCGATGTTTATTGTATTATGGCTGCTTGGTAAGACATTTCCATTTATGGTACCTGCACTTTTAGCTTTAGGAGTGCAGGTTTTATTGTCTGCTGCATGGTCATTGATAGCACATAATTGGTATTTTCATATGTACCCAGCTAAGAAAACATTTATCGTCTGGGACATGCGGCGGGGAATGACGGAACTGATCCATAGTTATGGATTGACGAAGAAATTTCAAGTGGTAGGTGATTGCTCAGCTTCGGAATGTATCAAGAATTTGGACAGACTAGATGGTATGGAAGCCGTATTTTTATCTGGTGTTCATAGCCATGATCGGAATATCATCATAAAATATTGCGTAGAAAGACATATCAGTACATTTGTGATTCCGAGAATTGGAGATGTTCTTATGAGCAGTGCCCACCGGATGCATATGTTTCATCTGCCAATGCTTCGGGTGGATGGTTATAATCCAACTCCGGAGTTTCTTTTTTTAAAACGAACATTTGATATTGTCTGTTCTCTGATGGGTATGGTTCTTACATCCCCGATTATGTTGGTTACTGCAATTTGCATAAAAAAAACTGATGGCGGCCCAGTATTTTATAAGCAGACTCGTCTGACCAAAGATGGTAAGGAGTTTGATGTATTAAAATTTCGGAGTATGCGTGTTGATGCAGAAAAAGATGGAAAAGCCAGATTATCAACCGGTGATAAAGATGATCGGATCACGCCTGTGGGTCATGTGATTCGTAAATGCAGAATCGATGAGCTGCCACAGTTTATCAATATTTTAAAAGGTGATATGTCCTTAGTAGGCCCTCGTCCAGAACGTCCGGAAATTGCCAGAGAATATGAAAAAGAATTACCGGAATTCCGGTTGCGTCTACAGGCCAAATGTGGCTTGACCGGATATGCACAAGTGCATGGAAAATACAATACCACGCCGTATGATAAGTTGCAGATGGATTTGATGTACATCGCCAACGCAAGTCTGGCGCAGGATCTGAGTATTTTATTTGCCACGGTGAAGATTCTGTTTATGCCGGAGAGTACGGAGGGAATCGCTGAAGGCGCTGTGACGGCAATGCAACAGGAAGCAGCGGCGGGATGCGTGGAAGAAGGTCAGGAAAAATAGAAAAATGTGAATAGTGGCTCAGACTGGGAATGGTGGTCTGGGCTATTTTCATATGGAGAGGAATACAAAAGTTATGAGTGCCGAGCATTATGAGAATTATTCGGTGTTGATGTCTGTTTATTATAAGGAGAAACCGGAATATTTAAGGCAGGCAATGGATAGCATGATTCATCAAACTGTTCCAACAGATGATTTTGTCCTGGTCTGTGATGGGCCTTTAACTGCGGATTTAGATGCAGTGATTGCGGAAAAACAGCAGGAATTAGGAACTATATTGAATGTAGTACGGTTAGAAAAAAATGGTGGATTGGGTAATGCATTGAACGAAGGAATCAAGCATTGCAGGCATGAATTAATTGCACGGATGGATAGTGATGATATTTCTTATCCAGATCGATGTGAAAAACAGATGAAACTGTTTGAAAAACATCCAGAATACGATGTAATTAGTGGAACTGTGGTAGAGTTTAATGAAAAACAGAAAAAAAGTAAAATACAAAAAAAGGTTCCTGAGAATCAAAGGGAGATTTTGAACTATTCAAAAAGAAGAAATCCAGTTAATCATCCGTGTGTTATGTATAAAAAAGATGCAGTTATAAAAGTTAGGAAATTATCAAACATTTTTTTATTTAGAAGATTATTTTTTATGGATAAGAATGTTAAAAAATGGCTACATATTTTATAACACGCCAGAAGTTCTATTGAATATGCGTACGGATGATAATTTATATGAAAGACGTGGTGGAATTCAATACTTTAAGTCAATTGCTATTGAATATGCGTACGGATGATAATTTATATGAAAGACGTGGTGGAATTCAATACTTTAAGTCAATTGCTAAATTAAGAAAATATATGTATAAGGAAAATTTTATTAATTTGTTAGAATTTATAGTTTATAGCATTTTACAATTAATAGTTTGTTTAATACCTAATAAATTAAGAAAAATTATATATATGTTTTTTCTTAGATCAAAGGAGTAAAAGTGAAAACAGCATTAATATTAGCGGGAATCAATTGGAATGATACGTTACAACGACATCAGCAAGTCACAAAATATCTTGTTGAAAATGGTTATAGAGTGGATTTTGTGGAACACATAATTTCATCTAAGTTTACATTGAAAAAATGTTTTAATCTATTAACAAAAAGAAAAAAAGTTGAGATTAGAAATTTGATTTATAAAAATGTGCAAGTAATACATTCAGGTTATATTAATCCTATGGGTGGGATTTTCAAATTATACAATAAAAATGTTACAAGCAAATTATTGAATAGACTTGAAAAATCTTATGATGTGATAATAAGTTATGTTCCAGTGAGTACTGCGAATTTACTTATATCGAAGTTGCAATATCAAAGGCTTATATATGATTGCGTTAGAGATTTTGAAAATTGGGGAGACTCTTGCGCCGATTTATTAGAGCAAGAAAAGTGGCTGGAGCAAAGGTCAGATTTGATTTGTACTGATTCATATTACTTGACAAACAAAATGAAAGAGAAGTGTAGAGTTCCGGTAAAACAGTTCTTACCTATAGTTTCTTCCCAGTGGTTAAGAGGCTGTCAAGATATAAAAATTCCTCAAAAAATCAAAAATATTGCTTATTTTGGTTCACTAGATACTCATATTGATCTGGAAATATTTAAGGTGTTAATTGAAAAAAATTATAATATCCATTTTTGGGGGAAATTAGGAATTGCTTGTGATTTAAAAATAATAAATCACGGTTATTGTAATGATCATCAAGAATTGGCAAAAGAAATAATTAAAGAAGCGGATGCTATTATTATTCCATACAAGGGAAATATGGACGGGGTAATACCAGCCAAACTTATGCAGGCTTTTGCTACGCAACTGCCTGTTTATGTAAGTTGTTTTTATGATTCTAAAGTGCTTCAAGAACTACTATACATTTATAATAGTTCACATGAACTAGTGAATCAGATCGAGACATATGATAAAAATACTTATAAACATAAATTAGTCAAAATAAAGGAATTTATAAAAAATAAAGATGAAAATACACAATATAAAGAATTTTGCCAAATGTTAATAGAACATCAAATTTGTAATTAATAGGATGAGTGAAATGCTAATACATATTTTTTTGTTAATATATATATGCGTTGTTGCAATACCAGTCTTTAATATAAATCGTTTAAGCTATTCTTCTCGAAAAATTGTATATGTAATATTAACGTTTTTACCAATGATATTTATAGCGGGAGTAAGAAAAGAAACAGTTGGACTAGATACGGTAGTTTATAAAGAGGCATATTACACAATTAATAGTAAGATTAATAGTTGGGAAGCACAGAACTGGGAAAAGGGATTTGTTATATTAAATAGAGTAATAGGAAGTATTTCACATATAAATGTACAAATGTTTTTTGCGTGTATCAGTGCGGTAATAATGTTTGGATGTGGGATTTTTATAATAAGGAATTCAGAAGATATTAGTACTTTTTTTCCAGTTTTTTTGTTTGTTACACTTAATAACTACTTTGCATCCATGGTCAGCCTGAGACAGTATATCGCATTAGCAATTGGAATCAATTCATATACGATATTAAAGAAAGATAGCTCGAGTATAGGTTGCATAAAAAGTATAGTTATAATCTTAATAGCTATTGCTTTTCATAAATCAGCATTTGTGTTATTTACCATACCTGTGTTGTTTTGTATAAAAAGAATTAATAGAAAAACAGTTGTGTTTATAGCTTTGCTTGGATTTTTATCTTATCTTTTTTTTAATCCGCTTATGGATTGCTTACTTAGAGTGTTTTCAGGATTTGCAAGATATAAGGTCAATGGAAATATTAAATTTGAAGGTGTGAAGTTTGGAAAAGTATATATGGTTTTATTAATAGTTAAAATAATAATTGCTGTATGTATTTTACATTAAATCCATCAAATAAAAAAAATAGAGAATTATATATCTTACTTATTCTTAATATAATAAGTATCATAATAAGTACCTTGACAACAAGAGTGGCCTTGGTATGGAGATTGGGATACTATTTTGATATAATGATTATTTTACTTTTGCCTAAGATAATTCATCGGATTAGTGGAATAAAAAAGATGCCAGAAATAGTAGTATTTACATCTGGGATAATATATTTTATGTATCTGTGTATAGTTAATACTTCTGGATGTATACCATATTTGTTTTATTGGCAATAGTAAGGAAAATAAAAGATGAAAAATAGTAAATTAATAAAAAATTCTATAGCACTTTATTCAATGACGATAGCAAAATTAATATTCCCGTTGTTAACGTTACCATATCTAACAAGAATATTATCTGTAGAGGTTTATGGAAAAGTTGCATATGTGAAGTCCTTAATGTCGTATTTTCAAGTAGTAGTAGATTTGGATTTATGTTATCTGGAACTAAGGAAATAGCAGAAAACATAAATGATAAGAAAAAAGTAGGATATATTACAGGGGAAATAGCATTTGCGAGATTGATAATAGCATTAATGTGTTTTGTGACTTTATTAGTTGTTTCATTTACATTGCCAATATTAAAAACATTTAAAACATTTACATATTTGTCATTTCTTGTTGTAGTGTTATCTAT
>QUFC01000075.1 GCA_003478355.1 Lachnospiraceae bacterium AM48-27BH
CGCTTTTCCATCTGCCGGACAGCAGCCCCCTCATGGACAGTGGGGACAATATCAAGCCCCTGTCTGGCATAGGAACGCAAGTCCACACGCTCCGGGCGGTCATTGGCTTCCAGATAGCGGTTCTGGATGACCTCCCATTCATGCCGCCAGATTTCACAATACTTCTGGTCGTTCCAATCCACCGTATCCTCCTTGTGGCTTTTCCACCTGCCGGATGGCAGCTTTATCCGTTCCCCTTTTTCATCAAGGTCATAAATCTTGCTGCTCTTGGGAAGCCATTTCCCATGTTCGTCCATTGCTCTCATAGTCAACAGGACATGGGCGTGGGGATTGTGTCCCGGCGGATAGGGGTCGTGGATGGCAAAGTCAACAATCATGCCTTTGGAAACAAACTGCTGTTCACAAAACTCCCGGACAAGGACAGCGTACTGGTCGGGCGGTATCTCTCTGGGGATGGTAAGCACCCACCGCCTTGCAAGCTGGGAATTCCATTGCTTCTCCACCGCTTCGGCGGCGTTCCATAAAGTATTGCGGTCTGCATACGACCGTGGGGCATTTGCCGGAAGCAAGATTTCATTGTGGACGATACCACGCTTTTCCGGGTAGTGCTTCACTTCCTGATCGTATCCACAGAACAGCTTTTCGCCGCTCTGGTAGGCAGCGGCGGCAACCGCAGACTGCTGTTGGCTTCGCTGCACAATCGAGATTTCGTTGTGTGGACAGGGCATTTCGTGTCCCTCCTTTCGGTAATTGGTGGATGGGGTGGTGTTTTACCACCTCATTTTGGGCAGAAAAAAAGCAGGAGACCTTTTCAGATTTCCTGCTCGGTGGTGCCGCCGGTGGGCGGCTGGTATTCAGTTTTGAAAGTTCGGGTCAGGGTGGCCCGATGATGAAATAAAATATCTGCATGAAGATTATTCAACTTCTTTTAGTAATTCTTCAACAGAAATACCGTAAAGTTTTGCAAGTGCAAAAAGATTTGATGTGGAAGGGTCGGATGTTCCGCTTTCCCTTAGTTAAAGATATGAACCCTCTTTATCAGTCTACTTTTCCAATAAATCGGTAGTATATCTCTATTTCCTGTATTCTTTCATTGTCCTCATTCGTTGTTGCTTCGTGAATGAGGATTTTTTCTATCATTGCATTTAATAATGGTGCTGTCAGTTCCTTTGGTACGGAATACTCCTTGATTAACTCAATCCACTTTTCAGCACCTATCATATCCTGTTCCATTTTACTTAATTCTTCTCTTAGGTTGGTTATCTGCTGTTCCAGTTCTATCTGCTCTTTTTGATATTTCCCCGACAGCATGATGAAGTTTCGTTCCGTTATCTTCTCACAGGCTCTATCTTCATACATTTTCGCAAACAAGCGGTCAATCTCATTTTGGCGGTTCTCGGCTTTCTTCAAGGCACTTGCCTTTTTCTTCTTTTCCCGTATTCTCTCTGCATTGCCAGCCTTTTGTATCTTATTCAACACTTTTTCTTCGTCCTGCTGTACTGCCTTAGCCCAATACTGCAATCGCTCCAATACGGCTTGATACAGCACATCATAGCGGATGTAGTGCATAGAACAATAACCTTTACCAAACTGTCCGTAGAAACTGCAAGCATAATAACTGTAAGGCGTTTTATTTGCCGTATTCGTTCCAAACCGCATAGACCAGCCACAATCCGCACACTTGACAAGCCCTGCAAATATCGGCGTTGCTTTTTCCTTTGTCTGTCTACGCCTTGATTTTATCTGTTCCTGCACACGATAAAACACTTCCTTATCAATAATCGGCTCATGGGTATTTTCTACTCGAAACCATTCACTTTCAGGCTTACGCACTTTCTTCTTGCTCTTGAATGAAACTGTTGATTGTCGATTATGAACGCTGTTTCCGATATAGACTTCACTTTTTAAGATTGCCTTGACATGAGCAATCGTCCACTCATAACGCTTGCTGTCGGGCTTTCCCTCAAAGATATGTGCAAAAGTACCGTACCTTGTAAAATTCAGCCAAGACGCTGTAGGAACTTTTTCTTCTCGCAGTACCTTTGTGATTTTGGCACTACCGTAACCTTGATAGGCTAGGGAGAAGATTTTTTCAACAATCCATTTTGTTTCCTCATCAACCAGCAGTTTTCCTTTGATGTCGGGGTGTTTCTTATATCCTAACGGAGCATAAGCCCCATAATATGCACCCTCTGCAAATTTTGTCTTAAATGCAGATTTCACTTTACGGCTTGTATCTCTTGCCACCCATTCATTGATGATATTCTTAAATGGTGCAATCTCACTTTCGCCTTTTTCGCTGTCTACACCGTCGTCAATCGCTATGTAACGGACATTATGGCTGGGAAAATACAATTCTGTATATTGTCCTGTCATAATATAATTTCTGCCAAGTCGGGAAAGGTCTTTCGTTACAACACAGTTGATTTTTCCTGCCTCTATATCTTCAATCATTCTCTGGAAACTCGGTCTTTCAAAATTTGTTCCCGACCAGCCGTCATCAATATATTCATCAATCACATTCAAATGATGTTCTTTTGCATATAGACGTAACATACTTCTTTGTGTGGTAATGCTGGAACTTTCGCCCTGTAATTCATCATCTCGGCTCAACCTAAGATAAAGTGCAGTATTGTAAATCTGTTGTTTCATTGTCAGTTATCCTCCTTTATAACTAACCCGTGTTTACAATACCTGCTTGCAAGTAAAGTATAACACGGGTACTTTTTGCCATTCAATCTATTTCTTACAACTGCACCGATTTTATGCGATTGTCTGCTTTGCTTTTTCCAGCATAACATCCGTCAGAAGTTCTTCCATTGTCTTTCCCTTTTCGGAAAAATGTTCTTTTACAACAATCTTTGTTTTTCCTCTGTTGCCAATGCCACACTTATTATTTGGCTTTTCCTGCCTTGTTTTTACAATATCAGCAATAACACATACCCCCTTTCTGTAAAAATCTTTTCTAAGCAATTCAACGGCTTTTGTCATAGCCCACAGGAGTTCCACCTCTGCATAGTTCTTATGTAGCCGTACCCATTGCGTGCGACGCTCTGAACGCTCAAGCTGTGGCTGTACGGGAGTATCATTATCAGACAGGACAGGTCATGGCGGTAGGAAAGGACAAGTTTCTTACAGGAACACAGATAAGGTTCGCTCGCTTTAGCAGGGAAAAGGTCATGGCGTATCTGTTTCAACGGCTCGCTGTCTGTCAAACGTATTGAACTGCTTTATTCAGTTGTCAAAGAACACGAAAGAAGAAAATCGTCTTTCCTATATACCGCGTTGGAAAAGAGCAGAAACGTAACCAATCTTCAAAACTTTTTTCTTTTCCTGTACCATATAGGGAAAGAAAGTGTCATTCTGCTAAGTTGATGATGAAAAAATCTGATTTTCTTTTCACACCCTAACTACCCATGCAACGCCGTAACTGCCAACTGTGGAATAAAAGATTTTCTTTGCTCCATATAGGGAACGGAAACTGCCAAATGTTAAGTTGAAAATGAAAAGATTTTCTTCTTTTCACACCAATACTCAACTGTTACTATCTGTTTGAATACAAATTGATGATAGTTTTTCTCTTTTCATAGAACACTGTCCACTCAACTCGATTTTCCGACATTTTTTCAAAAATTTTTCTTCTTTCACTCCATATAGGGAATGGAAACCTCGATTTAATGAGTAATTTTGAAAAAAAGTTAGATTTTCTTTTCTCGCACCATATCTGTACGCAAGTAGCCGTTTTGTTGCAGATTTTTTGAAGAAATTAAAAAATACCGTCATTCTCTTGTGGAACAACGGTATCTATACGTTCTTCTATGGTTGATTTTTCTAACTGTAATAAGTGTTTATGCTTGTCTTTGAGTTCTGCCTGCTCAATCATATCTTTCAGTATCGTTGTATGATTTTCTCTGTCTAATGCCTGTATCATTTTTATGGTCGGTGCAACCTGTCTTTGTAACCAATGCAATGCCTTTTGCAAGGTGTAAGGCTCTGGCTTTGTAGTTAAGCGTATCGGCTCTCTGTTATCCCCTACAAACCACGCCCAATCCTCATTCATTTTCCATTGACTTTTCGGTTTATCGTCCTCTCTATCTACAAAACGGACATAATGATTGATGATAGAAAAAGCAGTACGTTCAGCGTCCCGATAAGTCAGTAGGTCTACAACGGCATAATAGGCTCGTTCATTTTTCATGCGAATTTCAAAGCGGTTCTTAATCTCGGTATCTTCAACTTCTGTGCCAATTTTGACATACTGCTCATAGTTCTTTTGATAAGCACACATATATAATTCACTACTTGTTGAACCAAGATATAAAGTTTCGCCTGTATTCTTTGGCATATCATCACCACATTTTTCTGTACTGCCATAATTTTTCTGTTTACGGAAATAGGAAACACATTCCCCAGCCATATATTTTTCCTTTAACTTTGGAATATCTAATATTCCTGCTCGGTCATTGATAGCCAAATCAAGCCGTTTCATCACACCGCCAGCCGTCATGCAATCAAGCATAAAATCATACCATGAGCGTTCCTGTGCCAACAGATAACTTTCCAGTTGCCGACAGCCTTTGCCTTTCAGTTCCAATAGAACTCCTAAATGTTCCTGCATGGAACACATGATATTGATGTCGCCAAGCACATATTTGCTTTCATATCCGTATTTTCCATAATCTTCATACAGCATATAATCGGCTTTTAATTGCAATACATCACGGATAATCTTTAATGCGTCCGTAGTAGGAAAGCGGACACGAAAGTAATCAATCAGCAGGAATAACGGCTCTCGTGGATTGAAACGCTCAATCTGTTTTTCTATGATTTCCTTTAATTCATCATTCAATGGCTGTTTGCCTTTTTCAATGCGGTTGTAATACTCACGGCTGATACCACAGGCAACAGCAATTCTTGTTTGTGTTACTCCGTATTCCTCACGTTTTTGTCTTAATGTTTCAATAAAGTTTTTATCATTCATTCTAAAATTCCTCCAATCAAAAAAGGCAACTACCGTATCTTGATAATTGCCTGTTAATAAAAATCTGTATAGAAAAAGCAGTCAATCCTAAGACCAACTGCTTATGAGTATGAATATGAAATTATTTACCGTTATTGTAAGCTCTCATAAATCAGAAATACCCCCAATAAACACGTCAAAAGAGTTACGATTTCTATACGAAAATCAAAACACTTGAAAACCTCTTTTCCATACTTTTCATTCTTAAATACAAATATTTCTTTCCCGATTTTTCTTTTTCCCAGTGATAACAGGATACAACCGTGTGCCGTATAATATTTTTTATTCTTAATCTTTATAATGTAGGCGTGTTTTTTTACAAAAGCTCCACCAACAACATACCCAGCGTTTTGGTCTACAATACCTATTATTTTTCCTTTGCATTTTTCGCCAGTAAAAACAACCCTATATTTTAGATACAACAGGTATAAGCTGACAATAACAACAATAATTCCTAAAATTAACATTCAAATTTTCCTTTCATGCAATCTCTATATTTTTTCATATCAGAACAACAATATTTAAGCCAGTGATTTTTAATTACAATAATGTTTTCAATCCCATTAAGAAAAGTATAATAGCAATATATAAACTCCACTTATTCCAATTATAAGTGTCATAATAAAATTGAAAGCAATACAAACTTTCTTCTGATTTAAAGAAAAATGCTCAAATTTTTTAAGGTTGTATTGACGAATATAACCTTTCGTAACTATGGAATAAATTGAATACCCAACGGCAATGATACTTGAAATAATAGCAATAATATCAGTCATTTCACAATCCATATCTTTCCTCCATAAAAGCTTACACATTGTTACCACAAAAATTAAATTATTGTAATATTTAATTAGATAGTGTTTTCCTTTGTGAAATAGGTAATTTTTATATCACACCTTATAAAATGCACTTTTACCTTGTAAATACAACGTTTTCCGTTTGTAAATGTCTCTTGTCTCTTGTTTTTTCTGCCCCCCTTGTTAGATAACGGGGGCTTAATCTTCGCTCGCCACGGCTCGCTCACAGACGAAGTGAACCAGCCACTTGCAAGACATGGCAGAAAAATCTGAGAGATTTTCCTGCCACCGTGTCTGGATCACTCCGTCTTTAAAGTGGTAATATTATTAAACTAATTCTAAAAAATTTCCTTATTATTTTTCTTTGCGTTTATATTCTAAAGGAATTTTTCTTTTTCTCATTTGATTTTCAAACAAAGAAAATTCTAAACTATCATAAAATGTAAAAAATTCTTTTCCCTTCAATATATATTTTTAAAGAACCTTTCTTAGTATAAACTCCTTTGGTAATATCATTAAAATTATATGTCCTAGTAATCCCATAAAATGAACGGTATTTGATTATATCACCATCTACAATTACTCTCCAGATTACACTATCTAATGTTAAAATAGCAAAAAATATGACAAAGGCAGAAACTGATATTACTTCTGATATATCAAATTCAGTAAAAAACACCGTATAAAAAAGGCAAAATGAAAATAAAAAACTTCTGATATATCAAATTCAGTAAAAAACACCGTATAAAAAAGGCAAAATGAAAATAAAAACATACCTAACGAAAAAAGGGGAAAGAATATATTATCATTTTGTATAACATATCTTTTTCATCTTTATTTCCGTCTTCATTTTTCCGTTTTCTCTTTTCTAAGATACATAGTATTCCCCAGACAAATATCCATGGCAGTATCATGAGTAATAATGTGTTTTCTAATATCTTTTCCATATATCTCTCCACGTTTTCCAAAATTGATAAATATATTATAGCACTTACCTCATTTCAGTTCATTACTTTTCTGCTATCTGTCAGAATATTTTTTATCCCATGCCTTATCAAGAGTGCAAGCATTGCTTACGCAACAAGCTCTTGACAATTCATGCTCTAAAAAATGATAGATAATCAAGCAGAAAAAGAACAAATTATGCTATGTTACATCAACAAAAAGACATCTCATATCTTGTATGAAATTCCTTTTTTATGCAATTTTTCTTTGTCGCATCAAGGTTCTTTCAATCGTAGTAAATTAGTGATAAATTTCTTTTGTATTTTCATTCACATTGCTTAATGTCCCTGTGTTCATGCGGATAATCAGATTTTTAATCTTTTTTTCCAGTTAAAAAAGCAGGAGACCTTTTCAGATTTCCTGCTCAGTAGAGTTGTGAAGATGTTATTGTTGTTATTTAATTTCAATGTTCGTCATAGTTACTAACCCAAGACGAACTAAAATAGTTTGTACGATACGACACCAAAAAATACCTAGAATCAGGAGTAAAGCATATAAAATAATTGACGCTTGTAAATATTGTCTGCCAAAGTGAATAAGAATAATCAGTGGAGACATTAATATTACAAAGAATATAATGCTTGTAATTATTTTTTTTATGTTTTTTGTATCTGCCAAATCAAATTCAGCTCCACAAGAACATTCGTTAGGTATTCCTCCTTTTATTTCAGCACCACAGTTCATGCAATATAGTTTCTTCATTCTAATCACCTCTACAACCTGGAATTGTTCTATTATTATCTTTCAATTTCTATACTTAAAGATTTTCCAGATTTATCGCTTTGAAAATTTTCATAATACCAAAAATAGAAAGGCTTTTCACAAAGTTCAAAATAAATAATTTCATCGGGTTTTTTATTTTCTATTTTTGTATTGTAAATATCTTCATCATGTACAAATCCATATAAAAAACGACTATTGTCTGGACTGATATTTAAGTCTTGCAAGCTATCACTTAATGCTAACTGTGATTTTAGTAGCGACATCGTATCTTTGTCATACGGGCGGTCTTTCTTTATAACCTCATGTACACTTGTAATATAAGCATATCTCTTTTTACCATCTACTTCCTTAATTTTGAATTTTGAAAATGTCAGACTTGACTCTATATCGTTTTTTTCTGATATATACAAAACACTTTTATAGTTTTCGTTTTCAAACTCCTTTATAATCTTATCAATATGTGCTTTATATTCTTCGCCTTGTTCAAATTCAATAGAGGCACTTAACAAAGCATCCTGTATCGAGTTTGCATAATTTTTATCAGAAAGTAAATTTTCTTTTGAGTTTAAATTTTCTATTGGATAATATTTTGTTATTTTTTCCGGAACATATTTATCGTTCATTTCTGTCCTTTGGATTAAACTATTTCCACCTGTTATTTGACCTAAATATCCAAGCCCTAAAAAAACACTAAACACAAAAATAATTATTCCCAATATTACCCAAATTACCTTCTTTGGTTTACTCATAAGATTAAGCCCTTTCAATTTATTAATTGTTAAATACAAACGCCAATTTATATGCTTCTCTGTATTTACATTATACCATTTTCCACTACCTGCTACAATGTTTCAAAATCTTAAGATTACTATTTTTTCCGCTTTTGAAAAGCTACTTATCCGTCCATAATTTGTAAAGGGTGCTAAGCATTGCTTACGCAACAATCCCTTGACAAATCATATCCCGATAAGTTTAGAGTAATCAAGCAGAAATGAAATAGCCTGTTGTTTCAAGCCAACGAAAAAGAGATACCAGCACATTTATGCAGTATCTCTAACTTAATATCATTATTCTTTTATTCGCAAGCAGGTAAACACAGGTTATTCCTTAATATCCTTTTGTTTGGGAAACTCCATTTTCCCATTTTGAAACAGCCTGCCTGCTAACACCAATCGTTTCAGCAACAAATTCCTGCGTCATTTTGCACTGTGTTCTGTGTACTTTGAGTGCTTCACCCAACGATTTCCTCACTACGGATTTTTCCTGCCGTACATCTTTTGAATGGATATATTTGAGTAATGCACGAACAATAAGGGTAAGCAAACCAACAAAGATACATAAGAAAATTATTCCAACGATTATCATAAATACGGTTACTTTCATTTGACCACCTCCTAATGTTGCTGTTGGCTTCATTTCTCTGTACGGATATATTTAAGCAATGCACGAATAACAAGGATAAGCAAGCCGACAAAGATACATGAGAAAACTATTCCGACTACAATCATAATGATGTTTACTAACATTTGGATGACCTCCTTTCTTTGTTGGCTTTATTCTATCTGAATTACCGTGTTGCTACCACCAACTATCAAGCAATTATCAGTTGCATATCGGTTGCACAATGATAGCGTTCTGTTTTTTGACCTTATTATACTAAATTACCGTAGATAAGGATAGCTCGACTGATAAAACTTGCTGGACGGGAACAGCTTGCAGCGCAAGGTGTTTCCGGGCGGCAAGTCCACAAAAGGGTAGCTGGCGACAGCCAGCGCAGGGGAAGCGTAGCGTCCCCTGTATGATTTGGAGCAGACCATGACTGCGGAAAATCACAGCCCTCCGGCGAGGAGCCTTCGGAGAACGCAATGCACCACCTTTGGGTGGTGTATAATTGCGCCCTTAGTAAACTAAGGGGTTTCCGGCTT
>QUFC01000076.1 GCA_003478355.1 Lachnospiraceae bacterium AM48-27BH
AGTAGCCATTTTTCAAAGAAAAATGAGCGAATTACGAATGTTTTTGAGAATTGCGGGAGCACGCAGTGCAGAGCAATTCGGTATCAGAGGGGTCAAAAGCTTTTGACCCCAACATCATGTTATAATTTTAACATTCTCAATCAAAAAAGAAAGTGACAATGTGTTCCATTTGTCACTTTCTTTTTGTTTTTGTTGATAATCACTAAGAATCTTGTGCAATATTACCTATACCAACCCCAGTTCCCCCATAACCTTCGCCAGCTTCGGCGGCATCGCCTCCACCAGTTTCACAGCCATGGCTTCCGGTGTGTCCTTCATGCCGGTCAGGATCCATTTCACCGTCATATACACGGACCCCTGACAGTACATCTCTAAAAGGAACTGCAATTCTTCCCCCAGCGGTCTGCTGGTACGTCTGGCGATCAGATCCTTATAGAATTGCAAAATCAGTTCAAAATCATGTTCCTTCACGGAATTCCGGTCATCCGAACGGAACGCCTCGGTGAAAAATGCTTTCTCCTCCTGGATAAATTCCAGCTTCTGGGTCAGACTTTCCCCGATGGTATGACTGACGCCGATCTGCTCAAAGGACTTTAATACCAGCTTATCAAAGTACCAGTTGATCAGATCATATTTATCTAAAAAATTCCGGTAAAAGGTCTGTCTGGTCACCCCAGCGCCCTCCACGATGCTGGTCACAGTGATCCGGTCCACAGGAGTCGTCTTCATGCACTCTTTCATGGCCGCTGCCAGCTTGTATTTGGTTTTCTCCTGTTTTTCCATATAGCCTCCGGATTCCTTCTAAACATCTGCCACTACACAGTTACCTCTTTTTACACCAGCTGCCCATACAGCTCCGCCGGCACATAGGCTGTCACAGCGATTCCGTCCTGGGTGTATTCCTCCGACAGCAGTTCGCCGTATTTGCGGATCTGCTGGATCTTACCGGCTTCCTGATAAGAATAGGTCTTTTCCAGGTAGATCTTCTGGTTTCTTAGGATCTCCTCCAGGGTGTCCAACAGACTGTCCACATTTTCCCCGGTCCTGGCGGAGATCTTCACCTGATAATCGGCAGAGAGATCCTTCAGGATCACATCGCTGTCCAGCTGATCCATCTTATTAAAGACCGTGACAATGATCTTGTCGGTCACCTGCAGCTGCTTCAGAGTTTCATATACAATGTGCATCTGCATATCCATCTGTGGATTGGATGCGTCCACCACATGAAGGATGATGTCGCTGTAACGCGCCTCTTCCAGAGTGCTCTTGAACGCCTCGATCAGGTGATGCGGCAGTTTCCGGATAAATCCAACGGTATCTGTCAGTAAGATCTGCTGGCCGCTGGGAAGCTCCAGATTTCTGGTGGTTGGGTCCAGGGTCGCAAATAACTTGTCCTCCGCCAGAATCCCGGCATCGGTCAGATAGTTTAACAATGTGGATTTGCCTGCGTTGGTATAACCGACAATGGCTGCCACCTGGGTATGCGCCTTTTCCCGCTGCTGACGCTGTACCTCTCTGTGACGCTCTACATCTTTTAATTCTTCCTTTAACTGACTGATCCGGTCATGGATCAACCGGCGGTCGATCTCCAGCTTTTTCTCACCCGGTCCTCTGGTTCCGATTCCACCTCCCAGACGGGACAGGGAATTGCGCAGACCAACCAGTCTTGCAGCCCGGTATTTTAACTGGGCTAATTCTACCTGGATCTTTCCCTCACGGGTGTTGGCTCTTGCCGCGAAGATATCCAGGATCACCATGGTACGGTCCATGACCTTGGTATCCAGGGCATCCTCCAGATTCTTCAGCTGTGCCGGAGACAATTCATCATCGCACACCACACCAGTGCCCCCCAGCTCCCAGAGGCGTTCCCGCACCTCCTCGATCTTTCCCTTGCCAAGATAGGTTCCTGGATGGATACGTTCCCGGTTCTGGATCATCTTGTCCACGGTAACGGCTCCGGCAGTCTTCACCAGCTCCTCTAATTCTTCCAGACAAGCCTCCGTGTCATCCTCCTCGCAGGTCCGCACCGCGATCAGGATCACCCGCTCCTCTGCTTCTTTTAACTCATATAACTCTGCCACGCTTTTCTCCTTTTTATCACTGAATCCACTTCCGGAACTCCCATTTTCCTGCTTTTGCAGCCGTGGACGATTCCGGACATCCGATCTTTCCTATCGGGTTTTCAAAAATGTCATTTCCTTTTCTATCTCTGCGGTAGAGCCAAACTCCTGCACATAGGACTCCAATGTAGTGAAAGCTCCCGCAAAATCCGCATTCTGCTCCTGTGCCGCCGCCTTATTATACACCAGCTTCTTCCGCACCTCTGGCTCCTGGTCTGCCATGGAAAGTCCCTGTTCAAAATAGTCCAGCGCATCGGATATCTTTCCGGCATCTAACTGGCATAATCCCATGCGGTTATACAGTTCTGCGTTCTGCATGCCGCCGCTCAGGGCGCTCTCATACAATCCCATAGCGTCATCAAAACGTCCTGCATCGGTCAGTCCCTGTCCCACAGCCAGAAGCGCTTCCTGGGTCGTTTCACCTGCAGGATCCTTGGCATAGGCCCTCTGGTACTGCTCCAAAGCCTTGTCCACAGCCCCTGCCTTCACATACAGAAGGCAGCTTCTTCCCAGATACTCCGGTCTTTCTCCATCCACCTGGTTCAGCACAGCATAGGTGTTCGCCGCCGCCTCATAATCCCCGGTTCCACACTCTGCTTCCGCCCGGTATTTCAAAATATCCAGTTCAAAATTGCCAACCATTCCATCAGAAGCCTCCAGCGCCTGGTCAAATGCCTGGATCGCGCCCTCATAATCCCCTGCTTCCAGCAGATCGATTCCATTCTCACGGAAGGTATATTTTTCTTTGCCGCCGCCAAAGCAGCCGCTGGCAAAAATACTCAATGCCGCCAATACGCCCAGGAGACAGAGCTTTCTCCCCTGCTTCCATATCACTTTTCTCATCCTGTCTTATTCATTCCTTTCCCACCGGACTTTCGCTTTCTTTCGCTTTCCTTTGCTTTCTTTCTCTTTCCTTTGCTTTCTTTCGCTTTCTTTCAGTCCCGTCCTTACTGCACTCCGGTGCTTCCGATTCCACCCCGGTCCGCTCCGGTCAGCTTCTCCGTCTCTTCAAACTGGATCGTTGGCTGGTGCTCCATGATCCGGAACTGGCAGATCCGGTCATTGACATGAATTTCCGTATCCCGCAGGGCATAGGCCGGAAAATACCACTGGTCATTGTCACCACAATAAGACTCATCAATGATGCCGCAATGATTTGTCTGAATAATTCCAAAATTCTTGAATGTTGAGCTTCTTGGTACAACATGGGCCTCATAGCCCTGCGGCAGCTTCATGGCAACCCCAAGAGGGATCAGCTTAAACTCTCCGGCCTTTAATGCCACATCCTCTGCCGCCCGCAGATCGATCCAGTCGGACTTCCCGTCGATATAAGTCAGCTTTTCTATTTTATCGGTAAAATATTTAATGGTAATGGTTTTCATGCTTGTTCCTTTCTCTCATAAACAGTAACAGTATCATGTTACTGTTCACGCGTTGCGCAAACAGCAACGGATTTTGCCGATGCTTCGCATTCTAAATCGGCAAAATCTGCTACCACCACTGTATCATACGGCATTTTCAGTTCAGAAAATGCCTACCCTTGTACAGTAACAGTATCATAACATAATTTTCCCCCATTTACCAGATTCCTTTGCGAATCCCGTTTATTTTTGATATACTATACTTAATCATTTATTTTCACCAGTTAGGAGTTTTTATGGATATTCGGACAATCGTTGTGGACAACACCGTAGAATTAAAAGAGAAATTAACGAAACTGTTAAATGAGATCCCTGGCGTGACCGTCTGCCAGAGCTTCGATGATGCCGTAGCCGCCATGCAGTACGTGGAAGAACATCCGGTCGATCTGGTCTTCTCCGATGTGGTCATGCCGGAGATCAGCGGTATCACCCTGGCGTCCTCCATCTACGCTCTTCCGGAACACCCGGAGGTGGTGCTTCTGTCCGGCATTCCCGGATTTTCTCTGGAAGCCTGGAAGGTACAGGCATTCGGCTTCATCATCAAGCCCTACACCCGCCGTCAGATCGTGGACATGATCAAAAATTCCGGGAGCGCTCCTGATTTCGGACGTTCCCGGAATTTTTCTAGTCTACTGAATAGCTACCACTTTTCTCTTCTTACTGTACGGAAATCACCTTGTAATCCTGGTCTTCTACCGCTTTCTTCAGCACATCATCTGACACAGCCTCGCTTAAAGTGACAACAGCAGTTCCAGTCTCATGGCTTACCACTGCCTCAGATACCCCGGCTACTGCTTCCAGTGTCTTCTTGACTCTTGCCTCACAGTGTCCGCACATCATTCCTTCAATCTTCATAGTCCTTGTCATCGTTTTATTCTCCTTTTCTTTATGATTCTTTTTGATTTTTTTATCCTTTCTGGTGCTTCTGATATCAAATAAATTCAGCCGCAGGGCATTGGTCACCACACAGAAACTGGATAAACTCATGGCAGCTGCGCCAAACATCGGATTTAATTTCCATCCAAAAACAGGATACCACACTCCGGCGGCTAATGGAATACCGATCACATTGTAAAAGAATGCCCAGAACAGATTTTCATGAATATTGGTCAGAGTCGCCCGGCTTAAACGGATAGCCGCCGGAACATCGCTTAACCGGCTCTTCATCAGCACCACATCCGCCGCATCGATAGCCACGTCTGTTCCCGCGCCGATGGCAATCCCCATATCCGCCCTGGTCAGTGCCGGAGCGTCGTTGATCCCGTCTCCAACCATGGCCACACGGCCTTTCTCCTTCAGCTGGCGGATCACCTGCTCCTTGCCCTCCGGCAGAACTCCGGCGATCACCTCATCCACGCCTGCCTGCGCTCCGATGGCCCTGGCTGTCCGCTCATTGTCACCGGTCAGCATGACCACATGGATTCCCATGTTCTGAAGCTCCTTCACTGCCTGCGGGCTGTCTGCCTTGATCACGTCCGCAACTGCGATCAGACCAAGCATTTCCCCATTTTTTGCAAAATAGAGAGGCGTTTTCCCCTGTTCTGCCAGTTTTTCTGCTTTTTCCCGGATCTCGCGGGTCACAGAAGCTTGGGTGGAAACAAAATTGTAATTGCCTGCTGCCATTTTCCCGCCCTGGACCACAGCCGTTAAGCCATTGCCAGGAAGCGCCGCAAATTCTTCGGTCTCCAGTTCTTTCACACCGTCTTCCTGTGCTTTTGCTAAAATAGCTCTTGCCAACGGGTGCTCGCTCTTTTTCTCCAGGGCATAAGCGTAGGTCAACAGTTCTTCTTCCGAGATACCCCCTGCTGGTATCATGTCCGTTACCTTCGGCATACCCTGGGTGATGGTTCCGGTCTTATCCAGGGCCACGATCTCTGTCTTGCCGGTCTCTTCTAAGGAAACTGCCGTCTTAAACAGGATACCATGCTTCGCACCCATGCCATTTCCCACCATGATGGCTACCGGAGTCGCAAGACCCAGAGCACATGGACAGCTGATGACCAGCACGGAAATGCCTCTCGCCAGAGCAAATCCCACGCTCTGACCGGCGATCAGCCACACCAGAATGGTTACAACGGAAATAGAAATCACTGCCGGAACGAAAATACCGGATACCTTATCTGCAATTTTGGCGATCGGCGCCTTGGTGGCAGCCGCGTCGCTGACCATCTGGATGATCTGGGAAAGAGTCGTGTCCTCGCCAACTCTTGTGGCGCGGCAGCGGATAAAACCGGACTGGTTGATGGTCGCCGCAGACACCGTATCGCCCACTTCCTTATCCACCGGAATACTCTCGCCGGTCAGCGCAGACTCATTGACCGCGCTGCTCCCCTCTAAGATCACGCCGTCCACCGGGATATTTTCTCCAGGTCTGACCACGAACATGTCTCCGATCTGCACCTGGTCGATGCCAACGGTCACCTCCGCGCCATTTCTCACCACCACAGCGGTCTTCGGCGCCAGCTTCATCAGGCTCTTTAACGCATCTGTAGTCTTACCCTTGGATCGTGCCTCTAACATTTTTCCTACGGTGATCAGCGCTAAGATCATCGCCGCCGATTCAAAATAGAAATCGTGCATATACTCCATCACCAGCTCCGTACTGCCCTTCAGCTGGGCATCGGTCATGGCAAATAACGCATAAGTGCTGTATCCAAAGGATGCCATGGAGCCTAATGCCACCAGCGTATCCATGTTCGGAGCCTTATGCCACAGGCTCTTAAAACCACTGATAAAAAACTTCTGGTTGATCACCATCACGATGGCTGCCAGGATCATCTGCAGCAGCCCCATAGCGATATGGTTTCCTTCCATCCACGCCGGAACCGGCCAGTTCCACATCATGTGTCCCATGGAAAAATACATGAGAACTACTAAAAATCCCAGTGACCAGATCAGTCTCTGCTTCAATACCGGAGTCTCCCGGTCCTTTAACAGCTCTTCCGCATTCCCAGCGGCTCCTGCACCTCCTGCACTGCCTGCTTTCGCTGCCGCGCCCGGCGCTCCTTTCTTTGAGGCCCCATACCCCGCTGTTTCTACTGCCTGGATAATAGCCTCTGGAGAAGCCGTCCCTTCCACACCCATGGAATTCGTCAGTAAGCTTACCGAACAGGAGGTAACGCCTTCTACCTTCGATACCGCCTTTTCCACCCTGGAACTGCAGGCGGCACAGCTCATCCCTGTTACAATATACTGTTCCATCGTTCTGCCCTTCCTTTCTCTTCTCGTAACTATTCAGCACCTTTATAGTTACCTCTTCTCTACTTCATCAGCTTCTGCAATACAGTCACCAGCTCATCGATGGTCTCTTCCTTCCCATCCCGGATATCATCTGCCACACAGGTCCGGATATGATTGGCCAGAAGTACCTTGTTAAAACTGTTTAACGCCGCGTTGGCCGCAGCCACCTGCACCAGGATCTCCGGACAGTACGCATCCCGCTCCACCATCCCTTTGATTCCACGAATCTGACCCTCAATCCGGTTCAACCGGTTGATCAGATCCCGGTATTCCTTTTCTGAACGTTCCTTATGCTTATGACAGCAACACAGCTCTTCTGCCATTCCATCACCTGCCATTCTATCGTCTTTCATTCCTTCGCTTTTCATCCCTTCACCAGCTTTACCAGTATTCCCTATCTGTATGTTTTTCTTGCCTCGTAGCTACAACGATAATTATATACCCCTATGGGGTATATTGCAAGTAAAACTTTTCTCAATGAAAAAGAATCCTGCTTGCAGGATTCTCCGCCTGCGGCGGGTCGCTTTAGCGACATTCTTCCATTCCGCCGCAGTCCGATCCTTAGCGGAGCGTTTTTTGTGTCATAGGTCGAAGTTTCCTATGACACAAAAAGAGGCAGTTCCCCTCTCCGGGTTTCCTGCCTCTTCCATTCATTTTACCAGCAAATCCAGCTTATTCGGTTTTCTCCCCGTCATCAGCCTTTTCCTCGTCCCCGCCATCTTCTTCCACGAAAATGTCGTCCGGATCTGCTTTTTTCTGTTCCTCCACTGCATCCAGCTTTCTCAGATCATCGGTCTCCAGCACATCCTCTTCCGGCGCTTCTTCCGCTTCGTTTTCTACCGGTGCGCCGCACTTGGCACAGAAAGCATCATTCTTTCCAACGGAAGCCCCGCATACCGGACAGGTTCCTGCTTTTTCCAGTTTTTTTACCCGCTCCTCCAGTTCTGCGATATGAGCCAGGGTTTTCTCGATCTCCGGGAAGAACATCTGGTATTCATCGTTCTCGTCGTCACGGTGCTTTTTGAAATACAGCACACCGATGGAGGCGTACAGCTCCTTAGTCTTGCTCTTCTCCGTACTGATCTGTGCCTTTAACTGCAGGATCTCAGCCACATCCTTTGCTTTCTTTGCTGCTTCCCGGCCTTTATCAGCCAGAGTTTTTCCAATCTCATCAAAAAATGCCATATGAACATTCCTCCTTTGAACCTATCTTATCTTTTCTCAAAAGGAATGTCAATGCCGTTGTTGCTGTTCACGCGTTGCGCAAACAGCAACGGATTTTGCCGATGCTTCGCATTCTAAATCGGCAAAATCTGTTACCACCACTGTATCATACGGCATTTTCAGTTCAGA
>QUFC01000077.1 GCA_003478355.1 Lachnospiraceae bacterium AM48-27BH
GCACAATTTCAAAAATAGTACATATCAATGCAAAAACGAAAACAGCCACGCCCCTGATAAACACTGGGGCTATGGCTGTTTTTGGCTTTATAAAATGTCAAAGATGGGACTATAACATCAAGTGCCCTAAAATGCAAGCATTTTCGGGGAAAACTTGCTCAGTTCAGGCATTTCCTGCCTCTGCACCAGGTCTGGAACACATTGTAATCCCTGTCCAGCACCGTAAGGTCCGCGTCAAAGCCCGCCGCGATGCGTCCCTTCCGCCTGTCCGCCCCCAGACATCTGGCCGGATTGATGGTGCAGGCGTTCACCGCCGTGTCAAAGGGCACCAGCGCCTCCTCCACCAGAATCCGCAGTCCCTGATTCATCCGCAGGGTGCTTCCCGCAATGGTGTCCGTGCCCTTTAAGCGGGCCAGTCCATCCGTTCCAATCTCGATGGCATGGCCGCCCAGTTCATAATCTCCCCCTGGCGGACAGCCCTTGGCCCGCAGGGAATCCGTTATCATAATGCCGCAGTCCCGGCCCTTGGATGTAAAATAATTGTTCAATGAAGCCACGTCCGAATGGTGGCCGTCGCAGATAACCTCCCCGTAAATGTCACGCACCCGGAAGGCCGCTCCCACCAGCCCCGGCTTTCTGTGATGGAAGGGCGTCATGCCGTTGAACACATGGGGCATGGAGGTGGCCCCGTTGGCGATTCCCATGAGGGCCTGTTCATAGGTTGCCGCCGAGTGGCCCATGCTGACGATGACGCCGTGGGACGCGCAGTACCGGGTCAGAGCGAAATCCTCATCATGCTCCGGCGCCAGGGTAATGTAACGGATAAGTCCCTTTGCCGCCTCCTGATACCTCTGAAACTGCTCCACATCCGGCACCGCAATGGCCTCCGGCGGCTGTGCCCCCTTGTATTCCATGTCAAGATAGGGCCCCTCAAAATGGATGCCCAGGATTTCCGCCCCCTCGTATCCTGCTTCCGTCACTCTGACCACATTTGCCACTGCTTTTTCAAGCACATCCGGCAGCTGGGTCACTGTGGTAGGCAATATAGAAGTAACGCCCTCCTCGGGAATCCGCTTCATCCACATGCGAAGCCCATCTGCGTCACCGTCGTTGGTGTCAAAGCCGTAGGCCCCGTGGGTGTGAATGTCAATAAAACCGGGCAGAATCCGGTTGTCGCCGTAGTCAATATCTGCCTTTTCTTCACTATAAGGGGTGATTTCCAATATTTTTCCAGCGGCTATTTCCAGCTGCGCCGCCATGAACTGCCCCGCAATCCAGACTTTCTTTCCCTGAATCCTCATACCGCATCTCCTCTCGTCTTTCTACTTATTATTATGCCGGCCGCCATTTTCCAGTTTTTCCGCAATCTGCGGAAACGGTCCCAGGCTGCGCTTTAATATCCCGTGCATGTGGGCGATGGCCACACCGTAGTTGGTCATGGAAACACCCTGGTCAGCAGCACATTTCATGCGGTACTTCATCTCCCGCTCATTTAACATACAGCCGCCGCAGTGTATTATCAGCTTGTAAGGGCTCAAATCATCGGGAAATTCCGTTCCCGAGGTAAACACAAATTCTGGCTGTGCCCCGGTGTGCTTTTCAATCCATTTTGGAAGCTTTTCCGTTCCAATGTCGCCGCACTGACGGTGATGAGTGCAGCCCTCGCAGATAAGGACCTTGTCTCCATCCCGGATTTCATCCAGAACAGCCGCTCCCTCCACCAGCCTTTCCAGATTTCCCTTGTATCTGGCAAAGAGAATGGAGAAGGAGGTTAAAAGAATATCCTCTGGCGTGTCTGCCGCTACTTTTCCGAACACCTGACTGTCTGTAACCACCAGCTTCGGCTTTTTTCCAAGATTTTTTAAAGTATCTGCCAGCTCTGTCTCCCGCACCACAAGAGACACGGCTCCAGCCTCTAAAATATCCCGTATGGTCTGCTGCTGGGGCAGAATCAGCCGCCCCTTTGGAGCCGCCTTGTCAATGGGAACTACCAGAATGATAAAATCAGCAGGCTCAATCAAATCCCCCACGATTCTCTTGCTGTTTTCCTCCTGTTTCCCCAGTCTGGCCAGACATTCCTTTAACTGATTTACCCCTCTGCCTGTTCGAGCGCTGGCACAGATAACGGGACATTCCGGGGGAAGCTGGGACGAAAGCCTGCCGGAACCATTGTCCCCGTCCACCTCATCATCCAGCTTGTTTAAAACAAGGGCGCATGGGATTTTCTTCTCCCGGATTTTCTGAAAAAGGGCTTCATCCTCAGGCATGGGCCCTGTTTTTCCGTCCACCACCAGCACCGCCACATCGGTTTTGTTCAGCATCTGATAGCTTTTTCTCACCCGCAGGCTGCCAAGCTCCCCCTCATCATCAATTCCCGGGGTGTCGATCATCATCACCGGCCCCAAAGGCAGAAGCTCCATGGTCTTTGTCACCGGGTCCGTAGTGGTTCCCTTCACATCCGACACCACCGCCAGATTCTGTCCTGTAACCGCGTTTAAAAGGCTGGACTTTCCCGCATTTCTCCTGCCGAAAAAGCCGATATGTATTCTGTCTGCTGAAGGTGTATCGTTCATTCCCATGTTGTCTGGCCTCCTGTTGTTTGTCACCTTCCATCATACCACGTTTTAACCCCAATAAAAACCCCGGAGAAGCCTTTTTATTCAGGCATTCTCCGGGGAGTGGACTGGCTTATTTATTTTTTTCTATGGGATTACTTCTTTTCCAGAGTGTTTAAGCTCATGTCGTTGTAATCTTTCTCGTTCAGGCTTCCCATCAGCTTGTCAACTACAAGTGAGTTGGTCAGAGAACCGGTTACGTTTAACATGGTTCTTGGCATGTCGATAATTGGGTCAATGGCCAGAATCGGGCTTACCATTGCAAACTGTGCGCCCATACCAACGCCGGACAGACCTACGGAAGCTGCCATGGTAGCTGTTCCGGGGATACCTGCGATGCCCAGTGAGCCGATGGTTACAACGAAGATGGTCATAACGATCATGGTGATGTCGATTGGGGTTCCGGTTACGTTGCATACATAGATAATTAACAGTGCCGGGAAGATACCTGCACAGCCCTGCATACCTGCGGTTGTGCCGAAGCCTGCTACGAAGCTTGCAGTACCCTGGTCAACACCCAGCTTCTTTGTCAGTGTCTCAATGGTCATAGGAAGACAGCCAACGCTGGAACGGGAGGTAAATGCCATCAGCATGGTAGCGAAGGATTTCTTCATGTAAACAACCGGATTCAGTCCGTTTACAGTCAGAAGGATTAACTGGATTACAAACTGGATTGCTGCTGCTATGTACAGAGCGATGATAAACTTGCCAACTTCCAGGATGGAGGAAAGACCTCTCTGTGCGATGGTGTTTGCCAACAGCGCCATAACTGCCCATGGCATGTAGTCCAGAATCAGAAGTGCCATGTTAATCATTGCCTTGTGAGCTGCGTTGATTAAATCGTATAACGGCTTTGCTGCTTCCTTGCTCTCGTAGTTAATCCACCAGATAGCCAGACCAAGGAATGCTGAGAAGATAACCAGGCCGATGATGTTGCTGTCTACCATTGCCTTTACGATGTTTCCGGGAATCAGGTTCTTGATGGTGGTTGCCACCGGTGTGATTTCCTTTGCAGTTGCGGTTCCGTCCTCAACTAAAGCTGCGCCCTTGCCTACTCCGAAGAGCATGCCGATTACAATACCTGTTACGGAAGCGATTGCAACCATGCCCATGGTAACCATGATGGTCTTCTGTACCAGACGGCCCATGGTCTTGCCCTGCTGCATGTTGATGATAACCTGCATGATGGAAACCATAACAAGGGGAACAACGATCATCTTAATCAGGTTGATATAGCCGCTTCCAACCATTGCAAACCAGGTGGTTGTCTCAGCTACAAAGGGAACCTCCATGGGAGCGTCCGGGAAACCTGCTACATACTGAATGGCCAGACCAAGCACCAGGCCAAGTCCTGTACCAATCATAACAACCACTGCAAAGTCCATATGCTTCTTGTGGTATAAAACGTGAATCAGATAAAACAAAGCTGCAAGAACCACAAGAAATGCAATGGTTCTGATGTCGCTGATCATTAAAAACTGCTGTAAAAATACGTTCTCCATACCTTAACTCCCTTTTTATTTTCTTTCGTTACACCCGGCGGCCTTTCCCCTGGGTTTACACCGCCTGCCGATTGCTTTGCTGCTACATAAAGTTATACTCTGTTACAATCCTGTCGCGCCCCGTTGCCTTGTCTGTAAAATACTCATAATAGCTGATTCCAAGGAAGGAACCGGAGATATTTACAAGATTGTCAAATCCCATTCCCTTTAAGGCCATGATGGCATTGTAGCTTCTCTGGCTGGTACGGCAATGCAGATAGACCGGACGGTCCTTTGGAATTTCCGCGGTTCTCTGACGGATTTCGTACAGAGGAATGTTCACAGCGCCCTTTAAGTGGCCGTAGTCATATTCTTCCGGAGTTCTCACGTCGATGATGTATGCGCCGCTCTCCACCAGCTCTCTCACCTGGCTTACATGAACCTGCTTAAACACACCGTGAAGTACGTTTAAGGCTACCAGTGCTGCCAGATTTACCACATCCCTTGCAGTTCCGAAAATCGGTGAGTAACACAGCTCCAGCTCCTTTAAGTCCTCCAGGGTTCCGCCCATGGCAATGAGAGTTGCGATAACGTCGATACGCTTATCCACATTTCCTCTGCCGATGGCCTGTGCGCCCAGGACTCTTCCGGTTGGAACCTCGTACACCAGCTTGAAGTGGATGGGGGAGCTGTCCGGCATGATTCCCACCTTGTCCATTCCCATGGTGTAAACGCTGTCACATGGAATGTTGTTTGCCTTTGCGGTCTTTTCGTTCAGTCCGGTGGCAGCTGCGTTAAATCCGAAAATACGCACTGCGCAGGAGCCATAAACACCTTTGTTTGTTCCGGGAATACCGTAAATGGCATTTGCCGCCGTTCTGGCCTGGCGCAGAGCCGGTCCCGCAAGAGGAAGCTTTGCCGGTTTGCGGGTCAGACTGTTGTACACCTCAACGGCATCTCCCACCGCGTAGATATGCGGGTCGCTTGTCCGGTAATCTGCAGTTACTTGATGGCTCCCGTCTCGCCGATTTCCAGTCCGGCATCCTTTGCCAGTCCGGTCTCCGGCACAACGCCGATTGCCAGCACTACGGTGTCAGCCGCTACTTCCCTGCCGGAATTTAAGATAACCTTCTCTTCTGTGATGGCCTTCACACCGTCGCTTAAAATCAGCTCGATGCCGTGGTCGGAAAGCTCCTTATGGAGAATCTGGCTCATATCCTGGTCGAAGGGAGCCATCACCTGTCTTGCCGCCTCCACTACGGATACGTTCATCCCGGCCTCTTTTAAGTTCTCAGCCACTTCCAGGCCGATAAAGCCGCCGCCGATTACTGCCACATTGCTGCTTTTTGCCTGTCTCACATAGCTATCCAGCTTTACAATGTCGGTGACATTACGGACGGTAAACACATGAGGAAGAGAAATCCCCTCAATTTTTCCAGGACGGATGGGGGCGGAACCGGGTGAAAGCACCAGCTCGTCGTAGGCCTCCTCATATTCCTCTCCCGTAATCCGGTTCTTCACCAGAACCATCCTGCGGTTCCGGTCAATTTTCAGCACTTCGTTATTTGTCCGCACGTCGATGTCGTAGGACGCCTTGAAGCCTTCCGGTGTCATCATAACCAGGTAATCCTTGTCTTCCACCGTTCTGCTTAAGTAATAAGGAAGGGCACAGTTAGAGAACGATACATGCTCTCCACGCTCAAAGACGGTGATGGATGCCTCTGCGTCCAGACGGCGGATTCGGGCCGCCGCGGAAGCGCCGCCGGCAACTCCGCCTACCACAAGTACTCTTTTTCCCATTTCTTCTCCTTTTGCTTAATATGTTCCCGGAATCTTTCCGTAAGTACGGAAAAGACTCCCGGGGTACATTTTATTACAGAGCTTTGATGTTTGCAATGATGCGCTCAACCGCTGTTTTGATGTTCTTTGTATCCGTTGCCAGATTAATGCGGATGAAGCCGTGTCCCGTAAAGCTGAACCACTCGCCTACGTCACATGCAAGATGGCACTTCTTCTGGATGAACTCTGCTACCTGGTCGCCCGGCATGCAGCCTCTTAAGTCAAGCCAGGAAAGGTAGGTTCCCTCAAGAGGTGTAATCTTGATTTCCGGAACCTCTCTTGCAAATTCCTGCTTCATGTAATCGTAGTTGTGGCAGATTAATGCCTTTACATTCTCAAACCACTCTTCGCCGCCGCGGTAAGCCGCCTCCAGAGCGGTAACACCCATAATGTTTACTTCCGCGCTTCCTACCGTCTTGATATAGGCATCGTAGGTCTCCATCAGCTTCTTGTCGTAGATAACTACATGGGAGTGAATCAGTCCGGCCAGGTTGAAGGTCTTGGAGCCTGCGTTGAGGATTACCAGATTATCTTTGTACTCGCCACCCTTTACGATGGCTGTGGATACGAAATGATGGTCTCCATATGTAAAGTCCTGATGAATCTCGTCTGCCAGAACCAGAACGCCGTGTCTGCGGCAGATGTCAAGCACCTTCTCCAGCTCCTCCTCGGTCCACACGCGGCATACCGGGTTGTGCGGGGAACAGAGGATAAACATGGATACCTGATTCTCTTCAATAGTCTTCTCAAACTTCTCGAAATCCAGCTCAAAATGTCCGTCGTGGTTATCCAGGTCGCAGGTTACAAGCTTTCTGCCTGTGTTTAAAATCGCATCGTAGAATGGATAGTAAACCGGAGGACAGATGATAACGGAAGCATCTTCCTTTGTGTAGGCTCTCACTGCTGCGTACAGGGAACCAACAACGCCTGTTGCAAACCGTACATTTTCCTTCTCAACATCCACGCCGTGGTGCTTCCTCATCCAGTTAAAGAATGCCTCGTAGTAGGAATCCTCCACCTTGCCGTAACCGAACACACCGTGCTCAATTCTCTTTGTCAGCGCGTCGCGCACTGCCTTTGGAGACTGAATCTCCATATCCGCCACCCATAATGGAAGCAGGTCTGCGTCCCCGAAGATTTCCTGAAGGGAATCCCACTTTAATGTGCCGGTTCCTCTTCTCTCAACGCAATTTTCCTTACAGAACTTTTCAAAGTCCATTGAAATACCGCCTTTCTCCTGTGTGCAGCCCGTCTGCCCGAAAGCAAACCGGACTATTTTGTTTTGCATGTGAAGTAAAATTATTTTGTAACTTAACTATATTGTACTTTATACTATAAATGAGCAAATTTGAAAAATTGCACAAAACTACACTGCGAATTTCATAAATGAATCAAAATCATTGCTTTCCTTTGCGCATTGAAAAAGATAACGATACTTTTC
>QUFC01000078.1 GCA_003478355.1 Lachnospiraceae bacterium AM48-27BH
CATTCGCAATCCGCTTCGCTACTTGCTCATGAACGCAGTCGCTTCGCGATCTGTCAGTGGGAGCTGAAAGCTCCCACTGACATAAGCATCCCCCCTCACCCGCCGCTTAGTGCTCCGCGCACTTGAAGCGGGGGAATGCTTATCTGCGTTCAAAATACCGCAGTACACTGGCAAATGCCACCTGATACCCGGTCTTTAAGGATGCTTTTACCACATATTCTTCTCTGGTATGGGCGCCCTCTCCAGACACTGTGCCGTAGCAGATGCTTGGAATTCCCATGGACAACGGAATGTTGCAATCCGTAGAGCCGGAGATTCCATCTGGGCGGATTCCGGTCAGTTCCTCCGAGATATCCTGGGCGATCCGGATCATGTCCTGTCTGCGCTTTTCCTGCTCTTCGTTTAGATTTTCACAGGGCCGCAGGCCAACCAGCTCTACCTTCACATCCACATACTCTTTTCTGTGGGTTTCAAAGATCTCGTTAAACTTCTTTTCCATGTATTCCAGCCCATCTTTCCGGTCCGAACGGTACTCACACAGCATCTGTGCCTCCTGGGCAATGGTGTTAACGGAGGTTCCTCCCTCGATGGTTCCTACATTATAGGTAGTTTTTCCTTCCTTCGGTACCTGGATTTTATAAATATCATCAATGATGGATGCCAGCTCGCCAATGGCATTTTCCCGTCCAAAGCAGCCATAGGAATGTCCGCCTCTGGTCTTTACGGTCACACGGTATCTGGCCGAGCCAACCGCCCGGTTTACCAGCCATCCCATGGTTCCGTCAAAGCTGTAGAACTCCCTGATCCGGCTTCCATAAGTTTCGCAGATTTTCCTGGAGCCTTTCAGATTGCCCATGCCCTCCTCACAGGAATTGCAGACAAATAAGATCCCGCAGTCTTTTACGGACAGGTGCTTCTGGGTCACATATCTTGCAGTCAGAAGCAGCGCCACCAGGTTTGCTGTATCATCACCAACGCCTGGACAGCAGATCTTTCCGTCCTCCTCTTTTAATGGGAGAGGTGTGGTATCCGGAAATACCACATCCGTGTGGGCCATAAATACCACCAGTGGTTTGTCCTCCTCTGCCTGATAGGGATATACCACATTCAGGGCCTCATCTACATAGACGCCCTTTGCACCCATTTCCTCCAGCCAGTTTTTACAAAACTCCACCCGTTTCTCCTCATGATGAGACGGCGCAGGGATCTGGGCCAGAGTCAGAAGGAGCTCATATCCTTCTTCCCAATGCTTCTCAATATATTGAAGTACCTCTTCGTTCAACATGTCTGATCTCCTTTCCTGATTGATAAACAAAAGAGCATACAGATTCCGCTCAATACGTCTCTGTATGCTCTCATATGCGTTATTATAGGGGCTATTTACATTTCTGTCAATGTTGGATATGACGCAATGGCGCCATATTTTGTAATACTCTTTGCACAGAATTTATTGGCAAAAGCCAGATACTTCTCCAACTGCTCTCTGCTTAAAGAAGCCAGCTGGTCAACCTCTACCCCGTCTTTTGCCATGCAGAACAGAAATGCACCGATAAATCCATCGCCTGCTCCTGTGGTGTCCACAGCCTTTACTTTCTGTCCATCCGCATAGGCAGACGTCCGTTCCGTATAGCACTCAGCACCATCTGCGCCCTTTGTATAGATCACCAGTCTGGTATTTCCGGCAAACAGTCTCGGCAGCGCTTCTTTGATATCCGCTTTTCCGGTAATAAACTCTAACTCTTCATCGGAAATTTTCAGAACGTGGGCCATCGGTGCAAACTCCCAGATCACATTGCGCAGAGCCTCCGGATTCTCCCATAATGGAAGCCGGATGTTCGGATCAAAGCTGATCATGCAGCCTGCTCTTCTGGCACAGTCAATGGCCTTTCTGTGAGCTTCTTTCATCGGAAATTCGCCCAATGAAACCGAACAGAAATGAAGTGCATAGGCATCCTGAAACCATGCTGCATCCACATCCTTCGCTTCCATCAGCATATCCGCACCCGGTTTGCGGTAAAAAGAAAATTCCCGGTTGCCGTCTTCCTTCAATGCCACGAATGCCAGAGAAGTATTCGCTTTATTGGTTCTGCGGACATAGTCGCATCGGATGCCGCAGTTCTGAAACTCTTCCACGATCTTATCACCAAATGGATCATCCCCCAGCTGAGTGATCATGGCTGCCTCACCGCCAAGCTTTACATAGGCACCGCAGACATTCGCCGGAGCGCCCCCTACCTTTGGTTTAAAGGCGCTGACATCCTTTAATTCCTTTCCTGTCTCTTCTGGAGCAAAATCAATCAATGCCTCTCCGATTGCCAGTAACTGTTTCATAGACCCTTCCTCCATATATATAATCAATCGATCTTATAAGATCTTATTTTCCTGATGTGGGGATAAATCGTGCGATCCGTCCTGCGAATTCCGCAACGTTCTGTGTCTGGATGATCACGCGGCCAGGTCCTACCAGCTTTGTCAAAAACAGGCCCTCTCCACCGAAAAAGATATTGCCCAGTCCTCTGATCATCTCCACCTCATAGGCAACGGTACGTTCAAAAGCCACTACATTGCCTGTATCCACTTTCAGCACCTCACCCGGCTCCAGATAACGGCAGACCAGATCACCGTCCACCTCTAAGAAAGCCATACCGGTTCCGGAAATATCCTGCAGAACAAAGCCTTCACCGCCAAACATACCGGCAGACAGCTTTTTACTGAAGGTTACATTCAGGTTCACGGTCTCTTCTGCACAGAGAAATGCTCCTTTCTGGCAGATCATACCACCGGTGGCTCCAACATCCAGGGCATAGATCTCACCGGGTACCGTGGATGCGAACGCAATACGGCTTCCTGCATGTTCTGCCGTGTAGGTAGCCATAAACATACTCTCTCCTGCAAACATCCGGCCCAGCCCCTTCATCAGTCCACCCTTGGCATTCGTGCTCATCTGGACTCCATCCGTCATCCAGGTCATGCCGCCGGACTGGGTATAGACGCTCTCACCCGGCCGGTCAAACTGGATTTCAACTGCTGGCATTGTGGTTCCCATGATCTGATATTTCATACACAGCACCTCCATTTTTGATCCTATCGGTTTATCTGCCCAGACGTTCCTCGATCAGCCTGCGCAGTTCATCAACAACCATCCCTGCGTTCCTGCCTTCCTCATCAATGGTAATATCCGCATATTTTTCATAATATGGAACTCTTTCATTGTACAGATCCAGAAGTGTCATGCCTTCTTTTAACACCACACCCCGATCCACCAGGTTGCCAAGACGCACCTTCAGATCCTCATAGCTTAGTTTTAAGTATACCACAAGACCGATCTCTTTTAAATGCTCCATGGCCTCTTTTCCATAAATAACACTGCCGCCTGGGGCGATCACGGATTTCTCCACATCCAGGGTGGCATTGGCACGGTTTTCCACTTCCAGAAACCCATCTAAGCCTTCATCTTCGATAATCTCCTTTAACAGGCGCTTTTCCTGCTCCTGTATCACGATATCTACATCCACAAAAGAATATCCCAGACGTTTCGCTAACAGAACGCCAATGGTGCTTTTACCGGATGCCGGCATACCGATCAGAGTGATGTTGTTATGCTGTTTTGCCATGCTCATTTCCTCCTGCTTTTCTGTTTATCTGCGCTCCCGGTTTTGGACGCGGATTTTCGTCTGTTTCCTGCTTCTGTCTTTGAAGCTGTCCGGTTTTCAGCGGATGCCGCCTTTTTTCCTGCGCCAGACGGTTTTGCTGACTTTGTCACGGACCCCGGTTTTGCTGCCTGCTTCTTCGCCACGGAATATCCGAATTTACCGAGTTTTTCACCCAACTCAAAATATTCCCCGTGGGAATATGCCACCAGTCCTGCGTCATTCAGATGAATTTTTCCATTTTCATCCATATATTTCTCATCCACAGTCACACCCAGCACTTCCGCCAGAAACATATCGTGGCTGCCCAGAGGGATCACCTGGGTAACCTTACATTCCAGATTTACCGGACTTTCCGCGATTCCCGGCGCACTGATGTGCTGGGATGGAAGGGACGTCAGATGCATCTGTGCGAATTTATCCACATCCCGTCCGGAGCGCACACCACAGAAATCCGTAGCATAAGTCAGATCGCGGGTGATCAGATTGATGACGAATTCTCCTGTCTCTTTCAGGATATCATAGGAATACCGCTCTTTCCTTACGGAAATGGATACCATGGCCGGGCTGGAACAGACAGTTCCTGCCCATGCCACTGTGATAATATTCGGTCTTTCCTCCGGTCTGCCGCAGCTTACCATCACAGCCGGAACCGGATAGAGCATATTGCCGCCTCTCCAGTACTGTTTTCCCATCACATCTTCCTGCCTTTCCTGATTTGTCTTATCTCAGTCGAGAAGACTCCCACCTCTTTAGGTGGTGAGTCATTCGACTTGAACCATCGGAACGATCAGTCATAATCCGGAAGAAGCTTCACAATGATCATGATCTGGCGGACAAAGCTTCCCTCATCCAGCAGGATGTCCTCCTCATGAGTCACCTCCGGCATATCCGGGTCGTCTTCCTCCAATTCCACGCAGACCCAGTCATAAGCTGCTGCTCTGGCGTTCTCCAACGCGTCCTGAAGATCCGGGCCGTCTGCCTCACATCCCACCAGATCCGGGAAGGTTACGTGGTAGCCTTCGTCCTCTTTATGCGGTGTCAATACCGCCGGATAGATAAATGTCATGTTCTTCTCCTTCTTTCCCAGGTCTCTGCCTGTGTTGTATTCCGATTTCCGGATAATGTCTGTTCACCCCGGTGCCTGCCCCTGCAGCCGCCCTACGAAACGATCATTCGCTTCCAGTTACTCCTGCAATGCCATCACAATGGCCGGGATCAGCTGTTTCTTTCTGGAAACTACACCCGGAAGCTCTACGCTTCCTTTATTTTCCTTGCTTTCTTCCATATGGAAGGTCTCGCGGATCATAGCCTCTGCACCGCTGCCCTCGCACAGAAGAAGCGTAGATTCTGTCAAAATATTGGTTAACATAAAGAAGATCATATTCACATCCGGATGCATTTCATGAACCTTCTTTAAGTATGGCTGCAATCGTTCCTGTAATTGTTCCAGTTCCTGCTCATTTAAGGAGCTGATCTGGCCTACACCAAAGGATACCTTACCTGCGGTAAACCGCTTGAAATCCTGATAGAAGATTTCCTCGTCAGATTTGGTCTTTAAATTGCTTGCCGCAGCAAACATCTCCATGGCATAGGTTTCCGCATCAATTCCTGCGATCTCCGCCAGTTCCAGAGCGGCTTTCTTATCCACCTGGGTACAGGTCGGGGAACGGAATAACAGGGTATCTGAGATGATCGCACTGCATAAAAGACCTGCAATCTCTTTCTCCACTTTCACACCAGCCTCCTGATACATCTGGTAAATGATCGTTGCGGTGCAGCCTAACGGCTGGTTACGGAAAAATACCGGGCTCATGGTCTCGATCGTCCCCAGTCTGTGATGATCGATGATCTCCAGGATTCTGGCATTCTCGATCCCATCTACCGCCTGAGTCTTCTCGTTATGGTCCACCATAATTAAGGATTTTCCTCTTGCGCCCAACAGATTACGTCTGGAGATCATACCCATATATTTGCCATTCTTGTCTAAGATCGGGAAATCACGATGACGCTTGCTTGCCATGACTTCTTTGATCTCATCGATGACATCTGTTTCCTCAAAGGTGATCAGATTCTCTGTCTTCATGAAATAGCTGATCGGCATACTCTGGTTGATGAGACGTGCCGCTGTATAGGTGTCATACGGTGTGGTGATGACTGTACATCCTCTTTCCTGTGCCAGCTTCTTGATGGTCATGGACACTGCCGCGCCCTCACAGACGATGATGCAGGCTGCCTCCATCTCAATGGCACACAGCTGGGACTCATATCGGTTGCCTAAGATCACCAGGTCATTCTTACTGATATAATATTCCATCATATCCGGGTTTGCCGCCGCGATCAGAACCTTTCCTTCGTTAAAATAATTCTCCTCGCTTCCGATCACCAGATGACCTTCCAGTGTTTCCACGATGTTGGAATACTGGGTATTCGCCTTAGATAAAATGCTGGAATCATACACGTTCATGTAGGACTGGGCGATATCGCCAACGGTGATCAGCCCCTCCAGTATTCCGTCCTCTGTCACCGCCGGAAGTGTAACGACATTGGCGTCCTGCATGGTATTCCATGCCTTTTTCAGGGAAATATTCCGCTTCACGCCCTTGGTCTGACGGATATCAATGTCCCTTACCTCGGTTTTTACATGCTCGATCAGCTCCGGTGCCTGTACACCAAAATATTTTAATACAAACTGGGTTTCTTCATTCACATGTCCGGCACGTCCCGGCACATAGTCCTGTCCTGTCAGGATTCTCTTCAGATTCGCATAGCAGATTGCAGAACAGATCGAATCTGTATCCGGGTTTTTATGACCGATTACTATGGTCTTATGCTTGTTGTATTCTGCCATATTGGCTTTCTCCTTTCGGCCGTCCCACCGGCCCACTATCTCTCTATTCGTCATATTTTCCCCAATCTTTTGCTTTCAAACCCATATTTTACTTACGGTCAGCGCAAACAAGTGCGCAGACCTGTCGATTCATTACTGCCATTCTATGATGTTGGGGTCAAAAGCTTTTGCCCCCTCTGATACCGAATTGCTCTGCACTGCGTGCTCCCGCAATTCTCAAAACCATTCGTAATTCGCTCATTTTTCTTTGAAAAATGGCTGCTTACTCATGTTTTTGGCGGGTCCCAAGGTCAAAAATTCTCCTGCAAGCAAGCTTGCGTCGAACTTCTGAC
>QUFC01000079.1 GCA_003478355.1 Lachnospiraceae bacterium AM48-27BH
GCTTCACAGGTCTTAATATGGAGCGTCCTGATTTACAGAGAATGTTGAGAGCCATTGAGCGCAGGCAAATCAACCTTGTCATCACGAAAGACCTCAGCCGACTGGGGCGTAACTATCTGCAAACCGGGCATTTGATTGAGGACTTTTTCCCAAGAAACGGTGTCCGCTATATCGCCATGAATGACGGTATCGACACCCTGCGTGATAACAACGATATTGCCCCGTTCAAGAATATCCTGAACGAGATGTACAGCAAGGATATTTCCAAGAAAGTCCATTCCTCTTATCTTCTGAAAGCGCAGAAAGGACAGTTTACCGGGTGTCTTGCCCCGTTTGGGTATCGGAAAGACCCGGAGGACAAAAACCATCTGCTCATTGACGAGGAAACCGCCCCGATTGTGCGGCTGATTTTCGGATATGCCCTAAACGGTCATGGTCCGAACTATATCCGCAGACGGCTGGAGGAAGAAAAAATCCCCTGCCCCACATGGTGGAACCGGGAACGTGGGCTTCGCAATACCCGAACCAAATGGGAAAAGAAAGACCCGGAAAACGGGCGGTATATGTGGGACTTCTCCGTTATCAAAGACCTTTTGATGAATCCCGTCTACACCGGGGCGATTGCTTCCCAGAAAAAAGACTACCGTTTCAAAATCGGCACGATTGGGGAAAAGAAGCCGGAGGACTGGATTGTGGTGGAGGGACAGCATGAACCGCTGATTGACCGCATGAGCTTTGATATTGTGCAGAACAAGCTGAAATCCCGCCAGCGTCCGGGGCAGACCAATGAAATCAGCCTGTTTGCCGGACTGATAAAATGCGGCGAGTGTGGGAAGTCGCTGACGATACGCTACACAAACGCAAAACATCCCCAGCGGATTTACTCCTGCAAAACCTACAATGCTTTCGGAAAGAACCACTGTACCCAGCACCGGATTGACTATGACACCCTTTACAGCCATGTGCTGCGGAAAATCCGGGAATGTGCCAGAGCTGCCCTGATGGACGGGGAAGCGGTTGCCGACCGCCTGACCAATACCTGTGAAGCCGAGCAGCGGGAACAGCGGGAAGCAATGGAACGCTCCCTTACAAGGGACGAGGAACGGATTGAGGTTCTGGACAAAATGGTAATGCGGCTTTATGAGGATATGATTGCAGGGCGTATCAGTGAGCAGAACTTCAACACCATGCTGGAAAAGACACAGACCGAGCAGACGGAGCTTAAAGCAAAAGTGTCCGAGGGCAGGAAGCGACTGTCCGATGAAGTCCAGCTTGCCAATGACGCAAAACAATGGGTGGAAGCCATTCAGGAATATGCCAACATCACAGAGCTGGACGCAGCCACCCTTAACCGCTTAATCAAAGAAATCGTTGTGCATGAACGCATTGACGAAGATAAAACAAGACACATTTCTATCGAAATTCATTTTAATCTCAAACCCATCCCGGAGGTGGAACAGGTCACTGCCTGACCTGTCCCGCCGGGACGGTTCTCTTA
Source organism: Lachnospiraceae bacterium AM48-27BH (assembly GCA_003478355.1). Lineage (GTDB taxonomy): Bacteria > Bacillota > Clostridia > Lachnospirales > Lachnospiraceae > UBA3402. The sequence goes on from QUFC01000079.1 coordinate 1,499, forward strand.
AAAACACCATATGGATTTTTGTACGCCGCCGCCCGCCATCGAGCAGAGTTTTACACCTAATTGGGGATAAAACAGCTCATGGCTGGCGGCGGTGTCGTTCTGATCGGCCTTCAGCTTATCCCTCTGCTGTCCGGTCTGTTCAGCTAAGTGTCACCCGTTGTCCCTTTTTCCAGAAGGAGCTGATGTATGGACTTTATCATCGACGCAATCGTTGAATGGCTGAAAGGTCTGCTCGTCGATGGTATCATGGGAAATCTGGACGGCCTTTTCGATAACGTCAATCAGAGCGTTGGCGAGATCGCCACACAGGTCGGCACGACCCCGGCGGACTGGAACGCCGGGGTCTTTTCCATGATACGACAGATCTCTGAAACTGCCATCCTGCCAATCGCCGGGGTCATCCTCACTTTTGTAATGACCTATGAGCTGATACAGATGCTCATAGAACGCAACAACCTCCATGAAGTTGACACATGGATGTTTTTTAAGTGGGTGTTCAAAACCTTTGTGGCTGTGATGATCCTGACGAATACCTTCAATATCGTGCTGGCGGTCTTTGATGTGAGCCAGCATGTGATACAGCAGTCAGCGGGCATTATCCAGAACGGGACAGAGATCACGCCGGATGTGCTGGACAGTCTACGGACAGAACTTGAAGCGATGGAGTTGGGTCCTCTGTTCGGACTCTGGCTACAATCCTTCCTGATCCAGCTTACCATGATTGCCTTAAATATCGTGATCTTCGTCATCGTATATGGCCGTATGACTGAAATCTATTTACTCACAAGTTTAGCGCCTATCCCGTTTGCCACAGTCCCCAACAGGGAAACCGGACACATGGGGCAGAACTATTTCCGCTCCCTCTTTGCGGTGGGCTTTCAAGGTCTGTTGATCTTAGTCTGTGTCGCAATCTATGCGGTGCTGATCCAGAGTATCGCCACCGACGGCGACCCCATCGGGGCGATCTGGGGCTGCGTGGGATATACGGTGCTGCTGTGTTTTACCTTATTCAAAACAGGCAGTCTTGCAAAATCCATCTTCGGCTGCCATTAAGAGACTTCGGGCCATGCTGACCCGAAGCGGAAAGGAGGATCATGCCGAAAGAAAAATTTTCGATAATCTATGCAGATCCACCGTGGCGGTATGAGCAGAAAAACAGGCAGGGATCAGCAGAGCTTCATTATCCCACTATGAGTATTGAAGAAATTTGTTCCCTTCCAGTGGCCGACTTGGCTGCAAAAGACAGCGTTTTGTTTCTGTGGGCAACATTCCCACAACTGCCGGAAGCCTTAAAGGTCATTAAAGCATGGGGCTTTTCTTATCGTTCTGTGGCTTTTGTATGGATAAAGAGGAACCGGCGCTCCTACTCATGGTTTTACGGTCTGGGGTATTGGACCAGAGGCAATGCAGAAATTTGTCTTTTAGCAGTAAAAGGACATCCGAAGCGTAAGTCTACCGGTGTTCACCAGCTTATTGTTTCCCCGATAGAGCGCCACAGTAAAAAGCCGGACGAGGCCAGGCGGAAAATTGTAGAACTGATGGGCGATATACCACGAGTGGAATTGTTCGCCAGAGAAAAAAAGCCCGGATGGGACGTGTGGGGAAACGAAGTTGAAAGCACTGTAAACTTGTAACAGCTTCGGGTCATGCTGACCCGAAGCGGAAAGGAGAAATCCATGCAGGAAAAAAATGCGGGCGGAACACCAGCTGCCCCTATAAAGCTGGATGTAAGCGTGCGGGTCATCGAACCTGTGAAAAACCTCATGGGCTTTGCCAGCGTGAAATTCAATGACTGCTTTGTGGTGGAAAATCTGAAAATCGTACAGGGCAGCAAGGGGCTCTTTCTTGGGATGCCCAGCCAGCCAGACGGCAAAGGCGGCTACCGGGATATGGCCTACCCTGTCACAAAGGAGTTCCGGGAACAGCTCAACACCGCTGTTCTGCAAGCCTATGAGGCAAAGCTGGAACAGATGGCGGAGCGTGGCTCTGTGGGGCGTGCATCCATCAGCGACCAGCTCAAAGCCGGAAAAGCGGCTGCCGAACAGGCAAAGGCAGAACGGCCTCCGAAGGAAAAGCCCAGCCGCAGCGCAGAGCGTTGACCTCGGGCCATGCTGGCCCGAAGCAGAAAGGAGGCGGGAACCATGCCACGCAAACGGACGGGCTATGACGCGGCCTGCTATTACGACGGAAAACTGCTGGGCCGCTGTACCAAAGCGGACAGCGATGCCTATACCCTGTTGATGAACGCCTGCGGCGGGGAGGCCGCCCGTGTCCTGCGGGAATACGCCTACTTTTCCCCGGAACTTCGCGCCATATTGGAAAAGGCGGCGCTCATGCAGGCGGACCGGAGCCGGACGGGCGGAATGTTCCATGCGCCGAAAAGTTCCCCGTGGGGTGATGTGCAGAGCTGTGAAACCCTCTGTCCAGGGGTGTTTCTGGTATCTACCGCCAGCCACGGCGGAACGATGGTGGCAAACGAGGTAGCCGCCGTCCTCTCCCCAGCAGCGAAAAAGTGCGGCTTCAAGGATAAGGGCTATATCTGCTATGAGGAGGACGCGCAGGAAAGTGTGGTGCTCCGGGAACTGTTGGACAAAAAGCTGTGGAACATACCTGACCGCATTAAGGACAAAGGGCAGTTTGAAGAAAACCTCAACCAGTCCATCCGGCAGTATAATCCCGAATACTGGCGGGCAAGGCAGAGCGGACGTAAGGCCGCCGAAGCCGCCCGCAGTACAGCCCCGGCCAAAGAGGCCGCAAGATGACCTCGGGCCATGCTGGCCCGAAGCAGTAAAGGAGGTGTACCCAAATGGCCTATGTGCCAGTACCAAAAGACCTTTCCAAAATTAAGACAAAGCTGGCCTTCAATCTGACGAAGCGCCAGCTTGTTTGTTTTTCCGGCGCAGCGGCGGTGGGGCTCCCGGCCTACCTGCTTTCCCGTGACAGTATCGGGAACAGCGCCGCCATGTTCCTAATGATCGGCCTCATGCTCCCGTTCTTCTTTCTGGCTATGTATGAGCGGGACGGCCTGCCATTGGAAAAAGTGCTGAAAAACATCATCCGCACCCGGTTCCTCTATCCCCGGGTGCGGCCTTACAAAACCGAAAACTTCTATGCGCTGCTTAGCGCCAGAAAGGAGGCGCAGCCGATTGCAAAACAGCAGAAGGGCCGGAAAGCCCGCAGGCAGAAAGCCTGAAAAGCAGGGCCTTACCGGCCTGTTCACAAAGGGAAAGAACATTCCCACCACCGCCCAGCAGACCCTCCCTTACCGGGAAATGTACCGGGATGGGGTGTGCCGGGTAACGGACCGCTATTACACCAAAACCATTGAATACGAGGACATCAACTACCAGCTCGCACAGTCCGAAGATCAGGCGGCCATCTTTGACGGGTGGAGCGCCTGCCTCAACTACTTTGACAGCAGCCTTCCGTTCCAGCTTTCCTTCCTCAACCACCGAAGCCGCCCGGGCAGCCGGTACAGCGTGAACATCCCCATGCAGGATGACGATTACAACAGCGTCCGGTGTGAGTATGTGGAAATGCTGGAAAACCAGATCGCCAAAAGCAACAACGGCATTGTCCGCACAAAGCTCCTGACCTTCGGCGTGAACGTGGACGACCTTTCCACCGCCAGGGCAAGGCTGGAACGTGTAGAGGCGGACATTTGCGGGAACTTCAAAAAGCTGGGCGTCAAGTGCCGCTCCCTTTCAGGGCTGGAACGGCTGGAGCTTCTTCACGGGCAGCTCCACCCCGGCAGCGGCTCCCCCTTCCGGTTTTCATGGGATATGATCCCCAAAACCGGGCTTTCCACCAAAGACTTTATCGCCCCGGACAGTTTCGATTTTCGTTTCAGCCGACTGTTCCGGGTGGGGACGACTTGGGGCGCTGCCTCCTACTTGCAGATTTTGGCCTCGGAGCTCTCGGACAAGCTGCTGGCGGAGCTTTTGGAAATGGATGCGGAAATGACCATCACCCTCCATATCCAGACCGTTGATCAGGCCGCCGCCGTAAAATCCATCAAGGCCAAAGTCTCCGACATTGACAAGATGAAGGTGGAGGAACAAAAGAAGGCAGCCCGGTCAGGGTACGACATGGACATACTTCCGCCCGACCTCGTAACATACAGCAACGACGCAAAGACCCTTCTGGAAGATTTACAGAGCCGGAATGAAAGAATGTTCCTGCTGACCTTCCTTGTGGTAAACATGGCTCCGACCCGCCGGGAGCTGGACAATGACCTGTTCACGGTGTCCGGTATCGTCCAGAAATACAACTGCACCTTGAAGCGGCTGGACTTCCAGCAGGAGGACGGTTTTCTTTCCAGCCTTCCGCTGGGCCATAACGGCATTGAGATCAAGCGCGGCATGACGACCAGCTCCACGGCCATTTTCGTTCCCTTTATGACGCAGGAGCTCCGCA
>QUFC01000008.1 GCA_003478355.1 Lachnospiraceae bacterium AM48-27BH
TGTGCCTTTGGCAGTCTCAGTTTCCTCATTTTCCGCGGAAGTCTCTGCTGCCGTCTCTGTCACATCCACCTGAGCCTGTGGCTGCGGCTGTGGTTCTGGAGCCTTTGCCGCAGTTCCCCCGTTATTTCCCACCTTGGCCTCCGGCGCATTTTCCGCCACTTCTCCTAGTCCACTATCAGACGCGATCTTCGCACTGATCTTCTTCACGGTTGCTGAAGGAGAATATGGTTCTTCTGGATACAAAAACTGATGAAGCTGAACCACATTGCTCTCTAATGTCAGCGGGATCACACAATCCTTCTTACCAATGTTTTTCTCCGTTCTGGAAAATGGGAATCCAGTTGTCTCCCCCATATGGTATTTACTGATTCCTTTGGCCATGGCAAGCACATCACTGACACCGATGCTGGTGGAAATCTCCGGCATAACAGCGTTGACTACCGTGATCAGGGTCTTCGGATCTGCCTGTTTTGCTTTTTCCATGGCAAGCGACAATACCAGGCGCTGTCTGGCAGTACGGTTATAATCCGTATCCATCAGCCTCAGTCTTGCATAAGCCACTGCCTGGACACCATCCAGATGATTGGTACCCGCATGTTCCAGCTGATGGGAACCTAAGCCTGTGGAATTAACCGTTTCCGTGATAAATCCATTAATATATCCAAATTCGCTGTCAGAAATATCAATATCAATGCCACCAAGAATGGTAATGGCATCTGCCACCGCTTTCCAGTTAAAGGTGGCATAATCATCAATCTGAAGATCCAGGTTCCGTTCCAGAGCGTCCACCGCCTGTTTATGTCCGCCATCAAAATACGCCTGATTGATCTTATGGTATTTTCCTTCTGCGCTGACCTGCATGTAGGTATCCCGGAACACAGAGGATATCCGGATCTCACCTGTTTTTTTATCTACCACGCAGATCATCTCTACATCGGAATGCGTATCCTTTTCCAAATTTCCATCACGGGAGTCCACACCGAAAACAGCAACCGTCCAGTAACCGTCATCTTTCTTCTTCATAAAAAATAAAATCAGACCGATCACCAGCGCAGCAATCAATAAAATCCCTGCAACTACTTTCTGCTTTCTCTTTTTTTTCTGGGCTCTCGTCTTCCGGTTCTGGGCTGCCATCTGATGCACCTTTGACTGACCATTTCCCTGTTTTCCTCTGCCCGCTGCCTGTGAACTTCCAGACATATAAGAACCGCCTGCCGCCTTTGAATTGACTGCCTTCCGCGACCGGTTCGCCTGCCTTGCATCGGAAAAATCTTCATATTCCAGACGCATTTCCTGGCGTTTCCGCGTGCCCTGACGTTTTTCCTGCTCTGCGTACCGTCTGGAAACGGTCTGTTTTTTGATTTCTGTCTGTCTTACTGCCGGTCTGCGCTTTCGATTGCGCATCCGGTCCAACTCGTCTTCATATTCCATTTTTTACTCCTCTCCTAACAAATTCCGATAAAATGGCCAGTCAATGTTATACGTTCCTACCATGACATTATTCGTTGAATTTCCAGTTTCGTGGATCAGATACATGCTGCGCTTACTGCTATCCGTCCATGCCAGGAACAGAAATACATGGCTGTCATCCCCGGTTCTTAAAATAATATCTCCTGGTTTTAAGTCCTGCCGCTTCACTGCATTTCCAAGAGAGATCAATCCGCTGGTGCTTTCGTACTGCAGATGCTGTCCCAGCGCCGTCCAGTACACCCAGCTGACCCAGCCGGAGCAATCCAGTCCTCTTAAGTTTCTTCCATTTTTATCTGGTGAAACCATGGTCCCGAAATGATTACCATCCAAACCGGATGTTGATGGTTTTCCACCCCAGTAATATGGGATACAGCCAACAGATTTTAAGGCTTCTTCCACAACTTTTCTTCTCTTTTCCGAAGTGTCTGATGGAAGCAGGGACAGATAACGCTTGATCTCCGATGAAGAAAGTGGATTTTTCACATACATGCTGGTGGAAACGGTCAGACCATATTCTTCATACCAGTCCTGCTGTTCCAGGCGGATTGCACAAAGCTGACGGAATTTATCCCATCCAGCCCAATTTTCGTTCAGGTTCTCTTCTTTGCCTCCAATAGGATCAACAGCAAATAAATTATTATTTTCATCATAGCCTGTAATATATACAGTAATATGAAGATCTACATGGCCAGGACATTGGAGCTTGCTCTGGGCTGCTTTTACAACTCTTGTCTCTTTGACGCTGCTCTGGGCCTCACTGCCGTTCTGTGAATTTTCCTGGCTGCCGTTTTCTGCTGCTGTTTTTTCTGTAGATGCAGCTTCTGAACTTTCTTTGCTCTCTGTATTGCTTTCCTCTGGTTCTGTCACATAAAGAATCTCATACATTTTAGCCGCTTCCAGCGGGTTGGCGCTTTCCAGCAGATCCGGCATAGATTCCTCATCCATCTTGGACTCCAGTTCTTCTCTGGATACTGTGGTGGTTTCTTCGGGAACTGTATCTGTTTCAGCAAGTCCAGTCTCTTCTGCCTGGTCCTCTTCCATCTCCAGTCCAGGAAGACCACGACTTCCATTTTCCACACAGCTGCCGTCACAGTAATAGAGATCACTGACCGATATCTTATAGCTGTGTGAAGCCTTCCATAAGGCATCTGTATGATCCAAAAAGGCCTGTCCATCCTCTGGACTCTGATAAAATGCATAGACACTGGCTAATGACAAAATCTGCTTGGCATTGGAATAGCCGCTGATCGGTGTTCCATCACCATCCACAAATGTGGTCACTACATCTTTCCAGTAATCTGTGGAATTCGCCTGATCCAGATTTTTTCCAATTGATGCTCCTACCTCTGCAGGCGTTCTTTTGGAGATCCCGTAGATTTCCTTGATCCAGCTGGCATCCTTTTCTGAGAGCTTCGTAAATGCCTTACCTGCATAAGAATTCATGGCATCGGCTCCATCCGCCCCTTCCGGGAAATATCCCGCCATATTCATGCGGAGTGCCGACGGCTCCGGTTCCTCCTCTTCTTCATTTACTGTCTCCGGATCCTCTGTTGTCACTGGCACAAAAACTTCCGGCTCTTCTTCAGTCGTTTCCACTGGCACGGTCACTGTCTGAGCCTGTTCTGCTGTTCCCTCATAATAAAAATGCCAGTCCTCATTAGCTGAAAGACCAACACAACCGATACCTGCTGCAGTCATAACCGCAATTTCTACTACCGTCCAATATCGAAATGTTCTCCATCTGTCCCGATACTGACGGATGGCTTTTCTTATATTCTCCTGATCGATCATTAACACGCTGTCTACTCTTCTTTCATTTCATGTAAAAAATACCATGTTACAATATATCATAGAATGAGCGCAAAATACAGAGCTCAAAACTTAAAATTTCGTTAAACTTAAAGCGCCTATTTATCAGTGTTTTCGCCATTTTTGTTGCTAACGTGTTGCTAACGCTTATTATTTCTTTTTTACTACTTCTTGCAATTCAAGTCTCTTCTAAACTAATTTATCATGAATCTTATCCCGTAACAAGCATAAAATTCCATGATATTTTTTACTCTACATGCCAAATTTCCAATGCGCCTTTTTCAATCTCATGCCAACAGGCTCCCTCTAAATCTCCGGTTTCCTGGAGATAATACCAGTCTCCAGAGCCATCATCTGGATCCACCTGCTGTTTGGATGGATTCCAGCGGCGCCATCCAGTCCGGATATAGCCATCAGCGCCGAAGAGGTACCAATGATGGTTGATCATCTCCCACTTATTTTTAATCCAGGTGCCATCTTCCTTCTGGTATTTCCAACCTTTATCATCTTTTACCCACCCTGACTCCTGCTGTGGCGTTGCAATGGCTGCCTTAAACTGTTTCCACTTTTCCTCATCCATAACATACGGATTTGGACAAATTTTTCCAGTCACGTCATAATGGCGGATCACGTGGTCTCCTGGAATGTTATATTTCTGCATCAGTGCCTTGGTCAGCTCAATGGTGGCTTTTACGGTTGCGTCCTCAAAATACCAGTCTCTGGAATTATCGGCTTGACTGCCACGGTTCCGGACACACATCTCAATACCGATGGAATTGGCATTGGTACAGATCCCGTGATAGGTACCGCCTTTGGTATTGGTATACTTTTTCCCGCCACAATGCCAGGCAATATTCTTGTCTTTCACTGCCTGCCAGATCTCACCGGCAAATCCGACAAAGTAATGGGCGCTGGCTCCACGGTACTGCTCCGCATAATATTTACAGTTAGCCTCGGCTCCTCCAGTGGCTCCAACGTAGTGGATCACGATGTATTTGATACGATGGATGGTTCCCGGCGCAAAATTGTATGGAGTAAGTAGCTGATTAATCTGCATATTCTTTTCCCTCCGTTTTTATTCGGCAAACGTCCAGTCTTCCGCCAGCATATCTGCCTGAGATGCTAACCATCCCATTTGCACCCCGCTTGTTCCTACAAATGCGATTGCCTTATTTCCAATGGCTTCGTGATCGCAGTTTACAATATCTCCATCTGCAGACTTATATGAAATTCCTGTCGCCAGCTGGATATACTGTTTTTTTCCATTCCATCCTTTACGTGCTACTTTCAATCCCCTTTTAAGATATCGAATGGCATCTGCGAATGAAAATGTTGATTCTCCTCCGAGTACTGGGCAATTATTTTCATCCGCAATCATCCAATCATCAGACTGCATATTCAGAAGTGTGTACTCTACGCGTTTTGTTTCCCTGATATCTAAAATATCTCCTTCGTCTCCATCCTTAGGCCGACATTTAATCATAACTGTTTCTTTTTTCGGATCCCAATACCAATAGCCTCCCCATCCCGGAAGTTTTACCTTGGCGCCGCTTTTCATTGCTTCAAAAGCTTCTCTGAATTTCATTTTCTTATGCTCCTTCATTTACCTGAAAACAGATATTTTCCCATTTTTTGTAGGAATCAAAATACAATTCGTGTTTGTCCCCGTTGTAGGTCAATTCGTAATACATACCATCTGGCACATTGGTACTAAGCAGCGCCTTGTTATTCTGCAAAGTCTTGCAGGACCACACAACAAACACATCATTTTCGCTAATTTGCTTCTGATCCGTTTTGTCTGCATTTTCATTGAAATAATCGACCACATGTTTCTTACACAGAACAACAAATTCTTCGTTTCCCATTCGCTACTCCTCCTCATAAATCACATCTAATCCATACGTGACAGCTGCATCATGTTCAATCCGACATCCTCTCGCTTTTTCCCAGCCTTTGCAGAAATAAACAGCATGGCACAGACTCATGTTTTCAAGAGACTTAGCAAGGAAGCATAGTGGAATCTGTACAACACCACGTTCTTTCATTTTCTCATTACTATACCACTCATCTGTAAAGAGAGTATTCACAATCTCGTATCCCTGTGCTTCCAGTGCTTTGATTGCCTTTTCTCTGGTTGCAATGATTTCCTCATCTGTTTTTCCAGCCATAGGCTGAGATAACATTGCTTTTTTCATGATAAATTTCCTCCTAAAATTTAATTCCTTCTGTATCTGGTAATTCGTCCGTGTATTTACTTAAAAATTTGTATACCTTAAGCCATACCCACTTCACTGGCAGTCCGCAGAGATACATATTTTTTAAAATGCTTACACACTCATAAGCCACAAATAAAATGCCAAAAAATTCCGAAAATCCAATATGAATAATATTCACCGCCGCCAGCTGCTGCACCACTCCATCCGGAAACAGATTGATTACATTGAATCCACACTCTGCGTCCAGGATCACGGTGAAAGTCATACAGGCCATCATGGCAATTTTGCGGATTGCTCCATTGATGCCGAAGGAGCTGTTCCATTTTCTGTGTTTGATCGCTCTTCCCAAGCCAAACACCGTGTCGATTGCCACGGCATATCCTACACACAAGATCCACGTGATCAGCACCTTTACTCCTAAAATCGTTACAATCATATAACCATCCTCTCTTTCTTTTTTCTTTAGAATAACAAAGCAGGGTGGAACTCTCTCCCACCCTGCTACTCTTTACTTCTCTTCTTTCCATGTTTTAAAGGAATCACTGTCATAGAGTCTCTTCCCATCTACCCTAATTCTGAGCAATTTTCCTCGGATCTTCTGTTTTTCAGTGCTATCTGCCGCAATATATCTTTTTCTATACTTTGCGCTCAGTGACGCCTTGATCCTTGCCCTGGCATCTTTTGCCTTTTCTGATTCCTTTTTCTTCTTGCTGGATGCCTTCTTGCTTTCATATATCTGTTTCAACATGGTATCAACATCTGTCCAACGTTCCGCATCAATCGCCTGGATCACATCGCTATTCTGATATAGAGTCTTATCTTCGGTAAAAATTTCATCCAGATCTTCTATTTTCTCATAGGTCTCTGTTGAATCTTCCAGAACCTTATCTATCAGATTAGGATTATATCCGGCTTCTACCAGATTTTTATACGCTTCTTTTGCTGCCTTTTCATTAGAGTCTTTCCTTGCTTCTCTTAACTTTTTAAAATCCTCCTCCTTTTTCAATTCTGTTTTTTCGCTATTGGTAACTGCTTTGACTGCTGCAATTACAATATCAGAATTATATCCTGCATCCATCAATTCTTTGTATGCCTCATCAGCTGCTTTTGTATCCAGATTTTCCTTTGCTTCTACCAACCGTTGAAGCATTGGATCTTCTTTCACTGCGTCTTTCAACACATTTTCGATCTTATTATTGATCGTATCATTGTCAAGCCCGTTCTCCAGCAAATCATTGTAGATCTCTGCTGCAAGTTTTTTCTCTCCATTGCTCTGGGCTCTTAACATCATTTCCGAATACATTCCCAGGTTCTTTTTCTGACTGATATCATACTTCTGCCGGATCCAGTGATAATCTGTCTCACCTCCGATTCCCTGCATCACAGAATCAATAATTGAAAATGTGTCTCGTGTCAGAGTCTTGATCGGGATGCTTGTAGCTTTTGACATCGTCTGCAACGTGTACAGAGCCACGTATTGTGGTGTATACTGGCTCTCGCCCTTCTTTAACTGTTCGACTTTGCGGAAACCATAATACAGATCCTGGAAAGCAGACATATCGGTTCTGGCAATTGATTCTCCCTTGGCGATTGATATCGCATCTTTGAGGAGTGGAATGTTCTGCAGCATGTTGATGTTGTCCTTGAAATTTTCCCATACACTGGCCTTATACTTTTCTGTCCATGTCTTATCCCGGTCATCATCTCTTGTTGCATCCATCACCGCTGCTGCTATAGACGTCAGAATTGCGCTGGCCACGTATGCTGATGTTGATCGAAGCAGCTGTTTCTTGGCTCCTTTTCTTCCGACTTTTACATCGTAAAATGCCCGGTAAAGCATATCATAGGTCTTTAATGGCTCTCCCATGAACGCTGTTGACATTTTCGCTAGTCCGTTCTTACTTCTCATGATCTGGGTTCGATGCAACACCGAATCGACTACCTGAGTCTTGTCAACGATTTCTGAAAAACGTTTTCCTGCTGCCTGGTAGAATTCCTCTGATCCTTTCTTGAGATCCGGATGCTTATCGGCCACTTCGTGCTCACACGCGCTCCAGATCCGATTCCAGGTCAGCTTATCTCCTAATTCCGCAAGGACCATGGTTTTGTTAACGAAGTTCTGGACTTTGCTTCTATTTCCCGTCAGAACATCCTTCATCGGCCTGGAAACCTGCATCTGGTAGAATCCCCAATCTTTCCACATAGCAATCGGCGCGTACTGAGTAATCTTATCCCAGCGTCCTTTTTCCATGGTAGCTGCTCCCATTGCCAGATATTTCGGATCAATCTCCGCTACCGCACGCGCAATAGAGGTCGGCTGCTGAATGGCTACCCTTAAGTTTCCGGCCACAGATGCTGCTTTCATGTTGGACATTAAGAAATCCTGGATGGTTCGATCTTCCTTTGTGCCACCATTAATATCCTTTACCAGCTTGTCCACATAATTGATCGCATGGTCTCCGAAGGCTCTTTTTATTTCTTTCTTCACGGCCATGCCTCCATCCGGCTGCTGATACTCAATCAGCTGATGTAAGTCAGATAACGGAATTACAAATCCGGCATAACTGCTCATTTGATCAACCTGTTTTGTAAAAACATCGAAAATGTCATTGATTACGATACCATTATTAGCATGCTCGTTGGTCTTTTTCGTAAAGCCAAGATTCTTGATGATCGAATCTCCCATTTTATCCTGCTCGTTCCGGTGAATCATGTCTTCATCCGACATAATGGGGAAATAATCCTCCGCTGTGAATTTCTCATACCCATACAGTTCCATAGAAACTTCATTTCCCCACGATGCAACCTGATTTTCCATAAACTGCTGTAACGCATCAGCCACTTTTTTCTGCTTCGGTGTCAACGTATCGCATATCTTTTTCACATCGGTCTCCGCTACCCTCACTGCATAATCCTGGGTTTCGTAGATCAAGCCTCTTTTGCGGTCTGACGCTTTGATTCCGCCCTTCCTGTCATAAATATGCTGTCTGGCAGTCTTCCGCTTGTCCAATTCATATAATGACATGATCTGGGCCGTTGACAGTTTGATTTTTCCTCCAGAAGTTTCAAACTCTTTCGCCTTTTCATTCATCCATTTTTGAATTTCTTTGGTCGAAACCTCTGCTGAAGACAATGTATCCGAAAAATAATCCTGTGCGGTCTGCAAACAGATGGTTTTCTTATCCAGGCCGCTTCTTAATCCATCGTATGCAGTTCCAAATGCCGGTCCTATCTTTCCGAACATGGTCTGTGGGTCAAGCATGTCATAATTGAGTAATTTCGCTCCCACATCCAGCGCTCCGCTTAATTTCAGTGCCCGTTTTCGATCTTTTACTTCCGCAAGTACATCCGTTGCTAAAGCACTGGTATTCTCATACCGTTCATTTCTGCGCTGCTTTCCAATTCCAGCGATCGCTTTCTTCACGGAAGATACTAACTTTTTCATTTCTTCCAGATCATGAATGGACAAATCGTCAATATCCTTCATCTCTGCCAGTCTTGCACCGATCTCTTCAAATCCGGATTTTCCAATTTCATTGGTTTTTCTTTCTTTGTTGATAAAGCTGTCAAATCTGGCGATCATGTTTGGATCGATTTCCATGTATTGTCTTGATCCATCATCCCCTACTATTACATTTCCTTCATTCATGATTTTACTGAACATTGCCTGGGCGCGGCTCCAGGCTACTTCCCGTTCTGCTGCCGGATAGGACTTGGAAACATCAATGGAGCTTAACATATCCGCAATGGCTCCACGCATGGATTTTGGGATGTTCTTCTGATCAGTTGGATCCAGAAGCCACCGCTGCAGCTCTCTGGCATCTTTCATGATAGATTTTCTCGCTTTGTATCGGAGGTCACGATCTGATTTTTCTTTCATTCGTTCATTGAATTTCATCATCTGAGCGTGAACTTCCGCATCTCTCCAAACAGCGTTGTATTTTGCCTCCTGCTGATCTCTAACAATTTTTTTTCGAAGATTCTGAACTTCTGCTTCGTGATCCGCTTTTACCTTTGCTTTATAATCATTCAATCTCTTTTGATACTGGTTCTTTACCTTGATCAGTTCCAAATTCTTCCTATCAGCAAATGTTGGGGCCTCATTCCGGATCTGGTTGTACCCGTCCAGGATCTCCTGACCTACAATATAAGACAATTCATCAATGTTGGCAGCGTATGGATTCTCAATAGTCGGTCGCACAGCATCCAGGAAGTTGGCTACATTCATCAAGCGATCCGCCGGATGAGTGACGTCACTTTTAAATACCTCTGGATGTTCTGCAGACAGTTCTTCATACAGGCTATCAATTGAGATTCCATTGTTACCCAGTTTCAATCTGCCAAAATACTGTTTTCGGAAAGCATTATATCCGCCATACGTTGCAAGATCCGCTTTGTCCTGATCGCTGAGTGAAATTTTTGTATTCCGGATTTTATTTACGGTATCCTTATACTGCTCATACATAGCAGTATCCTTCACCGTTGATTTGTTTAAGATCGTCCGGCCAATATCTGCTGCCACATCTGTCAGCTGATCCATGTCTACCTGACCAGTCCGGATGTACTCATACAGTTTTGTGATATTATTGACTGCCGTTTTCTGATTCCAGGAAGAATTATACTGTTTGAGAATCTTGTTTACCTGTTTCTGAATGTCACTCTGCCGCATTTCTTCCTTGCTGGTCAGTTCAAACTGTTTCTTAAGAAGGGCATTGGCTTCTTTCAGCTTCTTGTTCTCTTTTACCAGTTCCGACATCGATGGACCTTCATCAATATCTTCCAGCTGGAACCGTATTCCTTCCAGGGCATTCACAGCATCTTTTCTGGCTCCTTCTGTATCCGGATCATACATCACAGTCTTGATTCCGCGGTCTTCCAGTCCCTGGAGTACATTATCATCGATGTTGGACGGGACTACGGCTGCTGCCACCTCATCATATCCCACTACGCGTTCTGGTTTGGCTTCAAACATATTGACCGGCATTTTTTTTACTTCCTTGATGATATCCGTGATTTCTTTTACATCTTCTGTGGATGCTACCCAATATGGATACTTCGCAAAGGTCTCTCTTACCTTTTTTTCTGAGAAATTCTTCTTGCCCGCTGCCTCCTGGATGATTTCACCCACATGATCGACATCCGTTATACCATTGCTATTCGTTTTTTTGATAATGGAATCAATCACATTGTATAAACGGGTGTTTAATGCATCCTCTCTCGCCGCATAATCTTCTACGCTGAAATTTTGCAGTCTATCTTCATTTTTATGGATTTCTCCGATAGACCTCATATTTTCTGTTGCCGCAGCACGCAATGTTTTGATTCCGATAAATCCCATGACATTTTTCATATCTCCGCCTTGAGACATCATGGATTTTACGATATTTTCCGGTGTTACCTCATAATGAAGCTGTTTGAAGGTTCTTCGGTCTCCGCTTGGCGTCAGATATTCTTTTCCATTTGGTACCCCTTGCTCGCCAACAAGACCATCATACAGATTTGTCAGCCACTCTTTGTATCCAGCTTCATCTACCTTGGAATTGATCTCTTCATTGATTCCTGCTTCGTCACGGATTGTCTCTTTTGTATAATGAACTCCATTTTCCTGATAGTTAAATGCCTTTTTGAGCTTCAGAAGCACTGACATCATTCTGGTTGGGCTCTTTTTATATCCTCCCCTGTTCTTTTCCGCAACTTCTTGATCGAATCCATCTTTAATTCTGGCATCTATAAACGCATCTACAATCATAGAACCATAGGTATCTCGTACCTCTTTCATAGTACCATTTTCTAAAAGATCTTTTAATTTACTCCATTCTGTCTCCGGAATGCCCTTCAAAAAGTTCTGATATAACGTTTCTTCTTCTGGAGTAATATCCGGTGTGTCAACCTCCTGCACCCGGTCCCGAATCTGTTCACCCTTTGACGCCAGATATGCAGCTTTCATTCCAATATTGTTCTGTGCTGCATTGATCACACCGTCCAGTCCGTTTTTCTCTGGATTGCCACTCATGGTATCATTGAACCTTTTTGCTTCACTGATCAGATAATCCGGAACTTTTCCATTCATGGAGTCAGATATGGTTCTTCCAGCATCATAGTAAACACCTTCGTTAACATTGTACTCAATCTGTGGGAACGTTGGCGTCCAGGCATCTGCTCCATATACCTTGTTTTTCTTATTAGCCGGGTCGATGGTGTCTTTCCGGAATACCAGGGAAATATCACCGAAATCGTTCCATCCATATTCCGACTTCGTGATCGCGATGGATGGCATTGGAATTCCATCGTATTTCAGCATTTGGGTTAACTTATCGGCATCCAGGTTATGTACAGCGATCAGATTCTCTGATTCTTCTACTGGTTCTTTTAACTGGAATTTTGTATTGACATCCATCATTTTATTGAGTAAACTAAGAATAGACGGATAACTCGCGCTGGGTATCCGCAAGTTGGTTTCTCCAACTGAGGCCCCAGTCTTTGAACGCGTGTTATCCGTTTTCATTGTTCTGACCTCGTGTAAATACATTCTGTTTGTTTTATTTACATGTAATATACAAACCATGTAATACTCCCCGGCTCGGTCACCACCGTCTATAGCAATTTTTCCACCAATCGCTACCGAATCATATCCTCTCTCTTTCCAGTTCTTTGTAACGTCAATGACTTTTCCATTCTCAATTACTTCCGGAACTGCTTTAAATGTAATTGCCTTGTTTTTTCCAATGCCATGCGCAATATCATCTTTCACAGAGGATTTTCGAAGATATACATCTCCTACTACATCGTTATGTACTTTATTCCCGATCGAATTATAGAACTCCAGCACCTGCTCACTTAATTCCTTTTGACTCCAATCTGTAAATTCATCACCTTTTAAATGGGTGATTGGATCGGAATCCTGGATTGAATTCGCATTCTTCTTAAGCTGTTCATCTGTGGTCAGTTCTGGATGAGCCAGTTTATATTTTTCTGTTTTCTCATCCTTTACTTCCCAACCAGCCCGATAGCGTTCTCCACCCTCATTCAGTGCGATATGCCATGCCTGTCTGGCGCTTTCCAGGGCCTGCACGTTCTGCTCCAGGGCTTTGGCGGATGCTCTGGTACTTCCGGTCTTGATCAGGGAATTGATGGATTCAATTACATCTTCAATAAAGTCCATGATCTTCTGGCCTAATGTCCGATCATCACGCACTACCTCATTGATGAATTTCTCATCATTTAAGAAGCTCTGCGTTGCGTCTGCTACAATCTCCTCTACTGCCTGGTCACGACTTAGCTTCTGACCTGCCTGCTCATAGCGGTTCATATAATTTTCAATCAATTCATCGGTATTGAAGCCTTCTACATCTGCAAACGCCCGCATGCACCGGTCTTCATAAACCTGGTACATATCCGGAGAATAATCTTTGATGAAGTGGGTCAGCTCGTGAGATACGGAACCATTGAAATCCTTGGTGTCGATGGAAATGGTGATCTCTCCATTATGGTAGGAAGCCACCGCCCGGTCTGCACTCATGGAATCCACCAGGTTTACTTTTAATCCAGTTCTTTTGCCCACATATTCTGCCATCTTTTTCTGAGGTTCTGTTGCCAGTTCTGTAGCTGTTCCCAAGCCTCCGATCTTCTCAGTGCCTTTCTGCATGTTGGTAAAGCTTCTGGTCTCTTTGTCATAAGCTACTTCCGCTGCGTTCCGGTCTAATGCTCCAGCTTTGTATGCGGCTTTGGCCTGTTCTGGGGATAATATTACCGCTGCTGCCCCCAAAACGCTCTCATTGTCCATATTATAGCGCCCAGCATTATAATAGTTGGCAAACGCCTTGGAGTAGCTGGAAATATCCGTTTCTCCATCGTAGGATTCCGTAAATGCTCTCTTTCCATTTGTCTCGTATCCATCCGCCCAGAGTTCCAGTTCTTCCCCCTGTGGTGTCCTGTAATCGTTTTCCTGCGTGTTTTCACTGGTCAAGGCAGAGTTTTCCATTTTCCCCTCATTTGGCTCAATATGGGCATCCTCCGCCACGCTATCCGCCAGCTGGTAGGTTGCCTCTTCGAAATATCCTTTTTCCAGGTTACTGATCTTTTCTCCAGCTTCCTGCTTTTGTGCCAGCTTCTCCGCCAGTTCCCGGACTTCCTGTGCCTTTTCGTACTGTTCCTGGTTCTGATAGGCATTTTGATCGGTTTCAATGCCTTCTGCATAGTCCTGGTAACTGTTTACATCACTGTTCTTTCCCAGTTTTCGCAAGAAATAGTCCTCATAGGTCAATCCCATGGCGATATTCGGGGCATTCATCACACCAGCGGTAGCCACTCCCAGCATAGCCGCATACCAGGCATCCGGATCTAATGGGTTTATCTTATTGTCCTCACCGAAGAGTACATTTCTCGTTACCTTGTCCATGTATTCCTGGGTATACTCCTGCAGTCCCTCAGATCCCATATCCGCTGCATAGTCAAAGGCTCTTACCAGATAGCGCTTTGCCGTTGGATTCTTCATTACTTTTGCAAGACCTTCCGATGCTGCCTTGGCTACTTTGGTGTTTCCGGCCACCTTTTTCAGGGCGCCGCCGCCATAGGCACCAACACCGTTTAGGAAAAGGTTGCTGATCGTCTCAGACAATCCAGTAGCAATGGCATACTCTTTTGACGCATTTACATTCTGTCCTTCACGGATGGAATCTGCATAGGCGTTTCCTGCTGCCGATACGCCAAACAATGCTTCACTGGCCACCGTTCCTAACGCTCCTCCCATCAATGCACTTGGCATCATAAAGCCGATGGATCCGGCAATGTCCTGGGCCGCACGTTTTGCCCCCGTTGACTGTTCCGCCAAAAGGCCAGAGTACGCATCAAATGCACTCGCTGGTTTGGCGATCGGATTCCCAACCACTGCATCTATTGCCTGTCCCATTCCTTCCACCGCCCGATTCATTCCAGCGGTAAATGACAGTCCAATATCCGCCGCAGTTCCCGCCAATTTGTTCTTCTCGGCGATCTTCTGTGTCATATCTACCATGCTCTGGCCCTGGCGAACGTTTAACTGCTCATCTAAGGATTCCGCATAGCGGTTCGCCTTTTCAAGGCCGTATTTCCCATAGATGTAATTGTAATTATCTTTTTCCTCCTGGGTCATGTTCTGGAAGATGTGGTTGTTCTGTTTTAAGATTTCTGATACCTGGCTTGGATTTTTGATTGCCTGGCGATGTAATCCTGAACGCCTGGTACTACACTCCAATCTAAAGCAGCTACCGGGTTGGTCTTAATGCTGCGCCTTTTCTCTTCTGTACCTCATAATCATCCTGTTTTTCAGTTCGCTGTATGGTGTGATCCGTTCCAGTCCTTCTTTAAATGGCCCATGCTCCACAATTCCAAGCTTTGTTTTTGCATAGTCAGAAGCAAACTTTTCCGGGATCTTCTGGTCTGACGCTTTATCTCCATCTGCGTAGATCTCCGCTTTCTTAGTTTTCAATGTATCCTGTCTGATTTTTGTCTCTTTCAGATACTTCTCCGTATCTTTCCTATCTTTCCGAAGGAAATCTGCCAGGGCAGCGTGTTTCTGTTCCTTCTGGGTTGTTTCTTTTGTGGAGGTAGACTGTACCCTCTTTGGCGCGGAAGCTGCTGTTTTTTGGATCTCTGAAACCCTTTTTGCACTTCTCTGCTGGGCTCCTGCCGATCTCTGTTTAAAATCCTCCAGAATATCTGTCTGTCCAGAAACAGAAGAACCGGCACTGGATACCGATTCTTCTTCATACTGGCGTTTCTGACCGCTTCTCTGCTTAAAATCTTCCAGAATATCTGTCTTTTTTGTCGCCATTCCTTATTTTCCTCCGTTCTTTTTCTTCAACTCTTCCTTCTCCTGTTCCTGCTTTTCAAAGTACGCAGCCCAATCCCGATTCGATGATGCACTCTTGATCGCATTCTCCGCATATGCATCTCCGGTCTTACCACCTCCTGCTGCGGATTTGATGATGGACTGGATCTCGCCGGAATCCGTCAGTCCATAAAGGTCCCTTAAAATTCCAAACACTGCGCCAGAATCATACACATACTCATTGTTGTCATCCGTCTCATTCAGAAGACTCTTGGCCAGCCTTACATAGTCTGTTTTTGTATAACCGCTGCTGGCCTTTGATGAGTTCTTCTTGCTGCTTCCAGAACCTCCGGAACTACTCTTGCTTAATGATGCAGCCAGTTTCTGCTGCGCCAGGGCGTTCTGGATCGCATCCTGCTCTTTCTGATAATCAAACTGTGTCTGCCAGTTTCGCTGTGCCAGAGCATCCTGATCTTGCTGGTACCTAAACTGTGTTTCCCAGTTGTCCTGTGTCAGATCATCCTGGTATCTTCCGTAATCGTAACCGTACTCCTGGTTATAACGGTTATTGTAGTAATCGCGGTTTGTGTAATAATCGTTCACCGTGTCACGGTATCTGGAATAGTCGGTATCGTCCAATCCCTGTAATGCATTCAGCCGGTTATACATCTCATTCCCTTCATTCAGATACTGATTATAGGCATTCTGTTCCAGCTCTGGCACTTTATCGTTCAGTGCCGCCAGGTACTGATCATACGCCTGGCTTCCCGCTGTCTGTGCGTAGGTGCTTCCGTATCCACCGGTCAGTGCCGACGCCGCTCCCATAGTGTCTCTCATGGCCTGCTGTCCCTGGCGCATATAGGCGTCTCGGTACTGCTGATACATCTGGTCATTGTTCATGTCATAAGAGAAGTCCTTGCGGTTTAGAATTCCGTTCAAAATGTTCTGGATCTGACCATCGTAACGGCTGGTAAAAGCATCCGGCTCATTTCCTTCATAATCTTTTACGATGGACTGATATTTTTTTACCTGGGAGCTTGGCGTATATGCTGCCCTCTGCTTGATATAGTTGTTGGTTCCTGATGCAGTTGTTGTCTGTGAGGCTGATGCCGCAGCTCCTGCAGCGCTTCCCGGAGCAGTTCCTGTCGTACTTTTCTGTTCGGTCTGACCAGGCTGTGACCCACCGGATCCAGACTGTAACTGTCTAAGAAGCGAGGTATTCTGTGCTGCGGTACCGGAATAGTTTGTAATTCCATGCTGCTCCGCCAGTTTTTTTCTGGCGCTGTAACTACTGTCCTGCCCCTGTCCTTTCAAATAATCTACAATGCTACCTTTCGCCATCTTTCATCATCCTTTCCAACTCTTCTATTCTTTCTTCCATCTGCTCCATGAGTTTCATGGTCTGCTGCTGCGCCGCTATGCTGATTGCGATATAGTTTTGATAGGGAATCGTGAAATACTTCCTATCCGGTGTGTATCCATACAATGGCAAACGATAGCCTTTCTTCTGGCAGAGCAGGTATACATCCTGTGCCAGGAAGCCCACGCCTTCCTTTCCTGCCTTTTTCATCACAAATGATACCGGTTTCAGATTCTTTACTAGCTCGTACATCAGTTCTGGATCTAATGTTTCGATCTGGTCTTTCAGACGCTCATCCGACCAGCTTTCCCCGGCCACTTCCGAATAGATCTCATTACAGCTAATATCTCCGGATGTGGTTGCGTAAAATGCTGCTTCGGTTCCATCCCACCCAGACCATATTGCATATTTCCGGTTAGTTCCGATTCCATTTTCCTCAGTTCCGATAGTTCCGATATACTTTCCATACTTAGTGGAGTACGCCTGAAATCCGCCAAAGTACACGATATCTCCGTCTGTGTAAAAGTTTCCATCTGCATCTCCGATCGTGCAGCCTTCAATCGTTCCTGCGCTGATATGGCTTCCGGTGATCGTTCCGCCGCTAATGGTAGAACCCTGGACCTTTGATGCTTTCACCGTCCCGGTAAATTCTCCATCTGTGGTCTGCATCTTGCCATTTTCCAAGATTTTGAAATAATTGTTGGCTGTTACAGCACCTTCCAACTGGATCTTCGATGCCTGGATCTTGACTGTTTCTTCTGACAGGTTGATCGCGGATACCACCTCGCCTTTTTTGACCATTTCCAGTTTGATATTTTCAGATGTGATTTCAAGGCGGCTGATATCTTTTGTATTTTGCTGTACTGATGCACTCACTTTCCCCAGTCTGACTTCTATGCTGGTTACTTTTTCCCCTTCCTGAATATATTTCACATAGGCTTCATTGCTATAATTTTCTTCCGGAGTCATGTTGTTGAACATATAGGTAAGCTGCTCATTTAAGCGATAGAGATACGCCGTCACCTGTTCCAGGCTCTTCTTACTGGCATTCTCTGGAAGCTGGATATTATAAACCGCCATTCAGTTCACTTCCTTTCTCCACAAACTTGCTGATTCCATAAAGGACTGCATTCCCTTTCCCTACCAGACGGTATTGGAACTGGATGCAGCGTCTTGGAATGATCGGGATCATGTAAGACTTTTTCTTCGTGGATCGGATCGTAGCTTTCCGCTCCCATAGCGGATCAGCGTCATATTTTAAATAGATCTCCACTTTGGCGTCTTTCTCCATCTGCAGGTGAAGCATGATCTTGGATATGTATTTCATATTCATGGTGTTTTCCATCTGCTGGCCAGATTCCAGCATCCATGGAAGATCCGGTTCTTCGCCCCCGGCAATGGTTCGGATCTGGCTTTGTCCATCGATGTAATACAAAGCCCCTTCTCCGTATGCAGCCATCCGAATTTGTGTAGTGTCCTCTTTATGCCAGAAACGATACCGTGGATCATATACCAGCAGCTCATAAGTTCCTTTTGCATTTTTCATGGAAACATAATATTTTCCGTTATATTGCCCTGCTGCGGCCTCCGTATAGCCACCAGGCAATGTTTCCGATATATCTGTTGGTGTACTGCCATCATAAGAAACCACGCCTGATCTTGCCTTGTAATACAGAGTTTCATTTACGGTGCAAATTGATTTCTCGCAGCCTTTCTGAACTCCCGGTAACGTATAAGTATTTAACTGGAAGTTCGCCGGTCTGCTGCCATACATCTTGTGGATGGTGTTCTCCTTGAAGAAAAGCACATTCCCGAGGTGGGCAATGCATCCAGTAAAATCACCATCGGATCCCACCGTCACTGCATAAGAGTCGGTGCTGATCCCTTCAAAGTTATTCCAGTTAAACGGATCTCCTAATTTCGATGCATAGATTTCATGATTCTTGCTGGAACATCCCCATAACCGGTTATCAGACTCACATACAAAATCCATATCTGGCACCGCCCTGGTGATCTGCAGGCCGCTCGCCTGCGTAAAACCAGATGTGATCGCAGCTGTTACTACGATGTATCCCATTCCCGCTTCCTGGATTACCGTCGTTTTATTAAAATCCTTATTGGTGCATCCAGAAATGGTCACACTGTCAAATTTTTCAAATGACAAACCCTCCGTCGAAATCTTTGTAAAGGCTGAGCCTTCCGACAGTGGGGCAAAGGTTGCGGTTCCGGATTGCTGAAAGCTTTTCACCATGGAGCCAAATTCACCGGTATGCGTGTTGTAATACACCTTATCCGGCCAGATCAGAACATAGGCTCCCATCCCCACAAAGGTCTTCTCTGTGTCTGTGACTGTTCCAACCTTCTGATCCTTATAGTAAAGAGCTGTCCCATCCACATACATCAGCCCGTTTTTATAAAAAATGCCATTAGGTTTCGCAAGGGTCTTTGTCGCACTCCCGCGCCCCTTTCTTGTCCCAATGGCCGGATAATAGTCACTTGTCATATTTTTCATGTCCAGAAATTCATTTTCCGCAATCACGGTTCTGCAGTCTAATCCCTGGAACTGCGCAATCTGTTCCTGGGTTGCGCGTCCCGCATAATTCATATAGGGTAATCTCATAGGCTCCTCCTAAGTTGGCGGCAGCATTGCTGACTGTTTTGGCATATGGGTTCTGCGGTAATGCTGGGCAAATGTACTGTAAGACGCTTCAAACATGGTTACGGAATTGTTGTACCGTTCATATTCTGCGTTCGCATAGTCTATCTTGGCATAAAGATAATTTCGGTACAGATCCGTGTAGCGATCCGGCACCAGGAGTTCTTTTTCTGCGTCCTGATTGTAATCGTAGGATGTGAATTCAATCTCATTTCCTTCTGCACGATTTAAAATTTCTTCGACCACCATTCCTTCGACTTCCGACAACCACACCGTCTTCATTTCCGAATCGTACTGGTTCGCTTTCATTTCATCAACTATGGAAATTAATTTTGCTAGAGTCATGTCACGCCTCCTTTTCCTTTGATTCTAGCCCCTTTTTTTCTGATTTTCTCCCACTCAAAAAGGACCCGTTCCCAGGTCCTATTTTCTATGCTGCGTATTCAGTTCCAGTGATCTGCTTAAACTCTTCCGGTGTAATCCAGCGGCCAACCGCCTTCTTCACCCTGTCCAGGCTCCAAAGTCCTTTCTCATAGTAGTCCTTTACTTTTTCATAATTGGCGCTCATTCCTAACCCTCCATCATCAGCAAATAATCAATATCCGCTCTGTTTGCTTCCACTTTCTCCTCGATGGTCTCCTTGTACATTTCCAGAGATACCACCGCGGCATGCTGGGTTTCTGATGTGGCTGTGCCATCCTCGTTTTCTGTCACTTTTACACCAATGGCTGCATTCGTATCCAGCATGATCCTGCTGCCAGGCTTGGTATATCCTTCATCAATTCGAAGCGTCACCTCATCATTTAAGGTCTTCATGATCTTGGTTGCTTCCGGATTTTTAAATGTTGCCTGGACATCCTCCAATGTCTCTCCCTCTGGTTTCACAATTTCAATGGCAAGTCCTTTTGTAATGGATCTTATTCCATTCGGTACCAGGTCGTATTCTTTTCCTGTAGCAAGTCTTAATTTTTCCATGGTTGGCTCCTTTCTCTAAGCTAATTCTATAGTAAACGATCATCTGTCAAATTTCTCCCATGGCTAAACTGATGAATGTATGTTTTTTTGTATAAATATAAAGTTTGGATTTTCTGAGATTTTATATTTTATTTCTGTGAAATAGCAATGGTGGTACTTTTAGTGATGTAAAACTATGATACTTCGGTCAACGACGGCGCATACCAATGCCATCCAGTGGAATTTCGACCAAAAACTACCATCCTTGGATTATCAGATATTAAGATACACCAGCCATAGTTAACTGAAGTGCGCATCCATAAGATGCTAAATCCGGATGTACCAAAATATCCGTCAGAATCTGATGGTTCTACACGAACAAATGTACATTTACCTGGCGTACCATTATTTTTTACCCATTCACCAATATTGGATAATTTCCCGCTCAGAGAAATGTAGTCTACGCCATTGTATTGGGTCACGCCTAAATAATCCTTTGTGGCAAGCAGTTTTTCGGATCCCCATGCACCATTGGTCTGTGCATTCACAGCTATGGACTTATCTTCTTCATTCATCCGTAGCATTAACAAACTGTTAGTAATTTTGTTGATTAAGTACATATATGGACCATTGTCAACTTTACCGATTACCAATTTGGCATTTTCAGATTGGAAGTTACTCAAATTGCTATTTACCTTCACAAACAGTATTTTTAATATTTGCATAAATATTTCTTCAAATGTATGCTTCTATTTAATAAAATAGCAACACCTCGTTTGAATTTACTGCATCAAACGAAGTGTCTATCATCAATAATAAATCTGTAAAAGTAGGTCGAGTGGTCTATGTTGCTGTTAAAATAAAAATCGAATCTAAATTAACTACAGATAGTATTCTAAATTTTGCAGACATTGCAAAAAATCAATCGACAACTTTTTTAATTGGAAAAGGCAGTGAATGGAATATCGACAGTGTTGTTTATGGTTACATTAGTGGAAATTCCATTCTTATCAATAATAGTCAAGAAACAATTTCAGTTGGAGATTTTTGGCATATCAACACTGTGCTGATATTATGATTTTCCAACTCCGATTTAATGGAGTTAATTTTTTACCTTGGACGGCTCTTTAAACCTTATATTTCTGTTAATTTATAATGCTTTATCCCATTAAGTGTTTTTAGATCGATCCGTGGAACACCTGCATCTATGGCAAGATATGTATCTGTTTTTTTGTCCCGAATGGCTAAAAAAGTACCGTCTACAGTAATATAAATCTTGTTGCTATTTATTTAGGAACGCATATTCTTCAAAAATATTATTTATACATTTCTTTTTCTCCACGCCAAAAAAGCCACCTGCAGCAGCCTCTTTCACAAATATATTGGATTATCAAATGCTATGCGGCATGATGTTTTTTATAGGAAATCGCCAGTGTATTCATACTTATTTTTGCATAAATCTTTGTTGTATCCAGCTTCTTATGTCCCAACAATTCCGACACTTCATTGAGGGATGCTCCATGCTCAAGCATATCCGTAGCAAATGTGTGCCTCAACAAATGTGGAAAAACTGCCCTTCCAATTCCGGACCTTTCTCCAATGGCCCTCAATTCTCTTTCAATGGATTCTTTACCCAAACGTTTATATGGAGCCCTTGAAGAGACGAATAGTGCCGGGCTATCATCGTTTCTGCTTTTGATGTAATTTTCTATTGCTAACATGGCCTTTGCATTTAGGAATATGCATCTTTCCCGATCCCCCTTTCCTGTGATTATCACGCTCCTAGATTGTTTATCTATCTCTCCGTAGTTGATTCCAACTATTTCACTCACACGGCCACCAGTTGCATACAGCGTCTCAAATAGCGCCTTCTCTCGTAATGTTTGGCAAGCAGCTCGGACTTTTTCCAGTTCTATATCATTTAACGGTTCCCTGAGCCTGGCTTTATATTTTACCGGATCAACGGTTCTGGAAGGATTATGCGCCATTTTTCCAGTCTCGTGCATCGTGGTATAAAATGATGAAAGTATCAGTCTTTTGCCGTCCAATGTTCTGTTCGATGCCCCAAGCTTCGCCCTGTAATCCAGATACGCTAAAATATCAAGATCTTTCACCTGCCTCAGATCTTTTTTAACCCAGAGGGCAAAATCTGATAATAGGTCACGATACTGCTTAATTGTTCCTGATGAGCATCCCTTCATCTCCTTTCTTGCCAAGAATTCCCGAATATCCATTGGCAATTCATATACCATTGGCGCTGGAAGCGTTTCTTCCTTTTTGACCCTGTACCCTCGCATCGCCTTCGCAACCGCCAGATCAATGATCTTCAACTGATCTGTTGTAAATTCTCCCTGAAGTTCTAAAATGATTTGATTTCTAATCTCAGTGGACATATCCCTTATCTCCTTTTTCTTGTATTCAAGAAGCAAATCCTCTTAGAAAAAAAGACTTGCCCTTTTTACTGTAATCTCTAAAATCAGAAATTCAAACCATTATCCCAGCTTTTCCACTGCATTGCTAAATAGCAAGATGTCCAATATTGCGAACTACAAGACATTCTCGATGAAGAAAGATGTTGAACCAACTAATGAAACACTGGTTGGAAATTTCTCATTGCCAGCTGGTATATGGTTGGTGATTGGCCATATTGCATGGGGATCTAGCCAAGATTGCTTTTACACTTTCGCTATACATACCAGAATCGTTCGAGCAAATGCATTGAGTGGTGGTGGCACAATCAACGCCCTTATCCTTAACAGTTCTGTAACATCCGACTATGGTGTCAGATCATATAACGGGGGAACAAACCTAATGAATGCAAGAGTTGAAATCAACGCCATTAAGATTGGTTAAAAATCTTGCATAATGAATTAGCAAGGAAACATAAAAGAATATATCCAGTATTTTGTTGCTGTTACTGGATATAAACTTAAAATTCCGGAAGTGTAGAGAATACCAAAAATTTCTATTCCTCCACCCATAGATCCGGCAGTAAAGTAGAAGTTATGCTTCGGACGAAATCCTTCCGGAAGTGTTGTAATATCGTTATAAGTACTGGCGGTAAGGAGTTTATCTGCTGATGATCCACTGACAAACACAAAACCGTTCTTTTTTGTAGCTTTACAATAATTTCCATATACAGTTATGCTTGTTGATCCAAGCTCCCCTGTGTTGCTATTTAGCGTCTCAATGGACTGCTGCATTGCATACGCCAGCGCCGAAGTCGGCACCTTCTCGGCATCATTCACCTGTACATTGGACATCATGCTTTTGGCAATCAGCTGATTGGCTACTTTATCTGCTAACACATCAATCAAGCTTTGTGCATTTACCTGTCCTCCCTGGGAGCCAGAAAGCCCCTGAGAGTCAATCGCCGTTACCAGTGACAATAATTCCGCGGCAAAACCTCTCGCCAGATACTTCCAGTTTTCTCCCTCTGCTGGTGTTACTCCGTTTAAATTATCCTTCAGTGCTAACCACGTGGAACCATCATAAAGTACGAACTGCCCTTTATTATATGTGGCTTCAGCACTATATGTTCCCTTGTCTGCAATTCCAACTAAACCTAATGATGTCATACTTTTTCTCCTCCTACTAAGTATTCATAAGACAGGATCTTGTTCTCATCCAAGCTGAATACGATTCCTTCTGCCTGGGAATCCTGGATCAGTTCCATGGTGTCTGTATCAATATGGAACTTCGGGGGAATGATGCTGGCGTATGTTTCTGCCTGTTCTGCCGCTCTGGCAGCCCTTTCCGCCTCTGCTTTGGACCGACTGCTATAATACTTGCTGTTATTCTCATCCTCGCCCTGGCGGCTCTGTGTGCCTCCTATAGCCCAGCTTTCTGACAGTTTTGCAGCGTCCTTGGCTTCCTGGATGGCATCACCAAAGGTTTGAATCACCTGGTCTGTTTTATTATCCCTGGCTATCTCTGCCTGCTGCCGATCCAGTTCATTCTGCTTTCTGGCTTCTTCATTCTGCTGCCGCAGAGTCTCATTCTCCTGTCTCTGAGATTCATTGGCATCCAGGGTTTCTGTTTTCTGATCAATCCGTTGTTCCAACTGTTCCAGTTCCGACAAGCTTCCTGTATAGGTTCCTGGCGTGTTAATCGTATCTTCCACGTACATGGCTGCCTTGAATGAAGCCCATTTAACAGTTCCCTGGCTATCAGTACCGCGGATATTAATAAATACCGTTCCTGGCACCTGCAGGACATTTTTTGAGATTGTCCAGGTTAACAGAACCGTATCTTCCTGAATCTCTTTTTCCAGGATTACCGTGTCCTTAGATCCATTTTCATATTCCAGATCCAGTCGGAAACTGAGTGCCGCCAGATCTACATTATTTACGGTCACGCGATCCAGGAAAAACGTCCGGATCTCAGTGTTATTATCGTAGGTAGTGCCAATATACCGCTCTAGGTTGGTGATCAGCATCTGCCTCCCTTTTAAAATAATCATGGCCCTCTCCCTTCAAAAAATGGGGTATGTTTCCATACCCCGTCTTCTCAAAGTTATTCTCTATTTTATGTATAATCTTGTTTTTTCCACAAAATCTGCTGTCAGTTTCTGCACCATTCTTCTAGTTGCAGCATCCTGCTT
Organism: Lachnospiraceae bacterium AM48-27BH; assembly: GCA_003478355.1. Lineage (GTDB taxonomy): Bacteria > Bacillota > Clostridia > Lachnospirales > Lachnospiraceae > UBA3402. The sequence goes on from QUFC01000008.1 coordinate 24,877, forward strand.
TGCAGAACTGTCCAGAACTTCCTTTACAAATCGTGGCACCTTTACAGGCACTCCACGCTGGATCTGCCAAGCCTTTCCGTTGATGTTTACAATCACATCATCCTTGTACTTGACCCCATCAAAGAAAAGTTCTACCTCTACCAGTTCCTCATAGTACTCACGTTCTTTTTTCTCCTGATCGCTCTCGAATTTCTCAGGTGCTTTATCCTCATTTACCTGGCCGCTTTTAGGTTTCGCCTTTTCAACTTCTTCTGCAATCAGCTTTTTCAGCTCGTCCATGGTCAGCGTCACAGTTTTAGGCTGAGATTCTTCCTGGTTTTCAATTTCTTTCTGCTCTACATCCAGATCTTTGTTGTCCGTCTCCGGTGCCATTGCACCGAAATCTTCTTTCTTTTTTACTGCCATCACTTTCCCTTTCTCCAGGGACATATGGGGGGAATATGCCCTGGGTCTTATTTAGTTTGCTCCGGAATCAAAACTGGAGGTTGTCTCGATCCGGCACATGAACTGCTCCACCAGACGTTCTGCTACCTTTGTCGCTTTCCATCCTGCGGAGGCTCTCTGGTTTAACGGGTCGGAAGTACCACCAGATCCTAACTGCTTGATGATGGTTTCCAAGCCTCCGCCACTGACTTCAGTGACTCCGTATGCATTGGAGCCTAAGACCAGGGTGGAGTATACGTCTGGCGCATCTCCGGAAGATGGAGCTTTTCCTGCTTTCTCCCAGATTTTTGCTTCCGTGGTTTCTACAAATCGAACGCCTGCGATCTTTCCAATCTCGCCGTTCCATGCCAGATCCGGAGTTGTGTACTTATTCATGTCTTTCCACTCTGGGTCTGAAGTCAGATCATACTCGCAATCCGGATGGATAATGCCAACAAAAGAACCGTCAATCTTCTTGGCGTTCTGCGTCTTTAAGAAACGTGCTGCCATCTTAATTGCTTTTACCGTCAGCTTATGGTCCTTGGTCAGTAAGTTTCTGGCGGTCACCTGGCCTTCTGCGTACTGTACGGATGTACCGCCGTTTAGTACCTCTCTGGTAACCGTATCCAGTGTCCGGCCTGCCTGGGAGCCTAAGAGTTCCACCGCTTGTACCATGTTGTTATCAATGGCAGTCAATAACAGCATATCTGACAACATGATCCAATCACCATACTGTGCCACTTCAGCGGTAATGGTTGTTGCATCCAGTGGTCTACCGTCAGGAGTAACGCCCTCAGTCAGCGGTGTTAAGGCTTTTGGCAGCGGATTATATTTTCGGAACTCAATCTTTTTACCACCATTTTTCGGAATCGGACGCTTCTGACCGAACTGGTCGTGTACCAGTTCCGGCTCCGCATTGTCGATCAGGTAGTTATCGTAGTAGGTCTTCATCTCAGCAGACAGGTTGTTTCCGCTGCTGTTTGATGTTGTTGCATTGATCGTTGTATCAAACAATCTAAGGTTTAATGCTAAGTATCTGTCTTTCATTTATCCTCCTTCTCTGACGATCAGAAGACAATTCTTTCTCCTCTCGCCACTCTTCTGGCGATCTCTGCCCTGTCTGCTTTCGTCAGCTTGCTTACATCTGCTCGCACGTTGGCGCTTGCCTGGGCTCCTAAACCATTCTCGACAGGACGGTTATTTCTGGATGCAATTCCATCTGCAGTCTTTTTTGCGATGGTTTTTGCGGTATACTGCATGGCTCCAGCCATGATCTCCTCGTGATGCAGCGCTTCAAATGCCGTTTTTACGGATACGCCTGCACCAAGCATCCGGCCAAAATCTGCGTTATCCAGTTCTCTTTGCAGGTCAAATCCCGGATACATAGCTTTTACCTGCTCTGCCTGCTGCATCCAGTCAGCCCAAACCTGGTCCTGCTGCTGCTGGCGTTCCTGCTGTTGCCTGGCTGCCTTGGCATGGGCGTTTTCCCGCTCCAACTTCTGCATGCGCTTATACTGTTCCACAGTCAGCCCCTCAGCTGCTGCCGCGTCCTCAAAGAATCCATCGTCCTCTTCCATGGCTTTCATGATTCCATCATAATCCGTGGCGTCTTTCACGCCATACCGGCTTGCCAGAGATTCCATGATCGGGCTCATGCGTTCCATGTTTTTCTCCATGGTCTTCATATTCCTTACCCGCTCTTTGGCAATATTTTGGGTCCGTTCGGCGTACAGATCATGATATTCTTCATTGATCAACCGTTCAAATTCCGCTCTACGTGCTTCTGGGTCTACGGTTTCTACTGCAGCGGCGGCCTGCTGTCCGGTGCTTTCCTGCACCTGCGTCTCCTGCTTTCCATATACGACATTTGCAAGATCATTCGCCCGTCCCTTCCCGGCGGCGGAAGTTGTTGTTTCTGCGCCCGTACCTGTCCCTGTAGCTGGCGCGGATCCAGTGGAAGCGCTTCCGCCCTCTCCATCAAATAACTGCAGGTTCAAGGTTAAATTTCTTTTTTTCATGGATATTCTCCTTCTCTCGGTCTTTCCCGGTGTCAGCTTTTTGCATGGTTTCATGATATCATTTCTTCTTTTTTGCTTCTCCCACCCCAAAATCCATGGTGACATGATCCGGATATTTCGATTCCAAGAGCATATATCCGCCCAGGATCGTCTCGGTTACCGTGTTCATTTCCTGCATATGGGTAGGGCGGACCGTGGCTTTTACAGAGGCATAGCCATCTTCCAGGAGATAGTCCAGTTCTCCAAACGCATTTCTCTCCTGCATATTGAGCAACATCTGTACCAGTGTGTAGGTGATTGCTGACACTGCTGCACATACAATATCATTTCCTGACTTGAATCCTGCGTGACCTTTGATTTCCCATTCATACCGGTTCTTTTCATTCTTACTTGTGATTGTTACCATCTCTTATACCTTCGGGGACGCTATCTGGGCTGCTTTCGTCCTTGCCTTTCCTGCCTGTGAATTTTCTGCTTTTTTTGTCACTTCACCGATCGCATTTCTTTCCAGCGTATCCGTGCTCTCCGGCATCTGTGGTGTTACCGGTGCCGCCTGAATCCCCTGTGTTCCCAGTGCGTCTAGGATTCTGGTATCTCCGGTACTATCCGCAATCAACTGCGCCATCTGAGCCATAGACGCCTGTAACTGCTGGATCTGCTGGTACATCATGCCGTTCTCCTGGATTCTCTGCATCACCGTGTCCTTACCTTCAAAATCCATCATGTCTATACAGGCATACGCCTGGTCTGCGTATTCCGGATTAAACACACCCATGCCATACAATTCCTTTGCCAGTTCGTTTTGGGCGATCTTTGAAAATGGGCTGGCTTTCTGTGGGCGTACCATAATATCAAATACCGGCATCCTTCCAGCGATCTCCACTCCAAACTCCATGCCATCTCCCTGCATCTGTAATGCATCATTGTCAAATGTCACAAACTGCTGCTGATTATTTGGTCCGTCAATCCGGAAGCATCTTGGCGCATCGTAGAACTGCCTGATCCGTTCAATTACCATATAACAAATTTGTTTAAACGTCCGATAGGATGATTTGATCATGTCTCTGGATGTCTTACTTCCTGCCTCCTGTAATGCTGCAATGGCAGACGCTGCCGTGACTCCGGATGTTGTGGTTCCCTGGCTAAAATCCCGGTTTCCGGACGTTTCTTTCAGTTCATCTATCTTATCGGTCTTGATCTTCAAGTACGTCTGTGGAATTTCCCTGGTTTCAATCTGTCTGATCCCCGTATCATCCAGCGATCCGGCTACATGGACAAATTCTTTGGACATATCGGCATATTCTTCTTCATTCACACTTCCGCTGTCCTTTACCCACCAGCGTGGCTTTGACAGGTTCACTGCGCTCTTTAAAAACGCCGAATCCATCTTGTCTATGTACATCTGCGGGTCCCGCATAATATCAATATATCCAAATCCTGCAGGAGTTCCCTTTTCTCTAAATAAAACATCAAAGATCACCGGATAGTCCCCATCATCATAAAAACCCCGCTCAGCGCACGCAGGATCGTTTTCAGAGGCATATAGAACAGTATCGTTGACATACTTTACATAGTGGAGCACCCCGCCCTTTTGTAATACCAGTCAACCACTGCCACCTTATCCGTGGTATCCACCGTATCATCATAGTGGTACTCTGAGATCTGGAAGTTTCCATTCTTTTCTCCCTTATACTGTGGATACTGCTCCATTAAAACGTCCTGATCCATCAATTCCACAATGAATAGATTCCTGGATTTCTGGATATCCTGGATTCCGGGCTCCCAGAAGATATTTAACAGATCCAGAACCTTCACATCTACATCTCCCAGACCATTTAACAGCGTCTTGTTCCAAAATACGCCATAGGCTGCTGTTCCGCCTTTTAGCTTGTCCCACCATGCGTCGGAATAGGTGGCTTCAAACTCATTATTTTCCAGAACAACCGGAATGATATCACTTAATTTTGACGCTGTGGACTTATCGGACTCTTCCCTGGGCAATACATTCGGTTCTGGGTAATTGTCCATGGCATCAGCGTGCTTATTGTTGATAGAGTTAAATAACCAGGCAGATGTAGGCCGCGGATCGTTCTTGCTCATGGTCTTCGCTTCAAACTGCGCCCAATGGTTTAGTTTCCAATACTCTTCGTTCTCGATCAGCCTGGTTTCCAGGTTCTTCTTGCCCTGTTTGTACTTTTCCAGAATCCTGGTTGCTTCCATGATCCTGGCTTTCCAGATTTCGGCCTGCTGCACCGATTCCGATTCCTGCTGCAGGTTCTGGTTTCTTATCTCATCCATAGACTCCTCCTTACATGCGATAGAAATAGTATTTATCTGTTACCCTCTGGTCCTCAAACAGATCCAGTGGGTCTTCTTGTGGTATCGGCTGCATCATATTCCTTCTTGGATTGATCGGATGTTCCATTAAAACATAACGGCATTCATCATAGATATGATCTTCTCCGGTGGTATCAATATCCTCTACTTTACTCTGGTCATATACCAGGGCTGGTACCGTCCGAATGAACTGCTTGCAGCTTCGAAATATATAAAGCATCGGCCGCCCATTTTTATCAAATGCAAGCCGATAGTGGTACTGCATCTTTCCGGCCAAACGTGTATTGTCACCAGGGCTAAAGTACACTCCACATTTTTCCATCATTTCTGCTACCGATTCCCCGCGGGACTTGTCCCAGATGGAAGGATCTGCGATTCCGATCACTTTCTTTCCTTTCAGGTTTGGATCTGATGCTTCAATCTCCTTGATTCCCTGCGCCATTTCCTGCGGCGTGATCTTAATTCCTGTGTTCGGTTCTTTTGTGCATCCGTACCACTCCTTGATCCGGTATATGCATCCATCATGATCAACCGCATGCCAACCAACGGAAAATGGTTTGGCGTATCCGAAGTCAAACCCTCTATAGATCTTCCAGGTTGGAGGGATCAGAAAATCATTGATCACATGGGTATATCGCTGCGTATGATATCCAGCCGGGTCATTTCTCCATTCGGTAAATACCTGTCCGCTGAAAGAATCCCAGTTTCCATACAATAACGCCTGCTGCTCTGCTTCCGGAAGCATTGCCAGATTGGCGATGTAGTTCGGATCATTCTCCATCAACGCCCGGTTATCAAACACCGTTGATGGCACAAAAATACGTTTTCTGGTTCGGTTGATCGGTTTTCCATCCGGTCCGACAATTGTTAGTTTCTCCGTGATCGGTGTCATTGGCTGTGCTGCCGCGATAAACCGTTCTTTCACCCAACCATGACCGATCCCTCCAGGGTTTGCCGTTGCCCGCATATAAACCCTGGTTCCCGGACCGGAAGGACGGTTTCTGGAGAACATATAGGAGTATTCGTCCCATGTGAAATGGGTCAGCTCATCAAAGATAATCAGATCATATCGTTTACCTTGGTAATTTGTTCGGTCTTTGGTATGCTGCATGGATCCAAAAAACACTTTGGCGCCACTGGGAAATCTCCAGAAATGCCCTGACTCGTTATATCTGGCTCCTGGATATGCCATTTTATAGAGATCACGGCTGCGGTCAATCAGTTCCGATAGCTGTGGATATGTCTTTCTTAAGATCAAAGCTCGGTAATGTGGAATGTGGACCTGTCTTAATGCTTCGGCCAGCATGCAGTCAGACTTCCCGCCTCCAGCAGCGCCACCATACAGGGCTTCATATTCTGGGCGTTCCATCAATATCCGCTGCTTTGGCTGTGGCTGCCAGATCACCTTCCTATTGTTTTTCATTCTCGCTTCCATCTTCTTCCCCGTCTGTCTCCGGTAAAACTGGTGCCAGCATGATCACGCCAGTCTCATCTTCTTCGATCTGCCCATCAGATACCCTTCGTTTTAACAGTTCAATTCTTGCCTTCTGCTCCTCGGTTGCCAGGTCCATATGTTCTGACAGCCAGCGCATGGCCATCATTTTATCCAGTAATTTGATACTTGCCCCGTCTTTTCCCTGCCGGATCTCGCTGATCAGGAAGCCATCCACCTCTTTGGCATCCTTAAACCGCATCCAGTTGACCGTTTTCATCATGGGTTCCTTTTTTCCATTCTTTCCTTTTACCATGACAGGCCCATACATGGACATCACCGGCACCTGCTCCGTACCGAAGTCTACAAACTCCGTAATGTCAGAAAAAGCAATATCGATGTAGCGGTCAAAAATGTCTTCTTCCTTCAAAAATTCACGCACCAGGCGGTCTCTTTTCAAGGACTCTATCTCGGACGAAATCTTAGCATTTCTTAGCATCCTGCAACCGTTCACCATTGCCGTCTTATAATCCACTCCATACGCCTTCTGGTAGGCCTTCGTCGCATTAAAACACCGGACAAAATATAAGCAGAACAATAGCTGCTGGTCATTCAGATCGCTGCTGCCCACGGCTTCTATGTCCTGCTCAATGGTCTTGGTTTTCTTCTGGATTTCTTTTTCCGAACGTTCGCTATTCAATTCTGAACGTTCGGAATTCTTTTCTGTCCACTTTCCTTCGTACTTCCACCTCCGCAGTGTCCCCGGTTTGATACCATACTGCCTGGCGATCTCTGCCAGTTTCCACCCCTCCTCATACAAGGCTTTTGCCTGGACTTTTAGCTGCTCCGTCTGGGGATCTGCCTTTCTTCCTCTTTTCACCTGCTCTCACCTCACGATCTCCCTTTATTATCCATTTTTCTCCCTTCTTGTTCTCCCACCCAAAGAAAAAGAGGTAACAGGTTCCACGCCTGCTGCCTCCTTTGCTCCTCTGTTCTATTTTTGTTCTTCTACTTTCTTGAACTTGATCGTCTTCTTTTCATCGTCATACTGATTCATCCAGTGATAGTGTCTCTCTCGGTTTAACTCTTCCACTGTGATCTCGAAGGTTTCCTTTCCGACCTTGTCCGCAACCGCCTCTACAAATATGCCTGCTGCCCTGGCAACTCCTCTCTCCTTGCTTATGGCCACTTCACGGTTGACAATCATCTTTCTCAACGCACGTTCACCGCGTTCCATGCACTCAATCTTCTTCTGAAGCTCTTTATTTTTTCTCTTCTCAGCCTTTAATCTTTTTGCTAATGTCTTCATGTTCTTTCTCCTCCATATAGTCAAATATTGAGATCTGCTCAATAGCCTCTCTTGGCGGCCGGATCTCCAGCTCCTCGTACTCCTCATACTGGTCAGTCTCCGGTTCCAGATCTGGGTTATCCTTGTATTTCTGGTAAATTGCCTGGTAATATGGGCAATCCGTATATCCCTGGCATGCACAAAACATATTCAGCCACGCCTCGGTTTCCTCTACATCATAAAAACGCAGTTGGTTTCTTACCAGGAATCCCATCTTGTTTCTGATCCGTTCACAGGTCACGGTACTTTGCCACCTGCCGTTTGATTTTGCGTGTGTGATATAAAATGGACATTGAATCACTTCCATGTTCGGCATTTTCCGCTACCTCTTTTCTTTATTTCTTCTTCACCGGCGGCATCCGGTACCGTTTATCCGGACACAGCGGTGTATAGCAATACGGCGGCAATGGCTTTTCTCCTGGGTGCAGGATGTAGTCCTCGTATTCTGTCTGCTTGGCTATGTTTTTCATTCTCCCTCTAAAGTCTTTTTCTTTCTGGGTTTCTCTCATCTTCTTTTTCTCCAACTATTCGCCTTTTCCGAACTGTTGTCCTTTTCCTCCCATCCAACAGTGATTTCAAAAATCATTTCTAGACCTGTAGGTCTGTACATTTTTTCTTCAACAAATGGTACTGCATTTTCTGGAATATCGTTTATAACTTCCTGAAAAAGTTCTCTTTCCTTCTCACCCAGAGCGAATTGCCCAGCTATATCTCCTTTTAATGCAAATACGTCATAAAGGTCAATTCTCACTTTTTTCTTAACTACTCTACCATTCATTTTTCTCTATATACCTCCGACAATGGCATCCAGGCATTTACAAACAATCCGAATGATATGTAACTCTCATCCTCATCACCTGGATAAAATGCCCCATTTCCATTTTCGTCAACTTCATATCGTGCAATGTCCGAAAGAGTGGCATTTTCGAATGACACAAGTACATATCCTTCTGGTTTTGGCAACTTCTCCGTTACTGGAATCCATCGATATTTTTCCCGTTCTTCTTGGAGTTCCTTCATCAATCGACTTGCCTGACTCTTGCTAAAATCATTGACCCTCTCAACCTCTTCTGGGCTGAGATCTGTATTCTCATAATCTCTCAGCTTGCACAGTGCTCCATACAGCTTTTCTGCCACATCTTTTGTGATTGTACTCCCAGCACGTAATTGGTCCCACTTCACACCTTTCAAGCACCAGTTTCCTTGATCATCCCGCTGTGTCAATCTCTCCATCTCCGTCCTCCTTTCCGAGTTCTCCATCCTCGGTCGTTACATATTTCACCCCATACTTCTTCCAGGTCTCTTCCCGGTAGTTCCGAATGTCCGCGTTCTCATCCGCACAGATCCGGTTTACTTCGTCCACAACCGCTTCGGAAAACTGCAATAATTTTGATCGGTGATCTCCTGCGTCTTTCACCGGTTTCCAGTGGAATTTTTCACATAGTATCCTGGCCGGTACCGACATGAGCAATGTCAGTACCTTTAGCATCCGTTCCTCTTCATTCTTTCCGCCCAGTTCTGCCGCCATGGAATCCCACTTTTTCTGCACATAGGCATTCATTTCCTTCTGGATTTCCTCTTTTTTGTCCTGGATCGCCTGCTGCCGGATCTCTTCGATCTGTTCCAGTGTGTACTGGTAGTACACTGGCTTCTTCCCTACCAGCTTCTCCAAGCGTCTTCGCTCTGCTCTCTTCAGTTCCATCTCACATGATTACCCCTATCTTTCTGTCCGCTTCTAGTTAAACGGCAGCCCTTCATCCTCAACTCCGTCCGGAATATTCATAAATCCGTCCCCGATATCGCTTGGTGTCTCCTGCTGCTGCCGTCCTCCGCCATTTTGTCCACCTTTACTATCTGCGAACTCCTGATCATCCACAATTACATCCGTGGTATACACCTTCTGACCGTCCCGGTTTGTATAGCTGCCTGTCTGAATCCGCCCGGCGATCAACACACGCTGGCCCTGACGGAAGTATTTCTCGGCAAACTCTCCAGCTTTGTCAAAGGCAATGCAGTTGATAAAATCCGCCTGCTGTCCATTGCCATCCTGGCTTTTGCGTCCTCTGCGTTCCACTGCCAGCGTATATCTGGCAATCGCCATAGATCGCTCGCCCTGGGAATATCTCACCTCTGGATCTCTGGTAAGTCTCCCCATCAACACTACTTTGTTCATTTTCTCATCCTCCTGGATATAATTTTTTCCGAAGATCTGGATAAACATCTCCCTGGAACCATAAATCTGTTCAAAGGTTCTCTGCCCTGCTTCTTTTAATTTCTGATCCAATTTCTTATTTTGCCCGTGGACACCATCCAGATTATCCCGATGGCACCTGCTGCACAGATGCACTTTAAGGCCGTATTTTTCCGACTTTTTGCGGTTTGCCACTCCGTAAAAGACATGATGCTCTTCCGGTGCATACGCCCCACACGCCCAGCAGACCCGATTCTTCGGGTCTTCCATGATGCTCTTTGCCACATCATACTTCCTCGCTTTCTGTTTTTGTCACTGTTTTATTGACAGAAATCCCCCCCCTTGGCGGTAATTTTCATCTTGATCTTGAGTCCATTTCCCACATCTACCGCTACTCCTGTCACTTCATCGTCTGCAAGCATATCTGATGCTTCTTTCAAAAAATTAATAAGGGGCGGATACTTCTCCCGCATCTCTTTACTGAATTTGTTTTCAATCGCCTTGTGTGCCCTTTCTTTTCTCTTTTTCTTCTGTGCATAAAGTTTTGCCTCCGGGCAATCACACAGTTCCGTTACCGCTTCATCCACATCTTCCTGCTCCCAAAACTTTAACGTCTCGATCCGGCTCATCTGCCCGCAGAAACGGCAGGCTCCTTCCTGGAGGATCACTCCCTCCGGTCTTTCCCTCTTGAATTCTTCCACATCTGTTGATAACATCTCATCGTTCTCCTTTCACATATTCAAACACCACGCTATGTGGCGCCATTTTCTCTCTTAAGCACTTCCACTCTTCCAAATTTCTCGGTGGTTTCCCATTCGGCTTGATCCAGCCGTTCTTTTCCCACCTGGTCACCCAGCCGTTTTGAAAGCAGGCCACAATATAGTCCGATTCACACCGAACTTTTACCATACATGCTTTATTCAGGACACCAAACGCTTCCGTCATGGCCTGCAGATAGTTACCATTGATCGTCGCTTCCCGTTCCCCGCTGACTTCCCGGCTATGTACCTTTCCTTCTTTATCCTCAAAATGGAGAAACGCCCAGTAATTCTTTGCGTTTGCGCCCACATTGATCGTCACTTCATACATCCTCAACACCTCCTGTTTATCCTGATCAGCGTATAGTGCCGATACTTATATCCAGTCAACGGATTCACTCCCTCATGGAAAGCATCTGGATCCACGTAGAATCCTTTTGGAACCCTTACTTTTCCCCAGGTTTCCCACTTATCGTAGACTTTCTTCTCTGGTTCCGGAATTGGAAGATTCCTCGACGCGGAATAATCACTTTCACGAAGACGTGGATCTGTTTTCGGTGTCTTGGTGATGTAGGCCGCCAGCTTGGCAAATTCTCCAGTCTTATACATCAGCTGGTTGATCACCTTCCCCTTTTTCCAGGCTTCCGCCAGGATCTCATCTGTTTCCGGATACCGGTTGATGATCAGATGGATATGCCAGCCATTTTTTGTCCCGACCTCAATGTTCCGCATCCACTTTAGGACATAGCCATGCTTTTTATACTTTTTCCGCACCTCTCGGATGAACTTCTTAAAATCATCCTTGGCTGCTATCATGTCCTCCGGCCGTTCATCCCGCTTATAGGTAAGATCCGTGAAGTAGTCATGGACGTCAAAGTGTTCTCTTAACTTTCTCCTGGCCGTCTTCTCCCGGTTATATTGGTTGACCCGTTCCATCTCCTCCGGTGTTGCTTTCCTGCGTTTCACACGTTCCTGACCAGGAGCGCCATATCTGGCGGTATGACATTCCTCTACTTCTATGGCATTTTTGAAGCGCCATCGTTTCCCTGTGTATGACATACCATCGGTCCTAACTTTAATATTTTTATCAAGTGACTCAGACGGCCTTAAAACCGCCTGTTTCTTGACTTTTTCTATGACACAGGGTTATAATATTTGTGTGTGATATAAACCTGTGTAAGACTCGGCGGTTGGTGCTATTCCAGTAGCATCAGCCGCCTTCTTATTTCCCTTAAGCGCCCAGACGAATCCCAGGACAAAACCGTTTGATCTCCTCCTGCTGCCCTCTGGTTAAGTGAAATGCCTTCCTGTGTTCCGCTTCCAGATCCAGTTCCTGGAGACAGTCCTCGCAGACATCACCCACACCCGGATAACGCTGTGCTTCGCCCGGATCCATCCGACAGCCGCATCTCTTACACTGATATCCCATTATTCTCACCCTTTCTTCACTCTCCGGCTCTTGCCGCTTAACTTACTCACCAGCTCCAGTTCTTCCGGCGTGTCCCGGATCACCAGCCAGTTCTTGGGGATTAATCCCGCCTGCTGCATGATCTTCTTCTGTTGCAAGGTCGGTTTCTTGGCTCTGCTCTTTCCCATTGTTATCTCCTTCGGTATCAAATGTTTCCCATGGCTGCGGTTTCATCTGTTCCGGTTTTATCTGCTCCGGATCGATGTTTACCAAATTTTTCATCCATTCTTCTTCATGCTTTTCGATTTCATCTTCTTTTTTCTGTGCCCACTGTTTCAGTCTCGTAATGTTGAGTCTCTGATAGGCCGGAATGTCATTTTTATCAATAACACTATTCATCAGATCTATCAGCATCAAACACATCTGAAAAGTTGTACTTTCTCCAACGATTGCTTTTTCTACTTCAATTCTGTTCGATCCTTTCGGAGTTCCTCCTGTCATGAGAACACATTCTCTTTCAATTACCTTCTTTACCCCATTTTCCAGTTCAATCGTTACCTTTACCATCTTGATTTTTCTCCTCTTCTCGCATATACTGAGTGTGTATTATTGGTTTGGGACCTTTTCCAGTTGCCGCTGGTAAGGTCCTTTCTTTAAAATCTTTGCATGGATACTGTCGGTTTCTCTCCAGGCAGTACTTTCGTCCACAGTCCCGGCAATCCATCACAGTGCCCCACCGGTGACTCCAGCTGCTGCCATCACCATCAGCAGGATGCCACCTGCCGCGATCATCCGCGGAACCAGCCAGTTTGTAAATTCTACGATATCCATAACGCCCTCCCTACGGCTAATGCCGTTCCAATCACCACTCCTAAAAGCACCGCCAGGATGATCTCCTTTACTGCCTTAATGATCATTCTTCTCCGGTGGTACTGTCTCCGGAGTTCCCATAATGGGATTACTCTCAAATTTCTCATTCTGATACCTCGCTTAAAAACACCCAGAGTTCTCTCTTTTTATGTGTTCCATCGTTAATCATGTCCCACCCAACTACCTTCTTGTCTTTCACTTCATCCCACCAGGACGTTTCCGGAAGCGTGGTAATGTTTTCTTTCTCCCTACTCTTCTTGTACATCTCGATCAGTTCCAGCTTTTCCTTTTCGCTCTTAATCCACTCTGGAAAAGCTAAAATATCGTAGCTTTCCCGACTACAATATGTTTTTGTACTTGTTCCTACTGTCAGCACCACATCTCTGGCAGTCCTTTCAAAAGTTTTTAAAAGATCTTCTAATGTCATTCTTCTTCCCCTTCCTTTCCTAAAAACCGGTCTAGTTTTCTCCGGAACACATAATACCGGTAGTTCTTGCTTCCCTGATCCGGAGGTACCACCTCGCCCAGATCCCACAACCCTTTTTTCATGTGTTCCCGTAATGCCTGCGGCGCACATCCAATCTCTACCGCCGCATCCAACAGACTTACCCGCTGCTTCTGAATCTGTTGCAACACATTTCACGCTCCCTTTTAATGAATTTCATAATTTTAGGCTCATTTGATAACTATCTGTCGGTCTATTGCTCCATAAAACTTCTATACTTCTTCCTTTTTGCGTTCGGTTCTCATGCTCTTCCCTATACCGCCCTTTTAAAAATCTTTCATACAGCGGTGAAGCATATCCGCTAATTACTACAGGACCTTTATGGTTCAGTAATGCATTCAGCAGTTTCTCGTGATCTTCGTCCGTCATTTCTTTGTGATACTGTTTTCGGCATCTGGTAGAAAGAACATAGGGTGGATCGCAATAAATCAATACATTTTCAAAATTGAACCTTTTTATTACTTCTAATGCAGGACGATTCTCAATCTGTACGCCTCTAAGACGTTCGGCTGCTGCCATAATCTTTTCTGGTACCTTGCACCAGTCTGCTGCTGCATAAGCCTTTTCCCTTCCTTGGACATCAAGTTTCCATCCTACTTTTTCACCTGTTGTTCTAAAACCATGTCCCATGTTCAAGCGGGTATAAAACAACACTGCCTTTTCAAGATCGTTCTTGGGTTCTTTCTGAAAAGCTTCTTCGTAAATCTCCCTTGAATACGGTGTAAAATAAATCTCATGGGCTAAACGCTCCGGATCATTCCGAATCCATTGAAAAAGATTGACCACATCTCCATCCAGATCATTGATCGTTTCAATGTCCGATCGCGGCTTATTGAAAAATACACCGCCGGATCCGAAGAACGGTTCCAAATAACTATGATGTTTTGGGAAATGTGATATGATCCAGTCTGCTATTCTCCACTTGCTCCCCGGATATTTCATGATTGCTTTCATATTTCACCTTATTTCGATTGCTCACCTCCTTCATTTTGAGATGTATATTTCTATACCTCCTGTCTTGTTAATCTATATTTTATTTGTTCGTACACGTTTCGTGTTCTTTTTCGTTAAAAAAAATAAACGGAATACTTTTTTGGTAATATTTAGCAATTCTTGCCTTTAATGGATCTCTTGGAACCCTTCTTCCCGTTTCATACATGCAAAGTGCAGAACGGCTAATTCCAAGCTCCTCAGCTACCTCATCTTGCTTTTTCTCTCCTCGTAATGCCACCAACTTTTCCGCCATTTTCATAACATCAATTTCCATATAATTTACCTCCGTTCACATTTTGTGTACATCTACACTATACACATTTCGTGTACTTTTGTCAATCACTTAATGTGAATTTTTTGTATTGATTTTAAGTCACATTTTGTGTATAATCAGAATTAGTAGAGGGGAGGTGTCTTTTTGGCCACATTTAAAGAAATGCTTAAATACTTAAGAACACGTGAAAATCTTTCTCAGTCTGAGTTGGCTTCTAAAATAGGAGTTGCTAAATCTACTATCAGCATGTATGAAGCCGGAAAACGTGAGCCTGATTTTGAAACTCTTGAAGCTATTGCTGATCTGTTTAATGTTGATATGAACTTTTTGCTTGGTCGTGATGGAACCGAAAATGATGAACACTATTATTTTAACAATGACGCTCGTGATCTTGCACAATTCGTATTTGAAAATCCGGAATACAAAGTGCTCTTTGATGCTTCAAGAAAAGTAAAAAAGGAAGATATCGAATTTGTAAAGCAAATGATTGACAGAGTGAGGGGTGATTCCAACGACACCGGATGTTAATACGATCGAAGTTAATTTACCAACTACTATTGCTGCTTATGTTGTTAATGATTCTGGTTTGTCTTATACGATTGTTTTAAATGCTCGCTTAACTCGTGAGCGTCGTATACAAGCCTATCGTCATGAATTGTATCATATAGAACACGGAGATTATGAGCAATATTCAGCGGATCTTATTGAATTTTATGCCCATTCCCATGATGCTATTGTTTAAAGGAGGGGTTATTCAATGATGCTTTCTCTTTTATCCTTTATAGCAACAGTTATTTTTATTTTATATATTAAAACTTCGAAAAAACGCGAATCCCTCCATAGGGGTTCTGCATCCATAAACACATCTCCGTCACTTAATATCGCTGGAGAGAACAATATCTCTATTCCGGATAATAATTCATCATCTAAAAAGTATGAGTCGGAATATCAGATAAAATTAAAAGAATTTGACAAAAAAACAGCTGAACAAACTGCCCTATTAAACTCAAATATAGCACAATATAAAATTCGGCAAAAACAAACTTATGACGAATATTTGAAGTTTAAACGTTATAATAATCAGTATGAAATTATTTCAAAAAATACGAGGATCTACGAAGTAAAGAGAAATATATTAATAAAACCTATTATGATTTTAAGAAACTCGCTTCTTCAAAAGAAAGTGCCTATTCCTACATGTCTGAATTATTAGCAGATTACAAGCTATTCAATATCAAAATTCTATTGACTACTTGAGCAATAAAAAAAGACCTGCTCTTGTTGAAGCCATGCGAATAGACGATCTAAAGAAGCAAACAAAATCATACCTAGTAGAACTCAACCAGTTGCGCTACAAAATCAAAGAATTATACTCTCTTTTTCCTGATTTGGAAGACTATGACGATTATGAAGATTCCAACCCTACTCCATCTGATACTTCTACTAGAATTGATGATGCTATATGGTTTGTGTTAAGCGATGCCGAGAAAAATCAAATTATCTTAAACAATTACATTAACCGTCATAAAACAAAGTGGGAAATTGGTAGAGATTATGAATTGTATGTTGGTTATAAATATCAGTGTTTAGGTTATTCTGTCGATTATTTTGGTATCAACAATGGAATAAATGATCTTGGTCGAGATTTAATTATTTCCCAAAACGGAGAAATTGGCATAGTTCAATGTAAATATTGGTCTTCTAAAAAACAGATTCACGAAAAACACATTGCTCAGCTTTACGGAACCGTTGTTAGCTATATAATTGAACACAATTATCATCCTGAGCTGGTGCATGGTATTTTTATTACAAATATCTCTCTTTCAGAAACTGCTAAAAAATTTGCAAGCTACTTAGACATTAAATATAAAGAGCATTATGAAATTGGAGATTTCCCTAGGATCAAATGTAATATCGGAAAAGATGAATATAATATGGAAACCAAAATATATCATCTTCCAACAGATCAGCAATACGATTCAGTAAAAATTAATCAGCCAGGTGAATGCTTTGTTTTTACCACGGATGAAGCAGAAAAATTAGGTTTCCGTCGCGCATTCAAGTGGCATTCCCATTAAAATGGTTATACTCACTAAATGAAAGGAGGCTCTTCTATGCCATTATTAAAAGATGATCATTACACATCCAAAGATTATTGGTCGCTTCCAGAGGGGGAACGTGCCGAACTGATTGACGGTAAATTTTATGCTATGGCACCGCCTGGCCGGATTCACCAGGAGATTGTTTCTGGTCTCCACTATCTTCTACGCAAATACATTGCTGATCACCATGGATCCTGCCGAGTCTATCCTGCTCCTTTTGCCGTGAATCTTGATGCCGATGATAAAAACTGGGTAGAGCCGGATGTCTCTGTAATCTGTGATCCTAACAAACTGACCGACCGCGGATGTTCCGGAGCTCCGGATCTGGTCTTCGAAGTTGTGTCCCCATCCAGCCGCAAGCTGGACTATGGTATCAAAAATGTTATTTACTCTCAGGCCGGTGTCCGGGAATATTGGGTTGTTGATCCAGTTAAGGAACGTGTTACCGTTTATCACTACGAAAATGATTTTGCTCCTATGATCTACTCCTTCTCACAGGATATTCCTGTAGGAATTTACCCGGGACTGAACATCAAAATCAAAGATTTACTCTAACGATCTTGGTGGCGTCGCCAAGATCGTCAAAATGAAAAACCGCCCCTGCGCCAACAGGAACGGTTTTTCATAGATCTACTCTTGCCAGATCGCTCTGGAAGTGGTACATCAGACCTCAAACATCTGAATTATATCATTTGCAGAGCATCCTGGCAAGGGGTGTATTTTTTATACCCATTTTTTAGGAGGTACTTTATGTCCCGCAAATATCCCAAACTCCCCAATGGCTTTGGATCCATCAAGAAACTTTCCGGTAAACGTACCAATCCGTATGCCGTATACCCGCCGGTCACCGAATTCCGCCTGAACGGATCGCCTGTTACCCCTAAGGCTCTTGCCTACGTCAGTTCCTGGATCGCTGGCTTCGGTGTCCTGACTGCATACCACTCCGGCAGCTACACACCAGGGCAGGAACTTCCGGATCATCTGGAAGTGAAGAAGCCGGCGGATCTGATCCAGGGAATTGTGTCGGATTTTAATGCTGCCAAACGTACAACCTCTGACTCTGCTCCACAGAAAACTTTCAAAGAAATGTATGAAGAATTTTACTCCTGGAAGTTTGAACGCGACCATTCCAAGACATATTCTGTCAGCACTATCAGCTGCATGAAAGCCGCATTCAAGCGCCTTTCTGTTTTACATAACCGTGAGTTTCTTTCTCTTCGTCACGAAGATCTGCAGCGTGCCTTGGACGAAAGTCCTAATCGCCACGCCAGTATTGAACATATGGTCAGTCTGCTCCATCAGCTGTATAAATACGCCATCATCTACGAATATACCCGTGAAGACTACTCAAAATTCATACAGATCAACATTCCTAATGATGATGAGTCCGGTATTCCTTTCACTGATGATGAACTTCAGCTTCTATGGAACCATAAGGATGATCCGATCATAGAATTGATGCTCATTATCTGCTACTCCGGTTACCGCATCACAGCATGGAAATCCATAACCGTCAATCTGGAAGAACGTTATTTCTTTGGTGGAATAAAAACGAAGACCAGCAAAAATAGAATTGTTCCAATTCATTCTGGAATTTATGAGTTGGTTCGTAGACGTCAGGAACGTGATGGATGCATGTTGAATACCTCTGTGGCAAGTTACCGCCAGCATTTGTATTCTGCACTGGAAAAATATGGAATCGAAAGGCATACTCCCCACGACGGACGCCATACCTTCTCCAGGCTTTGTGAGAAATATCATGTTAGCGAAAATGACCGTAAACGTATGCTTGGGCATAGTTTCGGATCTGATATTACCAATGCCATTTATGGTCACCGCGCAATAGAAGACCTTCGAGAAGAGATTGAAAAAATAGAGATTTGTCGCTAACGTGTTGCTAACATCTCTATTTTTTCTCCGTTTTTTCGTTCTTTATCATGTTAAAATATTGGCTTAATTACTAGATTTTCCCCTATCCAAGCCATTTTTTAATGATGAACTTTTTAAAATTTCGTTAAAAGGAAATAGAAAGAACAATAGGACATAAAAAACGGAGCCATGTTTTATTCTCACATGGCTCCGCGCGTGCCTCTTATGATTTTGATGTTGGGATCAAAAGCTTTTGATGCTATATAACGCTTCATCCCCTCATAGTTATGATTCTTTTTTCTCTTCCGGCTTTGCTGCTTTTGCCTTGTTCTGCTCCTGCTTTAATTTCGCAAATTCAAGAATGATCTTCACTGCTCCATCAATGCCGACAGCACTGCTGTTGATACACAGATCATAACTTCTGGAATCACCCCAGCGTTTGCTTGCATAATAATTATAATAGCTGGAACGCTTCTTATCCAGCTTGATCATAATGTCTCTTGCCTTTGCATCATTTACATTATGAAGTTCTTTAATGCGTTCAATCTTATCAACCTCATCAGCACTGATAAATACAGAAACCGTATCCGGATAATCTGCTAACGCATAGTCCGCGCAGCGTCCTACGATCACGCAGGACTCCTGATCTGCCAGTTTCTTGATCGTGTCGAACTGTGCCAGGAAAATCTTATGATTGATCGGCATATCCATGTATGCAGATGTCGTATAGCCCAAAGAATAGGTATCCATCACCAGGGAGTATAAAAAGCTGTTCGTTGGCTTCTCATCATGGGTCTCGAACAGTTCCTCACAAAGACCACTGTGCTTTGCTGCTTCTGTCAGAAGTTCCTTATCATAGCATTTCACGCCTAAAGCTTCTGCAACCTTCTTGCCGATCGTCTTACCTCTACTTCCACACTGTCTTCCGATTGTAATTACTAAGTTGCTCATATGATCCTCTCCCTTCGGAATATATTGTCATACAATTTTTCTTCTTGAACTTATTATACAACAAAATAAGAAAAAAGTATATAAATATTTACATATTTTCTAATTTCTGCAAAAGCTCTGTGAAATACTGCGGCAATGGCGCTGTAAATTCCATGTATTCACCGGTTCTTGGATGGATAAAACCTAACACACCTGCATGAAGCGTCTGCCCCTGCAGATGGAAAGGGCTTTTCTCCGGTCCATAAACCGTATCTCCCACAAGAGGATGATGGATGCTGGCCATATGAACACGGATCTGATGCGTCCTTCCGGTTTCTAACTGGCACTCAATGTAGGTATATTTAGAAAAACGCTTTAATACCCGGTAATGAGTCACCGCACGCCGTCCATTTTTTTCATTAATACTCATTTTTTTCCGGTCAACCGGATGTCTGCCAATCGGTGCGTCCACAGTTCCCTCATCTTCTTTGATCACGCCATAAACAATCGCCCGGTACTTTCTGGTAATCGAATGCTCTTTTAACTGGGCTGCAATGGAATTATGGGCAAAATCATTTTTGCATACGATCAGAACTCCGGTGGTGTCCATATCGATCCGGTGGACAATCCCCGGACGCATAACACCGTTAATACCGGAAAGCTCATCCCTGCAATGGGCCATCAGTCCATTGACCAGAGTTCCCGTGTAATGTCCTGCTGCCGGATGCACAACCATTCCCTTCGGCTTATTGACCAGGATCACATCCTGATCCTCATAAAGGATCTCCAAATTCATCTCTTCCGCCACAATTTCCGGCTCCACTGCCTCTGGCACATCCACTTCGATCTGGTCACCTGCAGCCACCTTGTAACTGGCCTTTACCGGACCGCCATTCACTAACACATCCTGGTTTTTTAACAGTTTCTGAACATAGGAACGGGACAGTTCTTCGCAGGCTTCTGACAGATAGCGGTCAATCCGCAGATCCTCCTGTTCCTCTGATACCATATAGTGCTGCTTCACCTAGGACTCCTTTCTCTTCTGCCACAGAACCGCAAGATCCTCATCACTGTAAACCTTCATCAGAAGGATTAAAAGAACCGCTGTCGCTACGGTAACATAGCAGTCTGCCACATTAAAGATTGGAAAATCAATCAGAATGAAATACAAAAAGTCTACCACATAGCCCTGAGCCACCCGGTCGATCAGATTGCCTGCTGCCCCTGCCGTAATCAGAGTGACACAGATCCGCAGCGGGACAAATTTCTTTTCATTAGGAAGCTTCCAGGTCACATAAAGAGCTGCCACAAACACACAAGCCGCTACCAGGAAGAAAAATCCGTGTTTTCCCTGAAGGACACCAAATGCTGCGCCCCGGTTCTCGGAATATAAAAGTTCAAATACATCCTTCCAGATCACAAATGGTTCTTTTCCTTTTAAACCTGCTACTGCCAAGCTCTTGGTCCACTGATCAATGGCAGTCAGAACTGCTCCGGACACCAAAAATCCCAGAACCGCTTTTATTTTCTGATTCATATATGAAATTCTCCTTACTCCAGAACTGCTTCCAGTCCCAGTTTCATCTCCTCTTCTGTCACCTGACGATCCACATAAGCGGAGCCGATCTCTTTCAGAAGAATAAATTTGATGGTATTGCCATCCATCTTTTTATCATTTTTCGTTGCAGCGACCACTTTTGCCGGATCAACACCTGAGACCCTTTCCTCTACCTGAAATGCTTTCATGGTTTCCCGGATATCCTGTACCTGTGCCTCCGTCAGATAGCCTCGTTTTTGGGAAATTGCTGCCGCTGCGATACAGCCAACACCAACGCAGTGACCGTGAAGCATCTGGAAATTCTTTAATTTTTCAATGGCATGGCCCAGTGTATGCCCAAAGTTCAAAAGTGCACGGTCTCCCTGCTCAGTCGGATCTTTCTCAACGACTTCACGTTTGATCTCATCACTTCGTTCGATCATGTCTGCACATGCCTCTAAATCTCTCGCCATGATCTTCTCCCGGTTGTCTTTCAGCCACTGATAATACGCAGCATCTTTGATCAGCCCGTGCTTGATGATCTCACCCATTCCAGAGGAAAACTGTTCCTGTGAAAGAGTCGTCAGAGTTTTCACATTGATATATACCAGCCTGGGCATGTGAAATGCGCCTACCATATTTTTATACGCATCAAAGTCTACGCCTGTCTTTCCGCCAATACTGCTGTCCACCTGGGATAAAAGCGTGGTCGGTATCTGGATAAATGACACACCGCGCAGATAGGTTGCCGCCGCATAACCGCACAGATCGCCTACAACACCACCGCCAAGGGCCACCAGAAGATCTTTTCTGTCCAGATGATTCAGGATCAGTGTCTCATACAGCGCCTGGACCGTCTTTAGATTCTTATTTTCCTCACCTGCTGGAAATACAAAAGTCACAACCTCTTTGCAGCATCCGGCCAAGCGTTCCCTCACCTCTTCCAGATACAATCCTGCTACTGTAGAATCTGTCACAATGCAGATCCGGCGTCCTTCAACCGCAAGCTTTGCAACCTCCGTCGCCAAGGAGCCAAAGGAATCACTCATCACAATATCATAAATCGGATTCCCATCCTGATGGACTGTCATTCGTCTCTCCATAATCTCCTCCTGTTTTCCGCAATCCTCACTCTGATACCGGATTGCTCTGCACTGCGTGCTCCCGCAATCCTCAAAAACATTCGTAATTCGCTCATTTTTCTTTGAAAAATGGCTGCTTACTCATGTTTTTGGCGGGTCTCAAGGTCAAAAATTCTCCTGCAAGCAAGCTTGCGTCGAACTTCTGACCTTTTGACCCTGGTATCAGCATCATATGAAAAAGCAAACGGTTTATCTGACCCAACCGTCTGCTCCTTCACTGTTTATTCTCGTAGTATTTCTCACATTTATCAAATACGCATTCCCATGCCTGAAAAAGAGGTCGCGCCTCCACTGATCAGTTCCTGAAAATCTCCAGACAGCTCAACTGATTCCGGCGTTGCAATAAAAATACTGTTGGAAATCTTCTGCAGATTACCATTCATGGAATACGTTGCTCCGGAAGCGAAATCAATGATCCGCTGCGCTACTTCCATGTTCAGTCCTTCCATATTCAGCACCACTGCCTTACCAGCCAGCAGGTACTGACAGATCTCCTGGGAATCATTCATGGAGGTTGGTTTTACCATCGTCACTTCCATGCCGCCGCGTTTCATCGGAACTACCTTATTAGAGGATCTGCCTAAAAATCTTGGCTTGGACACTGGCTCGTCCGGCTCGTCATAGCCATAATCATCATCCAGCTCTTTATCTTTTTTACCGAAAAAGCTTTTCTTCTCCGGTTTCTCATCTTCATAATCGTCATCCAGGAAGTAATCATCATCCTCGTTGTCGCTTAACCGCAGGCTATCCATAATTTTTCCAAAAACGCCCATTTCTAATCTCCCATCTTACTATCTTGCACCAAAGATTCCGGTGCCTACCCTGACCATGGTTGCACCTTCCTCTATTGCAACTTCAAAGTCTCCAGTCATACCCATGGACAGAATATTCATAGTACCATTATCAATGTTTTTACTTTTCATGTCAACATATAATTTATTTAATTTTTGAAAAACAGGGCGATTATCTTCGGAATTGTCCACAAATGGCGCAATGGTCATCAGGCCCCGGACACAGACTCCAGAAAGCTCCTGGATCTGTTTTAAGGCATTTTCCACTTCTTCTGCATGAAAACCGAACTTACTTTCCTCTTCTGCCACATTGACCTCCAGAAGAATCTGGGTCACGATTCCTTTTTTCACTGATTCCTTGTGGATCGTCTCTGCAAGATGAAGGGAATCTACTGAATGAATCAGACAGGTCTTTCCTACGATCTGCCGCACCTTATTGGTCTGCAGATGGCCGATCATATGCCATCGGATATCCTCCGGAAGCTCTGGCTCTTTGGTCAGAATCTCCTGTACCTTATTCTCTCCAAAGTCTCTGGCTCCAGCTTCGTAAGCTTCCCGAAGCATCTCCACTGGTTTTGTCTTGCTGACAGCGATCAAAGTCACTTCTTCCGGTCTCCTTCCCACCCGCAGGCAGGCCGCTTCTACACGTTTTTTTATCTCATCATATTGTCTGGCAACCATGCAATCTCTCTCCTTACTGATATACTAATACACCTTCGCCTTCTACGGCGTCTGCGTCCAGAATGATATGATCATAAACGTTCAGACCATATCTGGTTCCTTTCTGTACAATATAAAACTCGTTATTCTCTGCCAGAATCTCTATCTGACGAAATACGGAATAACCCTTATTGATATTATAAACTCCCTGCAGCGATCCAGTCTGCCCCACCTGATACCGATCCTGAGATCCCGGTTTTATCAGATAGTCTCCTGCATGGATTCCTTCCTCTTCTCCCATATCGATATAACAGGATTCTTCATCTGAATAATAAATCGTTGCAGGAACGAACACAATCGAGGTTCCCTGATCAGAATACACTTCTTTATTGAACCCTGAATCATTGCCATCGCCACCGGTGGTTAAATATTCTGCCGGGACACGGTAAAAATCTTTGCTGGCAACAGAGCTTAATGGAATTTTTAATCCCTTTACCTCTTCTGTGACCACTTCAAAATCCACATACCGATCTGCTTCAAACTGAATCATAAATCGTTTAAAATCCAATTTTCCATAGGTTTTTCCATCCGTTCCTGTAAGAACAGAAAATGCGCCATTCATAGTCAGATTTTCACTTGGAAAATTAATCTTCAGACTGGTCTGGTCCCCAAACTGTGCCAGATCCTCTTCTCCCAGAGGAAATACCACTGACCAGGTATCATCGGTGATCACCTTGTAAGCCGGTGTTCCGGTCTCCGCAGGCTGTCCGGTCTTGATCGTCAATCTGGAATAACCGGTCCGGTCAAATACATCTGCGTTAATGGAGGTTTCATCCAGATTCTCATAAGAATCCACTGCATAAGAAACAATTCCACTGACCGGTGCTTTCAACTGCTTAAAATTGCCTCCCAGCTTCTCTGCCAGATCTTCTCCCTGGCTCATCGCACCGAAATTAGAATATTCCATAACCAGAGATTCCAGAGAATATTCCACATCATAAACATTACCAAAACGGTTGTCATTATATGCCAGACTATAAGAGGTCAGGGATTTTTTAATCTCTGCCAGATCCGAATCCGACAGCACTGACTGTCCCTGTCCCATCTCTTCCAGCTGCTGTGCCAGGCTTCCCGTCTCATCCACAGAACAGATACTGGTTCCAACCGCAACTCTTCGTCCTTCCCGCACATAATAATTCACATATCCCGAAGTGTCCAGATATTGGGTTGTCTCTTTTCTTAATATAATGCCTGTGTAATTCCTGTCATTCACAATGGCGCCTTCGGTCACTTCATAAGGCTGTATCTTCTCCCTCGACCAATAGGTATAAACGCTGAATAACATATAGATAAAAATGACCAGAAAGATCAGTTTTCCAATATTAATATTCCTGATAAAAGCCCTGAGTCCCCGCTGACTGCTTCTTGGGTACCTTACGACCTTCTGAGGTTTCTTTGCCATAGGAGGCGACCTCCTTTTCTTTTACGTCTTATCCATTATACGTGCTATCCCTCAAAAGTTCAAGAGTAAGAAAGACACAGATCAAAAATGCCGCAGGCTGAAATTCTATGATAGAATCTCTTATCCTGCGGCACTTTATGATCATCTTCGTTCGAAATCAATCATTATGTATTTTGTAAAAATTATAAGGAAATGATAACATCCTTCTTTACATCCTCTGGAAGCTCATCTGCATCCATAGATACGCTCAATACGAATGTTACATGATATTTCTCACTGATATCTTCCAGTCTGGAGATCGTCTCAGAAATATCCAGTCCCTCCAGACATGCCAGTTTTAAGAAGCTGTCCAGGAACATCACTTCCAGATCATGATCCTGGGAAATAATTCCAGAAATAAAACCAATAAACCCTGAACTATCTGTTACATCAAATCCTTTTACATTAATCAGACGAATCTTGTTGCTTAACTCATACATGTGCTTGGAACTCTTATCTAAGTATACGATCGATCCCTTTGCCTCTGTAATCGCTGCATTAGCCTTATCAAGCAGATGTTTTGTCTTACCTTTTCCTTTTTTTCCAGCTATAATCTGCACCATAGTTAACGCCCTCCTTAAGTTTATTGGTTTTGTATAAAAAGTCTAATTGATTTGTCATAATTATAGTATAAATTTATTGAAAAATCAATCACTAATCGACAATTTTGGAAATTATATTTGTCATATTGTCATACAGTCCCGGACGGCTTGGCGCTTTTAAGACAACAGAGATATATTCCTTCTCTTTCTGGTCCCTGGAAGCCATGATCAGGCAGAATCCTGCTGCTGATGTAGTACCTGTTTTTCCTGAAAATACAGTCAGTCCATCCGGAGTCTGTCTCTGACCTACCATATACCAGTTTCCGCCCTCCCAGGTAGTAGAAACCGGATTGCCGCTTCCATCGGTATAATCTGCTGTATAGGAAGTGGTTCCCGTCACTTTCCGGAATTCCGGCTGCTTTAATGCCTCGTTAAAAATCAGATACAGATCATAGGCAGTCGTATAATGATCCGCATTGGTCAGACCATGTGGATTCATAAAATGAGTTCCTGTCGCCCCCAGTTTCTGGGCTTCCCGGTTCATCAGTTCAGCAAACGCATCAATACTTCCAGCCATATGTACCGCAATAGCCGCTCCTGCATCGTTACCGGACGGAAGCATCAGACCATATAAAAGCTGCTCCATGGTAAGCTGGTCTCCCGGATGAATCCCGGCAAGCGTCGCACCTGCTTCTGTGATCACTGCATCCTCTGTAACCGTGACCGTATCTGTCAGATCACCATATTTGATCGCGATCAACGCTGTCATAACCTTGGTAATACTGGCCGGATATAACCGCTCAAAGGCATTTTTGCTGTACATAACCTGCCCATCTGTAATATCAAACAAGCCAGCCGCCTCTGATGTAGTATCGGAAGGCGAATACTGGCTCTCATCCGTAACTACGCACAGATCGCTGGCAAATAAAGATGCATATCCATCTGTGGAATCAGTCAGTTCCACAGGAAAACTGCGTTCTGTAAATGAGTATGGACGATCCAGAGCTTCTTCCTTTTTTCCACAGCTGCATAACAGAAAGCCTGCCGTGAGACAGCAGGCAATCTTGTATATCGTTTTTTTCTTCATACTGACACCTATTTGTACATCTCACGCCACTCCAGATCACCGCGCTCTAACGCCTTGATCAGAAGCTCCGCAGTTGCCAGGTTGGTAGCTACCGGAATATTGTGTGCATCACACATGCGGATAATTCCTCTTCCATCCGGATCCATACGGTTTGGAGCAATCGGCTCCCTCAGAAAAATCACCAGATCCAGCTGATCCTGTTCAATGTCTGTACACATCTGCTGTTCTCCACCCAAATGACCGGATAGATACTTGTGCACATTAAGATTGGTGACCTCCTCGATCAGTCTTCCTGTGGTTCCTGTCGCATAAAGTGAGTGTTTGCTGAGGATTCCCCTATACGCAATGCAGAAATTCTGCATCAGTTTTTTCTTTGATTCATGAGCGATTAAACCAACGTTCATATATCTTCCTCCTTTATTCGTTCGTATGAAGGTACTGAATCATTACCATTCGTTACTATATCTGCGTTGCAATCCAACATTCAACACGACTCCGATACCGATATACAGACTCAGCAGAGAACTGACTCCGTAACTGACAAATGGAAGCGGCAAGCCTGTGTTCGGAAATATCGCGGTTGCTACTGCAATATTGGCAAAGCTCTGGAAAGCCAGAAGTGTTGCCATGCCTGTACAAATCAGTCTTCCAGAAAGATCCTTGGCCCGATACGCCATCATCAGGCATTCATAAACCAAAAGAAGAAACAGGGCGATCACGATCATCGCGCCGACAAATCCCATCTCTTCTCCGATTATCGCAAAAATAAAATCCGTCTGTTCCTCCGACAGAAAATTACCATTCTTGACAGAGGCGATCTCTGTATTGTTTAGACCTTTGCCCCAGAGCTGTCCGGAGCCAATGGCCATAATGGAATTCTCCTGCTGCCAGTAAGCAGCGGAATACTCCTTTGGGTTGATCCAGGCTAAAATTCGTGTTGCCTGATATCCCCTCAAAAATGGAATCATCTCATACTGGAGCATGTATACAAACACCGCTCCAAGGGGAAACAGCACTGCCAGAACTCCTAAAATCCACTTGTAACTGACACCGGAACAAAATACAACCGACGCAATGATCACCGTAGTAACCAGAGTTGTGGAAAGGTTCGGCTGCTCCAAAATCATAAAGGCAGGAAGCGCAAACAGTGCAGCTCCAACTGCCAGGGTAATGGGCTGATTGACCTTTTCCTGATATCTTTGAAAATACCAGGAAAAGAACAGAATCAGTCCGATTTTTACAAATTCTGCTGGCTGAATCGCTCCGATCACTGGAAGGATCAGCCATCTGGTCGCTCCGCCGGCAGTCCGTCCCATAAGAAGTACTGCAGCCAGAAACACCACGCAGGCTCCATAAATCAAAACATGTAAGGAAAGGAGCCTGGTATAATCGACCAGGGAAAGACAGATCGCAAGGATCAGTCCTAAAATAATACCAAAAATCTGTTTTGCGATCATGGAACGGTCCTGGTTTGTCGCGCTCCAGATTGCCATAACTCCGATCCCACTAAGCAGGATCACATAGATCAGGATCCGGAAATTGTATCTTTTAAAGTTGTAATCAAAAAGCATTGTTAAAAAAATCCCTTCAATCTCATGCTGTGTACTGGTAACTTTGCGTAAAGGGTTGTTGTATATCGTTCTGAGGAGGTGTCCTCCTGATGTTTTACGGCAATCTCCATCCTTGCTGCATCCACATCCATGTACTTTGACAAAGCAGCACAGATATCACGCCGGATCATCTCGATCAGTTCCGGTGAACAGTCTGCTTTATCTGCTACAAGCAGTAATTTCAGCCGCCGGATGGCGATCTCCCCGGACCGTTTCATAGGTACACCTGGTTCTCGCTTCATGGCCGCCCTCCTATGCACGCTTTAAAAGTCCTGAAAGCCGTGCAAAAAAAGTCCGGTTCTGCCGCGGTGCATACATAGGGATCTCCTCTCCCATGATCCGCCTGCTGATGTCCAGATATGCTTGTCCGGATGGCGTATTCGTACCTGCCAGAGGTTCTCCCTGGTTGGTAGAATCACGATCGCCTCATCATCTGGTATCGTTCCCATAAGAGGGATTGCTAAAATATCCATCACATCATCCACAGACATCATATCGCCTCTTCGGACCATATCCATACGGACACGGTTAACGATCAGCTGGATATCCCTTATCTCCTGGTTCTCCAACAATCCGATGATCCGGTCTGCATCACGGATGGCTGATACCTCCGGTGTGGTCACAACCAGCGCCCGGTCTGCTCCTGCAATGGCATTCTTAAATCCCTGCTCGATTCCGGCCGGACAGTCTAACAGAATGTAGTCAAACTCATCCCGCAGATCATCGATCAGTTTTATCATCTGTTCAGGATTTACTGCTGATTTATCTCTCGTCTGTGCAGACGGAAGTAAAGAAAGGTTTGGATATCTTTTGTCTCTGATCAGGCCTGCTTCATCCTGCAGTTTCCCTCGACCACATCTACCAGATTATATACGATCCGGTTCTCCAGTCCCATGACCACATCCAGATTCCGAAGCCCGATGTCCGTATCGATCATCACAACTCTTCTACCTAATATAGCCAGTCCTGTTCCAATGTTTGCCGAGGTTGTGGTTTTGCCCACCCCGCCTTTTCCGGAGGTAATCACAATGACTTCACTCATAGTTCCATCCTCCTGCAATAAATTCTTACCAACAAATATTTTACTCTATATTTTCTAATATTTCCAGTATTAATTATATTTAAATAGGTCAAATATATTTTTTTTAGTATTTTTCACACAGATGCCTTGATTCTCCACATAAGCAATAGATGGTCCCTTGCCTAAACGTTTTCCCTTTTCCGGGTAAACCGCCTGTACTTCACTGATCTTCAGCTGCTGGGGAGCCATATCCAGGGCAACGATCACTGTCTTTTCGTTGCCGGAGGCGCCTGCAGTCACACTGCCATGCAGATCTCCGAGGATCACCACGTTCCCCCTGGAAATGATCCTTGCGCCTTTTTCCACATCACCGATCACTACAAGACTGGTCTCTGTTTCCAGTAATTCCCCTGCTTTTAAATTACCGCGAAAAAACTGACCAGTGTTGGAAGACAGCTCCATCAGACGGTTTTTCAGTGCTCTTTCACACCGGCGGATCCGGTTTATATCCTGATCTACCAGGCATAAAATCTCGATCTGGGAATGCTCTGTGATCACATTAACGATCTCAAATTCCTGTTCTGGGGTCAGGGGGCGCCCCGCCAAAGTCAGCGTCATCTGTACAGATCCCCAGAATCTGGCGCTCTCTTCAAACTTGGCGGCAATGTCCAGAAGCAGCGTCTCATACGCTGCTTCCGGATCCAGGATTACCGTCATACCAGATTTATTTCCTTTAATGACTACGGTGTTTTTCATGACCGATCACCTTCTTTAATTTTTTTAATCGCCGATCACGACGTTGCTTGCTCTCAACGCTCCTGCATTCAGGATCTCATCCAGGGATGTATATCCATAATACAGACGGTATACATTTTTAGCTACTGCCGCAGCGTTAGAGGAAGTATATCCATAAGGGATATTGACCGTCACGCTGATCTCCGGGTTGGTATATGGACCATAAGAAATAAACCACGCATGGTTCGCACGGCTGTTCTCCTGTGCAGTACCTGTCTTACCTGCGATCTCTACTTCCAGATCTTTAAAGATATCCTTTGCAGAGCCTTCCGATACTACGGCCCTCATGCCAGTCTGTACTGCATCCCAGGTACTGTCTGCCACCTCTACCTGACTGGAAAGCTCCGTTTGATGCTCACGGACCATCCTGCCATCAGAAGTCATCACCTTGTCAACCAGACTTAACTCATAAACATTTCCCCGGTTAGCCAGCGCGGAGACATATCTGGAAAGCTGCACATTGGTGTAGGAGTTGGTACCCTGTCCCATAGCAGAACGCTCCGGGTCTTCCGTGGTCAGTTTCGGATCATTTTCAGAAATTTCAATACCGGATTTGTGATCCAGACCAAACATGGTCGCATATTTCTGGATCGTCCGGATACCCCTGTCCGTCGAATATACACCATTTTCATCTGTGGAAAGCCGATGTGCCATCTCTGCGAAAAAATAGTTACAGGAATTCTGGATTCCGCCTGATACCGTCAGATGTCCATGACGTCCCGGATAGATCCAACATTTGATAGACGGGGATACTTCCTCATAAATACCGGTACACTCTACGGTTTCTCCTAAGGAGATCACCCCCTCTTCCAGAGCAGCAATCGCTGTAATTGGCTTAAATGTAGAGCCTGGCGCTTTTCTTGCCTGCGTGGCATTGTTGTAGAGCGGAAGAGACAGGTCATCATTTAACTTACTGTAATAAGCTGCATCTACCGTACCAGAAAGCAAGTTATTGTCATAACTTGGGTAGGTGACCAGTGCCCGGATCTCTCCCGTATTGACATCTGTCACCGTACATCCTGCCGTACATGGATCCAGAGCCAGCTGGGCCGGTGTCAATTCAATCTTGGAGATCTTATCGATCATAAATGAATACGCATAATTTTCTCCGTTGCCTGTCAGCAGAGAAACCTGCTGCTCATCAGATGGGAATACCCCCTGGGAATAAAGTGCCAGACAAAGTTCCCGTCCGGTCACTACTCCCTGATTGATCAGATAACGGTAAATCCTCTTGGTAAATTTCGTGTCATCCTTTAAATGGTCCAGAATATACCGTACAATGGCATCGTAGCTGTCATCCGCACTGGAATATCTGCTGGACACCTCCAGCTTCGTCGTATCGATCCAGTTATTGGAAATACCGCTGTAAAGATAATCCCTGAGACTGATGGTTTCATTTTTCCAGTTCTCCGCTTCCGGGCTGGAGCTGTCAATCTTGTCCCTCTGGATGATCCCAACAGTAGAATCTGACAGGTAACTGTAAATATACTGCATGTAAGCCTTCTGATCCTCCGGCAGCTCCGCCATGGACGGTGCATTCGGGTTATACAACTGGCTTTCCAGTTCTTTCATGATCTGTTCTCTGGAAGAAAGAAATTTCTGATGGATCTGCTGTTCGATGGCACCAGCTTCTTCCGATTCCATATGTTTTAAAGAAAGCACGTTGTTATTGATCAGCTGATAATACGCATCCTTGATCGGGATCTTCTTCTTACTGGAATCCTGGTTTTCCAGTTCCGTCACATCACGGTTTACCAGACGCTCCGTCAAAATACCAGCCAGCTGTCTCTCTAACAGATGATAGATTCCTTTCTGGAGATCCGCATCGATGGTCAGATAGACATCATTGCCTGCCACCGGCTCGGTTCCATTTTCATCTTCTTTCAGTATCCGGCCGCGGCTGTCCACGTACAGATTCTGTACGCCTTTTTTCCCCTGCAGTTCCTGCTCTAAGGCTTCCTCAATACCGATACGCCCTACGATATCAGTCACTTCATAATTTTCATCTAATTTTTTCAGTTCCTCCAGCTGGTCAGACTGGACTTTTCCGGTATAGCCGATGATCGGGGCAAAATAAATACTGTCATCATAAACACGGATGGTGGATTCTTCAATTCCAACACCTTGAAGCTCTGCCACACTCTCCTCGATCTCCGCCACCGTCTCTTCAGAAACATTGGTAGCTACTGTTGTGCTCTTATATTTCTGATAGTCCGTCAGAGACATCGTATACCGGATGTTGGCAATGGCTAAGGCCTCTTCATCCGTCAGAACGATCGGATTGCCTTTCTCGTCCTTCAGCCGTTTTATGTCATAATGCTTTTCATCCTTCAGCTGTTCAAAAATATCTCTGGCTGAAACATTGGATGGATATTTCCCGTCCGGATCATCCAGCTTATCTACCGAGGTCAGACCGTAATAATCCCGAGGAAACGTTTCCTCGCTGCTTCTGAAGACGCTGTAAACACCATATCCCCATTCTGATCAATGGTGATCTCCAGTTTTCCTTCTACCGTCTCTCCATGTTTTTCCAGCACCCGGATCAGATTGAGAAGCATCAGGTTTTTATCCTGGTTTTTCCGGTATGCACCAGTATCCTGGACGGTTACCGCATAAGCCAGTTCATTGTGCGCCAGCACATTGCCATTACGGTCATAAATATTCCCTCTGGTTCCAGGGGTATAGACCGTCTGCAAGGTTTTGGACACATACTGGGTCAGATACTGTTCGCCGTTTATGATCTGCATATTGAACAATTTACCGATCAGTCCAAAAAACATCAGGGTAAAGATGACTGCCAGGGCAAATACCCTGGAACCTGCGATTTTTTTTACTGTTTCCTGCAGAATTTCTAAAATGTCTCTAAACAATGGTCGTATCTCTCCTATTTTCCATGCGTTTCAGCCACCGGTTGATAAACAGGATCAGGCGGTAGAGAAACAAAGTGGTCACAACAGTAAAAATGATCTCTGGGATCATCAGTTCTCTTAAATAATACAGAATATTCAGTCTTCCGCGGATCAGAAAACGGAACACATAGATGTACAGATTGTATGCCAGTTCGTTGACCAGGCTTAAGATCAGCGGAAGGGTAATATAATCTTCATAATAATATTTGGTACAGATTCCGTTCAGATATCCTACATAAATGTAAAACAACGTGTAAAATCCAAAAGGTCCGCTGTAAAACAGGTCCAGCAGGATTCCCGCCAGAACACCGTAAAACATACCTGCCTGCTTTCCCTCAATAAAACCAAAGGAAAATGTCAGGATCAGAAGCAGATTCGGCGTTGCCGTCAGAAATGGCATCAACGGGAACACACAATTCTGGATGGTAAACGCAAGGATCATCAGACATAGATTGATCCCTGCCCGTTTGATTCTCATGTTCATGGTCATTGTCCCACCTGATCTCCTGTCTCTTTTACCTGGGTGATGATCAGCACTTCCTGAAGATTACGGAAAGAAACCACCGGAACCAGATAACCGGAACTGGTAAGCTGATTACTGTCCAGGGTGATGTCGGAAGCGTAGCCAATGAGAATTCCTGGCAAAAACTTGGAACTGATGTTCGAGGTTACGATCCGATCCCCTTCTTTTACATCGGCATCCTTCTGGATATTGGTAATACGAAGCCGTCCTTCTTCATAGAGGGTTAAGTCTCCTGCAACGATACAGGTATCTCCGGACTGGACAGCCATCGAACTGACACGGCTGGAATCATCGATGATGGAACGGACTGTGGCGTAATGGGCGCCTACATCTGTAACGATACCCACCAGACCTCCGCCTGCCATCACATTACTGCCCACTTCCACTCCATCTGCTGAACCTTTATCCACACGGAATACCTGAAACCAGTCTCCAGAGTCCTTGGCAATGACTCTGGCTGCTGTCTTCTCATACTGCAGATACTCCTGATCCAGGTTGTACAGCTCCCGCAATCTCCGCAGTTCAAACTGATCCGAAACCAGACGATTGTTCTCCTCCGTTAACTGGGCCACTTCCTCCTGAAGTTTTTTGTTCTCATCCAGGGCAGATTTTAAGCTGGCGTAATCTGTCAGTTCATCATAAATGGTAATACCAACCTTATTGACTCCGGACTGGATCGGGATCAGAAAATATCCCACTCCTGTCCTGAGAGGTGCCAGCCACCCATCGGAAAAGGATGTAATTCCGATGAGGGCGATACAGAACACTGTCAGTCCGATTAATAAATAACGCGTATATTTTGATTCCATGTGCTATAACATTCCTTCTTTTTTAAAACTGCTGTATGACCCGTCTCCAATGACAATGTGATCCAGCAGCTGGATGCCCACCAGTTTTCCCGCCTCCTTCACCCTCTGGGTAATGGAACAGTCCTCCCGGCTGGGTGTCGGATCACCGCTGGGATGGTTATGTACCATGATCATCCCCACTGCCCGGTATCTCAGTGCTTCAATCAAAATTTCTCTCGGCGATACGATGGAGGCGTTGACGGTTCCCTTGGAAATCAGCACATCCCGTATCATTCCCTGTTTATTATCTGTCAGCATCACATGAAGCTGCTCCTGCTCCATGTGGCGCATCTCTTCCATATAGTAATTCACCACTTCTTCCGGGTTCTGGAACCGGGTGATCTCCGACATGACAAATCTTCTGCTGATCCGCCGGGACAATTCCCCGATGCACAGAAGCTGGATGCCTTTTACATCACCGATCCCCTCCACCTCTTTTAATTCCGGAAGTGTTAAGTGGCATAGTCCCAGGATACCATCCTGGGGATAATTCAGTCTCAGAATCTGCCGGGCGGTCTCTAAGGAATTGGCCTTCCTGCTGCCGGTCCGTATGATCACGGACAGCAGCTCCTCATCGCTTAAAGCCTCCGGACCCTGTTTGATACATCTTTCGTATGGCCGGTCATTGACCGGGATCTCTTTCATGGTCTGTTTCTCCATGTCTGTCCTTTCCCGTAACTCCCCATACGACGAACTCCAGACAGGTTTATTTTAACATGTCCACCATTCCTGCGTCTACCAGTTTCTGTAAAGACATCAGAATTCCCAGTTTTGCATGATACCAGGTCAGACCTCCCTGGAAATAAACGGCATATGGAGGTTTGATCGGTCCATCAGCGCTTAACTCAATGGAAGAACCCTGTACAAAAGCACCTGCCGCCATGATAACCGGCGCATCATAACCCGGCATATCCCATGGTTCCGGAGCTACATAGCTGTCTACCGGAGCAGCTGCCTGGATACCCTGACAGAATGCGATCACACCTTCTGGTTTTCCGAAGGTGATCGCCTGGATGATGTCGTGACGGGACTCGGTTCCATTGGGGATCACGTCAAAGCCCAGCTTCTCGTAGATATTGGCTGCGAAGACCGCTCCCTTTAATGCGCCTGCAACAACTGTCGGAGCCAGGAAAAATCCCTGGTAAAAGGACTGGTTCAGTCCTAAGCTTGCGCCTACTTCTTTACCAAGTCCAGGAGCGCTTAAACGGTATGCCGCACGCTCGATGCAGTCTTTCCGTCCTACGATATAGCCGCCGATAGGCGCTAAACCACCGCCTGGGTTTTTGATCAGGGAACCGACGATCATATCTGCTCCCACATCGGTTGGCTCGATGGTCTCTACGAACTCACCGTAGCAGTTATCTACCATGCAGATCACTTCTGGCTTGATGCTCTTGATAAAGGAGATCAGTTCCCCGATTCTGGCTACGGAAAGAGTTGGTCTGGTGGCATATCCCTTAGATCTCTGGATCGTTACCAGTTTTGTTTTCTCGTTGATAGCCTTTCTGATATTTTCAAAATCAAAGGAGCCGTCCGGCAGAAGGTCTACCTGGCGGTAGGACACGCCGTATTCCTTTAAAGAGCCGATGGAATCCCGGATTCCGATAACCTCTTCCAGAGTATCGTATGGTTTTCCAACCGGGGAAAGCAGTTCATCTCCTGGTCTTAAGTTAGAAGCTAAAGCAACTGCTAACGCATGGGTTCCGCAGGTTAACTGTGGACGTACCAGGGCGCTCTCACCATGGAAAGCGCTGGCGTAGACTGCCTCTAAGGTATCTCTTCCAAGGTCATTGTAGCCATATCCGGTGGTTGCCGCAAAATGAATGTCACTGACCCGGTTGTCCTGCATCGCTTTGATGACCTTCATCTGGTTAAATTCTGCCCGCTTGTCGATCTCCTCAAACCGTTCTTTTAAATGCTCCTCGATCTGAGCGCCAAACTCCAGTACTTTTTTACTAATACCAAGACTCTCGTACATGGTTTCCATTTCTGTATTCATCGTATTCCTTCTCCTTCAATTTCATCCAATATATGTTCCAGGACCTTCTTCCTGTCATTCTGGAACTGCTCCAGCTCCAGCCAACGGACGTCCCTCTCTCTCTTAAACCAGGTGATCTGCCGTTTTGCAAAATGGCGGGTGTCCCGTTTTAAGATGTAAACGGCTTCCTCCAGGGTAATCTCCCCAGACAGGTAATCCAGGATTTCTTTGTAACCAAGCCCCTGCATGGACACCATATCCCTGGTACAGCCCATATCTGCCAGATGCTTCACTTCATCCACCAGGCCATGTTCCATCATCCG
Organism: Lachnospiraceae bacterium AM48-27BH; assembly: GCA_003478355.1. Taxonomy (GTDB): domain Bacteria; phylum Bacillota; class Clostridia; order Lachnospirales; family Lachnospiraceae; genus UBA3402. The sequence continues at coordinate 61,602 of QUFC01000008.1, forward strand.
ATCCACTCTCCGGTCGATCCGCTCATAGAGGGTCTTCCGGTCTGTATCCAGCACGTAATACAGGAACTGGTATGGGGACTGTTTCTCCCGCTCCTGCTCATTGTGCAGGGAGATCTTTTTCCCGGTCTGGCGGTAGAACTCAATGGCCCGGATCACCCGTTTCACATTATTCTGATGAATAGCGGCTGCAGACTCCGGGTCGATCTCCTGTAGCATCTGATGGAGGCAGCCGGCTCCCTGGGTCTGGGCCAATTTCTCCAGTTCCCTGCGGATGGCGGTATCACCGTCATTTTCTGTAAAATCAATATCATAGAGCAGTGCCTGGATGTAGAACCCGGTTCCTCCCACAATGATAGGAATATGTCCCCGTTCATAGATGCCTGTTAATGCCTCTTTCGCCAGCTTCTGGAACACCACCACATTAAATTCTTCTTCCGGCTCCAGCACGTCGATCAGATGATGGGGAACTCCATCCATCTCCTCCGGTGTCACCTTGGCAGAACCGATATCCATGTGGCGGTATACCTGCATGGAATCAGCGCTGATAATCTCACCATTAATGGCTTTAGCCAGCTGAATGGAAAGATCAGTCTTTCCTACCGCTGTGGGACCTGTCAGGATGATCATCGGTTTTTTCTTATTTTCACTCATATCTTTATCCTATTTTTATACGATCCTTTTAAATTTCTTTTCCAGTTCATACCTGCTCATGGAAATGATGGTTGGCCGCCCATGTGGACAGGCATATGGATTGTCCAGGTTCAGCAGTTCATCGATCAGATGATCCGCCTCCGCAAAGGACAAATGGTTGTTGCCCTTGACTGCCGCCTTGCAGGACATGGTTGCTACACGGTCATGGATCATGTCTGCCGTTCTCGCACCTGCATCCTCAGACAGGTCATCGATCATCTCCATAAGAAGTTCTTTCTTCGCCACGGAAAACAGGTTGTCCGGCACTGCCCGTACCGCGTACTCCCGTCCGCCGAAAGGCTCAATTTCAAAACCGATGTCCTGGAAATATTTCATGTATTTTTTCAAGAGAACCTCCTCCGTGCTTCCGATGGTCAGAATGATCGGCGGATTCAGCATCTGGGAGGTAAATTCTCTTGTCTTCAGTGTCTGCATGGTCTTCTCATACAGCACCTTCTCATGGGCTGCATGCTGGTCGATAATGTAGAGATGTTCGTTGAATTCCACCAGCCAGTAGGTGTCAAAGAGCTGACCGATCAGCTTGTGGCGGATGCGGTTCTTGGGCTCCAGGAGTTTTTCTTCAAAAAGATCTAACTGCTGGGGCTGTTCTGCCTGCCCTGTGGCTTTCTGTTCCTGCTCCTGTTGTTTTTGTTCCTGCTCCTGTTGTTTTTGCTCCAACTCTTGTTGTTTTTGCTCCAGCTCCTGTTGTTTTTGCTCCAGCTTCCGAGACTCCACTGGCGCAGCTGCCTGAATTTCCGGCTCAAGCTCCGCACGACTTTCCGCAATTTTGCCATAAACTGCTTCACTTTTATAGATCGGGGGCTGCATTGTTCTGGATTTAGCAGGTTCCTGCGGCTGCATTGTTCTGGACTCATCAGATTTCTGCACCATAGCCGCCTGCCGTTTCACCTCAAATGGCTCCGGATGAGGCGCTCTCTTCTGGCTTCCTCCAACGCTTTCTCCTCTTCCCGCTTCACCAGATCCACCTGCGGAATCAGTTCCTTATGAGACAGTGCCTGGCTGATGGCCTGGAAGAGCATCTGGTAAACCTGTTCTCCATTACGGAACCGCAGCTCCATCTTGGTTGGATGCACATTCACGTCCAGATACTCTGGCTCAATGCTGATATGAAGCAGCACAAACGGATACTTATGCTGCATCATATATGGCTTGTATGCGTCCTCAATGGCCTTACCGATCAGCCCGCTTTTCACATACCGTCCGTTGATGTAATAATTCTCAAAGCTCCGGTTGCTTCTGGCGATCACCGGTTTTCCTGCAAATCCATGGACCTGCAGAACCTCCTGCTCACTTTCCACAGGAAGCAGATTGGCAGCGATCTCCCGTCCAAACACGGTGTAAATAATGTCCTTTAAATTATGGTTTCCGGACGTATGGAGACGGTTCTGGTTATTCTGGATAAACCGGATGGAGATATCCGGGTGGGACATGGCGATTTTCTCCACCAATGCCGCCACATGGCTTCCTTCCGTCTGGGCAGTCTTTAAAAACTTCTGTCTGGCCGGTGTGTTATAGAACAGATTGCGCACCAGAAAGGTGGTTCCATCCGGCGCCCCCACCTCCTCATAGCTTCGCTCCACACCGCCTTCGATCTGATACCGGGTACCAGAAAGCTGTTCCGATGTCTTGGTGATCAGCTCTACCTGAGCCACAGAGGCGATACTGGAAAGGGCCTCACCACGGAACCCCAGAGAAGATACCGTAAATAGATCTTCCACGGATTTGATCTTACTGGTGGAATGGCGCAGAAATGCTAACGGAACCTCTTCCTTCGGGATTCCGCAGCCATTGTCCGTCACACGGATGTAGGAAATGCCTCCGTCCCGGATCTCCACAGTCACTGCAGTCGCCTGGGCATCAATGGCATTTTCCAGAAGTTCCTTTACCACCGAAGAGGGACGCTCGATCACCTCTCCGGCAGCGATTTTATTGATAGTACTTTGATCCAGTACAGTAATATGTGGCATAATGCCTCCTTACCAGCGGTTCTTCAGCTTGCTCTGCAGTCTGCTTAAGATATTCAGAGCCTCCATCGGCGTGATCTCATTGATGGAGATCTCTTCTAATTCGTGGATAATATCGTCATTTTTCACTGTATCAAACAAGGTCATCTGATTAAGATCCACCTCATCCGGTCTGGTGACCGTCTTATGCTGGGATACGTTAGCGCTGGCCTCCGCGATCTCCCTGGCTTTCATGGTAATATCCGCACTGCTGAGTTCTTCTACCAGTTCTTTTGCTCTTGTGATCACCTGATCCGGCACTCCGGCAAGCTTGGCTACCTGGATTCCGTAGCTCTTGTCCGCGCCGCCCTTAATGATCTTACGCAGGAACACGATATCATCCCCCTGTTCCTTTACGGCGATACAGTAGTTGGTGACACCGCTCATGGTGTCCTCCAGCTCTGTCAGCTCATGGTAATGGGTGGCAAATAAGGTCTTAGCACCTAAGACTCTGGTGTTGCTGATATACTCCACCACCGCCCAGGCAATACTTAAGCCGTCAAAGGTACTGGTGCCCCGCCCAATTTCGTCTAAGATCACAAGACTGTTTCTTGTGGCGTTTCTTAAGATGTTGGCAACCTCCGTCATCTCCACCATGAAGGTACTCTGTCCGGAAGCCAGATCATCGGATGCGCCCACACGGGTAAAAATCCGGTCGCAGACACCAATATCTGCCTCGTCCGCCGGGACAAAGCTTCCAATCTGTGCCATCAGCACGATCAGGCTGTCTGGCGCATATAGGTGGATTTACCTGCCATGTTTGGGCCTGTGATGATGGAGATCCGGTTCTTATTGTTGTCCAATACCGTATCGTTGGCAACAAACAGATCATCCTTCAGCATCAGTTCCACTACCGGATGACGGCCATTTTTGATGTGGATGGTGCCTTTTTCATTGATCTTGGGTTTCACATAATTATTTCTGGTCGCTACCAGAGATAAAGAACTGAACACATCCAGCCCTGCAATGGCCTTGGCAGTCGTCTGGATCCGGTTTACTTCTCCTGCAATCTGATCCCGCACATCGCAGAACAGATCGTATTCCAGGGAAAACAGCTTGTCCTCCGCTCCCAGAATGATATCTTCCAGATTTTTTAACTCATCGGTAGTGTACCGCTCTGCGTTGGCAAGCGTCTGTTTCCGGATAAAATAGTCAGGAACCAGATCTTTGAAGGAATTGGTCACCTCGAAATAATATCCGAATACTTTATTATATTTGATCTTCAGGTTTTTAATGCCTGTTTTATCCCGTTCTCTGGCCTCTAACTCCGCCAGCCAGGTCTTTCCTTCGGTTTTGGCATGGCGCAGCTTGTCAGCTTCCTCATTATAACCTTCCTTGATCATGCCGCCTTCTCTGGTGACAATAGGCGGTTCTTCCACAATAGCCCGCTCGATCAAGTCATACAGATCCTGCAATGGGTCCATATCCTCATGGATCTCCTTTAAGACTGCACTATGAAACTCCTTTAAGATATCCCGGATAAACGGCAGCATTTTCAAGGAGTTGCGGAAAGCGATCAGATCCCTCGGATTGGCGGATTTGTAAGTGATCCGGCCGATGAGACGCTCCAGATCGTACACCGGGCCTAAATATTCCCGGATCTCTTCTCTGGAAATGTAACTCATATTCAGTTCTTCGATGGCATTCTGGCGCTCGATGATCTGCTCTTTCCTGATCAGAGGCTGCTCGATCATGGTACGCATCAGTCTGGCGCCCATGGCTGTCTTGGTCTTATCCAACACCCATAACAGCGAACCACGGCGCTGCTTCTCTCTTAAGGTCTCCACCAGCTCCAGGTTACGTCTGGTAGAAGTATCAATGATCATAAACTGCCCTGTGGTATAAGGGGTAATGGTCACGATGTGGGCCAGGGAATTTTTCTGGGTTTCATAGAGATACTCCATGACCGCACCTGCTGCGATCACACCAGCGTCATAATCTGCCAATCCCAGTCCGTCCAAAGTACTCACATGAAAATGCTCTTTTAACACTTTTCTGCAGCTGTCATCGGAAAAATAGTGGCTGTCCAGAGAAGAAACCGCCACATGATAGCGGTTTTTCAGATCATCCAGATCAATGCTGGACATGTAAAACGCCTCATTGCAGATGATCTCTGACGGGGCGAATTTGTGGATCTCATCCAGAAGATTTCTCTCCCCCTCCACCTCTGTCACCAGATAATCTCCAGTAGTCATATCACAGGTGGAAATGCCGTAGGTATCGCCAATATAAACAATACCCATCAGATAGTTGTTTTTCGTCTCGTCCAGTGCCTGGCTGCTGGTAATGGTTCCCGGTGTGACCACACGGATCACCTCCCGTTTTACCAGTCCCTTTGCTAATTTGGGGTCCTCCATCTGCTCTGCGATGGCAACCTTGTAACCCTTCTGCACTAATTTATATAAATAGGAATCCACAGCATGATAAGGGACTCCGCACATGGGAGCCCTCTCTTCCAGACCGCATTCCTTTCCGGTCAGCGTAATTTCCAGTTCTTTGGACGCAGTCAGGGCGTCCTCAAAAAACATCTCGTAAAAATCTCCAAGTCTGTAAAACAAAATGCAGTCCGGATACTGCTTCTTGGTTTCCACATATTGGGTCATCATTGGTGATAATCCCGCCACTTTGTTAACCTCTTTTCTCTAAATTTAAGCCTGCTTACCCATATAATAGAAGCCTTTTGACTCCTCTAAGTAAACATCCACGATCTTACCGATCAGATCTGCATTTCCCGGGAAATGCACCACCGTATTGTTGCTCATGCGTCCGGTCACATATCCCTCTACATGGTCATCCAGCTCTTCTACCAGAACTTTCTGTACGGTATGGACGTCTCTTCCGCATACTTCAGAGGAGATCTTCTGCACTTCCGCTAACAACCGGTCAAAGCGGGCTTTCACCACGTCCTCCGGCACCTGATTTTCCATCTTCGCCGCAGGGGTTCCGGTACGTTTGGAGTAGATAAAGGTAAATGCGCTGTCATAGCGTACTCTTCTCACTACATCCATGGTCTCCTCGAAGTCTTCCTCGGTCTCTCCCGGGAATCCTACGATGATATCCGTCGTCAGGGCAATGTCCGGCACTGCCTTCCGGATCTTCTCCACCAGTTCCAGGTACTGCTCCTTGGTATAACGGCGGTTCATCACCTTTAAGATCTGGCTGCTTCCAGACTGCAGCGGCAGATGCAGGTGGCGGCATACCTTATCACAGTCTCTCATGGCCTCGATCAGGTCATCGGACAGATCCTTTGGATGGGAAGTCATAAAACGGATCCGTTCCAGTCCCGGAATCTCATTGACCTGTCTTAACAGTTCTGCAAATGTCACCGGCTGCTCCAGATTTTTTCCGTAGGAGTTCACATTCTGACCTAACAGCATGACTTCCACCACACCGTCAGCCACCAACCGCTTGATCTCCGCGATGATGTCCTCCGGTTTTCTGCTGCGCTCACGGCCTCTTACATAAGGAACGATGCAGTAGCTGCAGAAATTGTTGCAGCCAAACATGATGTTGACGCCGGATTTGAAGCTGTATTTCCGCTCTGTCGGCAGATCTTCCACGATACGGTCCGTATCTTTCCAGATATCCACCACCATCTTTTTTTCTTCAAACCGCATGCAAAGCAACTCTGCCAGCTTAAAGATGTTGTGGGTACCGAAAATAATATCCACGAAACGGTAGCTCTTTTTGATCTTCTCCACCACTTCCGGTTCCTGCATCATGCAGCCGCACAGAGCGATCATCATATGTGGATTTTTCTTCTTCATGGTATTCAAATAACCCAGACGGCCATATACCCTTAGGTTTGCATTTTCACGAACCGTACAGGTGTTGTAAAGCACAAAATCCGCGTGTTCGTCTGTAGTTTCCTGGTATCCGATCTTCTCTAAAATGCCCAGAAGCTTCTCAGAATCCCTGGCATTCATCTGACACCCGAATGTTTGAGTAAAAAAGGTCATGGGACGTCCTAATTCGGCGGACTTCCGCTTCACGTAGTCCCTGGCTTTTGCCATGAAATAGAACTGTCTGTTCGGTTCGAATTCTGGCGCCTGGGCGTCGATGTTTACCAGATCCAGACTAATTTCTTTCAGCCTTTCAGCCGGAACTTCGCGCAAATCTATTTTATTATACATAAACTTTTCCTTTCATGTCTTACTTTTTCGTTAAATTTCATCGCCTGTTTGTTTGTCTACAAATACAATTTTCAATTCACAACCCAGGACGCCGGCGATCTCCGCAAGTTCGGATTCTTTAAAATTGCACCGCGTCATTTTGTTGGAAAAATTCTGTCGCGTCTGGTTTGTTCCTTCTGCCAGGTCGCCCATTGTCATATTTCGCCGGCCGGCCAGGAAGCGGATCTTTTCCGCCGTGTTCATATCCATTCGATCAACCCCTTTCTGTTGTGTATGTTATTTTACTTTATACACTTTAGAATGTCAAGTTGAAAATATTTCTTTATCTTTTAATCTTTTTCTTTACATTTATACTTGACATTTTACACTATATAGTGTATTATATTATCATAAAGCAAAGGAAATAAACATCCAGCAGAAAGGTTAAAATGGTGGTAGATATGGAAATCAGAAGACTTAAAAATACAAAATTCGGAACAAACAAGATTGCTAGAGTCGTTACCGGTTGGGCGCTCTATGAAGCCGGTAAGGGTTGGATCGCTTTCAGTCACGACCGCGACCAGTTCGGGATCCTGGTTCCTTATATTCCGTGTGGCGGAAAGAAGGCGCTTCAATCCATCCTGGACGCCGGCGGCTTCGTCAGTTTCGACGGTATGGAGTATGTCACCGAATTATAGAGGGCCGGAAGGCCCTTTTATTTTACACTTTTTCGTGTATTATAGAAAATATTTCTTTCTGTTTTTAATCATTTTCTTTACATTTATTCTTGACATATTACACTTTATAGTGTATAATGTAAACATAAGATAAAGAAAAGAGGTAATCAAAATGTTAGATAAAAACGGAATGGAAATCAAAACAGGAATGGTTGTGGAAATCAAGGACGCCTTCTTTAAGAACGACAACGGGTTTTACTTCGTGGAACACTCCGCCGGGGATCCTGACTGGTGCGGCTCCGATCATAGCCTTCGCAAGATTTCAAAGCGTGGCAAAATCAGCCAGGCGAAGCACAACCTTTGTTTCTGGCCGATCGGAATTTTCATCAGCGACCGATTCAAGGCCGCCGAAGCGCGAACCTGGAATAAAGAACACGCGACAATCGAAATCAGAACCGAAATCGACCGTTCAGAAGTTGCCGCCTACTTTAACCAGATGGCCGAAGACCTCACCGATCAGATCCAGCGCGAAGCCTGGGACTATGGCGAAGAAAGCCAGACTGTGAAGACATCGACCGCAATTCAGAAACATTATAGACAAGTAGCTTCTGAAATATCGGCATAATAGGAACAGGGCGGCCGGCATGGTCGCCCGGAAAGGAAGAATCATGGAATGGAAAGAAGCATTTGACGCCGCCGTCGGAAAGACGGTGGGCGCGTATGAGAAGATGGAAGAAGCGTTCCTGTCTGGTAGTAAGGAAGACTTCGAGCACTGGCACGCTGAATATTGTCGGTATATCGACGTATTTACAGAAGCGACCGGAATCCCAGAATCGCAATTCATTGAAATTGTGGACGACGCCGTCCTGAAAAAGAAAGAACAGAATAAATAAACATGGGCGGCCACGGCGGCCGCCGGAAAGGTGGAACCATGAAGGACACATATTTCGATAATTTGAAGGTTAGACTATTTACAGATTGTAGTAACGTGAACAGTTATGAAGAACAGAAGGATATTGAAAGGAACCGCGTAAATTATGGGTGCGCGATTTCCTAGGCGCAAGTAATGCGTGATTTCGGCCATGACGTGGATCTTCCCGTTTATGATAGCGACGGATTTTTGAGGATCGCGAAAATCGTGATTGACGGTGAAGTTTATGTTGACTTCGAAGTTACAAAGAAGGAAATTGAAAATCAGAGTAAATCAGAATAAATCAGAGTTTGTCAGAGAATATCAGAATATATCCCACGAACGCATAAAAGCCCCGGAAATGTATTTTCCGGGGCTTATTGTGTATTTGTCCACTTACGGCATTAAAACGCAAATCTGGGCGGCTGGCGCGTTCAGACGGGCATTTCCGCGCCGCCTGTTCTGCCTGGGAATTGGTCGGGGATTTTGTTTCCCCCTTATACCCCCTTCCCTTGCGCCCATTGTATCATACATTTTATAAACTGTAAAGTGTAAGTTGTAAATATTTGTTGTAAATTCAAAATTCTAAAGTGTATTACACCCGTGAGCCGAATTCGTCGTCAAGAGCGATCCAGCCGTCTTCGTTCGTCGCGTAGGACTTCAACAGGCCCCACAACTTCGCGCCTGGGCCTTCCTTCGTCTTTACGATGGTAAAGGATCCGACGCCAGTGTGTACCGCCTGACCGTTCTTCTTGTGGTAGTCGTAAGTTGTGCCAGGGCCTTTTCTGATCCGCAAATCAGGAATCTTCACGCGGAACACGAAGGATTCATTCGCGGCGGCAACGCAAGGATAAATTTCTTTTCCTGAATTGTCGAAGACTTTGTAACCGCTATTCTGTTTACAAAGTTCGATTGCGTTTTCCTTCTGCTTGAAGGCGCCGATCTGAGTGTCGGCCTTGTCCCAGGACTTACGAACGCGGAAATATCCGGTTCCGGCGGTGCTTTCCTTCTGTTCCTGGGTAGCCTTGAAGGAAACATAATCCGGGATCGTGGTAATGAACAGGCCGCTTTTCAGCTTATACCATTTTTCATCGGCGGAGATTCCGACGACGGTAAACACGCCTTCGTGTACAATCTGATCGACGGCGGCCGTGTAGCTAGGCGCCTTTCGGATATTCAGGCCGTCTTCGCCCTTATAAATAACCGTAACGGTTCCGTTCATGGCGTTAATCTTCTGGTTGCTCTTGTCGTCGCTGGTATTGTCTACTGGCGCGGAAGGAACGGTTGTGACGGTCTGGCCGGACATTGCCTTTTTGACGTCCTTTCGGAACTGATCCATTGTCAGGCCGTACTTATTCCAGATATGTTCGGGATCGCCATGGTTTGACGCGATTCCCTTCGCGTGGCCCTCGCGGTGGCTCATTAAAACATTGCTGTTTTCCGGGTTGAAGCCGTACTTCTTGCAGATATACGCGAAGAACTGGACGGCGTTCGCGTAAGTTGCCAGGACATGGGCCTTCGTGTTGCTTCCGTCGCCTGTTTCAATCCAGGAAGAACCACCCGTGTACTTAATAGTCGCCGGTTCTGTCATTTCAATGCTGATAAGTGAATTGTTTCCGCTTCCGTTCGAACCGGATCCGCAATGCCAGGCGCGGAAGTTCCACGGTAAAAGCTGTAAAACGACCGCGGCTTTTCCAACGACCGCATGAACGCACGCGCCCGTTGAAACGGAAAAGTTGTTTGCGATAACCTTCGGATCCGGCTGTGGACAACCGATACTGTGAAGCATACCGCCGGCCGGTGTGATTCTGCGGCCACTCTTATAACAAGGGCTGTTTGTCAGAAGATATTCTTTGATTTCAATACTCATTTTGTCTTCACTCTCCTTTACATCGTACTTGTGAAGTTCCCATCGTTCAATGATGGAACAGATCTTTTCGACGTATGTTACGTCGGTGGCGTAGCCGCCGTTTTTGATGATCTGGATCGCCTTTCTGTAATCTGTTTCGCCCGAAAGTCCTTCATACCGCTTTGCGGCTCCTTTCATGGCGCCCAGTAAGTAAAGCGAATGATCGTTTATACTGGCCTGAATGTCCGGGTATGCGCGGAAATCGGCAACGACGGAATATTCTTCGCCGTTCTTCTTCTGTTCTTTTGTGGTCTTCGTATATTTTGAAGTGCCGTCCCAGACGCTTTTCCAGGTGTTCCCACTTAAAGAACACTTCATTCCGAAAATGTTGTTTGCGTTCACGGCCAGGTCAGTAGAGCCGTAACCGCTTTCTAAAATTGCCTGTGCCATTGTTACGGAAGCAAGTATTCCGCTTGCTTCCGCGTCTTTCATGGCATACGGCGCGATTTTGATAACAAAATCTTTTTCCGACATTGATTAGTCCTTCTTTCTGTAAAATCTGGCCCAGATCTCGAACAAATAGTCCCAGCCCTTACAACACACGATCGCCACGATGAACGCCGCGAAAATGACGGCTACAAGGTAATACCACACGAACGCGATTGACGCGTAAGACAGGTAAGCAAAGAAGCCGATCACGCAAATTGCAAGGGACAGAATAAGAACCTGGAACTTTGTCGGGATCTTGTCCAGGAAGCCGATCCCCTTTGTAAACTCTGTGATAACCGAAATCAATGTACAGATTGTGGCCACAATCAGGATGATTTTTGAAGCGTTTTCAATGATAAATTCAATGTTCATGTTGTTTTCTCCCTTCTGGTGTAAAAATAGTTTTCAGTTATAATCCGAAGCCGGTTCGAACAATGGTTGTTAAAAGCCCGATGGCCGCGACGATAATAGCCGCCACAACAGTTCGGAAAAGCCATTTATTCGATTCGGTGAGATCTGCGACGGTCTTCTGGACGTCTTCAAGATCGCTTTTGATTCGAAGAATTTCTTTTTCGTTTTCATAGGTCTTGATTTTGGCGTTGTTGTAACCGTCAAGTTTTCCTTCGATCTTGATAAGTCGATCAAGAACTTCTCTTTCAAATTCTGCTTCCATACCGTGAACCCCCTTTCCTGATTATTAGACAAAAAATAACCTGGTAAAATGCCAGGCTATGAATTGTTATCTGGAACCCGGAAAGAAAATTCGTCGATAATCTTTCGGAGAAGGTTTCCGGCCGTGAAGTGGCTTATCAGACCGAAATAACTTTGCATGGTGTTGTTGACTTTCTCCCATGTAAGCCGGCCCATTTCAAACATTTTCTGAATGAACCGGATCCGGCGATACATTCTTTGTCGTGTCGATTTTCGAACACGGATTGTCAGCGGCGTAATAAGGGCGCCGACAAATGTTACCGGAAGATAAGCCGGTCGGATTGATGTCTTGTTATTTAATTCAAGGTGCAATTCCTCATTCAGAAATCTTTCGATTTCATCCCTTGCCGCGAACGCCTTTTCCTTACTGTCAAAAAGTGCGATCACGTCGTCTACAAACCGAATATATTTTTCGATATGAAGAACGTGTTTACAAAACTGATCCAATTCGTTCAAGTAAATGTTCGCGAACATTTGACTTGTCAGGTTTCCGATCGGCATACCGCGATTGTATAACCAGTCTTCTTGTTTGCACAACTCCGGCTGGACGCCGGAAGGAAGGCCGAAGGCGGTATGTTCGCAATTTATCAGTTTATCCAGGTCGCGAAGAATCAGTTCGTCCTTGATGTGCTTTTTCAAGATCTTCATAAGGATTTCGTGATCGACGCGGTAAAAGTATTTTGCAATGTCAAGTTTTAAGACGTACCAGTGTTTCGGACTCCGGTTGACCTTCCGAAGCCAGATCTGTAACTGTTTTCTTGCCTTGACGGTTCCCTTACCCTTCCGGCAACCGTAACTATGCGTTATATACTGCCGGTCGAATAAAGGGTTTAGTTTCTGGTAATACGCCCATTGAACGACACGATCCCGGTACTGTAAAGCCATGATAATTCGGGGTTTCGGCTCATAAATCTGTTTCATGCGGTACTTACCGACACGATAGGACGATTCAAGCGGATTCCCTGGGATCCCGTCTTTCGGGTAGTATGTTAGTCGATTCGTGAGATCAATGATTTCTTCTTCCCTATGCGCGGAGAATTTCAAGTTTTCGTCGCGGTTGTGCTTGCCCTGGGAAGCGTTGCGATCCGCTTCAAGTAGGTTCGACGGGTCGATGATTTCTTCGTGCGTAATGTCGAAAGTCTTCATTGTGGTTAATTCCTTTCGTTGGAATTGTGCGCCCTTGCTTTCGGCGTGGGCGCGGCGCTGATCGTTACGCCCTTCACTGGCTTTCGCCAGGTACTAACCGCATTATCAGCAAATTTAATTTCTCCGGCGCTATGGCCGGAACTGAAACAGATCCCTTTTCCCTTTCTTGCACTGTGAAAAGTCCGTAAACTTTCCCGTCTGGCTAAAAGGATAAGCGGAGAAGAAGCCGATGTTCGTCCTGACGTTCGAACGTGGGTTGTTCAAGTTCAACGCGGAAGGGCCAGCGTTCGAAGTGTTGTTGTAACTGCCAGAGACAATCGGCAAGCGTTTTTGACCTGTTCCCTCTGCCGGAAATTATTTTCCGGCGGTTGTGCTGGTTTCCTTTTGTGATCGGATCCAGCCGCCGAGTAGCCGCCCGATTTCACATAACTTTTCTGAAACCAGTATGTAACGCTTTTCGTCTACAAATTTCATGTCATACGACAAATCATTGAACATTCGCAATAATTCAAGCTGAACGTCCGCGTCTTGAAGTGTCGTTTTCTTGAAATACTTCTTTTGTGCCGTGATTATAAGAATCAGGAATTGAAACAGACACTTTTTATAGTCCGCCACAAACCCCAGCTTTTCACTTCTGGGATATTTCACAAAAGAAGTGTACAGATATTTCATAAGGTCTTTTGACCTTTGAAGAATTATCAGGCCGCTTCGTTGTTCCCGTCCTTCGTCGGTTTCGGGATTTCCGGGCGCCCCGTATCTTCGCATATTTCCCATTGTTGCAATCCTTTCTTGTGTCTCAAAAATATAGGGGCTACTATCGTAGCCCCAAACAGAACACGGCTATCAGATTGCAGATTCCAACTCCATAAAAGCGGAGAAGAAGCCGATGTCCGACCAGACGCCCGAACGTGGGTTGTCCAAGCTCAACGCGGAAGGGCCAGCGTTCGAAGCGTTGCCGAAACTGCCAGAGACAACCGGCAACCGTTCGTCTTCGTTGTTGATCCAAAAAGCGCCGGTATGTGTGACGCCGCTTACCGGTGCAAGGAATAATTCCTTCAAGATCTCCGGGATCGTTGTCACGCCGGTTCCGGCTACAAGATTTCCGAAGTTTGCCGTGTAGGTACTGCCGGCCGCGCCGGTATCGGTTGCGATCTTGAAATCTTTTGTATATTTCAAGGTGCCAGGTGTTCCAGGCTCTACCAGGCTACCATTCGGAAGAATGGCCTTCCAATATGTGGACGCGGCAAGGTGTGAAACCTGTTTTGCGGCCAGGTTGCCGACGAAGATCTGGATTTCGCCTTTGTAAATTCTAAGGCCGGACATCCATTTCCAGACGTCACCCACGTAGTCGGCGATACCGTTTCGCGTTCCGTCATGGAACCAGGTCGCCGGGCCGGATCCGGTCGCGGTTCTGGTTGTTCTTGTTCCGCCCGATCCGTCGCTTTCGGTTGCGGTTGTCTCGCCCACCTCATAGGTGTATGTGTGGTGTTTTCCGTACTGGGTGTTGCCGCGCGGAATAAAACCGGATTTATAGATCAAATGGTTAATGACCGCACGTTCCGGGATTGACGCTAAATGCCAGCCCGTTCCCTTCGCATTACAAGCCGCGTGTGACGCGTCGTAATTGATGGACGCTTTCGGATCCACCAGCGGCCAGGAATAGGCCAGACCGTCCACAATACAGTTAATAAATTTGCTGAAAAAGAAGCGCTTGTATTCCACATCGTCAACCACAAAGGCCGAATGTGTCTTTTCGCTTCCACCGTCGAATAACTGGGCGTTTGTGCGCTTATTAAACGGGATCATAAAGGACGGAAGGCCCTTGACGTCCGAAATAATAGTGCAACCGCCGCCAGTCAATCCTTCCGTGGCGAATTTCAGGCTGTCAAACTGGTAATTATTCATAGATTACACCTTCTTTCAGCGCGAACAGTGTCAAGGTCACGTTGTCCATAGAGAACGGAACCGGATCGCGCTTGATAATTGTTTTCTGGCTGTTTTCTGTTTCTTCGGAATAGTCCGGGTTCGGGATTTCTTCTTCTGTGTAGGCTCTGGCCGGAATGTCCACCTGTGCCACATAAAGAAGACCGACACCGGTTTCCAGGTTGCCGGCCATATCCGAAGTAATGTCGATATGGACGTCGTTGTCGGCTTCGTATTTTTTCAGATTCAGCATGATCTGATCGCCGACGTTCAGCCAGGTTTTCGTTGTGGAATAGGAAATCTTCTGGCCTTCGTTTGCTTCGATAATTTTCATCGTCTCATTCCCACCTCTCTTTTTACATCATTCATTCGCGCGTTGATTTCTTCCGCGTATTCGCGATTCTGGGCGGCTGAATTGCCTTCGTGGCCGCCACCGAAGGCGCGTAACATCGCGGATTCCTGGGCGCGTCTTTCGTCTGATTTAATAATTACATTTGCTGGCATTAGTACAGTCCCCCGATCACATGAAGTTTTAATGTTACATTTTTGGCGCTACCATAGTAACGCACCTTAAAGGCGTTCAGGGCCTTGTCGAATACTTCTGCATACTCGACCGGGCCGTCCGCTTCCGTGACCTCAATATCGACCTTGTAATCGGTCTTATTGACAATCTTCGGAAGGGTGATCGTCTTCGCGGAATTGGTCGCCGGATATTTCAGCGAATTTGTGAGTGTCGCCGTTAATATCTGGCCGCGAAGATCGTCAACTGATTCCTGGATAAGTCGAAGGTGAATGGCGTTCGTGGCCGCGATCAGGTTTCCTTCCAGGATCCCCATGTCTTCGTTTCCGAAGTTGGTCGCGCTCTGCTGTGTGCCTTTCTGGTGGATCTCACCAGGGGCCGGCGTCCATTCTTTCACACCGTTTCCCAGATCCACGACGGAAACCCGTCTAGGGTACTGGACAATTCGGTCTTTCCAAAAAACCGGAATATACATCTTTTATCGCTCCTTTCTACTCATTCCCCGAAGACTGTACAATTTTGATCGTATAACGATACATGACGCCTTCGTCGAATTCCTCTTTGTTCAGACTTTCGTTACCGCCGGCCCATAAGAAGCCGCCGCGATGATAGAAGCGAATTCCTGTAATAGAATCCGGGGCGTTATGATCGAACATAACATAGATCGCGATCCGGCCATCGGATAAAGTTTCCACATGGTCGATCGGAATTTTTGTCCAGGTATTCCCGGAACGGTATTCCGCGTAAGCGACAACCTTTTTCAAATATTCCTTCACGTCGTCGATTGCTTCGTCCGTTAAAGGAATATAATTTCCTTCTGTCATGCTGTTTCGATCTCCTTTCATTCTTCGTCCGCGGCGTATTTCTCCGCGGTGCTGTCATAATATAAGTTAAGTCCTTCACTTTCAGGCGCGACGGAAACGCCGCTTTCCGCCAGCGCAAGACCAGTCGCCGGATCTGGATAAGAACCGGTTTCCTGGTCGCTGTCCGTCGGATAAACGATTGTCTGTCCGTCGGTGGCGCCTTCAAGATCGACTGTAACTTCGGATAAATGCAAGCCGGTTGAAATGTCCGGCGTGGTTCCGGCTGGCGTGTACTCTGCGAACGCTTCTTCTCCCTCTGCTTCAAGTGAAAGCTGAACTTCGGTCGGGATAAATCCAACCGCGGCCGCCGGATATGTGCCACACTCGAAATCACCACAAAAGGTGTAGAAAAACGTCTGGTACTCTGATTTATCGAAAAATTTAAGCGTGATCCCGTTCTGAAAAGCCATGTAATCGAAACGGGAACGCGCATTTTTAATTTTATTCAAATAATTCAGAAATTCTTTTATGGAAGTCTGCGTCACTTCCGTTCCGACTGCAATTCGGAAATGGAAAGGCGCTCCGGCGTATGTGTACCATTCTTCAACTGACGTGTTATTGTCGCCAAATACGGTGTCAATCATTTCTGCCATGGCCTGGCTGGTTCCTAGCTTCATGTACCAGTAAATCGAATTTCGGATCAGACTTCTTTTGATTTCCGGCGAAAGCGACGTGTTATAAAACAGAACACGGCTTTCAACTGCCAGGAAGTCCAGCTTGTCGTCTTCGACCTTATCCAGATCCGCCCAGATATGCACCCGGCGCAACCGTTCCATGAATTTCTTTTTCTGAATATCAAACACCCGGCACGAAGCCAGGCGTTCAGGTGTCTTCATTTCTGCCGGAAGCGCGTCTTCTGTCCGGTAATCGTGAAGGCTAATCATTTTCAACGCCCCCGTAAACGAATTCGATCGTTCTTTCCTGGGCGACGGATGTTTCCGGGACGACCTGGAACGCCGGGGATTCGATAACGACGCGCTTTCCGCCGGCGGCTCTGACAAATTCTGTCAGGGTGTCCGGGTTAATGTCCCGGCCGATCTTTGTTTTTTGCCACTCGATATATGTATCTTTTGCGGCTTCGATCGCGCTCTTAATGGCCGCCAGATTGTTAATGTCACTTCGGCCAATATAATAGGTCGCCTTAATATCATATTTAACGACGTCAGGCGGTGCGATCTGGTCTTTGTCTGTAAGCGGAATAATCGGGTTGTTTTTCAAATATGCCAGACAGCCGTTGCAAAATGTCTGTGTTGGCAATTCTCCGCCGTTCAGAAGAATTCGAATGTCAACAACCGCGTCTTCCGGCTCGTAGATCTTCACATCCTCGATCGCCGCCGAATTGTACTGTTTCACCCAGTATTCGTAAGCGTCAGACGGGCCGGCTGTGGAATAGGACGACGGCGCCAGGAAAATTCGTTCACGGAAGTTTTCTTCTGTTTCTTCTCCGGCCCCACCTTCCGACTTCGTTATGTTTGTAACTTCGGCAACATAAGGAACCGGATCGACCAGGGTTTCAATCTGGCCGACAATATAATCATTTCCGACCGTTCCGACCGTTTCACACGTACAATCGACGTCGATATGATCCGCGCCGGCCGTGACCTCTGCGAAGTCGTCGGTTGCGAAATAAATTCCGTCCCCGGCGGTGACTCTGGTTCCGGCCGGGATATAAACCACTTCACGGCGGATTTCGGACAAAATAAAACGAACCGTTGTGACTGCCGCCTTCGGTTCGTTGATAAAGGTCTTTTTCATGGATCCTAAATGTTTCAGAAAATCGCCGGTTGAATACTTCAAAAGGTTCTGTTTTGCCGCAAAGTCAAGCTGTTTATACATCTGGAACCACTGGCCGGCTTCAATCTTTAACTGAATGTATTCTTTATCGCCTGGGCGAAGGATCTTTTTCTTCCCGGTTTCCTGTTCATATTCATTTTGCCAGTTTGTAATATTTTCATTCAAGATCTGATCGAATGTAATGTCGTCTATGAACGATACGTCGGGAAGATCATATAGTTTCTGGATTTCATCAGCCATTATATACAAGCACCACCTTCGGAATTAAATTTCCGTTTCCATTTGCTTCGAACCGGACTTCATCGACCGAAACGCGGTCTTCGAATTCTTCGACAACTTCGATCGCTGAAATGGTATAAAGGTTCTGGGCCTGGTAGGCCGGCGCCGATATAACATCAGGATCAATCCCGACTTCCCGGTTCATCGGAATAGTGCCTTTCAAAACGGATAAAATAAAAGACACCTTTTCCATGATTTCTTGACGAAGGGAAAGTTCCACTTCGCTATTCATTACAATTTGTACGCCGTCAATTTCAATCATCGTTCGCGCCCCCTTAATAGTATTCCGTGGCCGTTACGGCGATTTCGACAGAAACAAGTTCGCCGCGGTTCCACACTTCCTTAAAGTTTGCGTCGATGGAATCAACCGTCCACTTTCCGCCGCCGATCTTGTGGCCGCCAATTACTAGCGGACAAACTTTTCCACTTTCACAATACTTTATCAGTTTGTCCTTTATAATACGGGGCCGTACACCGTGACCGGCGCGGATCTTCATTGTGAACGACACGCCTTCGTTGTTCGGGCTGATGAATTCCCGTTCCGATTTCTTCCGGTAACGGCTGTGTTCGGAATAGTTCGCGGAAGCGGCCTGTTTGAAATCATTGAAATTGCAGATTTTCTTGTCGCTGGTTTCGAAGATAATGTCCCCGAAATATCCGATCATTTACACCACCGTCCTTCCTATGTCGGATAACTGCCGGAAACGGTCAGGTTGCCGCCCACATGGACGTTTCCGGTCGTGCTGATTGATTTTGCCGAAATGCTCCCGGCGCTGATCCTGCCAGTTACGGTTGCATTGCCGCCGACTGCCAGATTCCCGGAAACATTCAATCCTTCGACGTTCACGCTATCCGATACCACATCAAGGCGTTTCGCCTTCTTGTCGTACCGGATATAACTTCCGTCCCCGAAATCTTTTCGCCAGATCCCGGCGACGCCTTCCGGCGGCCGGTTTCCTTCTGCATACGGCGGCGGAAGAATCACGCCGCGCGTTCCGCCGTTTTCCAGGTGTACCACATATACAAGGGTTTCAACCGGTGGCGGATCAAATTCATTTGAGAAAAACGGCATATAAGGCGAAACGGCATTGTCACGGTCTTTATAGACGACCTGGGCCGTCCCGTCCGTGTAGTTAATCGCCGAAATATAGCCAACTCTTATAATATCGCTCATGTGTCCCCCCCTTATCCTGGAATCGTCAGGACTGTTCCCGGCCAGATCCAGTGACCGTTGCTTGACGATGATTTTCCGTGTGATTTTGCGGCCGATTCGATGGTCGATTTATTTGTGTTATAAATCTGCATATACTTAGCACCGGATCCCAGGAATTTTGTTGAAATTCTCCACAAGGTATCGCCGCTTACAATGGTATAGGTCTTCGCCTTCGTGGAACTGCTGGCGGCTTTCTTTGTGGTGTTCCCGGACTCCACGGTCGCAACTGTGACGCCGTTTACAATCACGCATAGGTGCATATCAAGGCTTACGGTATAACCGCCGCTGGCGTCCTTTGTGTGTGTCACGGTGTCAATGTAATATTTCCCGTCCAGCTTGCCGAAGCCGGACATTTTTATATTTTTACAAGCGATATACTTCACATCGCCCCTTGTTTTCACGTTAATAGACTGGCATTTCCTGTTATGCTCTAACAGTTTCGCCTTCGCCTTGATTTCCGCGTCTTGAAGGCTTTCCGCGGTTTCATTCAGTTTCAGGATCCTTGATCCGTTCCTCATCATAAATTTATATTTCAGCGTCTTGTTTTTCTTAGAATCTGTATAGCAGATCTGAACGCCGTCATATAGTCGCGTCATGCTCTTAGTGGCCGACCAGGAAGAACATTTTGACCGGTCAAGTGAAAGACTGGCCGCCTTCTTTTCATAGTCCGTCTGATCGAATACAACCATTTTCCGGTTATATAATTTCATAGCCAGGTTATAAGACGCGCAAAGGCTGAAAGCGAATTCAACGTCCGTCTGGTCGGATTGCTCCATTTCGTCGATCGAATAGTCCTGGCCGGAGAAATACAAGCCGATCTTTGCCGTTGCGGCAATGCTCGAAAGAATTCCTTTGACCGATGTTTTCTTCCAGGTCTTCGATTTCTTCGTGACGTTGAAATCCGTGTTGATCGGTGTCGCTATGCCCCCAATCGTGGCAATTTGCGGCGGCCCGGAATATCCCAGGTCGTCAATCAGGAAATAACCACAATTCAGGCTTCGATTGTCGCCTTCTTTGTTCCAGTTCGTTGTCTTGATGGTAGCTTCCACATAGTCGCCCTGAATAGGGATCCAGCCGCCCCACCAGACGCCGCTTCGGTTGTTTAATTTCAAGGAAACAGTGTCGGCCGTACCACTCGCGTTGTCCACATACTCGAAGCCTTCTGTATAATCGGTTATTTTCTTTGTGATGTCCTTTCCGTTGTATTTCACGGAAACGTAAGACTGTCGCGCTTGCATGGCTTACACTCTCCATTCTGGAAGGTCTTCGTCGCTTTCTTCCGGCAACTCCGGGATATAAACCGGAGTGCCATCGGAAAACACGGAAATGTCCAGAAGGTGGGGATTGCTGTCCATCAGTAAGCCGATGTATTTCACGTCGCCATAAAAAGCATAGGCGATAGAGTCCCACATATCGCCAGAAACGGTTGTGTAGTATCTTTTTTCGTCCATATCATGGCCCCTTCTTTATGCGAATGAAGTCCTTTCCTTCCCCTTCTTCCATCTGTCCATCATTTCATTAAACTTCTGCTGTGACATTTCAAGGGCTTCGTTCACATCTTCCTTGCTTGCGTTGCCCTGGATCACAACCGAAGGCGAATAGACAAATTTCGAACTATCCGTTGAAGAATTATCTTCCTTCGTTCTGTTGGTTGTGTTGCTAGTTGTCACGTTGTTGTAAAGCTGTTTCGTGACCGATTCCGCCGGCTGGCCGTTGCTCTGAATTCCGACAAGCTGTTTCATTCTGTCGAAAACAGAAGCCGCGCCGTCATTCTGGTTGCCCTGGACGACTCCGGCGACGATGGATTTCATATTCGACCACAATTCAGCCAGCGGAAGAACTGCTTCTTTGCCGGCTTCTCCGCCGCCCAAAAGGTTGTTTCCACTTGCCCCGAAGATGGTCGGTTTGTTTAAAATACCACCGTTTTTATACCAACTGATCCCGAAATGGGGAACAGAAGGCGGATTAATTGAAAAACCGCCCGAAATAGAAACGTGCGGAAGTTTCAGCTTTGGAAGGCTCCAGGAAAAGTTGAATTTGCTTTTTAATGCGCCGATCGCGTTTGATACGGCGTTTTTCGCTGATTCCATCTTTCCACTGATCGCCGACACGATATTCCCGAAAATACTTGTAACCGTGTTCTTCGCGGCGGATAAGCCGGAAGAAAAGGCCGAACGGATTCCCGATAATGCCGACGACACATTCGCCTTCGCTGTGTTAATTTTGTTACTCATAGTTGCCCGGACATTTTCAAACGCTGAACTTGTAGCAGACGACACCGCCAACCAGGCCGCCGAAGCGGTTGACCGGATGGACGAAGTAACCGAAGAAACGGTCGCTTTCGCGGCGTTAATCTTGTTTGAGATATAACCCGTCGTCATTGTCCAGGCTGAATTTGTCGCGGATGATACCGCCGACCAGGCCGCCGAAGCGGTTGATCGAATGGATGAAGTGACCGAAGAAACGGTCGCTTTCGCGGCGTTAATCTTGTTCGAAATATAGCCGCTTGCCGCCGTCCAGGCCGTGTTTGTTGCCGACGATACCGCCGACCAGGCCGAACTTGTGGCTGATTTTACGGACGACCAGGCCGCCGAAGCGGTTGATTTGATCGTCGAAGTCACGGACGAAACAACCTGTTTCGCGCCGTTAATTTTTTCGGAAATATAACCGGTTGCCGCCGTCCAGGCTGAACTTGTGGCTGATTTCACCGCCGACCAAGCCGAACTTGTGGCTGATTTTACGGACGACCAGGCGCCCGAAACCGCGTTTACGATCGGAGAAAGGAAAGACGAAATCGTGTCTTTGACCTTCTGAATTCCGTCCGAAACGGTTGATTTGATAAACTCCCAGGCTGAAAGGATCGTGTCCTTGCAGTTCTGCCAGATAAACTGGAACGGAAGCGTGATAATCTGATAAGCGGCTGAAATGATTTCGCCGATCAGCATAACCCCGACTTTCACGATGTTTTTTATCGTTGTCCAGGCTTCGCTTACCTTTTCGGAAATCTGCAACCAGATTTTG
This sequence comes from Lachnospiraceae bacterium AM48-27BH, assembly GCA_003478355.1. Classification (GTDB taxonomy): domain Bacteria; phylum Bacillota; class Clostridia; order Lachnospirales; family Lachnospiraceae; genus UBA3402. The sequence goes on from QUFC01000008.1 coordinate 83,823, forward strand.
GAGAATTTTTCCTTAATCGCGGTTAATTTTCCGCCTGTTAATTTATCTATGAAGGTATATCCGGCCGTGTAGTAGCCTTTTACGCCCTCGATTGCCGCCGCGGCGATTCCCTTAATTCCGCCGCCGTGTTCCTCATACGCGGACTTGATATTCGATAACTTTTCAGAAATCGTATCTTTTGCCGCTTGCATGATGGATCCGGCTGTTTTTTTGATGGACGAAAACGCGTCTGAAACCTTGTTTTTGATTGTAGACAACTTTCCGCCTGTCGCTGTGTCGATCGCATTAAAAGCACCAACAACGACGCCTTTCAGCGCGTTCAGTGGCGCCAGCGCCAGCGAAGACAGGGCGCGAAATGCACCCGAAAAGATATTTTTCAGTCCGTCAAGGGCCTTCGACCAGTCACCCGTGAAGACGCCGCTAATAAACTGAACGACGCCCTGGAAGACCTGTTTCACGCCCGAAAAGATATTTGTGATCGTCTGTTTCCAGCTTTCGAATACAGACGAAAGGAACGCAAAAGCAACCGGGAATTTGTCCGCGAATTCCTGAATTGCGGCCGAAGCCTTTTCTTTCAAGTTGTTAAATACGCCGACGATCCAGCCGCCCAACTGTGACGCCTTTTCTTTCACGGTGTCCCAGTTTTTATATAGCAACACGCCGATCGCAATAACCGCCGCGATTGCCACACATACAAGTCCAATCGGACTTGTTAGAAATGCGAAAGCCGCGCCCAGCGCCGAAGTAACGGCCGTTCCAACCGCACAAATCGCGTTCCAGGCTGTCAAGGCCGCCGTCTGCGCCCATGTGGCCGCTGTGCTGATTCCCTTAACAACTGCGTCCTTTGCGTATAATGCGTAGATATAGGCCGTTTCCAGCTTGTCCTTCGCTTTCAACGCAAGGTTCGCGATCATAGCTTTCTTTTCTGCGCCAAACACTACCACAAGGGCCTTGACGGCTTTTACCGTGTTCATAGTGTCCTTTGCGAATTTAACCATCTTCACCGCCGCAACTGCTCCGGCGATTCCGGTAATAATCGGGATAAGAAGTCCCCATTCATCCAATTTCTGATAAACTGTCGTCGCGGCCCCGATAGCTTTCATCATGGCGCCGATAACGGCCGGGATTGCGACCGTGGCAATGTAGGAAATGGCCGGTTTCGCCTTATCCCACGCCTGGAACAATTTGTCTTTCAGATTCAGGGCGACCGCGATCACTTTGTCGATCGCTGGCTTGTTTTCTTCAATTTTCGCCTTGATATTCTCGAAGGCCGTGATTCCCGTATCACGTAAAAAAATAAATGCGTCCGTGGCTTTCGTGCGAATTTCGTCAAAAGCTGGCTTCGCCTGGTTAAAGGCCGCGATTGCTTTCTTCGCGAAATTCTCCGCCGCCGGAACGACTGTGTTATAAAATGACTGTGCAACGCCGACCGCGCGGTCAGTAATCGACGGGATCACATCAGCAACCCCTTTGATTGCGTCCTTTGCAAGTGGCGCGAATACCTCGCACAATCGAATTTTAGCGTCATCGACCGCCGAACCAAAAATCGCCATTGCGCCCGGTAACGTGTCCGTCATGGTATCGGCCATTGCGTCCAGGGCGCCGTCGGAATTCTCGAAGGCTTCTGTTAGCTGTGTCCAGGTGGACGCGGCCCCGTCTGCGCCTTCTGCGACGCCTTCCAGCAAATAGCCGAACTGGGTATAATAGTTCGTGCCGGCGATTGCCGCCATGTAGTTGTTTTTCTGTTCCTGGGACAATCCAGACATCGCGCCGTTTAATTCCACAAGAATATCTTGCATATTCCGCATTGCGCCGGAACTATCGTAAATAGAAACGCCCAGTTCCTTAAATGCTTTCTGCGCGACGTCTTTCGTTGTCATTCGAACCAGCATAGAGTTCAAAGCCGTTCCGGCTTCCGCTCCCTTGATACCATTGTTCGCAAGGATACCCAGGGCCGCGGCGGTCTGCTTGTAGTCCATACCGGCCGATTTTGCGGCGCCACCACAACCGATCATCGCTTCCATTAAGGCTTGCGCGGTTGTGTTCGATTTGTTATTCGCCTGGACAGCGACGTTCAAGTAATTTGTCAGATCGTCAACGCCCAGGCCCAACGCACTCATTGAGTCAGTTACCAAGTCTGAACAGGTGGCTAGATCCATCGAAGTAGCTTCCGACAAGCGAAGAACCGGTTCCAGCGCCGAAATAGAATCATTCACGTTCCAGCCGGCCAAACTCATATAACCTAATGCCTGGGCGGCTTCCGTGGCTGTCTTAGTCGTGCGTTTTCCCATCTCCTGGGCCGCCGCTTGAAGCTGTTTATATTCATCTTCGGTCGCTCCGGCAATACCGGCCGTTTCGGCCATTGCCTGGTTAAATTCCGAATATGTGTCCACCGCGTCTTTGACAAAATCGCCAATTTTTACGGCCGCGAAGGCGGCTGTTGCTATCTTCGCGGCCGTTTTTGCGGCTTTTCCGATTGAATCTAATTTGTTATTAACTCCACTAACCGATTTCGTGAGTGAACTTTGGATTTTTCCACCGATTTCAAGCGCCAGTTCGTAGCTTGTTTTCTTTGCCAATTTCGCTCACTTCCTTTGCTATGTCGATATACTCGTCAAGCGGAAGATCTGTGAAAAAATCTATTCCGGTGTTTGTTGCCATCGCAAGATGGACGGCCGTTTTTTGAATGTCGGCCCCGGAATCGTGCCTTACTCGTCTTTGTATAAAAAACCCACAACGGCGTTTTTAATCTTCTGGATCTCTGCGGCCGGAAGATCTTCGAAAAACTCCGCCGGAAGCCCGGTCACTTTGGTAGCGACGATCTTCGCGTATGTGGTTGTGCTTTCAGGTACGAAGCTAGATACACCGGTCTTGTTGAAAGCCTTTTCGATGGCCGTCAATGTACGTCCGGTCAGATCTTCCAGCCCGTGAAGATCTAATTCTGTGAACGTGTCGTCCTCGAATTTGTAGGGCTTTCTGAATTTGACGATCAGCTCGTCTTCTTCTTCCTTCTTCGGAAGAAGGGTGTCGGCGATTTCCTCGTTTGCCGGAACGACTGCGATTTCATCGCCGCCGATCATGTCTTCTCTTTTCTGCTCTTTGTTCTCTGTCATTGCTTATTTCCTCTCTTTCCTAGATCTGGCTTCTTACTTTCTGCAAACGGTCAACGCCGTTCAGCTTCCAGATCATATTGTATTTATCAAGTTCCAGGACGGTAGTTCCAGCGATCGCGATCTTGCAGTAAGTAACTTCACGGGTGACTTTCGGTTCGCCCTTGCCGCCTTTTTTTAAGGATCCCAGGTCAAACGCCTTGACTTTTCCCTTTGTCGTTACGACAAGGCTTTCAAAGTCGTTTGTCTGGGTTGCGGTATTTAATACCTGCATAGATCCGCGGTAAGTAATCTGGCCGGTCTGGGTGATGAAATCGAAATATTCGCGGCTGATATTGCCGAAAGTTGTTTCAGTTTCCAAGGAACCGAAAGCGCCTTCGATCGCTTCTTCGATTTCGCCGGCGATTCCGGCCCCGTCGATGGTTTCCGTCATAGATTCGAAGTTCGGAAGCGTTACTTCGTTGGAAACTCCGACGTACTTGTGGCCGGCTCCGTAACTGTTGAAATTGTTTAAGACTGTCGGAATCTTATAGCCCATTATTCGCCACCCCCTTCAAGTGCGTTCTGTGTAATGGTAGGATCAAATTCAAAGACATTGTGAATGTCTTCGGCCGGCGTATATCCACCGATCTTCGTGTGAAATTTGATAGAGCCATTCAGGATATTTGCAATCGGGTTTTCGTCATGGTCGAAAGTGATTTCGCCGCCGGCGATGTCGTCGGAACCCTGTAAACCGTTCAACTGCATATTGAAGCCGGAAACAACCTCGTCGATCAGGCGGTAATTCGTCAGGTCGTCCACATCCTGGAAGAATGTAAGTTTGAAATTGTTTTCAATGTAGTCGAAAATTGTTACAATGTTGATCCAGCGGTCAATCGGATCCGTGGAAGACGGATAAACCGCGGTATTATTGCCCCAGTTCTTCCAGCCGTTCATATTGATAGCGGTAACGACTCCGCAAGCGTTACAATAATCGTTTGCTTCGTCCAGATCAGGAAGAACTTCGGAACCATCCGCCAGGCATAAGCCGGTGATCTTCGCGTCCTTGTTGGATGGGGAACGGGACGGAATACCGTTATTATTCGCGGCTAAATACTGTAAATTTGCCGCCATCATGGCTGAATAGTACAGTTTATAGTCGCCAACCTTTACCATCGGCCACATAACAATTTCGCCGCGGCTGGAAATGGCGTTGTTGTCCTTGAATTCCTTTACCTTGTCAATGGAATCCGCCTTTCCTTCTGCGGAATCGACGTCCATCACCACTTTTCCGGTGAAAAGGCTGGAAATAGAAGACGCTTTCGCGTCCAGGGCCAATGCAACGGCCGGAACGCGCGACCAGCCAGGGGCCAGAAGTAAAGAAGGTACATATCCGTATTTCGGATAAACCATGTTTACCAGTTCCAGGCCGGTTTTCTTCTTCGTGACCGCGTCAATGGAGCCGATCACGTCTTCATAAGTCACCGCGGAAGGATCTAACTGAACAAAGGACGCTTTCAGGCTTTTTTCTGATTTTGCCGCGCCGGTCTTCACAATGGAAACCGTCACGGTTCCGTCAGAAGTGAAAGAAGCGACATAATCTTCATCGGCCTTGTAGGTCGTTGTTCCGCCTTCATTTGCGATATTTAACTGATCCAGAAGGATTCCTTCTTCATCAATTACAATCTTTCCCCCTTCAACCGTGTAGGTTTTTGAAACGGACGCCTTAACGTGTTTCTTCGGATCCAGGACGTTAATCAGGATCAGCGGTGCAACTGCAAAAATGTTGAATGTCGCGTAAATACTCTGACAAAGTGTGTAGTTCTCGAAGTCGCTACAATAGCCAAGGGCGGTTACTGCGTCTTCTTTTTTTAAGCACGCGAACGGCTTATTTACTGTGTCGTAAGGATCGACGGCCAGGTTTACCGGCGCGGTTCCGACTACACACTGAATACAGCCGTCAGAAGTGACCGGAATCGAAATCGCGGTCGCCTGACGGCTGGTTCTAATACCATGTTTGTAATTAGACATTGCTTTTACTCTCCTTTCAGGATATTTTCAATCTCACTTCTGGAAATGGCGGCGATCTTGTCATACGCTACGGCTTCGGCCGTTCCTTCCGTGTCGATTGCTTTCTTTGTTTCCACTGTTTCAGCCAGCGGAACAATCAGGTTTTTAATAATAGGCTTTTTCTCTGCCAGTTTGGACAGGTTCGCCGGAAGTCCGTTTCGAAACGGATCCGTTTCTTGCCACTCCGCGCAAAGTAGGCCCCATGTACATAACTTTTTTATTAGTCATATTCTGTCTCCTCTATCATCGGTTTGTTTACCGTCCACAAAGTCGTCATGCCGCCGAAGAACTTCGGCCAGGTGTCGTCTTCCTGGAACTTTTTCGAAACCGGAAATTGAATTCTGAAACGATCTGCAATCAACCGTTTCTTCAAAAATCGTTCTGAAATCAAATTCAAAACGTTCGCAACGTCAAAATGGCCTTGCCGGTTCTCGTTTTTGTCGTTCAGGCCGACCAGGAAATAAATCGAACAGATATTGTCGTCGTTTTCATCCTGGATCACTTCTTCATCAAGGCACACTAGCACATAAGGAAAATGATCTTCGTCATTTCTTCCTTTCTTTGCCGGTAAATTCTGCGGATATACATTGAATTTCACGGGTTCCCCGTTGTTTAATGTGGTGTAGCCTTTCAGAATGTCCTTCACTTCATCGACAAGGGCTTTCTGCAAAAAAATGTCTGTCTGCATTTCTTACCCCTTCCGTAACAGGTTCGCGATTTCCGCGTCAATTCGCTTTTGAAGCGTTTCGTTCGCGTCGTCGTTAATAGCCTTCATAATTTTTTCATTTTTTATCATCTGCGGAACAGACGGGCCGTATAACTGCTTGATCGGAAGGCTTCGGCCGCTGGTACGTGTGAAAACGCCCTTGTGGCCGGATTTCATAATCGCGATAAACGACTTCGGATCGCCGTCTAATGGCTTCACGCCGCCGGCTTTCTCAACTCCGGCCTTGTAGACCTTTGGGGATCTGTTTTTTCCGCGGTACCGGACGGGTGTTCCGGGACTTACCTTGAATTTTGAAAGGGCGATCCCGGTTCCGTTCGAAATAACCGCGGCTTTCAGGCTGGATTTTGTCGCTTTGCTGACTGTGATTGTTTTCTTCACGTCGCCACTGGAAACGAAATACTTCCCCGAAGTTTCTTTCGCCATGTTCTTTTTGACGTTGGCGGTCGCGCGGTTGATCGCCCTGGCAACGACCAGCGGCGCCTTCGATTTCAGATTTCCCAGACGCTTTTCGACGTCTTCAATTCCTGTGACTTCGATTTTCTGGACGATCAATCCTGGTTCCCCGTTAAAATAATGGTATAGCCGCCGAAATCCTCTTTTACATCAGAAATCGGGTACATTTCGCCGTCAAATTCCATGTGCTGGCCGGCGACTGGCTCATAATCCAGGTCTTTTTTCTGCACGAAAAACAGAATGTCGTCCGTGAAGATTCCGCGTGTCTCAACGGTTTTTCCCATGCTCAACTCGATAATGCGATCATTATCCAGGACAATAGGAACTTCTTTCCCGTCGATCATGTGGGTTTCTGCGAATTCATCCATGTTGAAGAAAACACTGTCAAGGTCTTTTTCAAGCTGTTCTTTAAACGACTTCATGGCTTCGGCCCTTACTCCGCGTCGGCGTCGGCTTCTTTTTCTTCCTGGAAATTGATTACTTCATCGGCCAGATCTCCCACTTTTCTTTCCTCGTAATCGTTTCCCAGGTCAAGGCCGATTGAAAGCGCGTAAGTGTAAAGTTCCTTCTTTGTGCGAATCTTCCTTACTTCATCGGCGCTTTTATAGCCGCCAGGGGCCAGTTCGTCGAACATATCGCCGTCGGCCCTGTCCTCGTCGTCTTCCTCGATTTCATCGGCGGCGGCCACGCGCTCGTCGATCTCCACTAACTCGATGAATTTTCTTTTTTTCAGAAAATCCATGTCGATTTTTGACATATTGGTCGGAAGAATGGATCCAGGCGCATAAACCTTGCCATTTGTCTGGACTTCAACTTTTGTTCTGTATGCCATCTGTTGACACTCCCTTCATTAAGATCTGTTTACATAGATAACCGCCCAGGACTCCACATCGAACGGACGTGGAAGCGGTCTGGAAGTCAGGCGAAGCATTTTGACCTCGTTTTTCTCGTCGGCGTACTGCTTCGGAACAAGGCGCCCTTCGTAAGTCTGGAACTTTTTGTCTTCCATCTGGGTAACTGCTCCATACTCGATCTGACCTTCGCCGTCGGAATGGCCCATCAGGACGGTTCCGTCCGGGATCATTGCTTCATCCTCGCCCTCGTCATTCAAAAACCACTCGTCGTAGGTATAAATATCAAGGTCAAGTTCTGCGATACGGCCGTAAAAAGTAAGGGCCGGATCCACGACGCGCGGTTCGATCACGATGTTCTTCATATTCAGCATATTCATAGCTTTTTCGACGAACGGGTTCGTTGTGAACTTCTCGATCACGTCAGAAGAAAAGATCGCAATGTCCGGGGCCTTGCCGGTTGCCTTAATGATTTTCTTTCGGATCTGGCGAAGGGTAGGAAGCGGATTGACGGTCGCAAGCGCCCAGTCCTGATCGGATCCCAGAACGGTAATGTTCGAAAATCCGAAATCGACCTGAACGTCAACGCCTTCTTCCTCGTCCACCACGTCGATTTTTCCTTCATAGAGGATCTGGCGACACATCCACTCTTTTCTTCTTGCGATTGCTTCTTCAAGGTCTGTCATGTCCTTAGAAAGAAGTTCGTCCTCGCGTTCTTCCGGTGTCCTCTGGCTGTAAACATTCTCACCGATTGCGCGGTTGGAAACATCATCGACAGTCAACGGTCTTTCCGGTGCGATCTTCGGTGTGGTGAAACTGTTAGTGTGGAAGCCCTGGCGTGTGATTACTTTTCCGCCGACTCTAGGGCTTACCAGCGGCGCCATGACGCGTTTTCCTTTTCTCACGTCAAATTCTACCTTTTCGGTGACGTGGGTTTCCTCGCCAGGGAAAAAGGTTTTCTGTAAAAATGTGCGGACGGGCGGCGTCTGGTCGATCGCGTCCATCATTTCACGGGTTGTATAATCAGGCATTGTCTTCTTACCCCCTTATTCGTATTTCTGGACGTTTGCAAGGTGGATCCCGATTCCTTTCAACTCGTCCTCGTAAGTGTCGATAGTTGCGTCAGCCTTAACTGCAACGGCGCCGCGGTTGAAATGGCCGGTAATATAGCATACTGCCGGAATATTGTCGCCTTCGGCGGCGGATCCGGTGTCCGTGTCGTCGGTAAGAATACCGAACGCCTTCATTGTCACGGAAGAAACCGTTGTTCCGGCGATATAGCCGTTCTTGTCAGTTCCCTTCACGATTACGGTTCCACGTTTCAATACTCCCTGGCCGCGTTTCAGGCCGATTCCCCCTGTCAGGATCGGGAAATCAGGGGAAACGATCAGCGCGTCCGGTGTGAATGTGCCTTCGTTTTTGTTGAATAACTGCATATTATTTCCCCCTTCTCTTGTCGCCCTTTAAGGCGTTGACTAAACCGCCGACTTTAGCTTCTCTCTGTTCGGCCTTCTGCTGGCTTCCGCCGTCATTTCCAACATTCGGAACGGTTCCAACGCTTCCAGCGCCGGAGTTTGCCAGATCGTCGGTAAGGTTGTTTAATGTTTTCTGTCCGGCCTGGTTGTTTGCACGTAACTGTGCAAGGGCCAGATCTGCGGCGGAAAGTGGTTCTTCGTACTTCGCTTTCATCAAAACGTCGTTCGGAATACCGTTCGCGATAGAATCAATGTCTTTGAGTCTGTCACGTTCTGCCTTGATTGCTTCTTCCACGATCTGATTTACAAAATCGGGATAAGCTGTTCTTAACTGTGCGGCGTCCTGGATAGCCGGCGCCGCCGTTGCTGGTGTCATTCCCATTTCACTATTTCCTTTCTGTGTTGTTGGTGTATTTGAAAAAGTTCCGGTTTCTTTCTGCGGCGTTTTAGAAAGATTCTGAACCTTCTTCCGAACTTCATCGGGCGCGAATGTATTTACAAAATTCTTGAAATTATATCCGATCCCGTTCGCTGTCAGGACATTCTTGTCCGTGTAGGAATTCTGAAAACTGTCTTCGATCAGTTCATCACAAAAACCATTGTCGATCGCTTCCTGGCCGACGTACCAGCTTTCATTGTTCATCAATTCTTTGATTTCATCGTCCGTCTTCCCCAGGCGGTCGCGATATACGGACATAATGCTTTCTTTTACCTTGTCCGTAACTTCTGCCAGCTTTGCCAACTGCGCGGATGTATAAGATCCGTAAAGTGTTACGCTGGGATTGTGGGCCATCAGGACGCCGTTCTTTGCGATCCGGCGTGTGCTGGCGGCCTGAAGGATAATTGTCGCCGCGCTGGCACAAAGGCCGATCACGGTCGCCGTGATTGTTGCTTTGTTCTGAATTAGGGCGGTATAAATGGCATTTGCCGCGAATACATCGCCGCCGCCCGACTGGATCAGGACGTTAATATTCTTCTTGTCGCCCAGACTCTTTAATTCATTGATAAAATTCCGGTATGTGACACAATCGTCACTCCACCAGTCTTCTTCGGACGAAATTGTCCCGAATAACTGTAATTCCGCACTGTCACCGCCGGAATCAACGAAATTCCAGAATTTGTTATTCGTCTGGGAAGCTGTAGCCGGAACGGCGTTGATAAACCGCGCCGGTTTAGTCTTCTTCTCCATCTTCCTTTTTCTCCTTTTCTGTGATTGTTTCCGCGCTCTGAACCGATACAAGGCCGGCTTCCTTCATCATTTCGCCTTCCCTTGCAAGTTGCGCGATATTTGCTTCGAAGTCGCCGCCGGTCAGTTCGACGGTTTCCTTCTGCCTGGTTGAAAGTCCGACTTTGATTCGTTTTTCTGCCGCCGTGACTTCTTTCACCGGATCAATCATTCCCTGGCTAGGCCCGTTCCACTGTGCGCCGCAATAGGCTTTTTTAATCATCGGATTCAGGAAAAAACCGGGCGCTTTCAGGCGTCCGGTTGCGATTGCTTCCGTCAGGAATATTTCATAAATCGGCTGGCATAAATCAGCCGCTAACCAGGTTCTTTTCATTCGAAACGCCTTCCAGGCTTCCAGAAGTGCCGCCCTGGAAGCGGAATAGCTGGAAGTAAAGGATTTCGTCAGAAGTTCAACCGGAATTTCAAGCGCGGCCCCGACATACTTCGCAAGGGCTGTCACGAAGGCGTCGAAATTCGTTGATGGTCGTTTCGCGTCCGCAATCTCGACCTTTTCGCCCGGATTTAAGACGTTCACCATGCCAGGGCCTAGTTCATAGCTTGTCGGATCACTGGAAACACTGTCTTCGTCATCCACAACGCCGCCGAACCCGATGTCTGACGTTCCGTTCTCTGACGTAATGAAGACGGTAAAAAATCCATTGATAACGGCCGCCATCATTTCGGCTTCACTGTACCGCGTCAACTGCTTCAACGCTTCGATAACCGGCGCCAGATACGGGACGCCGCGGTACTGTTCCGCGCGTTCCGTCTCGTAAATCATAAGCACGTTCGGGGATCCTGTCTTATCTCCGAAGGCTTTTACCCTTGTCCATTTCTTTTCCGCCCGAAGTGTGCTGTTCGGGTAGGTGCTACAAATGTGATAGGCGACGATTTTCCCGGAATCGTCCACTTCCACGCCGTTGTAAATCCGGTTGTGGGTGTTCGGATCCGTGGCGTGCAAATACACGCTGTTTCCGGTCTGGTGCGGCGTGCTTATGCGATCCGCTTCGATCAGGTGAATTCGTAGGCCATACGGGTAAAATTTATAGGGCTTGTCGTACTCTAAAAGGACGCAAGCGTCGCCATTCATCAGCCAGGACATACACGCGACCTGTTGGATCTCGTAAAAATTGTTTACCCTGGTAGAATCGCAAAACTTTGAGGACGCCCACAAGGCGAATTCGCGTTCCGCGTCCTTCTGCCAGCGCTCTTTTTCCTGGCGGCTCATTCCCAGATAGTCGCCGTCGATCGTGCTTTTCAACTGTAAGCCCTGGCCGACGATGTTTGTTCGGTTTGTCTTAATGGCCGACACCGCCAGGGGCGCGGACATATAAAGGCTTCGGGATCTCTGCCGCAAGGTTGGAAGGTTCTTGTCGATGTCTTCCTGTGGTGTCTTGCTGTTTGCCAGCCATCCACGCATAGAATTTTTATTTCTGGAAGCGCCCGACTCGTCATACCCGGAATTTTGAAAGGAACGGATCATTTGCAATTTGAACCGGTCTTGTGTCCGGCGGAGTGCCGCGGACGGGTTGACAATCTCGACCGCTTTGTCGAAAATATTCAATTTTGCACCGCCTTTCTCAAATATCCCGTGGAATAAAACGACCGGCGAAATTCCTTCCGCCGGCTTCCAACTGTTCAACCTGTTTTTCTATGTCTTTGATCGTTGCCCGGATCGTGGATAAGTCCGCACGTTTCAGGCTTTTTGTTCCGATCACGTATTCCTGGTTTAATAAAACGGCTTCTTCTGCTTCATAGTACAGATTTAAGCGCTTTTTCAGTCTTTCCAGGCGTTCCTGTTTCACTCTACTTAACGCCATCTTATCAACCCCCTTATAACTGGACGCCGCGGCTTGCGACGCCTGTTTTTTTTGCAACCTTCTTTTTTGGCTGTTTTTTCATGTAGTTTATACCGGCCTTGATTTTTCCTTCCAGAACGTCCCAGTTCGGACGAAGGATTTCTGCGGCCGCGGTGGAATAGTTGCGAAGATCCAGCGGTTCGTTTCTGGTTCCCGATTTCTTCACCCACTTAATGACCGGGCGGCCGTCCTTGATGTGAACGACGCGCTGTTCGCTGTTAATTCCCTTGATATAGGTTTCGTTATAGCCGCGATCAGCGTTAATCGGAAAATGGCAATAGCCCGGCCCTTCGTCAACCGTGTTTAATCTCGTCATAAGGATTTCTTTTCCACTGTCAACGCCCAGGATAAAGACCTTCACTTTATACTGGTTGTTTGTCGATACCTTGTGGATCAGCGGTATTCCAGGGCCGCCCATTCCTTTAATTCCATAAATGCGCTTGCCCTTGCGTTCCATCTTTTTCAGCCATTTATAACACTGTGTTGTGAAATGGCCGCCGGTATCAATGCAAGTACACGCCAGAAGAAGGGACGTTCCGCTTGCGAAGTACAATTCCCGGTCAAGGTATTCTTCCAGGCGATCCCAGGTTTCGTCTTTTTCCAGGTCGCCGAAGATCTTTTCATACCGGATCCCCCATGACTCATAGCCGCGGCCCCATCCGGTGATCTCCACTTCGAAACGGTCGTCCTGGACATCGACGCCGGCTGTCAGAAGAAGAACGCCGTCCGGGATTTCTGCTTCGTAGCGTTCCCGGCGTGAAAGAAGGGAATCGTCGTCGGCGCTCTTGCCGCGTTCTTCCCAGGTTTCGCCCAGGCTGGTATTGATAAAGGTCTTCATTTTGTTTATGTCGCCGTTTTCCTTCAATTCTTTGTTTGCTTCCTGGAAGTCCCGAATAATTTCTTCCCAGTGTTTCCAGGGCGACGCTAATTCGTTTAAGTGAAACGACCTTTTCCGGCGACGATCCGGGAATTTTGCGATATATTTTCCGGTCTGCTGTTTCCAGTCCATTTCGGAAATGTGTTCACCACAAAATGAACATTCCATTGTTGCGTCGGAAAAATGGATCCGCCCCCATTCGTAAGGTTGGAACCGGCCGCAACACGGGCAAGGAACGCACCATTCTTCCTGTGAACCGGAAAGAAATTCCTTTTCAATCTGGCTTTCGCCCTTGATTGTAGGTGTCGAAACCTTGATTTTCTTTCGGTTCCAGAAGGTATTTGTTCGTTTTTCCGCTAATTTGATCGGATTTCCTTCACCGCCGGCGCTGGCCGGGTATCTGTCCGTCTCGTCCATCAGGACAATTCGGATCGGACGGGACGCCAGGGACGCCGGGGAATTCGCGCCGGCCATTGTGATATGACCGCCCGGAAATTTCTTGTGAAGAATTGTGTTCCCGGAATCCCTGGATTTTGAATCCTTCACTTTGTCCGTTAATGCCGGCGTGTCGCGGATCATCGGGGCCAGTCTGTCCTTCGAAAAGGCTTGCGCCATGTCAAGGGTAGGTTGAACAACCAGGATCGGTGCCGGATCGTAGTCAACATAATAACCGATCGTGTTCAAAATCAATTCTGTTTTTCCGACCTGGGCCGAAGACATGATAACCACTTCTTCACACGCCGGATCGTTTACCGCGTCCAGAATTTCGCGCTGATATGGGGCGCGGTCTGTGTTCCACTGTCCGGGTTCCGCGGCGGACTCTGCCGAAAGTTTTCTGTACCGGTCGGCCCACTGGCTAACTGTCAGGATCGGGGGCGGCGCCACAATCTGGGCGATCTCGCGGAACAGTTTCACCGTTTTAAAGTCGATTTGAAGGTCAGATTTGTTCATCGTCTTCACCTTCCACGTATTCGTCACTATAAAAATCAGCCGGATTGTAGTCTTTTAATTCGTTCAGCGCTTCCGTGACTTCCGACGTCAGACGTTCCTTGATGTAACCGGCGTCGCGGTCTTCCAGGACTGGGGCGACTTTGGCCGGAATGTTCATCATTCTTGTTTTGAAGGACGATAACATATCGGTCATAACATGGCGAACGTCGTCCGCCTTGTGAAGTTCTCCCTTCATGGTCTGCAATTTCATTTCTGAAATATGCCGTTTGACTCTTTCGTGAAGGGCTTTTTCTTCTTCGAAGTTCAGTTCACCGTCTGGATTGTCGCTGTCGTTGCTGTCAACGGCCAGTTTCAGCGAAAGAATATAGTTCTTCAAGGAATCGACCAGGTTATAACGGCCCTTCGCCGCCCGGACGATGATTCCTTCTTCTGCCATCTGGCGGATCCTTCGGTCGGTGACTCCGAAAATATTCCCCAGGACGGCCGCCGATACGGTCAGACTGTCTATATCCGTGACTTTCGCTGATTCTGTTTCCTGTCTTGCCATACCTGGCCCCCTTTCTGCCGCCCGAAACGGAAACGGCAACTTTCGTTATTTTTTTTCTGTATCTGGGAAGATTTTGGGCCTCGTAGACCCGCAACAAAATTTTGTCCGGCGGAAGAACCTAAAAATTTTTCGGGATTTTTTCTCAAAAAACTGTCATGTCCGGTCGCCCCGTCGGTCGCTCCCCTCTCTTGTCATATCTTACTATTGTGTCAAATGGTCGGCGGACGTCCGCTTTCATTATAGTGCGAACAAAAGGCTACACCGTCACTTGTCACGCGCCCGTTGTGTCAAGTACAGGGCAAAAAGAAAAAGAACTTCCCATTCTTCGCGCGTCTTCAAGGCGTGTCTGGGTGTTCTTTTATTTGCGGCCATGCTTGAAGGTCAGGCCCTTAATCAGTTTGTCTTTGTTGTCCTGGTTGATCCCGATGTACCGAAGTGTGACGCTTATGTCTGCATGATTGAAGATCTCTTTCAGTGTCACGGCGTCGTGTGTCTGCTGGTACATATGATAGCCGAACGTCTTCCGTAAGGTGTGCGTTCCTATGCTGTCCAGGCCAAACTTCCGGCCGGCCGCCGATAATATGTTATAGGCTTGCTGGCGTGTGATTGCTTTGTTCTGATAGTTCGGAGAACGGAACAGATATTCAAAGTCACGCTTCCCGGAAATATATTCGTCGATAACTGGCCGTAACTCTGAGTTTATCGGGAAACGCTTTTCCTTCCCGGTTTTCTTCTCTCGAATATAAACCGCGTCTTTCCCCTTTACATCGCGCACGCGAAATTTTAGGATGTCAGAAATTCGAAGGCCCGTATAAATTCCGAACATAAAAAGGACGTAATCTCTTTCGTTGTTCGATTTCAGATAGTCGGCCAGATCCATAACAAGATCCATGTCCCGGATCGGTTCGACCGTGTTCATCGTTTACGCCCCCTTTCTTTTTCAGGCATGAAAAAAGCGCCGCATTTCTGCGACGCCTTTTCGAAGGTCTTATTGATCCACTTATCAACATACACATTATAGCACACGGGAACACGACATTTCCACGACATCTTTTACGACATTTTTGCGACATAAAACACGACATGAAATACGACATTGTATTTTTACACTTCCCCGTGTATTTACTGGGTTTTTCGAACTTTCGGTCTTTCAAAAACCGGTTCAAATTTTTGAAAAATTTTCGTTTCAAAAAATTTTCATTTTCAGATCAAGCCACGGTCTTTCATGTCCCCTTCGATCCGCTGTTCCTGGCGGACGGACAGACCGATTTTTTCGGCGGTTCTTTGCTGTGTTTCTTTCAAAATCACGCGGTTGTAATAGATTTTTTCTTCGTATCCGGTCAGACTCGAATAAATCTTTTGCACGCGCTTTTTACTCCGGCGAAGTTCCTTCCGTTCCTCTGTCAGTGTTTGGATATTCGCTTCGTCGCGCTGGATCAGTTCCAGCCCTTCCAGAAAAGAAATGTGAGTGCTGGGCGAAGACTCTTTCGAATAGTCAATTCCACCAACGCCAGAAGGGCCATTCCACCCACACATTTTTTTGATCTTGTCGATCGACCTTCTGTGATTTTTGATTCTCTCATTACACAACATAATTTGAAGGTCAATGTCTCTAAAAAGGTTCCTTTCGTTGTTATTAGACGGTTTCGCCATTAGACTTCCCCTTGCAATCACGGCCGCTTCGTGCTATGATTATTAAAGGTTTTGTGGGCGGAGAAGTCGGAAACGGCGTTCCGTCCTTTTATTTTACAACAAACTTTTTGTCAAATCAACCGTTTTCATAATCTTTCACCACTTCCAGCCACAAGCCCCGTTTTCCGTCTTTGTAATAAAGAAAATCGGTGTAGATCCCAGCTTTCAGAAGTTCTTCGGACATCCTGATCGCGTCGTCCGCGTCCCGACATTTTATCGTGTCGCCGGCTTTAAATTTCGGCGGATTCTTCGTCCCGGACATTCTTTTCTTCCCCTTTCGATTCCTTGATCCCGAAACTGCTATTATAACCGGCGTCTTTCAGGATTTTTCGGACTTTTTCAAATTCTTTCTTCGTGAAATTCTCAACCCTGGCAATCACGACCGAATTTTCGACTTTCGCTTTATATCCGGCCGCGGTCAGTAATTGAACCGCTTCTTCTTTGCTCATTTCCTCACCTTTCTTGTACACATGAAATATAATTCTCGTCGGTGTCCTGGTAGATCTCCACCGGGAAGGCCAGGGCTTCGATAACGCCGATCAGCTTCGCGCCTTTCGGAATGTCCTTCGCTTCCACCGGATAAGAATTCAAATAGGCCGCTTCAAGTTCTGGATCGTTATCGTTTAGCGGTGTCGGCTTGAAATCTTCGGTTTCATTCGTGTTTTCCTGGTTCTTTTTCCTTCTTGCCATCTTGTAAGCCCCCCCTTCTTTACATTCACATAGCCAAACGAACCGCCAGACAGGAAAAAGGCCCTTCCGGCCGTTTCGTCCATGTCCCCGTTGTCAATATGGCTTTGATAACAGGCGGCCGCCCGTTCCCTGGCTCCGCGGTCGCCGTATGCGTTGACGTGCCAGCCGGCGCCGCAAATATTACAGTAAATCACTTCGTCGATTTTTACCGGGTGTCTTTCCCGGTAATGCTTTTCGATTGCGATCCGGTCTGTCGAATTCTTTCCACAAACCGGACAGCAATAATATTTTACACTCCGGGATCTCTGACGGCTCATTCCAGGTCAACCCCCAGTTCAACAATCCTTTTATTGTTCTTAATGTCCATCGTTTCGATCTGCTTCTTCCAAACCGCGCCGTAAATCTGAAAATCCTTTTTCAAGGTCAGAAAATAACGCTTGTGCGGATCGCGTAAATGAAGTTTTATAAGGCTGTCCATCAGGTGATCGGTGACGCCTTTGTCTATGACTGTTATATCAATCCTGGCCGCGGCCCGATTGAATTCCCGGCAAATTATGACATATTCCGGGCGTTTATTTTTCTTTCCCATGCTCTAGTTTCCTTTCTGGCCGTAAACGACGACCATTGACGGAAAAGGGGCGCTGTTTTTACTATCGCCGAATTTCAGGCGACCACGTATGAAGCGAATTTCTGCTTTGTGGTATATGTAATCGTGGAACCATTTTGTATCGGTTCGCGCTGGTAATAACATAACGACAAGGTTTCCGTGATCCTCATTCGTGCGAAAGGCTTTTTCCACCCATTTTCCTATTTCCCGGCCATACGGGGGATTGCAAAATACCCTATGCCCCCCCATTCTTTCAAAAGGCCATTGTCGGCGATGGTATAATATTTTTCGCACTTATGGTTGAATTCATCAGCACACGGATCCAGGTCGAAATGAAATTCCTTGTCAAGTTCAGCAAAGAACGCCTTCGGTGTGGCCCATGCGTCCGTTTTGCTGGAAAACATAACATTTGTGTTCATTCATTCTTTCCTTTCGTGTTCATGCTATCAGGAAGCCATTCGGGGAAGTCATAAATTGACATTTGACCGTCACATTCGTAATCATCCAGGATCCCCAAAGGTTCCGTTTCGTTTTTAGGTTTCTTTTCTTTGTTTTCCACTCCTTAATTATCCTTTTTTCGGATCATAGTCTTCAAATCGGCTGATTGTTCGGAATATCCGTCTATTATTCACATACCTTTGGAGAAGTCGAACCGGATCACTCCCTTTCGTGTGTTCCTTGTCGTAAATCATAACGTAAGGATCGTAACCCAGATCGCGAAGTGTATAAATTCTTTCAAGATCTTGTTCGAAGGTAGTATCAAAATTCGTCAGGACGTACACACTTGTTTTCCTGGCTCCCCATCCGGTTATTTCCTTGAACTGCCGGAACTTCGGAAGGATTGCTTCTTTGTCCTGGTATTTATCCCAGGCAAAATGAACGCTTTCGACGCGAAGTTTTCCGATCATTTCCGCCTTTTCTTCGGTCATCAATCGAATATCTAGGCCCTGATTTATATTTATCCTTGCTTTGCTGTCTATTAGCTGTTGCAATAATTCTTTCCAATCCCGACAAGCTAAAATATTCGGATCGCATAGCATTATATTTTTCTGTCCATGCCAGAATTCGGATAGATCAGCAACCTTGACCGAACATTTTCCTTCTTTCGCGGCCGCATGGCAAAAGTCGCAACCGCGCGGACATCCTCTTGTAAGAAATCCGTAAGCCGTGTCGGTTATTCCGTAAAGGCCATAATCTGGATAAATATGTTCTATTTCCGGCGGAAGTGGAATATCCTTCGTTTTGTCGAATTCTTCTTTTCCGTCCTTCAAAGAAATACAATAACCGGATCCGCCTTTTATCATTTCGTCGGCGTCGATATAATATTCATAATCCGGTGTGAAGCTGAATACTTTTGACATATACACCCGATCCATGTGTCCCGAAAATAACGGCTGATACCACGAAACATCGTCGCCGCGTGCCTTGTGATATGCCGATATTTTCATCAATGGGATGTTCGGGAAATTATGTCCGTCAACATCAATCAAACCGATTTTCTTTTTACTCGACATTCGACCGGTCGAAAGTTGTAAATGACGTCTGGCCGTTCTCGCGGACTGCTTCGGTTCCGACAACGATTTCCAGTTCAACCGGTTCATTTTTTACCAGGTCAAAAACGACAAGCGCCTGTCCCTGTTCCACCGCGTAGGTGATCCCGGTCGCCTGGCTGGCTTCGGTCATAAGGGACATAAATTTATTTATTCTTTCCTGTTGATTTTCCATTTCTTTTCCTTTCTGGTCTTCAAGATCCATTCTTCTTGTTCCCGATCTTCGTCCTTCTTTTCATCGTCGCTTTTGCACGACGCGGCCGCGGCCAGTGCGAAGATAAACGCCAGGAATACCACGGCGGCGGCCATTATAACCAGGGCTTTCATTTCTCGTCCCCTCCCTGGATAAGCTGTTCGCCGTCGTAAGTGTAGACATCCGCGGCCGGGATCGTGTAAAAATTCGGGTAAAAATTATATTTCTGGATCCAATCCTGGAAGACAGCTTCAAGGCCGTTTTCCAGTTCTTCGATCTGTTCCTTTGTGGCGTCGTCCAGGTAATCGTCGGCCCACTCGCCGCCCTCGTCCTGTGCCTGGCTCTGAACCGCTTCGATCACGTCGTAACCGGAATTTGAAAGCGACGGACGATAAAATTCGCACTGGCCGACGAAGATCTTGTTCGGGATCCCTCTTTTCGGCGGATATTTCTTGAATTCCTCAAATTCCACGATCGCGTCTTTCAGGGCTTCCTTCGTGTTGTTGTAGGTCGCGCCGTATGTTTCGCCGTCGAAGCTATACGCGACCAGATTCGCCGTGTATTCCTGGATATAACACCAACTTTGCGGCGGCCTGACAACTCCGGCCGTGTCAATCTTGAACGCCTGGTCGAATTCGACCGGTGTTCCTTCCTTGACGTGCCAGCCATAAAGACAAGTATCGGTTTTCCCGTTGGCCCCGTTGGCATATTCGAATAATTCGCCAGGTTCCAGGCCGGAACGCTCCGAAAGTTCCTTGTAGTCATTAGTTTTCTTGATAAAATCGCAAGTAAACGCGCCCATGATTCCGCGTCCGGTCACATAGCAGACAACCCGGAAGGGATATTCAATCCCCTTCGGTCTATTCTTGCGGATTTCCAGTTCCTTTTCCCCGGAAAGAATTTTCTTCCACCACTTTTCCTTAATGCTTATCAGGACTGTTTTCACTCTCGAACGCTCCTTTCTGGATAAATCCCTTAATTTCTTCGATACACTCCGGGCAAAAATCTTTTACCGTGTATCTGTTCAAAAAGTCGAAAAGGCCACAAAACAGGCCGGCTTTCTTTGGCTCCTGGCTTTCCTTCTTTCTCTCTGCTCTGGCCGAAACGATTTTGACTGTCTTTGAATTCACTTCGTCGAATGTCTTTCCGCACCGGTCGCAAACACAAGTTGTTTTTACCATCATCCTTTTTCCTTCCTGGCTATTTGTAAATTATGCCGGTGTGCTTATTCTTGAAGCCGATCCGGCCGTGGATCTCATAGCCTTGTAAATCTGCAATTTTCTTGAATATCTCCACAAGATCGGTCACTTCCTGCGGCTGTTTATCTGTTTTTCGGATCGCGCGTTCCGCCGTAACGTCACGATAACCGGAACCGTTGTATTTCAGGTCGTCCATTAACGGAACGGGAATTCCCCGTCCCCTTCCGGGATGTCCATAAACGAACTATTTTCCGGCGCCGGCGGTGGAACCTGTTCGTTTTCCCTGGTCTGTCTTCGTGTTTCTTCCTCTGCCTTCGTTTCGGCGAAGTTAATTTCATAGACGCGGACGGTCTTTGTATAGATTTTTCTTCCGCCAGGCTCCGTATAATGCCCGGATTCCAAACGGCCGACAATCTCGACCTTCTTGTCTTTTCTTAAAAAGTTTTTCGCGAATTCCGCGTTATGTCCGGTACACTTGCAGTCGATAAAATCGACCGCCTGGCCGCCGTCCGGGATTTTACCGTCCCGGACACACATAATCGTAAATGTGGCAAATACGGCGCGATCGCTGTCATATTTCAGAACCGGATTGTCCGTAAGTCTGCCAGATCCCAGCCATTTGTTCATTTGTTCTTTCTCCCCTTTCCTTTTCGTCTCATTGGTTTGTGGTGCATTTTCAGCCAATTATTCGGCATTTCCCGATAGTCGATCGGTTTGTCCATGACCTTTCCGACCGCGGCGGATAATTCAAGCAACGCTTCCGCGGCCGCTTCGCAACCCATGCCGAAGCCCTTCAAAACTGTGTTAATGTTTCGAGGCCAGCCTGGCGTTCGATCAGATTCGCTATGTAGCGTTGGAATGTTTCATCCGGCGGCAAGTGCCGCGCGATTTCCCTTGTCAGGTCTTCCGGCAAATAGAAGACGATCGCGCCGTAATGCTCCGAAAGGGCTATCACGTAGACCGTGAACAGGTCAAGGCCGACTTCGTAGGCGAATAACAGGTTCGCTTCGCCGACCGTGTGGGTTTCCTTGCCGAACTGAAATTCAATCCGGTTAATAGCTTCGTAGATCTCCGCTTCCGGGTTAGTTTCTTTCAACGGCTTTGAAGATAAAAATTTTCTTTCCCTTGCTGTACTTTGCAAGTTTTTTTCGCTTTCTTTCGGCGTCTTTTTCTGTTCCCCGGATAATCGCTCTTTCCTCGCCTTCCACAATGATAAAATACTTTTCTTTACATTCCACAAAATTCATTCAACCACCTTCCCGTTTCTATTCTGCCAGGCGTTCCTTGTCCCCGGCGTTCTGAAAATTCTTCCCGTCGATATAGCCATACTGGCGAAGAAGATCGTGTTCGCGGCTTCTTTCAAATTCCCGGTTCTGGTATTCTTCCATTCCTGGGATTTCATCAACGAACGCGTTTACTTCTGCCGGAACCAGGCAAGCCAGGGCGAAGGTTTCGCTTTGTTTCTTCTGGTCTTCGAAATTCTGGTGAAGTCCGGCGTTAAAGCCTTCGACGTAGTTCATTTTTTCATTCCGGCCAAACTCCCGGCCGGCTTCTGCATAAATCGCCCGAAGCGTCGCCATTCTCCGGCGGATCACTTTCACGGCGTAATTGAAAATGTTAATGCTGATCTGCGCGTCTTCGTCGAACCCATAAAATTTAAGCCGGAACGCTCCGCCGGATCCGCGTCTTGACGAAATAACCGCCCGACACCTGAAATTTCCGGCAATCAGGCTCCCAAGATCAACCACCCAGTCGTCGCGGAACGACGGTGACGTGTAGGACACGACCGGACGTTCCTTCGCCTTGTCCGGGTTGATCTGGCTCATTTCGATTTCATATTTTGCCATTAACTCTTGTGCTTTTAACATGGCGGCCTTCGCTTCGTTCTCATTGTCTGAACTGGATAAGGCGATCAGCTTTTCGATCTTGTCAATGATCTTGTTATCTGCTTCATTCATGTTCTTTCCCTTTCTCGAATTTAACGACGACCGCTTTGTCGTCGATGTAGTAATCAGCCGTTATTTTCCGGCTGTTCACGCCGTACATTTCAACGATTTCTGGTATATTATCGTTCACGGCGTCGAATTCAAGCCCGTGTTCCCGGCACTGGGCGACCGCGCTTTCCAGCGCTTCCCCGACGCGGCACGTCCACAAAATAACCTTGTGGCCGCCAGTCCGAAGATCTGAAAGCCAGTTCATCAGGCTTCGTTCGGTTCCCCGACTTCCGGCCACTTTCCGGCACTGGATAACACGCCGTCGAAGTCAACCGCTATAATCACGCCCCCAGAAGACGATCCAGAAGGTCGTCGTTCTCCTTCCTGGCGATTGCGGTTCTGATTGATTCGTCCGGGAACTGCACCGGCAACGCCATTTTGATAATTCGGTTTATGATTCTGTCGTCGAAATTCAATTCTTCCATGCGGCAATTACTTGTAAAAATTGTCACGCGCTTTTCGATCATGCGTCCGTTTAAGATATTATAAAAACGCTCATTGATCCAGGGTTTCACGGCTTCGACGCCGATGTCGTCGATCACCAGGACGGGAACCGAAACGATTTCCTGGATCAATTTCTGTTCGGTTTCTTCGTTCTTCCATTCGCCGCCCCAGGTTGCTTTTATCTGATCCAGAATTTGAATTGTAGTCGCGAACTTTGCCGCGATGATCTTTTTCTGGATCAGGTCGTTTGCAATGGACACGGCCAGCCTGGTTTTACCGGATCCCTTTGTCTGCGAATAAAAATATAAGCCTTTGCCGGTTTCCCGGATCTCGTCGAACTGTTCCACGTACCGGGAAGCGATAACCTTCGCCATCTGGGCCAGTTCGCGATTCTCCTTCGTGCTATAACAGTTGGTTTTGAAATTCTCGACCGTGTGGCCTTCAAATTCCTTCGGGATAGTGGCGAAGGACAGCTTTCTTTCGATTGCCTGGCGTTCGAAGATTCCGCATTTGCACCGGCGACAAAATTCGTACCCGTCCGGGCCTGTCACCATTTCCCAGCCGCTATCATGGCAAATCGGGCAATTATATTTCGGTGTCTGATCGTCCGGCGTTTCTTCGGAACCGTTCAAGCGCCGCGCTCGTCGTGCCATCAGGTCGGGAAACATTTTGTTCATTGTCTCCTGGATTGATTCTTCCATTTGCGGATCCCCCTTTGTTTTGATATGTGCCTTCAAGCGTCTTCAAGGCGTTTGTTTTATTTATCAGCCAGTCGAAGGAACAACCGTTCCATTTCCCATTTCTGCCGGAAAGAAAGTCGCTGTTCTGTGCCGCCCGGAAAATGATGTGTAATTTCTTTTCGGGTTCCAGCCCCGGAAAGATTTTCAGTTTGTCCAGTTCTTTCACCAGGGAACGGATCTTCGCCTTCCTGGTATCATTCAATCCGCGGATTCCTGGAAGGGCTGGACAGGTATTTCGAAAGTCTTCCACGATCAGGTCATAAGATAACTGATCCGTTTTCTTCGGTTTTTCCGGTTCGCGGTCAGGAACTTCGGATTTTTTTTCCGAAGTTTCGACTATATCTCGTTAGAAGATATATTATATATCTATAAATGAGCAAGTTCGTGATTTTGCATAAAAGAAAGACACCTCGATTCCATGTGTTGTATAATGAAAGTGCCAAAACAAACATTTGCAACATTTACGAAAGAAGGT
>QUFC01000080.1 GCA_003478355.1 Lachnospiraceae bacterium AM48-27BH
ATCACTCATTTTACATTTTGTGCTCTTTCTTTACTTTTATTGTATATTTTGTTTACTTTTATTTTTTACTTATTTCATTTTCTATTTATATTGTATATTTATTAACCTTTTTGCGAACAGCACTTGTGCTTTTATCCAAAAGTTATTGACGGAGCAAAGAAATTCTTATAACATATCATACAGAACCAGCCTGCGAAAATCCTGGTGGTCGCACCTCCGCCCATCAAAATGGTCAAATGACGTATGGAAATACGGATGAGAAACATACCGTAGACAAGCTGAAAGCAGATATCGAGATGTAATCCGGGCTTGTTGGATACAAAATACCGATCTTCTTTGGTTAGAATTTTTTCTAACCTTGCGAAGACCGGTATTTTATTATTTCAATATTCCAAACTTAATTTTCGCATCGGTGTAAAGATTTGCCGCATTGCCAGTAAATACTATTTGAATCTGATTTTCTCCCATTTTCAGCATCGGACCAATCTGGAACTGGTGCGGTTCCCAGAAACTGACTCCGGCAAATTGTCCATTACAGAAACATTCCACCATCTCTTCCCCATGGATCTCCACAGTCAGTTCTTGATCTAACCCACCGTTTTCAAAAAAAGCCTGATATACCGCCTGATTATTCTTTTTCTCCACCAGTTCCATCCGCTCTGACCAATCCTGGATCTTTGATTTTTTTACTATTTCCGCCGGAATCTTCCCATTCGGGTCTGGAAGCAAAAGAAGCGTCTCACATGGATTTAAACAGATAGTAGAATCTTCTTCTCGTCTTACTTTTCCCGTCCACAGATCATAGAGAACCACCTGTTTCCAGTCTGGATACCGCAGATCCATAAGAATCTGGCTGTCTCCTTCATTGGATAACAGATACAATTCTTCTCCTTCTTTCGTCAAATGTACTGCCCGGAGATTTTTATGCTGCTGCCCTGTAGAAATCATCTTTGCAAAGTTCTTGTCAAATTCCTGGACAATCTTCACACCAGCCAGTCTCTCTATATCTCCCAGATTCCATGGATCACAGATTGTTTCATACCTGTAAGCGCCGATACAGAGCTTCCCATCTATGACTCTGCACTCCTGCAGTAATGTCACCGGAAGATAATTAAATTCCACCTGATTCTCATAAAATGGTATTACTTCTTTATATGGCACCTGATTATTATCACAAAGAACTGCTACTTTTGCTCCATTCACGGAGTCTGTCATCAGATAAGACATCCTCTTCATATAATCCGAGAACATCCGGTAATGCTTCCACCAGATATTATTGGGTCCCACATCAGGTGGACGTTCTCCTTTTCGATCCCCATCTACACTATAATAAAAAGCATGGGGAACAAACAGGTTCACACCTCGCATAGCCAGCCAGTCTATATACCACTTCATGTCCTCTCCTGTAAAATACCACGGCATATTTTTCCTGCTGCACACACCGAAACACTCATTTAAATTTCTTCTCCGGCCCAAATGTCTGGCAATGTCCGCTGATAATTTTGCATGGACAGAATCCGCCTCAGCAACACCTCCTATCTTCGGCTCCTCTCTTCTCATGATCAGATCCTGGCCTGGAATCTGGAAATACAGTTCCTCTTCCACATCATCACTCTCTGCAGGATGTCCCATAAATACAATTCCATGATCCACACACCACTTGGAAAGAGGCTTGTAGAATGTCTCCCGCAAATGCTTTTTCACCAGTTTCCGGTAAAGATTCGTTGTCTTATTCTTCTGTCCGGTGAACAGTCCTTCCAGGTCCTCTAACTCACCTCCGTCCTCCAGGAGTTCCTGCTCCATCCCTGCTGCCCATTCCCGAAACTGCTCTGCATTTCTTCCCAAAGCACACGGCTCATCAGTAAAGAATCCAATGATCGTCTTTCCAAAATATTCTTTTAAATGCCAGTAATATTGATCATGAGTCAGATGGATAAATTCCGCCACCGCATCTGAGTTTAAGATATCCGCAGACGGCGGCGCTCCGACTTCTCCATCATCCTCTCCAAAATGGATTCCACGGATGGTTCCCCCGGTGTAATCCTCCACCAGGTAAGCGCCAGAGGCCATACGGGTCAGAACTTTCCGGTCTCCCGGTTCTTTTACCAGGGTAATTCCTTTGGAAGCATATTCCTGGTTCTTTTTCACCACCATCCCATGGGCTGAACCAGACGGATACATGCCCTCATCATACAGCACCACTTTCATGCCCAGTTCATCCGCAGTTTTCACAATGAATTTCACTACATCAAAATATGCTTCTGACAAATACGGAAGATCCTCTGGGATTCCAATTCTTGGATGCAGCACAAAGGCATCAATGCCTTTTTCCTGATAATCCTTTAATTGTTTCCAAATCCGGTCTTGATCTGGCGTATCATTAAAAAACCAGAATGGAACGGGTGTGAATTCCTCACTCGGATTATTCAACTCTTTTATAATTTTTTCCAGTGACATCGGCATCAACGTCTCTTTTCTATTGTTTTTCATTCTTTCGCATCAGATAATCCCACTCTTCATCTGTCAGTTGACTGACATGATTGCTTTCATATTCCATAATTTCCCGCAATCTTTTTTCATTGCTTCCGCCTAAGATGAAAACTGCTGGAAATGGGGATCTCAGCACATACTCTGCCATCAGCCATGACAAAGAAATATCCTTTATTTCGCACAATTGTCTCAGTTTTTCTGCTCTTTCACGGTTGGTATTTGTATCGTACTTCTGTCGTGTACTATCGCTTAAAGCCTCACTTCCACCTTTTAAATAGATTGGAAAGTATCCCTCTGCCTGGGCGGAATAAGCATACACAGGAATCTGTAATTTCTGATATTCCCTATATTCCCTCTCATCCATGCAGACAATTGTAGAATCCCCCCAGGAATCTGTCGTACAGACTCCAAATCCATACTGGATCTGAGAAGCTGAAATTCCATAAAGTCCATGATCAGCAGCGTATACATTAGCCTCACGAATACGTTCTGTCTTCCAGTTTGAAACTCCATAATACCGGATTTTTCCCTTACAGATCCACTCATTCATCATTTCCACTACTTCACCGGGTGTTTTCTGGATGTCATCACGATGAAGCCAGTATAAATCAATGTAATCGGTCTGCAAAGCTTCCAGACTCTTTTGCAGATCGTTTTCCATATTTTTCTGACTTAAATCTCCTCTGGTGGTATTGTAACCTCTCGGTTTTAGCCCACCTTTGGTTCCTACAAAAACCTGTTCCCTGTTCCGTCCCGATAACCATCTGCCAATCGCCCTCTCACTGGCACTTTCGCCACCTGGAAGCCAGTCTGCATAGCTCCGGGCTGTATCAATCTGACGGCCTCCCAGAGCGAAAAAAGTATCCAACAGGGCATCAACATTTTCCTGTGAAATCCTGCTTCCAAAATATAATGTTCCTAAGGCAATCGGGCTTACTAATGTTCCATCTGCACATTTCAAACTCAGTTTATTCATTCTGACACCTCTTCTTCAACGGGATTACACACTCTTTTCTTCCTGCCCCATCCACTTGTACTGTAATGATTACTTCTCCGGATTCACTTTCATAATTTTTCGGCAGCAACACACGATACCAGATGTTCGTTTTAAATCGGTGATTCATAATCAGAACCAGCTGTTCTTCCTGCATCGACAGAGTTTCTATCTCACCGCCCATAGAATAATGGGCATTAGATCCTACAATATATGGCTGTTCTGGATCATATTCCTGGATTTTAAATATTGCACTTCCATGCGGCTTTATAACTCCCATCTGAACCATATCTCCATAGAACAGACCTGTCTGATATTGACCAGAATAAAATTCCGCTACCAGATAACATTTTCCAGGCATAAGATCAGTTACCAGGTTTTCATTTAAGACCATGGAAGCTGGCTGTTCTTCTTTATCATCCCAGTTAATTTTCACCAAACTATGCCAGCCTTTTTCTGGTAGAAAAACATCTACTGTATCTGGAAAACGCTTCCCGGAAAACAGATTCTTTACTTCCACTTTTCTTTCCAACACTGGGAGAATATGCTCAATCTGATACAACCGGTCTTCATCAATTCTAGTCAGAGGCTCCGTAGAGCATATCAGACCTCCACCAATATACTGATTCACAACCGCAGTCTTAACCTCCTCTTCATTCAGAAGCCCTAAGGTCAGTCTCAGATTTCTCACCATCTCTTTCTGCCTGCGTACCATCAGCGCATCAGGATCATTATTCCACCACTGGTTCATATAATACCGAAGCAAATTCTGTTTTACAGTAAATGGAAGTGCCTTTCCATCCCGATTAATATCCGATACCCACATGGAAAGCACATCCGCTCCCATCCGCTGGCCATCCACCAAGCCAATCACCGGATCATAAAGTCCTCCGCACATAAGGAAATAAGATTTCTCCCCCATTCCCGCTCTAACTGCCTTTACTGCCTGATAATACGCCTGGGTCAATGTGATGGTTGGATCAAAAAAGTCTGCATCTTCATAGATCACCGGTGCTCTGGTAAAATCCAGCTTGTGGTAAGTATATCCCCAGTCATCCGTCAATTTCCGGTAAAGTTCTGTAAAATAAGACCAGGTCTGTGGATTGGTAATATCCAGAACATAATAAACCGTATCATTCATATGAAACAGGCATGGCGATCCATCCTTCTGGTTTAACCGCCATTCTGGATGCTGTTTCCAGACAGTTGCTGTCTCATGAGCAATAAATGGACTGGTCCATATTCCTGGCCGCATTCCAGCTTCCCGAATCTGATCAGCAATCTGCTTCATGGAACATGGGAACTTCTGATTAGGTTCCCATTCACCAAGCGTAATCTCCCAGCCTTCATCTACTTGGAACACATCAAATGGCAGTTTCTTCTCCTGGATCTGCTCCAGACTTTCTTTTACATCTTCATAAGTAACTGTCAGTCCATAATAATACCAGGTGCAGAAGACAGATGGAGCCTTTAACTGCCTTCTTGCATGATAACGCTCCGCTTTTTCCGCAGCATACCTTTCAATCAACGTTTGTTCTCTGTCTCCAGACCTTACCACAAACACCCCGCCATCAAAGGTTTTTCCGGGTTCCAGATAAACAGAAACAGGACTGCAGCCACACCGTATCGCCCAGTCCCTGGTATCTTTTCCGGTTCCCATGACAATTTTACAGTCTACCAGACTTTCTCTGCCTGTCATGTATCCAAAGAGTACATTCTGATCTGCTGTATGAAAAATAGTCATGGAATCGCTGCGAAGAACCGGATGATCCATGTCCGCTGTGGAGGTCTGATCTCCAGTTTCCGTCATTCCGCCTATTCCATCTAACAGTCTGCCATCCATATCTCCCGGACAACAGATCGTCGGAATATCATTCTTATGTCTTCCTTGGCGATAAATCTGCCATGTCTCCATGGTTTTCCCATCAATGATAAACTCATCTCTGGATTTGACCCTGATATAGTCAACATCTTGAAGAAAAATCGGCTTTTCCCCTATATTTTTTACTTGAACCGTGATCTGGAGGTCCCCATCTGCTCCCTGTCGGATCTGACAGACTCCTTCCACCTGACCATCTGATTTCCGGTCTCCATCCAACATTAGGTGCTTTTCCACACCTTCTGCCTGATATACAATTTCCTGAAAAAAGCGCAGTCTGATTTTCTGTGTGTTGTATTCCATATGGTCTCTCCTTTTTATCAGCCTACTGCTGTATAAACGCCCTGGAACTCGTTAAACTTCGTTTCTTCTGTCTTCTTCATAAGAATCGTCATGGTTCCATTTTCTGCAAATACTAACTTAAAATGAACCGCAGCCACAGATTCATCAATCATCTGGCAACA
>QUFC01000081.1 GCA_003478355.1 Lachnospiraceae bacterium AM48-27BH
CCCCCTCAAGATGAGATATCCCATACGCAAGTAGTAAGACCCCTTGAAGACGACGAGGTAGATAGGGCAGAGGTGGAAGCGCGGTAACGCGTGTAGCTGACTGTCACTAATAGGTCGAGGGCTTGACCAATAAGGAATTAGGGAGCGGCGGAGGCCGTAAGTTGTAACGGATGAATAGATTTTCAGTATGTGGTTTTGAAGGTATGTGATTTAGATTAACAGGATTTAGAGGGAGACTGGCGAGAGCCGGTCTTTTTGTGTCATAGGAAACTTCGTCCTATGACACAAAAAACGCTCCGCGGGATCGCACTGTTAAAAAATGTATTGACAAAATCCCAAACAAAGAGTATAGTACACTTTAACAAGTGAAACCGATGAAAAAGAGGAGTAAGTTTTTCTTTGAAATCACAGAGAGTCGCAGGTGGTGGGATTGCGATATGGATGGAATTACTGAATGGACTTTTGAGGGCAGACCTGAACCGGAACTTTTAAGTACCAAGTATGGTCTGACGGCTTCCGCTACCGTTACCAGTGCGGCGTATATGTTGGTATACGAAAAGTGGACTATTTGTCAATTTGAGTGGCACCGCGGATTAAGTGAATTCGTCTCAAGCTTGCAAGTTTTGCAGGCTTGGGACTTTTTTTATACTTGAAACAAGAAAAGTCTCCGGCAGCCGACCAACACTCAAAATCAAAAAAACACTTTGTGGAGGAAAATATTATGAAAAAATCAATCAAATCCCTGTTACTGGCTACTTTTACCGCTGCAGCATTAGTTGGATGCTCTGGCAATCAGACAGCAGAAACAACGAAGACTGCAGAGACCGCTGCAGAAACTACCGCAGCTGGAGCAGCAGATACTACTGCAGCAGAGAGCAGTGGGGAAGCAAAGGCAGAGAACGGCGCTTCTTACACCATCGGCATCGGACAGTTCGCAGCACACGGTTCTCTGGATAATTGCCGTGAGGGATTTTTACAGGGACTTGCAGAGGAAGGCATCGTAGAGGGACAGAACTTAACCGTTCTTTATGAGAATGCCCAGGCGGACGGCGGAATCGCCAGCCAGATCGTAACCAACTTTGTTTCCCAGAAGGTAGACCTGATCTGTGGAATTGCAACGCCAATGGCTCAGAGCGCATATGGTGTTGGTAAGAAGAATGATATTCCGGTGATCTATACTGCAGTGACGGACCCGATCGCCGCAGAACTGGCAAACACAGATGGAACTCCAGTTGGTGAAGTAACTGGTACCAGCGATAAGCTTCCGGTTACCGAGCAGTTAGCGATGATCCGTGAGATCCTTCCAGATGCCAAGACCATCGGTATTATGTATACAACCAGTGAGGTAAACTCCTTATCTGCGATCGAAGAGTATAAGATCGCTGCTCCAGAATACGGATTTGAGATTGTAGAGACTGGTATTTCCACCACAGCAGATGTTCCGTTAGCAGCAGATTCTCTTCTTTCCAAGGTTGACTGCGTGACTAATTTAACGGACAACACCGTAGTAGCATCCCTTCCGGTGATCTTAGACAAGGCAAATAAGTTAAATGTTCCGGTATTTGGAAGCGAGATCGAGCAGGTGAAGATCGGTTGTCTGGCAGCGATGGGACTTGATTACATCGATCTTGGCAAGCAGACAGGTAAGATGGCTGCAGCTGTTTTAAAGGGCGAGAAGAAAGCAAGTGAGATGGATTTTGAGGTGATTGAAGAGGCTGCATTCTATGGAAATGAGAAAGTAGCAGAGAACTTAGGTATCACTTTCCCAGAAGACCTTACATCTTCTGCAAAAGAGCTTTTCACAGAGATTACAGAATAATCAGAATTTAAGATGTACTCCTGGAGTTTTCCATTTCTCAGACGGTGGGGAAGATTCCAGGAGTATATAAGTAGTAGTTAGGAGGATATCATGACACTGTTTATCGGAATTTTAGAAGAAGGACTGATCTATGCGATCATGGCATTGGGAGTCTATATTACTTATAAAATACTGGATTTCCCGGATCTGTCGGTGGACAGTACCTTTCCAATGGGCGCGGCGTTGACGGCCTCTGCCATATTAGCAGGCATCAACCCGGTTCTGACCTTATTTCTTGCCTTTGGAGCAGGGGCACTGGCAGGCTGCGTGACGGGTCTGATCCATGTCAAATTAAAGGTCAGAGACCTGCTCTCCGGTATCATTGTCATGACAGGACTGTATTCTTTAAACTTACGGATGGCTGGAGGCCGCGCCAATGTGCCGATCTTCAGCCAGGAGACCATTTTTGAAAATGGTTTTCTGGAGTCGGTGGTTCCACAGAATCTGACCCCATACACGGCGGTAGTCATTTTAGCGGTGATCACCCTGGTGTGCAAGGTGCTTCTGGATCTGTATCTGAAAACCAGATCCGGCTACCTGTTACGGGCTGTTGGTGACAATGAGACTCTGGTCACTTCCTTAGCAAAGGACAAAGGAATGGTCAAGATCGTTGGTCTGGCTATCGCCAATGGCTTTGCGGCGCTGGCTGGCTGTATCTACTGCCAGCACAAAGGGTTTTTCGAGATTTCCGTAGGAACCGGTACCATGGTCATCGGTCTTGCCAATGTCATCATCGGAACCCAGTTATTGAAGCAGTTTTCATTTATCAAATCGACTACAGCTGTCATCGTCGGTTCCATCGTCTATAAGGCCTGCGTTTCCTTTGCCATTTCCAAAGGAATGACCTTTGGACTGGAGGCCAATGACTTAAAGCTGATCACAGCAGTATTATTTTTGATCATTCTGGTTGTCAGCACGGAGCGGAGAAAGAAGGTGAAGGAACATGCTTAAATTAAACCATATCAACAAATATTACAATGCGGGTACGGTCAATGAGATGTGCCTGTTCCGGGATTTCAATCTGTCCATCGAGGACGGACAGTTCGTATCGGTGGTCGGAAGCAATGGTTCTGGTAAGACTTCCATGCTGAATATCATCTGCGGAAGCATTCCGGTCGATCAGGGGACCATCGAGATCGGCGGTGTGGACATCACCAATATGCCGGAGTACAAGCGTCAGCGGCGGATCGGCCGTGTGTACCAGGATCCGGCCAGAGGAACCTGTCCGCATATGACCATTCTGGAAAATATGTCACTGGCAGATAACAAGGGTAAACCATTTAACCTTCTTCCGGGAACGAACCGCCAGCGGGTAGATGATTACCGGGAAAGCTTAAAATCTCTGGGACTTGGATTGGAAGATAAGATGAATGTAAAGGTGGGGGTGTTATCCGGTGGTCAGAGACAGGCCATGGCGCTTCTGATGTCTACCATGACTCCGATCGAGTTTTTGATCCTGGATGAGCACACGGCAGCTCTGGATCCGAAAACTGCAGAGGTGATCATGGAGCTGACGGATAAGGTGGTAAAAGAGAAAAAGCTGACTACCATTATGGTAACCCACAATCTGCGTTACGCCGTGGAATATGGAGACCGCCTTCTGATGATGCATCAGGGACAGGCGATCATGGATAAGGCAGGCAAAGAGAAAAAAGAGATCCAGATTGATGATATTCTGGAGAAATTTAATGCCATTAGCATTGAGTGCGGAAATTAAACGTCAGCGGTGAGCCGTGATGGTGCTGAACGGTTGCGGAAAATGGGAAGAAATGGAAAAACATGAAGAACAGATAAGGCGGCAGCTCCTGTAGATGGGGGCTGCCGCCTTGTTTTATCAACGGAATTTATTGAAAAAATTTGCAAATGGCGTTACGGTATCGTTCAAATGGTTGATCGCCTGATTCAGTGTATCGATATCGATGGAATTCAGCTGATTTAAGGCGTTCTGGACAGAATCTTCGCTGGAAGAAACCAGGTGGTCGATGTCGGAGATCATACCGCCCAGGTCAGCTTCTGCCAGGTCGGAGGTGATGGTGTCTAAATCCTCCATGATCAGGTTCAGATTCTGGAATGTGGTATTGGCCTCGGAATCAGGGTGACCGCTGCATAGATCACGATGATCAGAACCAGGATACTGCAAAGCGCAGTGATCTGGGACATGCGGTACTGCTTTTTGGCGTATTTTTCCTGACCGGCATTCGAAGCTTCGATCCGCTCCATCATAGCTTTGAAATCTTCTTCATTTAAGGTGGATCTGTCTGGAATTTTATCTGGCATATGGTTCTCCTTTCAAAAAGGTTCAAAAAATGTGTGAGAAATCTTCTGGTTTAAGTATAGCGGAGTGTGATATAATTGTCCATAAGGAAGCAGAAAGGAATTGTTATTTATGGAAACAATGCAGATCAGACAGGCAAATATAGAGGATCTTCCGCAGCTTTTGGCATTATATGACCATGCACGGATCTTTATGGCAGAACATGGCAATCCGGTCCAGTGGGGAAAAAACTACCCGCCTGAGGAGCTGGTTGAAGGAGATATCCGGAATGGGAACCAGTATGTGGGGGTGGCAGATGAAAGAATTGTGGCAACGTTCTTTTACAGCCCGATGGAAGATCCGGATTATCAGGTGATTGAGGGGGCATGGCTAAACGAAGCGCCTTATGGTGTGGTACATCGGATCACCTCCGATGGAACTGTGAAGGGAGCGGCATCCGTATGCCTTACATGGGCGTTTGGGCAGTGCGGCAATCTGAAGATCGATACGCACCGGGACAATGTGGTGATGCAGAATATGCTGCAGAAAAATGGTTTTCAATCCTGTGGAATTATCCATATCCAGGACGGAGCAGAGCGTCTGGCATATCAGAAAACGAAGTAAAAGCTAGTAAACAACACGAGGAGGGGTTAACATGAAACGTTCAGAAATCAATCAGGCATTAAAAGAGATGGAAGCCATGATCCGGGAGTACCGGATCGCGCTGCCGCCATTTTGCAATCTGACACCGCAGGAATGGCAGGGCATGAACCATGAGTATGATGAGATCCGGGACAATATGCTGGGATGGGATATCACAGATTATGGTCTGGGGCGGTTTGACGAAGTGGGATTTTCTTTGATCACATTGAGAAATGGAAATCCGAAGAAGAAAGACCAGTATCCGAAGCCTTATGCGGAGAAGCTTCTGTATATCAAAGAAGGTCAGATGGCTCCCATGCATTTTCACTGGTATAAGATGGAAGACATCATCAACCGGGGTGGCGGCAATGTGCTGATCCGTGTATACAATTCCACACCAGAGGGTGAATTTGCGGATACGCCTGTGACAGTGCATTGTGATGGACGGGCTCATACGGTACCAGCAGGAACTCAGGTGCGGTTGACTCCAGGACAGAGCATCACCGTTTTCCAGAATATGTACCATGATTTTGAACTGGAACCAGGAACTGGTCCGGTGCTGTTGGGAGAAGTTTCCATGTGCAATGATGATGAGCATGACAACCGGTTCTATGAGCCGATCGGAAGATTCCCGGAGATCGAAGAAGACGAGCCGCCTTATCGCCTGCTCTGTAACGAATATCCAAAGTGGGAAGATGATTAGATAAAAATATCCTCGTTACTGATCAATTTCAGCAGCGAGGATATTTTATCTCAGTCGAGAAGACTGAGATA
>QUFC01000082.1 GCA_003478355.1 Lachnospiraceae bacterium AM48-27BH
TGCTGGATTTCCTGCTCGGTCGGCTCTGCAAGCTGTGTCACTTCGTTCTCAAACTTGCCGATATAATTGAAATATATGCTGATGTGCTGGATTGCGTATCTCGCCCTTTTCTGGTCGCGCTCATGCACTTCAATCCGGCTGATAAACTCGTTGAGAATGGCGGGGGTAAGCTCGGTAAAGGCAGCATAGCGTTCCGTCAGCTTCAAAAACTTCTGCGCCCGTCCTCCCGCGTTCTCATAAGCGGATAGCTGCTCTTGGAGCGTGGCAAGCTCCGCTTTCAGCGTGTAGTATTCTTCTGAATACTTCTGCGACATCTGCTCATAGCGGTCTTGTGAGATCGCGCCGAGGGCGTTGTCCTCATAGAGCTTGTTCAGCACCTTGTCAATCTGTTCAAGGCGCGTCGTGATTTGCGGGATACGCTTCTGCTGTTTCTTGGTCTGGTTGGTCTGCTGCATGGCAAGGTTCTTTTTCACTAAGGCTTCAAACTCCGCCCGATTGCTGATAGAATAGTCCTCGATTTTCTTCAGCACTTCCGCGATGGTCTGCATGAGCAAGTCCGCGTCCATGATGTGCGGGGAATGGCATTTGGGGTTCTTGGCTTTTCCCTTGTGGTACTCGCTGCAAAAAGCAACATGCCGCTTGCCGCCGTTCCGGTAATCTATACGAATGTGCATTTTTGCGCCGCAGTCCTTACAGAAAAGCAAGCCGGACAGAGGGTGGATTTCCCCGTCCCCGTTGGGGCGTCTGACGGGTGCGTTTTCCAAAATCCGCTGTACGGTTTCAAAATCGCTGCGGCTGATAATCGGCTCATGCACATTTTCTGTGATGTGCCACTGGCTCCGGTCTACATAGTGGTTATGTTTATCCCGGAAATGCTTTGTAGTCTTGAAGTTGACTACATCGCCGCAATACTCCTGCCGTGTGAGGATATGGGTCAAGGTGGCTTTGTTCCACTTGCAGCGGTTATCCTCATTGAGCGTCTTATTTTTACAAGTTCCCCTCCCTCGGTCTTTCATGTAGAAAGTGGGGGTTGGGATTTGCTCCTGTGTCAGATGCACGGCGATTTGGTTGCGGTTTTTCCCGCCGATAAACAGACGGAAAATCAAACGGACAACCTCGGCGGCTTCCTCGTCGATTATCCAAAAATCCTTGTTGTCCGGGTCTTTGACATAGCCGTAAGGGGCTTCGGTGACAATCGGCTTTCCGCTCATGCCTTTGGTCTTAATGCCCGTTTTCACTTTCTTGCTGATGTCCTTTGCGTACCACTCCGACATGATGTTGATAAAGGGCGCAAACTCCAATGTGTCGGGCTTCTCGCTGTCAATGCCGTTGTTGACCGCGATAAAGCGCACATTGTTCCGTCTGAATATCTCCATCGCGTTGCCGACTTGGAGATAGTCACGCCCCCAGCGGGTAAGGTCTTTCATAATGCAGACACCGATTTTCCCGTTTTCCACATCGTCCATCATGCGGGAGTAGGCGGAACGGTCAAAAAACCTGCCGCTTTCGTCATCGTCGATGTAGTGCCGGATATTGGTTAGGTGCTGCCCTCTGGCATAGTTCTCCAAAAATATTTTTTGGTTCTGTATGCTGTTGCTTTCGCCGCCGTCCCTGTCCTCGTCGCCTACGGAAAGGCGGGAGTAAAGGGCTGTAATTTTGCTATAATCAGTCATGTGCATAACCTCCTGTGCGTCCATGTATGTGTCATTTACACTTAAAATTATGCACTCCAACGGGCAGAGCCATACTCCATGCCGTGACGGTACTTCTTGGCGTTTTTACTTTTGAGATACACCGCCAGACGCAGGCCAGCACCGCAGCACAGCCCCACCAGCAGATCCAACGGATGCAGGCTGGGCCAGAAACTTTGCAACGCCCCAGGCAGGACAGCAAACAGGGAAAGGAATTTCTCCGAAGCATTTGCCCCCTGAGCCAGTCGCCATGCCTCCCCGAAGTTGGTAGCAAACAGCCCCATCAGGAGATAGGGAAGGTTCAGCAAAACGAGCTTTTTGATGTCAAACTGCTTTTTCATCGTTCCAGCTCCTTTCGCTTGGTGCGGTCCACCACGGCATTTTTGACCATCTCTTTGAACTGACTGAGTTTTGCCAGCACAGACGGGCGTTCCGTTTTCTCGGCCTTCTTGACCTTTTTGTTGGTGTACTCGGTAAATGCAGCGGTCAGCGCATCGGCGTCACGGCCTTTGAAAAAGATCAGGTACTTGGGCGGGGAGCTGCTGCGGTCTTTCTTCACCGCATAATCCACACCATATTTCCGGGCAATCTTCTCAAATTCCTTGATGGAAGGGTCTGTGATCTCGATATTGGAGATCCCCTGATTCTGACCAATGAGCTGCTTGACGGTCTGTTTGCCGTGGGGTGTCACAGGGGCGTCACGGCTTCTCTGCTTTTGCAGCTTTTTTTCCTTGCAGTGGGCCATGTACTTGCTGATGGCAGCTTTGAGCAGCCGACCGGTGAACTTTGTTCCGCTGACAACCAGCGTTAAAGTCCTGTTTTCCACTTCTTCCTGCATTTTCATCGCCTCCTTTCCACGAAGTTTGCAGGGGTGGTGCATTTTCTTCTAAGGCGGGACCACCAGACGCCGGAGAAAATATTTCTTCATCGCTCCATCCCGCGGCTCTTTTTCTTTACCGGCTTCTTATCCGGCAGATTCCACGCTTCCCGAAACTCTGCCGCACCTTTGGGGTCAAATGCCTTCAACTTCTCCAGATCAAAGGCAACAGCAGAATATTTTCCATAACCGGACTGCACCTGGTAGGGAAGCACCTTCCCCAATTTGTTCTCTTTGATGAATCGCAGCAGGTCCTTGCTGATGTCACCGGAAATAAACGCCTCTCCGGGGTCCAGGGAATACCCCGGAAGGTTCACCGTCATATCTGCAAACGGTTCTGCTCCATCTTCTGTATGGGTAATCATGCCGATATAAAGCCGCTGATTATTCGCATACATCCCAAGTTGCAGCGATATGGTTTCTTCCCCATATTCCCACTTAAAGGGTACTTTCTTTTCCTCATTCATATCGGATACCTCCTATCGTATCTGTTCTTTGTGGTCATAAAACAAATCTCCATTTCTGACCTTTGCATGGCTGAGAATTTTGATCTGCCCCTTTGCCTGACTGTCCAGCGCTTTTTCATAGCCTATATCTGACAAAAACAGGCGGGTCCGTTCTCCTTTCCAGCCCACCGGGGAGTCATCGGTCAGCACATCAAAAATAACCATGTGCCGGGTATTCTCCGCAAATCGCTGAAGATCCATGTAGTCATGGCCGTGGTAGTTCTGCGCCCCGGCCTTCTGGCGCATTTCCTCCATCAGCTGACCGATCGTTTTGCCTTCCTGCATAAAACTCACTTCCTTTCCGTTCTTATGAGACCAGCAAGATCATCTCCCGAAGCTGGGCAAAATACAGCTTGCCTTGCGGAGTTATCAGCGTATAAGAACCGGTATGACCGTGATTGCGGTAGTCCTTTACACAAAACAGCCCTTCATTGGCTGGCTTTGCATAGGGCAGTACATTGCCGGACGCAGTGCGGTACACAAAACGCTTTTCCAGAAGAAATTGGACAAAGCGGCGTTCCGGGACAGCAAGCTCTTTGGCAGTAGTTCTGAGATTGGTGCTATGCTCCAATGCAATAAACAGGTCATAGAAAGCGGCTTTACCCTCCAGCTGTGCGTTTGCTATGCGCAGAGATACATTCTCCTCTCGTTCAGCCAGGAGATCTGAGCAGAGCTTGAGCAGTGCCTCCGGTGAAGTGGCTACTTCCCATAGCTTTTCTTTTGTGAGATAGGCCCCATGCTTGCGAATGGTAGGAAGAACCTCGTCAAAGACCCATTTTTCAAATCGTTCTGCCGATGGCAATTTGCTGTGGACAATCAAGCGATACAGGTTTCCTTCGCTGATGAATTTAGCTTTCTGTTTACGCCCCAAATTATCGGTGAGGTGGTAAAACGCCACCCCATCTTCTCTGCAATGTGTCTTTAGGGCATTTACTGTATCTTTGTATCCCAGAGATTTTGCAACATCAGCGCCGCAAAACAGGTATTTCCCATTTTCCTCGATTACTCGAATGCTTCCAAACTCTGGACTATTGAAAATCTCAATCTGATTCATGCTGTGCCTCCTTTGGTGTAATACAAAAGCGGCCGATTACCAGCCGCCTGCGTGCATATCGTGGTTGACCAATGAAGTGAAGTGATTGTTCATGGTGGTAGGCGCATTGAACAGCACCGCGAGCAGGTACTGCTTGATGTTGCGTACCTGAGTGGTGTTCTTTTGCAGACAGTCCATGACAAACTCGATATGGGAGCTATCCAGCTTCAAAAAGCGGGAGCGTACAATCTCGTGAGGAAAGTCCGCACCAGAGATCCGGGTGGTCTTTCGTTTGGCACAGACCGTTTCTACCAACAGCTCTACAATCTCATTCAGGTCATCCAGGTAGAGAGGATAACGCTGCTTCAGACAGTCATACTCGATATTCTCCAAAATCAATTCCCGATAATTTTCTATCTCTGTGACAGACATCGCATCCCTTCCTTTCCGTTCCGGCGGTATTGCCGCCGCTGTTTTCCGGAAGGGAATGGAATCGGTATTTGATCCATGAGTATTTTGTTTTTGGGTATTTGATTTCTTAGCTATAAATGAGCAAATTTGAAAAATTGCACAAAACTACACTGCGAATTTCATAAATGAATCAAAATCATTGCTTTCCTTTGCGCATTGAAAAAGATAACGATACTTTTCCAGCTGAATGGTATCACAGATTTCGTGATATCCAGTTTCAAACGAACAGAACCTACCAGTACCCACTGCACACATGAAATGTGCCAGTG
>QUFC01000083.1 GCA_003478355.1 Lachnospiraceae bacterium AM48-27BH
AAAAGAAAAAGTAGAGCAGTCTGGAAAGAGCCAACAGCAATATATCATTGAAGCCCTCACACAGTCGAACATTGTCAATCTGGACGGACTGAAAGAGATATATCCAGAGCTGAAAAGGCAAGGCAACAATCTGAACCAGATAGCCAAGAAGCTGAATGAAAATGGATATGTGGACTATAAGCAAGAGCTTCCTAACACCATGAAAGAGGTGAGAGAAGTATGGCAGTTATTAAAGCAGTATCTTCAAAAGCAGGCATAGGGCAAGCACTGGACTATGTGACAAAAGAGGAAAAGACAGAGGATAAGCTTGTCAGCGGTCTGCACTGTGAACCAGATACAGTAAAGGACGAAATGCAAGCCACCAAGGAACTATGGGAGAAAACCGGGGGAAGGACATACAAGCACTTTGTCCAGAGCTACCATAAGGACGAGAAAATCACGCCGGAGCAGGCACACAGGAACGCCTTACAGCTTGCAGAGAATACGTCGGCATGGAAAGGGTTTGAGGTGCTTGTGGCTACCCATAAGGACAAAAAACATATCCATACGCACTTTATCGTCAATTCCGTCAATTTTGAGGACGGGCACAAGCTGCAGTGGAGCAGCGCCGACCTGCAGGAGCTGAAGGAGCGGTGCAACGCACAGAGCAGGGAGCAGGGGCTACACGTCTCAGAAAAGGGAAAGACCTTTGAAGGAGCGGAACGTGAGGAAACAGTGGCATGGAAAAAAGAGACGTACCAGCTTCTGAAGCAGGCGGAGCAGGGGAAAGTGAAAAGCTATGTCCAGGACATTGCCCTGGCAGTCCTGGACTGTAAGGAAACAGCGACCAGCCGGGAAAGCTTTATTCGGCTGATGAATGAAAGAGGGTACGGAGTGGACTGGCAGGACAGCCACAAATACATCACATATACCGACTTAGCAAGGAAGCAGGCAGGAGAAAAGGCTTGCAAAATTCGTAATAATAAGCTGGAAAAATACTACAACATGGGTTTTGGAAAGGAGGAACTGGAGCATGAGTTTGAGAGAAATGCACGAACAGCAGAAGTCAGAGCAGGCAAGTCCGAGAGAACGGATCCAAGAACTGAACCGTCAGAGCCGGACAGAGCTGGAGAACAGCCTGCTGAAGGAAGCCTTAGCTTTGTCGAGCGAGAGCTGCGAGGAATTGATGAAGCAGTCAAATCAAGGACAAGCAAGGGCAGAGCAGAACAGGCAGAGAGACGCCGAGCTGAGCAGGCAGCTCATCAGCGAGCTGAAGAAGCAAGTCGAGCAGTTAGAGAACAGCAACGAACTACTTCAGAACGCCATATCAGCCGGAATTGGGAGCCTGAGAGATGAGGTCAGAGAAAGTACCGTCCAAGAGGTAAAAAAGGCGTTACAGGCGAATATAGAGGCGGTACAGAAGGCAACAAAAGCTCTTGAAAAGCAGTCTGATACGCTTACAAGCGTAATGAAGCAGAAAGTCCGGGAGCTGGAGGAAAGCAAAAACAGCTTTTTCAGATATGAGGGCTTGAAGATATACCTGTTTTGGGGCGGTATGGTCTGTAATATTGGGACGTTTTTGATAGTGTTATATTATTTATTTGTCAAGTAAAGTTTTGTAAAAATGTTATATATAATTAATGTTTTTTTGTTGAAAATATAGTATAGTAAAACAAAAAGGAGGGGATGCCAATGTACTTGTTGCTTTAGATGCTATAAAAATACATTGACATAGGAGGAAAATTAATGAGAAATATTCGCAGATCTGTAGCGTTAGCTTTGGCAGCAATAATGATGATGGCTATGAATATGGTTAGTTTTGCAGCAGATACAGCTCCTGCTGAAACCGAGGCGGTAGAATCGGTGACTCGTTCAACTAATGGAGAATCTGTTTTGCTGGATAAAGTATATTTTGCGTGTGATGGAAAAAACACAATTTCTTCTCGAGAACCTATTCCTGCTACAGCTTTAGATATTGAAAATAGAATTTTAGGAAGTATGGAGTATTTTTATGATGGTTTAGATTCATCTGGAAGACCGCAGTACACAGTTAAGGCATCTATGACGTCTAATCCATTAAAATTAAAATCCAGTAAACTTGTAACAAGAGCTGAAGGAGTAAATAGTTGGCATACAAATGAAGAAGATCATAATGGGTATACAGGAACTAATTCTCGAAGCTATGTATATACGACTCCGAATCCACCATCAAATCCATATTGTGAAGCAATATTAACCGCAACTGATGAGAAAGGTGACGAATACGCAGTATGGAAAGGAACTCTTCGTGATGCTAAGTAGAAAATACTGAAATATTGGTAAGAGTAGTGATGAAAATAAGAGGGAGTGAAGTGAGGATGAGATATTCTTAATTCACTCCCTTTTTTTAGAGGTCAAAAAGGTGCAATAAATTCATTGATAAGATAAGCGATAAGGGCGAGAGGGAGTGAGGTGTAGATATTGACACCAAAAAGGCACTCCCTTATACTTGATGGAAAAAGGTAAAATACTTCATTGATAAGATAAGCGGTGAAGGCGAGAGGGAGTGAGGTGTAGATATTGACACCAAAAAGGCACTCCCTTATACTTGAGAGAAAAAGGTGCAAAAATCTATTGATAAGATTAGCGGTCAGGCGGAGTAAGGGCAGTATATTATATAATATATCTAAGTAGGAGAAAAATATGCGTAGAAATACAAAAACAATGTATGAGTGGAGAAAGGTATATAGGGATAAAGAGGAGCTGATGTTGGAGAGAGGTTTTCCAGAGGTCAGCCCCCATGAGTTCTATCGTGACTTGTTCCCAGAGGGGAGCTTACAGAGTGCAGAGCATGACGGAAAAGGAAATGTGATTGCAACCCAGATAAGACCATCTGGAAAGGGAAGAACGAAGCAGTGGGTTATAGATGATAGTCTGAATATGCTTGATAAGGTCATAGGGGACGAGTTCGGACTGATACCGCCTATCACGTTCTATGGCAAGACACACACGAAGCAGAACGCACATGAACTGTATGCGGTTGCAATAGATATTGATTATGTCGGAAAACAGCAGTTGAAGAACCTCTTGAAGCAATTCGGGAACGGAGTACAGCTCCGACCGACCTACCTTGTGAGTTCTGGAAAGGGTGTCCATGCCTATTACTTTTTGAAAGAGCCAGTACAGTTGTATCATAATCTGGAAGATACCCTTGCGGAGCTGAAAGAAGCATTTATCCGCAGACTATGGAACGATACGAGCAGTATCAGACCAGACAGCCAGATATAACAGGTATCTATCAAGGCTTTAGGTGTGTTGGGAGCCAGAGCAAGCTGGGGGCAGACTTCCCAGTGAAAGCCTATAAGA
This sequence comes from Lachnospiraceae bacterium AM48-27BH, assembly GCA_003478355.1. Taxonomy (GTDB): domain Bacteria; phylum Bacillota; class Clostridia; order Lachnospirales; family Lachnospiraceae; genus UBA3402. The sequence goes on from QUFC01000083.1 coordinate 3,325, forward strand.
TGTCGGATAACCGCTATACTCTGGAAGATATAAAGGACAGCATACCGAACTGTAAGGTTGATTTATCGGTACTTACAGAGAAGCCGAAGAAAGAAAAGAGTAAGCTGTCACTGGACGAAGCAAAGAAGCTGTACCCAGAGTGGTATCAAGAGCGAGTTGTAGAGGGCAGACCGAAGAAAAAAGGCACATGGGTGTGTAATGAAGCCCTTTATGAGTGGTGGAAGAACAAGATTTTTACCGAAGTAAAGGTAGGCGGTAGGTACTTCTCAATCATGGCATTGTGTGCGTATGGCTTGAAATGTGGCATATCTGAAAGACGAATAAGGCAAGATGCCTATTCATTTTTGGAGCATCTGGAGAGCCTTACAGATGATGAGGACAACCATTTTACAAGGGAAGATGTAAAGGACGCATTGAAAGCCCTCAAAGCTGATAACAAGCTACTTTCGACTATGGCAAGCCGAGAATGGATAGAGAAGCAGACGAAAGTTGTCATACCGCCAAATAAGAGGAACGGCAGAAAGCAAGCCACGCACTTAAAAATCGCACGTTTTACCCTTGAAACAATGAATGAGGACAGGGGCAAAGCTCTACAAGGGAGACCAGACAAGGCGAAGATTGTCGAAGAATGGAGAGAAAGCAACCCTCTGGGAACAAAAGCGGACTGCATCCGAGAGACAGGACTTGCAAAGCATACGGTTTATAAGTGGTGGAAGTAGGGCATACTTGAAATGCTGAAAGGCATATGCTATAATGCCAGTAGGCAAGAAAGACGAAAGTGCTCATTGTGGCACGCAAAAAGCCCCGGAGTTGCGACCTCCGGGGCTTTTCTATTCCGTTGTGGCAAGGTGGCTTATGCCTTAGGCTGGCTACCGCTATTTATCTCCGTCCAGCCATTTGCAGATGTAGTAGGCGACTACACTTGCCAAGACAGAGAGTAAGAAAGACGAAAATATACTCATGGTGGCACACCCCCTTTCTGTACCTGTATAGGGGTGGTAGCGTTGCCCATTATACCATAGTGGCAGAAATGCCACAAGAAGCCATTTCCCCTTGTTTATTATCAGAGCCATAAGGAAAAGAGTGTCAAGGGCGGTCGAAAGACCGCAGCGTTTACCCTTGATACTCTTTTTTGTTGGCTATCATGCCGGAGGGGGAAACGGCTGTCCGTCCGTTCCGTCACTTCCCCTTGTGCTTCATTGTCTGTTCCGGCGGAAGAAAGTAAAGGGTGGTCTGCGACCATTTTTTATCTGCTGCATTCGCTGATCGGCAAGCCGAAGCTCATACTGCAGATAAAAAACAAGCCCTTGACTGTCTCCCTCCTACACTTCCAAAGTCGCCCAAGAGGAAGTAAGCTCCACTGTATTTCTGGCGAAATCCACGCACGAATATATCCGCTTGACAAGTGGCTATCACTATGCTATATTATGTGTAGCGGATATATTGCA
>QUFC01000084.1 GCA_003478355.1 Lachnospiraceae bacterium AM48-27BH
GACTGCCAAAAGTGAAGAGAGCAGTACGGAAGAAGGTACAGAAGAGGAAACAGAAGAAAATATAATAGAAAACGTGACAGAGAGTGAAAATGTGGGAAGAAACGACGATTTCTCAAAAGCCTGGTCCAACCGAAGAAACGGAAAATCCGGGACCGGCAGGAACAGAAACGGATTCGGAACATGCATTCCCAACTCCTGGCGTTTAAAAGGAGAAGAGCATGAGTCAAAAGCAACCGTCATTATTGGAACGGATGCGGCAGGGGGAAAAACTGACTGCAGCCCAGCAGCTGGAATTGGTAGTGACTTTAAGTATCCCGGCTATTATGGCACAGATCACATCCATCGTGATGCAGTACATCGACGCGTCTATGGTAGGAAGCCTGGGCGCGGACGCATCGGCGTCCATCGGACTGGTGTCCAGCAGTACCTGGCTGTTTGGTGGAATTACAGGGGCGGTGGCATCTGGATTTTCAATACAGGCCGCCCATAAGATTGGAGCTGGAAGAGAGGACGAGGCCAGAAGCATCATGAGACAGTCCCTGCTGACAGGAATTCTTATCAGCTGCGCCCTTCTGGTGCTGGGGGTTATGATCAGCGGTCCGCTTCCGGGAGTGTTAGGCGGTGAAATGCAGATCCGTCATGGGGCAACGGTTTATTTCCGGATTTTTGTGTTGTTTCTTCCGGTTTTGCAGATGAACCGTCTGGCGGGAAGTCTGCTTCAGTGCAGTGGAGATATGAAAACTCCAGGAATGTTAAATGTTCTGATGTGTATGTTGGATGTTTTGTTTAATGCAGTGTTGATCTTTCCATCCAGAACGGTAGATTTCCTGGGAATTCACGTGTGGATTCCAGGCGCAGGACTTCAAGTGGCCGGTGCAGCGTTGGGAACCGCATTGGCAGAACTGGTAGTAGCCGGCCTGATGATGTGGGCGCTGTGTGTCCGTTCTTCCATGTTCCAGCTGAAAAAAGGAGAGGATTGGGGAATTAAGAGCGAGTGTTTGCAGAAAGCCCTGCGTCTTGGGGGTCCTCTGGCTTTGGAAAATATCCTGACGTGCGGAGCCATGGTTGTAACAACCGCCATTGTGGCGCCATTGGGAACCATTGCAATTGCAGCGAATTCCTTCGCTGTTACAGCAGAGAGCTTATGTTATATGCCTGGATACGGTATTGCGGATGCGGCGGCAACTCTGGTGGGACAGAGCATTGGAGCTGGAGAACGGAATATGGTGCGCAGGTTTACCCGGATGACAGTGTGGCTTGGTATGGCAGTGATGACACTGACAGGGATTTTTATGTATATGGCCGCGCCCTTTATGATGGGGATCTTAAGCCCGGATACGCAGGTGTGCCAGCTGGGTGTTCAGGTACTGAGAATTGAAGCATTTGCGGAGCCCTTGTTTGCAGCTTCCATTGTTGCTTCCGGCGCTTTACGTGGTGCAGGAGATACCTTTATTCCAAGTATCATGAATTTTATCAGTATCTGGTTTGTCAGATTGACACTTTCTGTATTACTTTCAAAAACCTTTGGATTACCGGGGGTGTGGTTTGCCATGTGTGCGGAGCTTTGTTTCCGTGGAATGATTTTTCTGGTGCGGATCTACCGGGAAAAATGGATTCATATATAAGTAAAGCGGACATTCGCATTATTTAGAAAAGGAGGCTTTGTGGGCCTCCTTTTGCGTTGCCATGCATCTGCAGGAGCTGGTGACAGCAGATGTTTTGCTGTCTGTGCAGGTTTTGGGTTATACGGTTCCTGTGATCACCAGGGTGCTGGTGCCAGGAATGACGCTCCATGCTCCAGTGTCTGCATTCTGGGTAAATGTGGCAGCAGGAACGGTGATTTCACCAGCTTTGGTGGTGAAAAGCCCGGTTGTCTGATCGTAGGTGTACTGGGTTCCTTCCGCCCAGGCTGTTCCATTGAAGGTAACGGTCAGATCAGAGAGAATCGGGTTAAACTGGTCTGTGATCACGATCAGATCAACCGGGGCAGCCGGAACATTCCCTCGGTTTTCGATGACAAAGGTATAGGTTAAAGCTCCATTTTCCGTAACCGGAACCGGGCTGATGGATTTGGTAATATTTAAGATTGGCTCTGCCAGAGCGGAAATGGTCTCTTCTACAGTGATGGATGAGATTCCGGTACCGGAGATGACAGCCTGATTGGTAATGGTGGAATCAGTAGCAGGAGGCGCAAATTGCGTCAGAGCCGCCTGGTAAATAACCACGGCATTCCCCTGAGCCGGAATGGAAATCCCTTCGATCCGAAGTGGTTCCTGGGAAGCAATAACCGGAGAAGTCTGCAGAACGCCGTTCACATAGTATTTCAGACTGTTCGCAACATACTGGAGTGGGAACAGAGATGTCTCATTGAAAGTATAAGCACCCAGATTGTCCGTTAAGACCAGTCCTGTCAGTGCGGTTGCTCCAGAGTTGACCAGACTGACCACATAGGTGATCACATCATAGGACTCATAAGTTTCAACCACCGCATGCTTGGCAGCAGAGAGAACCTCCAAAATTTCGCCTACTGCGATGTTCGAAGTGGTGATCCGGTTACGATATGCTAATTGAGCCTGATTGGTAAAACGTGCCATAAGAAACTCCTGTATCTTTTTTTTATATCATATGCGAAAAAAGGTTTGTCTGACACAGAGGGGAATTTGGTCGAAAGGGTTGATTATTTATCCAAAGTCCAGTATGCTGAAAGAAAAATGATTGATGATCCAAGAGGAGGGCAACTGATGGAAAAATTTTCTGAAATTGTGTACACAAGACCAGATGCGAAAGCTGCGGAAACGTCCGCAAGACAATATCTGGAACATTTAAAACAGGCGAAGTCTTATGAAGAGATGAAACGGCTGTTTACAGAGCATGTGAAGGAAAATGAAATGTGGTCCGGCATGCAGACTGTAGCCATATCCGCAACACTATTGATACAAGGGATGAATTTTATGAGAAAGAAATGCAGTTTTTCCATGAAATGAGTCCAAAGCTGGAACTTTTAGACCAGCAGGCGGAGAAGATCATTCTGGAGTCTCCATACCGGGATCAGTGGGAGGCCGACTATGGCGCATTTGTTCTGAAAAATATGGAAATCAATCAGAAACTTTCAGATGAAGCCATTTTGCAGGATCTGGTGAAGGAAAGTGAATTGTGCCAGAAATATTCTAAAGCGTCTGCAACGGCATCAACCATATTCCGTGGAGAAGAGTGCAATTTCTATGGTCTGCTGAAGCATATGCAGAGTACCGACCGGGATGAACGAAAAGAAGCCATGAAGGCATGGGGAGATCTTTACGAGAAAATTTCCGGAGACCTGGATTCCATTTATGACCAGATGGTGGAACTTCGTGTGGGAATTGCGAAAAAACTGGGATTTGGGTCTTACATTGAGTTTGTATACTTAAATCGTGGACGCTATGATTATACGGCAAAAGATGTGGAAGTGTTCCGGAAACAGGTACGGGATGTGATTGTGCCGATCTGTTCTAAGATACGTCAGGAGCAGGCAAAACGTCTGGGCGTGGATAAGCTTCACTATTATGATGAGCCTCTGTATTTTGCGGATGGAAATCCAATGCCGCAGGGGAACAAAGACACGTTGGTGAAGAAAGCCCAGCATATGTATCATGAAATCTCCAAAGAAACAGGAGAATTCTTCGACTTTATGGCAGATCATGAATTGTTTGATCTGGAAACAAAACCAGGAAAACGCCAAGGCGGTTATTGTACCTTTATTGAAGGATACAATGCACCGTTTATTTTCTCTAATTTTAATGGAACCAGTGCAGATGTGGATGTGCTGACCCATGAGGCGGGACATGCGTTTGAGGTGTACACAGCAGCACCTGCCATGCCGATTCCAAGTATGGTATTCCCGACCATGGAGATCGCAGAGATCCATTCCATGAGCATGGAGCATTTTGCTTACCCATGGATGAAGGATTTCTTTGGTGAAAAGGCAGACGATTACTGTTATGCCCATCTGGCAGAGGCATTGGTGAAGATTCCGTATATGGTAGCGGTTGACGAATTTCAGCACCGGGTGTTTGAAAAACCTGCGATGACAGCCAAAGAGCGCAGAAATGTATGGCACGAGTTAGAAAAAATCTATCTTCCTTGGAGAGATTATGACGGGCATCCATTCCTGGAAGAGGGTGGATTCTGGATGCAGAAACAACATATTTTCCTGTTCCCATTCTATTATATTGATTATGCCCTGGCGCAGATCTGTGCCATCCAGTTCTATGGCAGAGCCAAGAAAGACAGGAAGAAAGCATGGGCAGATTATTATCGTCTCTGCCAGGCAGGTGGAAGCAAGGGATACTTTGATCTGCTAAAGCTGGCAGAATTAGACAATCCATTCCATGAGGGAACGGTAAAGAAGACTGTGGATGGACTATTGGAAGATTTATTCAAATAGATAAAATAGTTTACATAATATATATATTTCAAAAAAACGAAAAAAGTCGAAAAATGTTGTTGACATTTGGTCCGGTATTTGCTATTATAATACACGCCCCGTGAGAACGGGGCACGGACTTCTAAAAAAGTTCAAAAATAAATAAAAAAAGTTGTTGACAAACAGAACAACATCTGATATACTAAACGAGTTGCTGCTGAGACAGACAACAACAAAGAACCTTGAAAATCAAAGATTGAACAGTATGTAAAACCCTGAAAATTC
>QUFC01000085.1:0-2404 GCA_003478355.1 Lachnospiraceae bacterium AM48-27BH
AAAAGAAAAAGTAGAGCAGTCTGGAAAGAGCCAACAGCAATATATCATTGAAGCCCTCACACAGTCGAACATTGTCAATCTGGACGGACTGAAAGAGATATATCCAGAGTTGAAAAGGCAAGGCAACAATCTGAACCAGATAGCCAAGAAGCTGAATGAGAACGGATATGTTGACTATAAGCAAGAACTTCCTAACACCATGAAAGAGGTGAGAGAAGTATGGCAGTTATTAAAGCAGTATCTTCAAAAGCAGGCATAGGGCAAGCACTGGACTATGTGACGAAAGAGGAAAAGACGGAAGATAAGCTTGTCAGTGGTCTGCACTGTGAACCAGATACAGTTAAGGACGAAATGCAAGCCACCAAGGAGCTGTGGGGCAAGACTGGTGGCAGAACCTATAAGCACTTCGTACAGAGCTACCATGAGGACGAGCATATCACACCAGAGCAAGCCCATAGGAACGCTGTGGAGCTTGCAAAGAACACAGAAGCATGGAAAGGGCATGAAGTTCTTATTGCCACTCACATAGACAGAGGACACATTCACAGCCATTTCATAGTGAACAGCGTGAATTATGAGAATGGTCACAAGTTGCAGTGGAGCAAAGCGGATCTGCAGAACCTGAAAGACCGGTGCAATGAGCAGAGCCGGCAACAAGGGCTTCATGTTCCGGAAAAGGGAAAGACATTCTCCGGAGAAGAAAGAGAAGAAACTGTTGCGTGGAATAAAGAGACATACAACCTCTTGAAGCAAGCCGAGAAAGGCGAGGTAAAGAGCTATGTGCAAGATATAGCATTGTCTGTTATGGACTGCCGAGAGACAGCCACAAGCCGAGAGGACTTCATAGACCAGATGAAATCAAGGGGCTATGGTGTGGACTGGCAAGACAGCCATAAATACATCACATTCACAGACCTTGAAAGGCAGAGCCAAGGGGAAAAACAATGTAAAGTCCGCAACAATAAACTGGAAAAGTATTATGCAGTGGACTTTGGAAAGGAGAGCTTAGAGCATGGGTTTGAAATCAATGCACGCAGAGAAGCAGAGCGAACAGCCACAACAGAGCGTGCAAGACAACAGCTTGATAGAACAGCAGTCGCAGAGAATAGCGGAGCTGATGAAAGAGCAAGAGCAAGACAGCTACTTGATAGAACAGCAGTCGCAGAAGATAGCAGAACTGGAAAGGCATATCAGCCAGATAACACAGCAGTCACAGAAGAAAGACTCTCAAATCTCCGAAGCTATCAGCCAAGCCGAGGAATGGAAAGCCAGGGCAGACCAGGAACAGACCAGGGCAAAAGACCAGGAACGGAAACTACTGGAAGAACAACTGAACCTCAAAAAGACCTTGCAGAAGAAAGGCTTGCAAGCCTCCGAAGCCATAAGCCAAGCCGAGGAATGGAAGAACCAAGCCGAGAAATCGGAGATACAGATACAGAAACTCTTATCCGAGAAGCAAGAGCTGGTATCGACAGTAGCCGAACAAGGGAAGAGAATAGCGGAGCAGACCGAGCAAATAGAGAAGCTGAACGAAGCAGACAACGTGCTGAAGCTCAACGCAGAGCTGAAGAAGCAAAACGAGAAGCTGAAGCAAGACAAGCTCAACGCAGAGCAAGAAGCCGAAGCTACGGTATCGAGCGTTAAAAGGGAATATGAAGCCAAGGGCAGAGAGCTTGACCGCAGAATCGGAGAAGCTGCCAAGCAGTCGGCAAGCCTTAAATCCGAAAGGCAGAGCATAAGCGAAGATATAGAGCAGAGAGCAACAGCGAAGTATCTGGACCAGAAGAAAGAGCTTGACAGGAAGTTCAAAGCCCAGACAGCGAGCTATGACAGCTTTCTGTTAGGTCTGCTACTGTATGGAGTGCTTACCACAGTATTCACAGCAGTACGTTCAGAAGCATTTGTAAGCGATTTTAAGACCTTTTTCATGGTTATATGGCAGTTCATTGTGAATGCGTTCCAGTTGCTTCTTAAAGGCGGTCAGTGGGCTTCACAACTGGGAGATAAGATACCACAGCCAGTAGTGGCTACCATAGTGCATTATCTTCTTTTAATCGTCTTTGTGGGCGGTATTGCTATCGGTGTGGGCTTTCTTATCTTCCTTGGAGCAAGCAAGGTGTTTGAGTTCTACACAGAGGACTATGCGGACACCATGAGCCTTGCCGTATTCCTCATAAGCCTTGCAGTATCGGTGTACTTTGCAGAGCCTATAAGGGTGGTAATCCCTATCAATCTTCTTTTACTGCTGATACTGGTACATATCGTTTATGTGCTGATAAGGTGGTATGTAAAAGGGTGTATGAGGTCAAGAGGGTACTACTAAATTGACACCCCAGAAATGGGGTGTTATATTTTAATAAAAAAGGTAAAAAAACTTCATTGATAATATAAGCCCCCTATAGCC
>QUFC01000085.1:2618-4507 GCA_003478355.1 Lachnospiraceae bacterium AM48-27BH
AAAATGAATGGTTGGGGCAGTTCTACGAGGAAGTGAAACCGAGGGATTTTTACAGAGCAGTCTTTCCAGAGGGCAGTTTTGAGAGAGAGGGACACCCAGAAGATGAGAAGTGCAATGGAGTTCTCACTGTGATAGAGGGGGAAAAGGCGAGGAACTATATCGTCTTTGATGAGCTGAACATGGTTGATGAGGTCAAGGGGGCAGAGTTTGCTATCATGTCCCCAGTCGGGTATTCTGGACGTAACAGGACAGCCAAAAACGCAAGGTGGCTATATGGGATAGCTGTAGACCTTGACGGAGTGGAAATGGAGCAGTTAAGAGATGTGTTCCACCAGATGAAGCACGATTTTCTGCCACAATGTACCTACTGTGTAAACAGCGGGCATGGACTGCATTTGTATTATCTCTTTGAGAAGCCAGTACCGCTATACAGACATCTGCAAGACCAGTTAAGGGAGTTCAAGTATGAGCTAATCAGAAAGATATGGAACAGGTACACAAGCACCTATACAGAGCGTGAGCAAGTGCAGTACCAAGGTATCTTTCAAGGCTTCCGTATGGTTGGCACCCAGTCGAAACTTGGAAAGCGGTATCCAGTGACAGCTTTTGAAACTGGGGAGCGTGTCACAGTAGAGTATCTGAATGACTTTCTTATGGACGATAGCAAGGCTGTGACAGATTTCAAGTATAAATCCGATTTGAGCCTTGCCGAAGCCAAGAAGAAGTACCCAGAATGGTATGAAAAGAGGATTGTTAGGGGCGAGAAAAAGGGCAGATGGCATATCAAGAGAGATTTGTATGACTGGTGGCTAAGAAAGATACAGAGCGGAGCGGTGTCCGTAGGGCATAGATACTGGTGTCTGTCTGTGCTTGCATCCTATGGTATCAAATGCGATATACCAGAAGATGAGGTATTGACGGATGCTCTGGAGCTGTTACCTATGTTTGATGATATCAGTGATGATGAACATAACCGCTTTACCAAGCGTGATGTACTGGACGCAATGAATATGTATCAAGAAAACTATGTCACATACAGCAGAGCCGAGGTTGAGCGTGTCAGCGGTATATCCGTACCGCCGAACAAGCGGAACGGAAGAAAGCAAGAGCAACATATCAAAATTATGAATGCTATTCGAGAGATTGAACACCCAGACGGAGCATGGAGAAACAAAGACGGCAGACCAGACAAGCAGAAGATTGTCGAAGAATGGCGAAAGAGCCACCCAGACGGAAAGAAAGTTGACTGTATTCGTGATACTGGATTGAGCAAGCCGACAGTATACAAGTGGTGGAGCGTGGGCGAAGCCCTCTAAGGCATTTCCCCTTAATTACCCAAGAGCCATAAAAAAAAGAGTGTCAAGGGCAGTCGCAAGACTGTGCAGTTTACCCTTGATACTCTTTTTTGTTGGCTACAATGTCCGAGGGGAAAATGCTTGTCCGTCCGTTCCGTTACTCCCTCATGGGTTCGATTGTCCATTCCAAAATGAGAAAGTAAAGGGTTGTCTGCGACAATTTTTTTCTATGCTGCCATTCGCTGATCCGCAAGCGGAAGCTCATGGAAGCACAGAAAAAAACAAGCCCTTGACTATCTCATTTCTCCATTCCCAAAGTCACCCAAGAGGAAGTAAGCTCCACTGTATTTCTGGCGAAATCCACGCACGAATATATCCGCTTGACAAGTGGCTATCACTATGCTATATTATGTGTAGCGGATATATTGCAAGTTCCCTAAAGTGATAGCTAACGGCTACACTTTAGAACTTGTGAGGGTGGCAAGCCCCCTTCAATCCCCCTTGAAATGACCGCAGATATGCGGAAATTTGTTGAGTGATAGCAAGATGAAAGAGAGGTAAAAGCATGAGTTGGGGCGAAGAACAGAAGAAAGA
>QUFC01000086.1 GCA_003478355.1 Lachnospiraceae bacterium AM48-27BH
CATCACAGTCCACTTTCAGGCGATATTCCTGATCGCAGCCATGTGGGAAGGACACTTCTTTTAAGACCTGGACTTCTTCTTTATGACGGTATGCCACTGCCGCTTTGTCCTTGCCATCCAGATAAAATACCAGCGTGTCAATGCTGTGGTTCATGCTGAATACCAGACCTGCCATGCCCTTCTGGGAAAGACGTCTGACGGAAACGGACACCTCGTAGTCCTTCCACTGGTGCTTTCCGGTTTCCAGAGTCGGGAACATCCGGTGAGGCCGGTTTTTCTCGATCCGCATGGACTCCATAAAATGTCTTCCATCACGTTCCGTGATCAGCCAGGTTGGGCCGGTTCCGTTGTATGTATAGTTGCAGACCATGTCTACCCAGTTGCCGTGATAGCCATTCTCTACCACGTACTGATATTCTCCCATCGCCGTATGGTCTTTGTCATAAGGAAACTCCCCAATGGGAAAGTCCTGAAAATCTTCGTTGCTCAATACTACATTTTTCATTGCATATTCCTCCTTTGCCGGTATTCCATCGGTGTATAATTATAATATTCCTTGAAAATCCTTGAAAAATGCTGAACACTTTTATATCCCAGCTGGCTGGCGATCTCGTAGGTCTTCATATTGGTAGATAAAAGCAGCTGCGCCGCCCGGTCCATCTTCAGCTTTTTATCATATTCCATAAATGTTTCATGGGTTTTTTCTTTAAAATAGCGGCTTAAATACGCCGGATTCATCTGCATATAATCCGCCACATCCATTAACGAATAATCTGAATCTACATGGGCCTGCATATACCTCTTGATCTGGTCAATGGCAGCTGGCTGTTCCTGACTATGTTCTTTCGCAGATATCTCAGAAACGTTCCTTTTTTCCTTTCCCATTTCCCTGTTTTCTCGTTCTTTTAAGCGTTTCACCGCAAGAGAAACCTTCTCGATCACTTCATTTTTCAGAACCGGCTTTGAGATATAAGCCATAACCCCCAGTTCCAGAGCTTTCTTGGCATAAGAAAAATCCTCGTATGCCGTAAAAATGATAAACTGGCAGTTCTCCAGAATCGGCCTTAGCTTCTCAATGGCCGTTAACCCATCCATTCCCGGCATCCGGATATCCACAAGCGCAATATCCGGCGCATATTCTACTGCTTTCTGATATAATTCTTCTCCATCCTGGGCTGTCGCCACTACTTCCACATCCAAGGAAGCCCAGTCGATGGTATTTTTGATTCCAGTTAACACAATTCTCTCATCATCTGCTATGATCAGACGATACATGTTTTATTCACCTCTTCCAATGGGAGTTTCAAAATAATCCTGGTGCCCCCATTCAAACTGCTGTCAATATGAAAATCCGCATGGCCTTTATAAAGGGTGTGAAGACGGGCTGAGATATTCACCAGCGCCACATATTTCTTGCCATCTTCCTCATAATTGGCCACTTCCTTTCGGATATCCACCAATTCCTCCTGGGTAATTCCACAACCATCATCAGCTACCGTCAATACCAGATATGCTCCTTCCTTTCTGGCCGATACCTGGATGTGACAGATTTTTTCAGCCCCGTCTGTTCCATGGACGATGGCATTCTCCACCAGAGGCTGTAAAAGAAGATTCGGAATGGAATAGAACTGAAGTTCTTCCGGAAAATCCACCTGTAAGGTGAACCGGTCGCCAAAACGGATTTTCTGGATCTCCCCATAGCATTCCAGCTGTCTCCGGTTATCCATCAAAAGGATATCCCGGTTTCCGAAGTTCAAAGCCGTCTTATAATATCCGGCTGTTGACTGGATCAAAACCTCCAGTTTTTCGTAATCCTTCTGTTCCATCATCCAGATCATGTTATTGAACAGGTTATAAAGGAAATGAGGCTTGATCTGCATCTGTAATAACCGGAATTTGATCTCATTCCGATGGGCCCGTTCCTCTGACAGCTGATCGATCATCTTCTGAAGCTGTTCTGCCATGTGGTTAAACCCATAGAACAATTCCCCGAAAATATCGTTCCGATCCTGGGTCAGCCTCAGCTCAAAATTGCCTTTTTCCATCCAATGGAAGCCATCCAATAGTTGTTTGACCGGATCAAACATCCTCCGTTCAGAGATCCGCACGATCACCAGGAAGATTCCTGCAAAAAACACAATGATCTGCATCATCGTAGCCATATATTTCCAGTTAAAAATCCCAACAGCCGCAGGTCTATAGTCATAGGCAAAGCTCATATCCATATAATCAGAGACCTGTTGGATCCTCTGGACACCAGATGCTCATTCTCCGTTCCCAGAACCATTTCTCCTTTATAGTACATGCAGACCCCCTCTGAGAGATCGGTCGTCTGCGGCATCAGCTGCTCTAATTCTGCTATCCGGACAGAAATACAGAGAGCTCCGGTCTTTTTCCCTGTATATTTCGAATATACAGGCTTTATCAGACTGATATACTCCTCATTTCTGGTTTTGCTTACCAGCCCCGGTTCCTTTCCTGCATAATGAATATCCATGAACCACTTCTCATCTGATTCCATATACTGTTCATAGTTTTCCCGTTCCTGTGCCGTCAGGTCATAGAAAACGCCCTCCGAAGAAGTCACCAGGGTACAGCTGGAGGCTGTGTAAAAATCAATCCGGTAAATCTTCGGAACTGTCATGGCATATTCAGAAATCGCTTCCGAGCAGTCCAAATAATCCAGATAATTTTTCTTGACCCGGTGAGTCAGCAGTTTCTGTATCGTAGAAGAAATGGACAACAGATCGGCGCTACTTTCCAGTTCTCCCATGTAGTGATTCACATAATATACCGTCTGATTTAAACTTCGCGCCCGTTCTTCCCGATCTAATTTTCTTGCACTATAGGAAAAATACAACAAATAGACCAGATTCAGCAAAAAAGCCGCTGTCAGAAGCGTGGCCAGGAAGCTCACATAAATAGGACGGATTTTCTTTCTTCTGTTGTTTTTCATTGTGTGCCTCCTCCGTCATTTCTATGTTCATAACGATTCAGTGCCTTCATAGTTACCTATGTTCTATAATACCACGCTTTTCTGTGAACGGTTCATTTAATTTTCTCTTTTTCTTAGAAACAAACAGGCCGGAAGAACCAGGTCTTCCGGCCGCATGTTTTGATTGCCTACTGTCCGTTTAATTCTTTTAACATGGTGTCACCATCTACGCTGTCCCAGAAATTCTTATAAGATTTTAATCCGTCCTCTACGCTGGTAGATCCAAGAACGATCTGAGAAACAACTTCTTTCCAGGTACTCGTGATAGAAGCTGCTGTTTCATCATACAGGGTAGAAACATTGGATGGGATCATCTGCTTGTCGCCTCTTAATTTCATTGCTTCTTCGATATAACCCTTCTGAACTTCCAGAGTCTCTTTGGTCTTCTCATCTGGCTGATATGCCAGAGAAGAGAAATCAGGGATGAAGGAATCGGTTAAGTAATTGTACTTGATAGAATAACCGGAGTTTGCCGCTTTCTCAGTTGCAACTGCCTGACCATTCTCGATGGTGTAATGAACACCTTCAACACCAGTGTTATAGAATGCTGCATGCATCTCTGGATCAGTTACTAATGCTTCGATGACTCTCATAGCTGCCTCTGGATCTTTGCACTCAGAGGAGATGCACCATGCAGTCTGGATGGATTCGTTTAAACCGCCACCCTTGCCATCTGGACCAACCAGCATGTAGATCGGCTGAACATCGGTTGCCGCGCCAGCTGCCTCAGACTGGATCATATAGTTAGAATAGTTGGCAACATAGTCGATATCACATGCTGCCTTACCTGTGTATACATACTCACGCATGGTTGAATTCTCAGTTGTGATAAACTCCTGATCAAGAATACCATTGGTGTACAGATCTCTTAAGTAGTTTAATGCGTCAACCATCTGCGGCTCCTGCATACCATCTACATAAGTACCGTCTGCATTCTTATAGATACCGGCATATGCGCCAAAGGAATTCATGAAGTACTGGAAGTTATCGATCCATTTCGGGAAGCTGAAAGGAATGATTCCGGTTCCTTTTAACTTGCTCATCTCAGTCATAAACTCCTCTGTAGTCGGTGTTGTGCTTAAATTGATACCATATTTTTCCATGATATCTTTACGCAGGAATAAGCATTTTACTCTTGGATAGTAGTAAGGAACATCATATACTACGCCATCGATTGCCAGAGCATTATAATAGGACTGGTCAATTGCGGAAAGCTTCTCGGATTTTGCGATCAGATCACCTAAAGGCATAACCTGCTCTCTCGCAACGTAGTTTGGGAGTCTTGTCATGGCCTGGGAAATGGAGAAGATATCCGGTACATCACCGCCAGCCATCATGGTCTCCAGTTTATCATTATAGCTGCTGATCGGCGGGA
>QUFC01000087.1:0-2460 GCA_003478355.1 Lachnospiraceae bacterium AM48-27BH
TTTCGGAATTTCCGGGTGCAGTCAAGGGTGGTGGAGTTGTAATAAATGTGACAATGGATGTGCTGCTTATCGGTGTGCGTGGTAACGATAAAAGCGTGCCGCCCCTTTGTCCAGCGCATAGCCAGCTCATAGCCGATACGGTTCGCCTCCTTCGGGGTGATCTCGCCCGGATAGAAGGATTGTCGTATCTGATAGCACAGCACATCATTTTCTTTTTTCTGTTCCCGGCCCGTCATAGCGGCATAGCTGGCTTTTGCCAAAAGGAACTCGTCCGCCACGGTGGCCGGATCACATTCATAAGCGGAGATATACTTTCCTCTTTCTGTTTTCTCCGGGTCCTTGCCATAGTCCAGACAATCCCGGATTGCCTCGGCAATCGTTTCGCCTTCGCCCGCATGGCGCTGCAACAAAGTTGTGGTAGCCAGAAATCATCCCTCCTTTCCATGAGAAAAGGGCGGCCCATCCAGACCGCCCCGACTTCGGGCCAACATGGCCCGAGGCTGTTTAACTTGCCAGAAACCGGTACAGAGCGGATTTGCCTCCGTCCAGCGCCCAAAGAAGGGAGCCCGCCGCCGCTTGCAGTCCATACGGCGAAAGAAGGAAAGCGAGAAACAGAAATACAATCCCGCCTATGGGCGTCGGCGTGAAAAAGAGAGCGACACCCAGCACCACCAGAATCACAGAGGCAATCGTCAGCAGGACGGCACAAATATCAAACAGGAATACCAGCAGAGCCGCCAGAAGGGACAACGCTAAAGCAAAGGGAGCAACCAATATTTTCAGCAGTATCTTCATCTCCAAAACCTCCTTTATCTATCCTTCCTACCTCTATTTTATCATGCCTGCCCGGGGACATAAATGTTGCGAAAGATTAGTGAATCCTGTCCCAAACCTTCGGGCCATGATGGCCCGAAAACAGAAAAAGCAGGACACATTCATGTCCTGCCAAATTTCTGCTATTCTGTTTCCTGCTGCGGGCAATCGGGAACTGTCAGCAGCGAAGTGTCGATAACAATATCCTCTGCTGGTTTCAAGAGCTCTGTCAAATCGTGCTGCCGTCCCACGTTGGTCACATCAATTTTATTCACGCATATTCCAATCCACGGAAACTGTCTGCTTAATTCATCCATCAAGTCGTATATATCAGCAGTTGCCAGCTTATCATCCGATATGTAGCCGGAGCCTTGACGGTGAGAAAAACGATGCCGTTTGAAGAACCGGCGCAAGTCGTCATACGCCTGCCGGTAATTGGCTCCGGGGTAATGCTCTTTTAATTGATGGGTGTCCAGATCAAAATTTAAGGCTTTGAAATATTTTCTCTCCAAAACTCAAGCCCTCATTGCTGTTTTTTCCTGATAGTGGGTCAACAGATCTTCTTCATTGAAATCATCTGGACTGTCAGAATCGTCACTGTCACAAAGACGCCACACAGAAACATTATCCATGAACCATGTCTGCCGCTTCAAGGTATTGACGATCCGGCCGAACAGACTAAAATCCCTCGCTCTGCCGCAGTCACGGAATACCAAAGCGCCGGAACCATCCTCCATACGGGGAAGGCCCACGGTTTGGAATGTATGATTGATTGTGTTGTAAATGCCATCCAGCCGGTACTTATTTTCGGCTGTGATTTTATCATCATTCATGCGAATAACCATTTTCAGCATGGTATCAGCCTCCCTTCTTGAATTATTATATCATTATAGAGCTGGTTCTACAATCTTGAAAATCTGAATTTTTTATGACGGGCTTCGGGTCATGCTGGCCCGAAGTGGTAAAAAAAGAGCAGGGCGGCAAGCCCCACAACGGAAGCCTGCCGCCCTCGTCTTACTTTGCCACCAGCTCGGAAAGCTCCCGCAGCACTTTTGACACCTCGCCCCACAGCTTTTCATAGTCCCGCTTCAATCCGTCGATTTCCTCCGGGTACACGCCATAGGTGTGTGCGTGTACGGCGACCTGATTGAGATTGTTGGAACAGCGCCGTTGCAGAGAGATCAATTCTTTTACGGGCGCAAGGTCGATGTGCAGGATATACCCGTTCAGAGCCATTTTCCGTACATAGGCCCCGGCGTTGGAAATGCCCGCCTCGGCATCCGTTCATGGATGGCTGCCAGCTCGTCCGGCGTTACCATGACGTGCAGATGGACATTCCGCTTGCGGTTCTCCATCATCGTTCCAGCTCCCGGCCTTTCCGGCGCTTTTTGGGTTCCTTTACCTTATCCAGCGGTTTTGCGTCCAGCTCCGGGGGCGTGGGTTGGATGGGCGTGTTGTTGGGTACGCCGTCAATCATGTTGCAGTTCTGCTCCGTGGAGAGCTCGGCGGTTTTCAGATAGTTGTCTTTTTCGTGCATGGCGATCCTCCTTTATCGTTCCTCATGGTTTTTATGGCTCCGCTTCTGGCCGGGCTCCTTCGGGGGTTCCTGCCCTCTGGTTCCTTCTTTGAGCCGGGCGGTAATGGATG
>QUFC01000087.1:2560-3702 GCA_003478355.1 Lachnospiraceae bacterium AM48-27BH
CGGGTCGCAGTTCCCGAAGCGGCAGCGGTTTTCTTTGCGGCCTTTGCGCCCTGTTTTGCAGCCGCCTTTGCTTCTTTGGAATACCGGCGTTTCAGTTTCCATTTCTGCTGCACACGGGAAAGCGGATTGCTGGCAAGTTCCGGGTGCTCGGAGGCCATCTTTTGGAAATCCACATTGGCCCGGGCTTTTATGTCCTTCCGTTCCCACTTTGCCACCTTCCGGGCTGGGTGTTCCCGCCAGCGGCGTTTGGTATAGCGGGTCAGTTTCCGGGCTCCGGCCTCTGCGGCCAGCTCGGATTTATGGGCTCCTTCCACACCCACATTTTCATGCTCAACCTCGTGTATCTTGTTGTGGACATAGAACCACGCTTCTGTGCGGGCTCCCCGGACTGCCTTTTTTGCAAGCCCCGGCGGCTTCTTCGCTGCCCGTTTTGCCTCGGTCTTGTCCAGTTTCTCCCGGGCCTTTCCCAGCTTTTCCCCGGCGTGTTCCGCTTTTGCCTGTGCTTTCTGGTACTTGTCCTTTTTGCTCCCGGCCTTCTCGGCGGAGCCCTCCGGCTCCTGTGCCTTGCCGGTATCCTGCGGCCCGCCCGCTTCATCCTCCTGCCTCATGCGGTCAGAGGGACGGCTTTTCCGGCTGTCCTCTTGAAACTTGCCGCTTTTGGACTTCGAGCCATTGTGGCCCGAAGGGATGTCCTGTCCGGTATCCTCGTCCTCAAACCGCAGACGTCGGGATGGTGCGGGGGAAGGTCTTTCCCGTTCAGCCGGTCCGGGGCGATTGCCCCCGGTATCCTCCGTCGGCCCCGGCCTTTGAAAACTCCGTTTGTCCGGTTTCTTTCCGATGATGTATCCCTCCTTTCCAAACCTCGGGCCAGCATGGCCCGAAGTGTGTTATGCCCGGTTCATTTCCTGTTTTTTGTCCTCCGGGCGGGTGGTCATAATGGCGTACAGCTCGGTGTTCTGCGGGAAGCGGTCAACAAACGGGATGGTGGTGTTCCCGAAGAACAGCAGCCCTTCGCCGGAATTGGTATGGGTCACATAGGAAAGCTGGTGGGGGCTGATCCCAAGCTGTTTGGCTAAAATCTGCCGGTCCCCCTGTGCCTGCGAGAGCAGCACAAGGAAGTCCGAGTTTTCAAAGATGTTCTC
>QUFC01000088.1 GCA_003478355.1 Lachnospiraceae bacterium AM48-27BH
TCACATCGGTAATCTCACAATTCAGCGTTTCGCAGATACGGGCTAATGTATCCATGCTGATGTGCTTTCCCTCTTTGCTCATGTTGGCAATCATATTCGTTGTCATACCGGCGGCAAGCTTAAATCTTCTTTTCTCATATCACGCTCTAACAGTGTATGCCAGAGTGGTTTATAGCTGATGTGCATATTGTTTTCCTGCCTTTCTATCCATACCACCGGGGCGGCTGCCCCGGCAGGAACTTTTCTCTTATTATAACACCAATCTTGTGTAATCACAATTTATTCTTGTAGCCTGCCGCTGATACCGTCTGGATTGTGCTTTTCCTTTCTTTTTGTTACCTTTAATTAGCCATGAACTGCTTAATGCCCTGTGATTTTGCCGCAGGGTTGTCCGACCCGTAACCTTCCAGAAGGTTGATGACACCCCACACCGCCAGACCGGCGCCAAGAGCCATGACCAGAATTTTAAGAATGTCGATTGCCTGATTGAAAAATTCCATATACGTTCCTCCATTTTGTTTGTTTGATGGTTTTGGGTACAAAAAAAGCCGCCCACATCGGCGGCGCTTCGGGTCATCATGGCCCGAAGTTACACGAACTCGTCGCTGTCCAGATCATCGAAGTTCAACAGGTCAGCTTCTTCGTCCGTGTCGGAGCCGTCCACTTCGTACACCGTGTATTCGTCCTCCGGCTTTAGTCTCAATGGCCGGTGG
The DNA here is from genome assembly GCA_003478355.1 of Lachnospiraceae bacterium AM48-27BH. Classification (GTDB taxonomy): domain Bacteria; phylum Bacillota; class Clostridia; order Lachnospirales; family Lachnospiraceae; genus UBA3402. Next base: position 714 of record QUFC01000088.1, read on the forward strand.
CGGAACAGGCTTTCCAAGCGGAAGGCGTTTTTCTTTTTATCAAATTCGGCTGTGTACTTGTAATTCGGGTGCTTTTTCAAGTCATACTTCGGGGACAGGAAGGGCGGGAGCCCCCGAAGCTGCAAGATACATTTATCCCCGGGCATGGTGGTGATCTCGCTGGTAGTCATCAGCTCCCGGCCAAGCCGCTGCATATTCTGGCTGTAACTTTCAGACTGCCCCCGGCTCCGGCCTTCGGTCTGCATGGAGATGGTGGCCTTGCCCAGCCAGTTTTCCGAAATATCCTTTAGGGTGGAAGCCTCCCGGCCTCCGAGGAACACGATACTGTCCATGTTGCCCATGATGGTTTCAGAATGGTCCTTGTACAATGCCTTGCACTGGCTCATAGCCTGATAAAAGAGTGTCAGGCTGATCTCACGGGAACGGATGACAGCCACAATTTTCTCCAGCCCCGGCACCTGCCCGGTGTTGGCAGCCTCGTCCCACAGCACCCGCACATGGTAGGCAGACGCCCGCCATAGGTATTGTCAGCCCGTTCACACAGAAGGTTGAACATCTGCGAAAAAGCGAGGGCAACCAAAAAGTTGTAGGTGGTGTCCGTGTCGCTGATAAGGAAGAACAGCGCTGATTTTTCATCCCCCAGCTTATCAAGCTCCAGTTCGTCATAGGACATGATCTCCCGAAGCTGGGGAATGTCAAAGGGGGCAAGTCTGGCTCCGCAGCTAATCAGTATGCTTTTAGCTGTCTTGCCGCTGGCCAGCTTGTATTTCTTATACTGTCTCACAGCGAAGTGCTGGGGACTGCGGCGTTCCAGCCCATCGAACATATAGTCAACCGCATTTTTGAAGGTTCGTCATCTTCCCGGACTTCCATGCTGTTTATCATTTCCACCAGCGTATTCATGTTGCGTTCTTCCTCCGGCCCCTCAAAGACGATATAGGCCACAAGGGCGCAGTACAAAAGGGTTTCGGCTTTTGTCCAGAACTCGTCGCCCTCCTTGCCATCGCCTTTGGTATTGGCAATCAGGGCGGTAACGAATTTCAAAACATCGCTTTCCGTCTTGATATAGGCCAGCGGATTGTAGTGCATGGATTTGGAGAAGTCGATACTGTTGAACACCCGCACCCTGTATTTTTCCCTTTGCAGGAACCGCCCGCACTGGTCGAGGGTGCCGCCCTTCGGGTCTACCACCACATACGAGGAATGGGCTTGAAGGAGCTGCGGGGTCAGCCAGAACCTTGTCTTTCCCGAGCCGGACGAGCCGATGACACAGGCGTTTAGGTTCCGGGCATTGGCAGGTACCTTCGGACGGGTGTTCATGGTAAGGAACTCCGTCCCGGTTAAAATGACATTGTTCTGAAATTTAGGGTCTACAAACGGCTTTATATCCTCCTTTGTTCCAAAGCGGGCGGTGCCGTACTCCGCATCCCGCCGGAATTTTTTTGCCTTCCTGATCTTTGACTGTATCAGCAGATACATCCCAGCCGCACCGGCAAGGCCCACCAGCAGGTCAATACCGCCCAGCCCCGGCCAGTAGGTTTCAAAGGCTTTCGGGAAGGTGTCGAGCATCCCCATGAGCTTTGTCCCGAAGTCTGTGCCGGGTGCAGTCCGGTAGGCCGTCCCGATTTTGGAGAAGAACCAGAACACAAAGAGGTACGGCAGGTTGGGGAGCACATATTTTCTGATCTTGTCACTCAACGTCCGTCCTTCACCGCCTCTCTGGTCCGCTGCTTCTCCTTTGCCTGCGTCCTGATCTGCTCCGTGAATTTCCGAAGCTGGCCGAGGATAGAAGGCTTGTCCTGCTCTTTGTCCAGCACCTTTGCACTGTACTTCTGGAAGGCCGCCGTGATAGCGTCCGCCTGATTGGCTTTGAAAAACAGCAGGTAATGGCCGGGGCTCACTTTATGGAAAGCGTAGTCCACATGGAACTCCTTCGCGATCCGGTCAAAATCCTTCGGGGCTCCCACATAGGGCATGGCGCTTTTGCCGCCATAGTGGTTCATCAGCTTTTTCACACTCTGGCGTCCCTGTGGGGTCAGCGCCTTCCGGTGGTGCTTTTGCAGCGTCCGCACCACCTTCCCAAGAGCGGCAGCCAGCACTTTTCCCGTGAGCTTCGTTGTCCTGATCGAAAGGGCAACCGTTTTTTGGTTTACTTCTTCCTGCATAAAACCTCCTTTCCGTCGGGGTTCCCGCTATCCGGGAGGCCCCCGTACAATCTCGGCGAACAGAAAGCCTCGGGCCAATGTGGCCCGAGGCTTACCGCTCGGCATCCCTGCCGGACGGAGCTTTCTTTTCCGGCTCCGTCTGGACTTTTTCGCCCTGTTCCCGCATGGTCTGCAAGATAGAGGGCTTCTTTTGAAGCTGGGAGGCTTTTCGCCGGACAGCGGCTTGATACATTCCAGCCGGTCAGCCGCCCGGATGGCGTTGTCCGTGAGCTGCCTCTGCCATGCACCCACGCTGGGAGCCCAACGAAAGCCGCTGCTTTTCAGCTCGGCCCGGGTGTCCGCGTCAGGCTTTCCGTCAAAGAACACCTGCAAGCGGTTGTCCTCCCGGTTCATTTCCACACGACCCCCATCGAACTCCCAGCCGGAAAATTCCTGCTGTGCCTGTTTGGAAAGCTGTTCGATACGGGCCTTTACCCGGCGGATCTCCGCGTTGTTGTTGGTAAGCTGGTAGCTTTCAAAGGGCCTCGGGTCGCTCCGCCAGCTTGACGCCATGCTTGCTTTCAGCTTTTCGATCTGGTCCGGCGACAGCAGCGCACAGCCATCCAGTTTGCCATGCTTGCGGTAATAGGCGTTGACCTCCTTCATAATGAGCTGGGAGCGTTCCAGCCCGTCCAGCTTCTTCTGGAGCTTTTCAATCGCTGCCGGGTCATCGGCGCT
>QUFC01000089.1 GCA_003478355.1 Lachnospiraceae bacterium AM48-27BH
TCCCCCATCTGATATAGCCTCCGGCAGGATTGCAGAGATGCGCAAAAGAAATATGTCATGCTTTGCATGACGCGCATCTCGCAGCAAGAATGCCGAGGCATTCTTGAATAAGACAGAATCTGTTGGTTTATGAGACTGCGGATGCGATCGAATAGGAAAGCGAGAGGGTGAAGAGGATGAAAACACTGATCAAAAATGGTCTGGTGGTCGATCCGGCCAATCTGGTGCAGACCCATCTGAATCTGCTTTTGGAGGATGGTAAAATTGTGGCTGTGACAGAAGAGGAGCCGGAGGCAGACCGGGTGATCGACGCGGCTGGAAAGGTAGTTGCGCCTGGATTTATTGACATCCATATGCATGAGGATCCGGTAAAGGACGATAAGATCCAGTTCTGTATCTTTGATGCCATGCTGCGGATGGGTGTGACAACTGCTGTAGGTGGAAACTGCGGAATCAATGTATATGACCCGGTAAAATATTTAGATCTGCTGGAGCGGGATGGCGCACCGGTGAATGTGATGATGTTTGCAGGACATCAGTATTACCGCGAGGCAGCGGGTGCCCTGGATAAATACAGCCCGGTAACGGAAGAACAGCGAAAGATGATGAAAAAGGGGCTGGAAGAGGCATTAGAAGCAGGCTGTGTGGGTATTTCCTATGGTCTGCGGTATGTTCCGGGAACTGGAAGAGAGGAATTCCTGGACACCGCTTCCTGCTGCCAGAAGGAGCACCGGTTAATCTCCGCCCATGTCCGTGATGATGAAGAGCGGGTATTTGGCGCAGTTGCTGAAGTTGCAGAAGCTGGAAAGATATTTGATATTCCAGTAGAGATTTCCCATATCGGCAGTATGGCCGGATTTGGACAAATGGAGCAGCTGTTAAAACAGGTGGATGGCTACCGGATGAACGGCATGGACATCACCTGTGACTGTTATCCGTATTTTGCGTTCTCGACCAGGATCGGGGCAACGACCTACGATGATGGATGGCTGGAACGTTATCATTGTGATTATGATGCCTGCCAGCTGATGGAAGGCAAATACAAAGGCCAGCGGTGTACGCCAGAGACCTTTGCAGAGATGCGCAGAGATTTTCCGGAGTGTTTAACCGTCTGCTACGTGATGGATCAGAAGGATATCCGCATGGCATTTTCTGATCCGGGAGTGATGCTGGGAAGCGATGGACTGATTGATAATGGTCAGGGCCATCCAAGAGCAGCTGGTTCTTTCCCTAAATTTTTCGCTGATTTTGTACGGGATGGCAGTATTTCTCTTTATGATGGAATTGCAAAAATGACTTCTATTCCGGCGAAACGCTTAGGACTTGCGGATAAAGGCCGCCTGAATGTGGGAGCGGATGCCGATGTGGTGGTCTTTGATCCAGAGAAGATCAGGGATGGCGCAACCTTTGATGATCCGATGCTTCCACCATTCGGCATTGATTATGTGTTGATTGGTGGTGAGATCGCCGCAAAGGACTGCCGGATCGTGAAAGGTGATTTAGGAACGGCGATCCGTAAAAGGAGTTAGACAGGGAAATCTGGCAGAGATGTCTGGATAACCGCTATATGACCATATGGTTGAAGCAATAAGGGAAAAAGAAAGGGGATAGGAAGTATGGAATTTGGATTTTGGTCTTTGGTTCCGCCGGTACTTACCATTGCGCTGGCGTTGATCACAAAAAACGTATTTATCTCATTGCTCATCGGTATTTTAACCGGTAATCTGGTACTGAATCATTTTGCAGTATTTACAGGTCTGAATGCCGGTATTTACAGCATTCTGGATACCATGACCGAGAGCAACACCCTGATCATCGGCTCTGTTCTGATCACAGCAGCGGTGATCCATCTGGCAGAGAAGTCCGGTGGTATTGAAGGTTTTGTAAATGTAGTGGTTAAGAGAAAAGGTCTCATTAAATCCAAAAGAGGCGCCAATCTCTTTACCTGGCTGTTAGGTCTGGTGGTATTTACTTCCGGAACCTTAAGCTGTATGGTAACGGGTTCTGTATCCAGACCTGTGAACGATGCTTTAAAAGTGCCTCATGAGAAAGCGGCATTTATCGTACATACCACTTCCACACCCTGGTGCGTATTGTTCCCATTCAGTGGCTGGCTGGCAGCTATGGCAGGTTACCTGGTAACTGGCGGTGTGCCGGAGGATCAGTCTGTATCTGTGCTGTTCCAGTCCCTGTTTATGAATTTCTACTGTATTTTAGCTATTTTACTGGTATTTGTGCTGGCAGTAACCCAGAAGGATTTCGGTCCGATGTTAAAGGCTGAGAAACGTGCGGCTTCAACTGGTGAACTGGATGATCCGAATCATGCCAAGGAAAACTCCGATACCTCCTCCGCAGTATCCGGTCAGAAGCCTAGAGCCATCAACCTGCTCCTTCCAGTGGGAACCTTGATCGCAGTTATGTTTGCAGCACTGATCATTACCGGCAACGGCAATCTGATGAACGGTTCTGGTATGAAAGCTCTGATCTGGGCGGTTGTAGTTGCATTGTTAGTAGCTTCTGTTCTCTGCGTTGTTGAGAAAGTATTTACTCCGACTCAGGTGATCGATGAGATCTTCAAGGGCATGAGCGGTATGCTGCCGATCACGTTCGTTCTGTTATTTGGTTTCACCATGGGTAATGTAGTAAAGGCTCTGGATACTGGTACATACCTGTCCAGTATCTTCCAGCAGTTTTTAAGCCCGGCATTACTTCCGGCACTGACCTTCCTGATTGCAGTGCTGATTTCTTTTGCAACTGGAACTTCCATGGGAACCATGGCCATTATGGCTGTGATTGCTTTGCCAATGGCATACTCTATGGGCAATAACATTCCTCTGGTAGCAGGTGCAATGTTTGGCGGCAGTATCTTCGGTGACCACGCATCCCCGATTTCCGATACCACCATCATGACCTGTTCTACCACCGGATGTGACATTATCGACCACATCAAGACTCAGTTCCCATATGTGTTTACCATTGCTGTGGTCAGCTTTGTGATGTATATTGTGGCTGGTTTTGTGATGTAATGGTGAGATAAAATAATACAAAATCCCTTCAAATTGTGGCGGTGGATGCTGTAGTTTGAGGGGATTTTTTGGGGATTAAGGATTAAAATAATTATTCGATATGAAAGAGATTTTGTGTTATAAATTTGCGGTGAAAACCCACATGCTTGCGTGTGGGATGAAAGCCGCTTCTCTTTGACTTGACAATAACATAGAATAAAATATAATATATGCATAAGCGAAACATGGAAAGATGTGGAGTTTTGTGGTCAAGAGGATATTTTGTATCTACAGTAGGACATATAAGTGAAACTACAGTAATTAAGTAC
>QUFC01000009.1 GCA_003478355.1 Lachnospiraceae bacterium AM48-27BH
CGGTGGAGTCGTTGTCTCGCCTTGTGGTTCGGTGGAGTCGTTGTCTCGCCTGTGGTCGGTTGGACCGGTGTCTCAGTCGGTGCCTCGCTCGGTGTTTCAGTCGGTGCCTCACTCGGTGTCTCAGTCGGTGCCTCACTCGGTGTCTCAGTCGGTGCCTCGCTCGGTGCTGCCGTAGTTGCCGGAAGCTGATAAGTATCATCCGAATCGTCATCGCCGTCTTTATCTATATAGTATTTTTGAGATGTCGTTTCGCTGACCGACAAGGTTCCATCTGCATTTCTCACGGTTTGGAAGGTTCTTTCTGCAGAAGGCTTCTTATAATCTGTCGCCTCTCCATTCTCACCAAATGTGTAGTTTCTTCCGTTGACCCGGATCGTGCCGGTCTCCATCCTTCCGCTGTCGGGAGAACCCAGATAATAGATCCGGCCATCCAGTTCCATCACGCCGCTGACCATATCTCCGTTAGGGGAAAGATAATACCAGTCTCCAGAACTGTCATCCTTCAGCCATCCGGTTAACATAATTCCATTCGGATCCAGATAATACCACTTTCCATCAATTTTGTGCCAGCCGGTCAGCATCGTACCGCTTTCATCAAAATAATACCATTTCCCATTGATCTGCTGCCAGCCGGTCTGAGCCTTGCCATCCTGAACCCACATTCTTGCACCGTTCTGATTCTCAACCCAATCTGCAAATGCAGGTCCGGCATACAGGCCCATGATCATAGCTGCACTGAGGACGCACGCCCCTGCCTTCATGAATTTCTTTTTCATTCTGCTTCCTCCTTTATTCTGCTGTTGCCTTATATCTGATATATATATAAATTTTTACATAATTTCAAGATAGTTTGCACAAGATGTCATTTTTTGACACAAGATGTATCAATAGTTGACATAAAACTTATCCATGCGACCACATAGATCACTCCGTTCCATTGATTCACACTGCCACTTCCAAACAGATAATTCCCATATGTCATAAGACTTAGAAGTACAGAGACAGCTGCGTATTTCCAATATCTGCGGTCAAGAAAAACCAGCAGGATCAGAAAAATATCTAATGGATATGTGTAGCGCTCGTGCATAGCCGGCAAAAACAAGATGCAGGTCCACAAAAAACCTGCGGCTGTTTTATAAATGCTTCGCCCGTATCGATATGGATTTTCCCAGACATCACCTGGTAAAGCCCCATACCGCACAAAGCCACTGCCAGAATCACTGTAAAGGTTCCAAGCTCTGCGTAATCCGCACCATTTAGAATAGTCCAGAAGCTGGATACATTTAGATACATTTTCTGGTAAAGACCGGTCTGATCAAGATAGATGGTAAACGGCGCCGTCACGGATCTTCCGCACAGAAATGCCACAATACCAGAACCCCAGAATACTGCAAGAGACACCAGAAATCCAGACAGGCTGAAGTTCTTTTTATAAAAATAGAGACCCAACAGAAACGGAAGAATAAATACCGTCTGCAGCTTACATGCAAAACCCATTCCCAGCATTACAAACCCGGAAATATAGTTTTCTTCGTAGAAAAACAACAGTGTCAGCACTAGAAATGTTGTGTAGATAGAGTCACACTGCCCCCAGTAGACGGAATTGAGAACAACTGTCGGCAACAGCAGCACCACCGCATAGGCCATCTGGAATTTCCTGTGGAAACATGCTTCGCCGGACAGTCTGGCAACTAAAAGTGCGGATGCAAATGCCAGCCAATAATCAAACACGATTGACAGTGCTTTATAATACTGGACACAACTTCCCGGAAGATACGTCATAAATGCGACCAGAGTCTGATACAAAAGGTTGTAATCTCCCACTTGTTCTTTCAATGAGCGCAGACCGCCCTGCGCCTTGATGCTGTCATACCACGGAATCAGGAAATCACGCATATCTGACATTTTCTCTTTCACCTGCCCATTCCCATACCGTACAACCATGCGTTTTGATATACTTTTCTGATTTCTTTCTTATTTGAACATTTTATTGGTCAATGTATTGATATTTTTATAGTAATGTTTCCGAGTTCCAAAGTCAATTTGAAACTCATCGGTGTATTGCCCCCGAACCATCAAAAACGCCGTCCGGCAATCTGTAAACAGATCTACCAGACGACGTTTCTTACCCATTCCTATCTACGCAATTTCTGCCACGCTTCGCAGATAATTGCAACTATGCCGGATATCCTCTTCCAGCGTTCCCATATTTCTTCCTTCTATGGAAATCGTTCCCTCATATCCAAAGGCATCCAAAATCCGGAGAATTCGTTCAAATGCCAGGGAACCAAAACCGGGATAATAGCGGTTATTATCCGAAATATGCAGGTTTTTATAAATATTTCTGTATTTCACCAATGCCGCCGCCATGTCTTTTTCCTCGATGTTCATATGATAAGTATCTGGAAGTACTGCAATCTTAGCATCGACCAGTTGGAAGAATCGGTTTCCTTCTTCCATGGTATTTACCAGCAGCGCCTCATAATGGTTCGTAGCTTCCAAATAAAGCTTGGCATCCTCTAACGCTCCATTTTGTTCCAGCTGCGCCAATGACTTTTCCATCTGTTGAATACAAATATTTTTCTGCCCTTCAGAATTTCCTTTTATGAAGCCGCAGATAACACCAGCCTGCAGTTTCTCGGCATAGTGTAACATTTTCGTTACCTGAGCAACGGTTTTCATGCGTATTTCTTCATTTCCCGTTGATAACGATAATCCGCATTTTTTCGCATAACCACCAGATGCGATCATCGTCACTTTCAAATCAAATTCCGCCAGATAAGATACCAATTCTTCCGGTGCTATAGCCTCAAAGTCCAACAGATTCAATTCTACTCCATAAAATCCCATCTTTTGAAGAAATTCAAACAGTCTTTTTGTGTTTCCCGCCTTAAGATCATCTATTGGCGGAAGTTGAATACAAAGTGGATATTTATACGGAAACATCATCATTTCCCCCCTCCTTTGCCTGATTTTGGGTATAAAAATATCAGTGCCACAAAAATTTGCAGTACGCACTGATATTTTATTCAGATTTTTATTGAAAATGGAATAGAAAAATCCGAAGTTTATCACATTTCTTGGATTTCTTTATCTGATGATACACCCCCGCTGGCGCATAAAAACAAGTGCCTGCCGAAAGTTCAAATTCTTCTTCTCCCACTTTCGCCCAACCGGTTCCTTCATAAACATAGAACCCTTCATGATCCTCATGGATTCCTGGATTGGGATATTCGTCATTCAGATACTCTGCATCAGACGCGCATACTCCTTTGATCGGCGCGTCGTCATAAGTAAAAATCGGATAATTCACCGAACCATGTGGGGTAGTAAACTGGTTCGGATCCTTCTTCTTCATATAAGTCATGTTTCGTCCTCTCTTATTTCATTGGAACCTTGAAAAGACTGCATAAAATTAATATTCCGAATCAGATTAATCCAATCATTGACCGCAACCCGGCTAAGTGCGCTCTTATAGCGATCTACCGTGATCCTCAAATGATCTCTAATAGCAGTTTCCGCCGCCGTAATATCTTCACGTTCCAGTGCGGCGATCACCCGCTCATGCTCCTGAACTGTAAGTTCCGTTCTTCTTGCGTCAATCAAAGTCAGATACCGGTATCTTCTCATCTGCAGCTGAAGGATTTTGAACTGCTCCTGAATCCGTCGGTTGCCTGCCTTCGTTGCAATAAAATTATGAAAACCTTCATCTGGATCAAATGTCAGATGAATCTGATTGCTGATATTCTTCTTTGAGATATCTTCGTTCAAAGAATGCATGTATGCGATATCTTCTGGCACAAGACATTTCTTTTCAATAATCAGACGAACCATCATGGTCTCTAAGGCCTCTCTGGTCTCACACAGATCCACCAGATCCGCCTCATCAATCGGGCTTACCACCTGTCCAGTTTCTGTTACCAGAATCAGTCCATCACGAACCAGAAAATTAATCGCTTCCCGAACGGGAGTCCTGCTGATTCCCAGCTGATTCGCCAGCGTAAAATCTGATACATTCTGCCCCGGCGCAAGTTCAAACCGAAGTATCATATTTTTAATTGTGGTATATGCCTGATAATTCATTGTGCCACTGTTTTTTTTCATGCTATCCCGTTCCTCTTTAATTCCTCTTTTTCCTTTATTTTAAGCCTTTTCTTCGTTCTTCGTCAAGGGAAATCAGAATGTCCAGCCTGGTTTAAGTAGTCGCGGAATCGCAAACGCAATATCCGGGAAAAATGCCACCAGAACTGCCACAGTTGCTGTTACCGCAATGTATGGAAGAACCGCTTTAAACGCTTTATGAACTGGCATATTGGCTATATCTCCCGCTATTAACAGACACAATCCATATGGTGGGGTTACCTGCCCAACTGCCAATGTGATAACGATTACAATACCCATCTGTACTGCAGTAACTCCAAATGTCTCCGCAATCGGAAGAAGCATTGGAACAAACAGGATCATAGCTGGATTGGCATCCATAAACGTTCCAATAAACAGGAAGAATAAAACAACAATTGCCATAAATACGATACGGTTGCTTACAAATCCATTGCTGAAGAATGCCGCGATAATTGTAGAAACCTTATAATAACCTAACAGCTGTCCTAACGCATTTGCAGACGCAAGTGCAAACAGAGAAATTGCACTGGTTTTTGCGGAATCTACGAAAATATCGAAAATATCTCTGAAACGAATGGTCTTAAATACAACAATTCCTAAAAATCCCGCATAGATACAAGCCACACAAGCCGCCTCTGTTGCAGTACAGACACCTGCCAAAACACCGCCTACGATGATAACCGGTGCAAACAGTGATGGGAAATTTACAAATGCCAGATGAAGGATCTGTTTTAATGTTGCCCTTGGCCTCTTGGGATAATGATGAATTCTGGACGCAATATACACGATTGCCATCTGTCCACATCCAATTAAAATTCCAGGTACAACACCGCCTAAGAACAATGCTCCGATAGAAGCATTAGCTACGCTGCTGTAAACTACCATTGGAATTGACGGAGGAATGATGATACCAATGGTACTAGAGGCTGCCGTAACACCTACCGAAGTCTCCTCTGAAAATCCCTCTTCAATCATTCCAGGAATCAGAATTTTACCAATTCCGGCAGTATCTGCCTGGGAAGATCCAGAAATACCTGCAAAAAGCATAGACACCAAAACGTTGGCGTATCCAAGTCCACCACTGATATGTCCTACCAAAGACGCGCAGAACTCAATCAGTTTTTCAGAAATCTTACCACGGTTCATTAAGTTTGCTGCCATGATAAACAACGGAACAGCCAGTAAAGTAAAGGAATTCAGGCCATTGAACATTCGCTGGACAACTGTGATCAGTGGAACATTTCCCAGGCTCATGATGCCTACGATAGCCACTGCCGCCAGTACATAAGCAATCGGCAGGCCCATAACCAAAAGAAGTACGAACAAAAGCACAAGCAACATCAGCCTTTTCCTCCTTTTCTTTTCTCAATTTCCGCCGCTTTCCGCTCTGCCTCTTCTGCTTCCATAAGCGCCGCGGTGGACTCATCGATGATCTTTCTGGAAGAAGGATCTTTGATAAATTTCACAATTGCTTCGATAGTGTACATACATGTTGTAAATCCGCAAACTGGCATACACAGCCACGCCCATCCAAGACTCACAGATGACAGAGATGTAAAATGCCATGGCCAGAATTTTATTGTCAGCTGAGTACCATGAACCAGCATCAGTCCACTAATTCCAAGAAGGATCAACAGACAAACAAGTTCATTGACAAAGAATAATTTTCCTTTAAATTTTGCTACAAAAGCTGTAAAACGGAAATGACGGTTTTCCCTTAACATTAACGCCGTTCCCATAAAGGTTACCCACACAAAAGCATAGTTGGATACCTCTTCTGTAAAGTTTGCTGCAATTCCGAAAATTCTGGAAATCACCTGCCAGGTAACTCCAAAGAAGAAGATAAATAGCGCCGCTACCGCAATTGCCGTCTGTATTTTCGCCAGCACGTTATTAATTTTCGTAAGAATCATACTCGCTTCCACCTTTCAGCGAAACTCCTCATATCAAAAGGGACCGCCGCTTCCGTACAGTCCCTTTCGCAGCATCGTGATTATTTCTTTAACTCAACCAGTTTCTGATACTGTTCAGATACACCAAGTTTTTCTGCTACAGACTCAATAACAGGAGTTACTGTCTCGATCCATTTATCGATATCTTCTACTTCAATAAATGTACCGCCTTTTTCTTCGATCTCTTTCTGAGCAGTCTCAGTCAGGGAAAGATCATATTCCCACTGTTTCTCCTGGGAAATCTTAGCAGCTTCATCAACCCATGCTTTCTGCTCATCAGTCAGAGAATTGTATTTGTCTTTACTGATAATGCACATACGTGTTGCAATATCATGCTGGCTTAATGCGATGTAAGGACCAGCTTCATAGAACTTCTGAAGAAGAATGTTGCCCAGGTCATTTTCTGCTGCATCAATAACTTTGTTCTGTAAACCAGAGTACAGTTCGTTATAAGCTAAGGATGTTGGCTGCGCACCTAATGCACGCCAGATCGCCTGTACGTTCTCACTGCTATGAACACGGATCTTTACACCCTTCAAATCATCCAGATTGTGGATTTCTTTGGTACTGAAGATGCTGCGGATACCACACATCCAGTAAGATGTGATCTTAAAATCAGACTTATCTTCCAGGATCTGTGCCATAGACTGTCCTACTTCTCCAGTGGTAACTGCTTTCCAATGATCAATATCCTTATATAGGAATGGCATGGAGAACAGATCCATCTCTGGAACTACCGACGCCAAGAAGCTTGGTGATGTAGCAACCACGTCAATGGTTCCTGTCGCCATCTTCTGAACCAGCTCTGTCTCATCACCACCAAGCTCACCATTACCATGAACTTCCATGACCATCTTACCACCAGATACATCTTTTAATGCATCTGCGAAAGCTACCATACCGATATTGAAAGAGCTATCATCAGAGTTTACATGAGCGCCGATCAGAGTGACATCTGGTGTCACATCTGCAGCTGCGGCTGCCGTAGTTTCTGCGGTTTCTGCTTTTTCTTCCTTTGCAGCGACTGCTGTGGTAGTCTCAGTTTTCGTCTGACCACTACATCCTGCTAAAAGTCCCATAGTTAATGCTAACCCCCATGCTACTAATCTTCTTTTTTTCATAGCGTTCTCCTATATTCACGTTCTTGTAGTAAAACTTTTCCCCTTGTTTCCTTTATTGCTTATTTGTCCTGATTGTAACGGGCAATAATCAGATCAGTACATGCCGGATCAGAAAATACATATGTGTGATATGCCGGTTTGTCTGTTCTGTTAAAAATCTGATGCCACTCGCCTGCTGGAATATAAATCACATCTCTCGGCCCCAGAACCTCTGTACCACTTGGAAATACAAACTCTAACTCACCCTCTGTTACATGAATGATCTCATCCGCATCATGAACATGATTCTGATTGCTGCAATGAGGTGGAATCTCACAGCCACCGCATCCAAATGGTACGCCATCTTTTGTTGTCAGCTGAACAAAGGATGTTCTCTTTGGCTCCTCAAATGCTACTGCTGTTGAGTCCTTGAAATGATTTACTTTGTGTGTCATAAATGTTACCTCCTTATTATGTATACATTTTTATTTTATATTTTTGAATTTCACCATCTTTTATGTATACATAATAGTCCTTGTTTTTCCATATGTCAAGATGTTTTTATCGTTTTTGTCATATTTTTTGTGATTTATTCTCCTTTTTTATGCATTTATCCCTTTGTTTCGTCTATTTTCGAAGTTTTTTACTGTATACAGTTTCTTTCCCGTCGTATACCCTATTAATATTTATCACACCTTTTGTATTCATATGTTTGAATACATATTTTTGCTGTTTTTTATCGTCTTATTTTTTTATTAATGTATACAAAAAGAGCCTTCCATCCGCAAAAGATCATTCTCTTTGCAAATAGAAAGCTCTTTTCATTTCTTACTATCCTCTTACCGGATAAAATTTGTTGAGATCCGCTCCTCTTTCTCCGGCAGTCCAAACTGCTCTTTTCCAAGAACAATGCTCTTCATCAAAAATGCCATATTTCTCGCAAGGTTCTCATGGTCTGTCTGCCTTCTCCATCTCCCTCTGCCTCTCCCGGAGTTCTTCCGTGAACGCTGTTCCAGTACTGGCTTGATGCCACCGGCATGCCGGAGATTGTGAAATATTTGTTTAACTCATCAAAGGTCGCAGAGCATCCGCCTCTTCTGGCGCAGACCACACTGGCTCCCACCTTCATGGTCTTGTCAAAATGGCTGCTGTAGAATAACCGGTCCAGGCAGGCGATCAGCGTCGCATTGGCAGAGGCATAGTAAACCGGGCTGGCAACCACTAAGCCATCTGCCTTCTCAAATTTGACTGCCAGTTCATTCACGATATCGTCATACACGCATTTTCCAAGCTTTGCACAGCCATTGCATGCCACACAGCCACGGATCGCCTGACCGCCAATCTGAACTGTTTCCACCTGGATTCCCTGCTCTGCAAATACCCGCTCCATCTCATGAAGAGCCAATGCCGTGTTGCCCTCCGCTCTTGGACTTCCATTGATCATCAGTACTTTTATTGTTTTTTCCATATTTTTCTGGTTCCTTTCTTATTTGAGCATTTCATTGATAATTTTATAGTAACGTTTCCATTTTCCAAAGTCAATTTAGAACTTAAAAAAGAATCCTGCTTGCAGGATTCTCCGCCTGCGGCGGGGCGCTTTAGCGACATGCTTCCACGCTGCCGCAGTGCGATCCTTAGCGGAGCGTTTTTTGTGTCATAGGACGAAGTTTCCTACGACACAAAAAGACTGCCACTATAAAAGCAGCAGTCTTTTCTATATTGGGTTGATTCAGTTTTTTACTAAAACAGGATAATTTAGTTTGTACCGATAGACATGGTCTCTGGTAATGTGCTTCCGCCATCGATAACGATCTGGGAACCTGTCAGATAGCTGGACTCGTCGCTTCCTAAGAATGCGAACAGCTCGCCAACCTCGATCGGTTTTGCCAGACGTTTCATTGGAACGCCTACAGCGATATCTGCGATTGCTGCCTCTGGATTCTCTGGGTTGGACTCTAATGCCATCTTCTCAACCATTGGTGTACGTGCGTAACCTAACTGAGAGCAGTTTACACGGATGTTGCGGTCTGCGTACTCAACAGCCAGACACTTGGTCAGACCAACTAATGCAGCCTTAGTCATTGCATATGCAGCCTCACCTGCGTCAGCTACGATATCACCAGTTACGGAAGAAGCGATCACGATGTTGCCACCGCCCTGTTTTAACATGTAAGGGATCACTGCTTTACAGGTATTCCATACACCCTTGATGTTAACATCGATATGGAAATCACGAGTCTTGTCATCCATCTCCTCGAATGGAGCCAGACGGCATACACCTGCGTTACAGCATGCTACGTTGATCTCGCCGAATTTCTCAACGCCCTTTGCTGCTGCTGCATCCATCTGCTCACGATCAGCAACGTTAGCGATCACTGTGATGATCTCTGCGTTATACTCTTTTCTTAATTTCTCAGCAGTCTCCTCAACAGCTGGGGATAAGTCAACCATGATCAGTTTTGCGCCATATTTTGCATATGCGGTAGAGATACCTTCTCCAAGTCCTGCTGCTGCTCCTGTGATTAATGCTACTTTTCCATCCAATTTAGCCATTTTACATTTCTCCTTTACATTGAAATAGTTTATGCCAAGCGGTACTGCCCGCATGGATTTTGAATATGTTGAAACCTAAAACTTCTCCACTCCGTCTGGAGTTTCGATTTCTACCGGATGTTTCTTCCAGTTTACCAGAACCATCCACAGCCACAGCACAACTCCGACACCCAGATAGATTCCAAATGCCTTCCATGAACCGGCGCTCTGTCCCAGTGTACAGAAAAATGCGATCATGATCGCAATCAGCAGAGCCAGGATCCTTGTGATATTGCCGCCCTTTAATTTGTACGGAGATACCCACTGCGGATATTTCTTGCGGATCCGCATGGCTGAGATCATAGTCACTGCATATGCGCAGGCACATCCAAAGCTCATCAGGTTAAAGAAGTCATTCATAAATGTGGTAGCGTTCTGTAAAAGTAAAAAGATCAAAGATATGATCAGCAATAAAATATTCGGAAGCACCGGCTGCTGATGACGGTTTAATTTCGTAAATGCCTTTGGAAGGAAGTTGTTCTCTCCCATGGCATACATCAGACGAACTGTAGACAGCCAGAAGCCTAATAAGCAGGTTCCGATCGCACACAGAATTGCTGCGACTCCGAATATAACTGCAAAAATACTCCAGCCTCCGCCTAACTGCTCCATCATCGTGATGGCCAGGAATCCGTTCACTGCAGCGCCGCCCTCTTCTACCAGAGACTGTACCGGCATACCGCCCAGTCCGAAGAAGAACAGTGCATACACCAGACCACAGGAAACGATCGATCCAAGGATCGCCTTATTGGAATCCTTGATCGGGAAGTCTCCCTCTTCCACCATCTGAGGAACCGTCTCAAATCCAAAGAACGGTGTGATCAACAGTGCCATTCCGATAAACCAGGACGGGATTCCAAACTGGCTTCCCACCTGTGAATAAAAGAAATTCTTAAAGTTATCCAGGCTCCACACGCCAGAGAATAAAAATGCAACCGTTGCCACAATACATCCGCCAATGGCGAAGATCAGCATATAAAGCTGGATCTTACCAGCGATCTCTACATTCTGGAGACTTAAACAACAATATCCAACCAGTGCCACCAGCGCCACACCCTCGATCAGGAAGAAGCTGCTGTTAACATGCAGCACATGGAACATCCACTGGACGATAGCCATGACTGCAGACGGCGGAACCGCGATCCAGGCCGCCATGATCAGCCAGGATGAAAAGAATCCCACATGTCTGTTGATTCCGACGGTGTTGTAGATCAGCTCGCCGCCCGCCTTTGGAAACAGCGGTGCCAGTTCACAATAAACCATTGCGATCGGCAGGATCAGAAGCGTCATCAAAATGAAGCCAAAAAATGTACCTGCCCCGCAGTATTCATAAAAAATCGTATCCCAATATCCGATGAAGGTAAAGATCGCGCCAGCCGCGATTGCATAGACATAGATCAGTCGAAGACTTTTTTTCAGTCCGCTGGGCTCTTTCTCTTTGGATTTTGAATCAGCCATCCTACCTCATTCCCCACTCTCTAAATTATACCACTAAAATCTCTGAATGCCATCTGGAGTTTCGATCTCTACCGGATGTTTCTTCCAGTTCACACATACCATCCACAGCCAGATCACAACACCAACGCCCAGATATACACCAAAGCAGATCCAGGAATCGATTCCCTGACCTAAGGTACAGAAGAATGCGATAGCAACTGCGATCAGCATCGCGAAGATACGGAATGCATCTCCACCCTTAACGGTGTTGCTGCTCTTCCAGTTCGGATGTTTCCGATGGATGCAGACTGCAGAGATCATGGTCAGTGCATATGCACATGCACAGCCAAAGCTCATCAGGTTAAAGAATGCGCTCATGAAATCAGAAGAGTTCTGAAGCACGATAAAGATTAAGGATAATGCCAGCAGGAAGATGTTTGGAAGCATCGGCTGCTGATTCTTATTCACTTTTGCAAATACCTTTGGTAAGAAGTTCTTATTTGCCATGGAGTACAGCATACGCACGGTAGACATCCAGAATCCTAACAGGGAAGCACCCATACCTAACAGACAGGACAGGATTCCTACGATGATCGGCCAGAAGGTCCAGCCTAATACATTCTGCATAGTAGCGATGGTTAAGAAACCGTCCTGTGCATAGTTGGTATACACATCTCTTAAACCGTCCAGACCAGCAACGCAGAAATAGTAGAATACATAAATACATCCACAGGTTAAAATAGAACCACAAATTGCCTTCTTGGAGTTCTTGATCGGGAAGTCACCCTCCTCAACCATCTGAGGTACGGTCTCAAATCCAAAGTAAGGAGTGATCAACAGTGCCATACCGATGATCCATCCTGGAATTCCATTAACAGCGCTCAGACCGGACTCGAAGATATTACCAAAATTGGATAAATGCCAGTGTCCGGAGAACAGTAAAATAAATCCTGTTAAAATTGTAACAGTAATGTTGCAGAACAGCATACCAGCCTGTGCTTTTACTAACAGCTGTACGTTCTGGATACTCATGAAGAAGTACAGAACCAGTAAAACTGCAGCGCAGCCTACCATTGGCCAGGTGCCTAAGTTCAGATTCAGGGTCTTATTTACCCATGTCATAATTGCCATAACAACAGCCGGTGGAACAGAGATCCATGCTGCCATGATCAGCCATGCTGCAAAAAATCCCACATGTTTGTTGATTCCAACCGAGTTGTAGATCAACTCACCACCAGATGTATGAAACAGTGACGCTAATTCACTGTATACCAGTGCGATCGGAAGGATCGCAACCGTCATCAGTGCGAATGCCAGAAACGTTCCGCTTCCGCAATATCCATAGAATACGGAATCCCAATAATTCACGAACGTAAAAATAGAACCCGTGGCAACTGTATAAACAAAAATCAGCTTCAGACTTTTATTTAAACCGCCTTTTTCTTGCTTGTTTTCCATATCAAACAGCTCCTTTTCCCTTGATCTCTTGATCTGCTGAAGCAGTCTGCAGCCTGCCAGCCTGTAACCCATGAAAATCCCTGCAAAACAGGTTAGCGCATCAAAAAAAGTCCAAAAACCCCCCTAAAAAGTTTTTGGACTTCGATGTCACTATAATTACCAGTATACGCCGTTGCATACCGGCTATCATTAAATTTTCAAAATTAAAGAGATATCGCTTTAAGCGTTACCATAATAGCATCCTTTACACTTTTTGTCAAGCGTTTAACAATCTTTTTGCACACCCGATTTACTCGACCGTTTGTGTATATCGCATAAATCCAGACATCATGCAGCCTCCTGCTGCTCCCGCCTCGATCACAAGCGGCAGGCGTTCCATATTGATGCCTCCGATCGCATATACCGGAACCGGACAGGCATGGCAGATCTCCCGGACAAATGCAAGACCTCTGCCCTTTAAGCCCTTTTTACACTCCGTCTCAAAGATCGTTCCCAGAATGATCTGTGTCGCTCCATACTTCACAGCGATCTCCATGTCTTCCATACTGTGACAGGACACGCTGATCTCCTGAAAATATGCTCTGAGATTCCCGCGCACTGACGGTTCCATAGCTGCGAGCGCCGGGATGGAGAGATGGATCTTCCTGCAATCTAAGTGCCGTGCGACAGACACCCTCGAATGCAGAAAACAGCTCACTCCTTCTCTCTGGCACAATTCCAGAAGTCTTTTTGCCAGTTTCTCATAGGCTTCGTCCGTCAGATCCTTTTCTCTTAAGATCACTGCATGCGGGTGCAGAGAGATGACCCGCTCCATCTGTTCGAAAAAATCTCCCTGCACCAGCCCACGGTTCGTGATCACAATCGTATGTGCATAGTCCCTATACATAGATATAATCATTCAGGACCGGCTGAAGACCGCCCTGCTCCATATCGTCATACATCGTCTTGAAGGAACGGGAATCATTGATCTCAAACTGTTCATCTCCGACATCCTCCTCCTGCTTCCCTTCATATTTCTCCTCGTGATCTCCGATGCCAGTAGAAACTCCTGCGGAGACCTTCGTCGCACAGATTTTTGTGATTCCATTTCGGAAATCCGCACTCTCGCGGCTGGATACCGTAATCCCCGCAAATGGAAGGAAGATGCGGTACGCGCAAAGCACCTGGCAGAGTTCCTTCTCTCCAACGTCACGCGGATTGATCTTGTCATTGTTCACGATCGGGCGAAGGCGCGGACAGCTTAAGGACAACTCTGCATGCGGATATTTCCGGTTGATATAATAGACATGCAGCGCTGTTGCAAGTGCATCCTTTCTGAAGTCATCCAGTCCGAGAAGCGCAGAAAATCCTGCTCCTCTCATACCTCCCATCAGAGCGCGCTCCTGGGAATCAAAACGGTACGGCCAGACACGCTTGTGTCCCATCAGATGAAGCGTCTCGTACTTATCCGTGTTGTAGGTCTCCTGGAAGACTGTCACATAGTCCACACCACACTCGTGCAGATACCGGTACTCATCGACATTGACCGGATAGATCTCAATCCCGATATTTTTAAAATACTTTTTGGCGATCTTTACTGCCTCGCCAATATAATGAACATCGGAGTAGGCCCGGCTCTCACCCGTCAACATCAGGATCTCCTCCATACCGGTTTTGGCGATCACCTGCATCTCATGCTCGATCTCCTCGAAACTCAGTTTCTTGCGGCGGATGTTGTTGTAACAGTTAAATCCACAGTAAATGCAGTAGTTCTGACAATAATTGGCGATGTAGAGTGGTGTAAAAATATATACCGTATTTCCAAAATGATTTTTCGTGATCTCCTCCGCTTTTCTCGCCATCTGCTCCAGATATGGTGCTGCTGCAGGAGAGAGAAGAGCTTTAAAATCCTCGATCGAGCAGGACTCATTGGAAAGCGCCCGCTCCACATCGGCAGCTGTGTAGACATCATAATCGTATGCATCCATGGCTTTGAGCACCTTTTCCTTGATATCCGATCCAATGATCTGCATTCCCTTCATATATTCCATATGGTTCGTGCGGAAGGACGGATCCTGCTCCAGTCTGTGCTTGCGCTCTAAGGCGGCAGGCGGCAGCTGATCACTGTCTACAAAATAAACCTGATTTTCTTCATTCATGCTCCTGCTCCCTCCTAGCGTAAAAATCCGGTCAGCGGATCAGATGCACTTCCACCTCTGGCAAGTACTCTTCCCATTCCGGTCAGATATGCTTTTCTTCCTGCCTCGATCGCCAGTTTAAAGGCTGCTGCCATCTCCGGCACATCTCCTGCAGTGGCGATCGCTGTATTGGCCATGATCGCTGCTGCTCCCATTTCCATCGCCTCACACGCCTGAGATGGTTTGCCAATTCCCGCATCCACGATGACCGGCAGATCGATCTCATCGATCAGCACCTGGATCATCGCCTTTGTTGCGAGTCCTTTATTGCTTCCGATCGGCGCTGCAAGCGGCATCACGGCTGCTGCACCTGCATTCTGCAGATCTCTTGCCACATTCAGATCCGGATTCATATACGGCAGTACCACAAAGCCCTCCTTTGCCAGAATCTCTGTCGCCTTGATCGTCTCGTAATTGTCTGGGAACAGGTATTTCGCATCACGCATGATCTCAACCTTCACAAAATCACCGCAACCCATTGCTCTGCTCAGTCTTGCGATCCGGACAGCCTCCTCTGCATTGCGCGCTCCAGATGTGTTTGGAAGCAGTGTCACGCCTTCCGGGATGAAATCGAGGATATTTTCACTCTCCTGGGTGTTCGCGCGTCTCAGTGCCAGTGTGATGATCTCTGCACCGCCCTGCTCTACTGCTGCTTTAATCAGGTTCAGGTTATATTTTCCTGATCCAAGGATAAAACGACTCTTAAATTCTTTTCCGCCTAATACAAATTTATCTTCCATGTTCACTCCTCTTTTCTTCCGTGTTCTCTGTTTGTTACGGTTCACGCGTTGCGCAAACCTCTGTTTTTCTATTCTGCATGATCAGCTGCAGTACCTGGTTGGCTTCATGTGCTGCACATGCCGACACTCTCGGTGCAATCAGTCCGATTCCGTCACCGACATCTGTTTTCTGATCACCGCACACATACAGTCTCTGCATCACCCGCTGTGTCCGGATCTCGTTGATGTCCGCATAACCAGCCATCCCATTGCCCGATATGACTGTGGTCTCCGGACACTTGGACAGGACCTCCCGGACCAGCATTGCCTTCTGATCTGGACGATCAAAGGCTTCACACACGATCGGATAATCTTCAAATAATTCCTTTACATTCTCTGGTGTTACCCTGACACAGACCGGCTCATACACTGCATACGGGTTGATCTGGTATAAAATCTCCAAAAGTGCCTCTGGCTTCGGTTTTCCCAGTTGCGGGATCAGATACATCTGACGGTTCAGATTCGTCACATCCACCACATCAAAATCCACCAACCGCAGTTTTCCGATCCCACTTCTGGCAAGCATCACCGCAATATGGGATCCAAGACCGCCAAGACCAGCCACTGCAACTTTGGCATTTCGCAGTTTTTCCTGCATTTTCTTCGGAAATCTCGCATCAAATGCCCGGTCCAGCTCCTCCTGCGAGATCCGATTTTGCATCTCTCTCTGCATTTCTGTCATCCTGATCAGCCTCCTCCGACAAACCGCAGAACCTCGATCACATCCTCATCCTGAATGACCACCTGAGCGAGCTGCTCTTTCGGAACGATCTCAAGATTGCGCTCCACTACCACACGCTCCGGTTCAAATCCGGCTTCCTGCAGATATGCAAGAAGATTTTGCCCTGCAAGCGCCTTCTCTTCTCCATTTATCTTCACCATGATTTCATGCTCCTTCCTCTGATCTGACACCCGAATCCTGGGACATCGTTTCCCAAAACGCAAAAAAGAATCCTGCTCGCAGAATTCTCCGCCTGCGGCGGGTCGCTTTAGCGACACTCTTCCACTCCGCCGCAGTGCGATCCCGCGGAGCGTTTTTTGTGTCATAGGGCGAAGCTTCCTATGACGCAAAAAAGGCACCGGAAGACATAACGAGTATGTCATCCGGCGCCTGAACGATCCTGTGAAGAGTGGTGCCCCCAATTCACACGTTGATAAACAGTATACAAAATTTTCCGAACATTTGCAAGCCCCTATTGGGATGTTTCTTCCTGATTGCGGAATGAGAACCTCACGCGGGTTCCTCCATGCTCTGAATCGGTAAAAATCTCACCGTGAAGGCTGGATCGGACCAGACTGTTAATCAGGCGAAGGCCGAGACCCGAACTGCTCGTGGACACTTTTTTATTATCAAAGCCGCAGCCATCGTCACGGACAGTCACCCAGGAATATCTTGGCCCCCGCTCGATCTGCATCTGGATCTTTCCTTCCTCCCTGTCAGGAAATGCGTATTTTAAGCTGTTCTGTATCAGCTCATTCACGATCAGCGCCACCGTAGATGCCGTCGTTTCCATCAGCCACACATCATCTCCGGCAATCTGTGTCACGATCCGGCACTCCTCCTGGCTTCGGTTTTCCTGCATATTGTCACAAATTTTCTCCAGCAAAAACTTCAAGCTGACATGGTCGCTTCCTGTGCGGGATAACAGCTCATAGGTCACGTTCATGCTCCGCACATGAGCCGTGATCGTCCTGGCAAATGCCTTTACCCTGGCGTCTTTCGAATGGGCGGATTCTAATCCCACCAGGCTGATGATCGTCTGGAGATTATTCTTCACCCGATGATGGACCTCATGGATCAGGGCCACACGGGAGGCAACCTCATCCTCTAGCTGACGTACCCTGGTCTTATCCCGGTACACCGCCGCAAAGCCATGGCAGATCTCCTCCTCCCAGATGCCACTAAGCGTTGCTTCCAAGATGTGTCCGGCGATCTCCACCTCTTTTTTGATCGTCCCATTCTGTCCCAGGATTTCTGCCCTGCTGGCATCCGTCAGCTGCAGATCTATTACATTCCGTCCCACCAAAGGCATCGAATAACCAGCCTCCTGATACAGCTCCTCCGCCTTGGTGTTGGCAAACACACAGATTCCCTCCTTATCATAGAATAACAGGGCGTCCTGAAGGCAGCTTACCGCCTTACTTAGCTGATTGCGGAACAGACGGGTCTCTCCCTCTTTGTTCTTAATACGGATAGCTCCGTATCCATCGCCGCATTGGGGTATTCATATGTCAAGGAACCGATCACACGCCCGTCTTTACTCAGGATCGGACTAACCGTATGGCGCACCAGCAGCCGTCCATCATCAATAATACCGATCAGCCCCCTTCCGGAAATACCTTTTTCCAAAGCCCGGTACACCGCCGGTTCATCCTCTTTCTTCTCAATGTCCCCAATGATACTCCGTTTATAGAGGTCACAGTCCGGATGGCGGTACTGGGCCACCACCATGGACTCCCCATTTCTCGTCAACACATTAATATAGGTATCTCCGCTTTCCAGATTCCCCACAAATGGCAGGGAGTGCGCCATCTCCAGCAAAATCCCCATATCCTCATCACTAAGATCCGTAAATCGCCTGACCAGATAAACCATCTGCCTGTCGACATCGTCACGAACCAGCTCCGATTTCAACGTAAACTCCTTTTCCATTGATCACGCCTCACTTTTCATAGGCTTTTAACAGCATTTTTGCCAATTCTGTCATGGAAATCCCCTTATCCATGGACAGATGGCGCAGATAGGCATACGCATCCTGCTCTGACATCTGTCTCTGATCCATGATCATACCCTTAGCCCGGTCCAGATACTTCCGGTCATCCAATGCCTCACGGGTGCGGCTGAATTCCCGCTTCATCTCTTCCCACTGGCGGTAATTATTCAGGGCGATCTTCACTGCCGGCATCAGCGTATCCTCGTCCACCGGTTTTACAATATATCCCATTGCGTCCATGTCCACCGCCTGATCCGCGATCTCCTTGTCCCGGTAAGCCGTCAGGATCATAACAAAGCCTGCCAGCTTATCCTCATGGATCACCCGCGCTGCCTCAAGCCCGGTCATCACCGGCATATTCACATCCATGATCACAAAATCCGGATGCTTCTGCTTGCAGACCGTGATGGCGTCCAGTCCATCCTCTGCCTCTCCCACTACTTCAAATCCGTTATTCTCCAGAATCTCCCGAATATACATCCGGATCAAAACCTCATCATCTGCAATCACTACTTTATACATGCACTTCCCCCAACATCCTTCTAACATAACTGGCCAGTACCGTCCCGGTCAACGCAGCAGGCGCGCAGATCTACTGGGCAGTTTCATTCCAACTTATTCATACAATAACATTGATACTACAGTATATCACATTTCTCCCCGCTTTACAAACCACTATTCACAGGCTATACTTCTTTTATCGTTACTGTTCACGCGTTGCGCAAACAGCAACGGATTTTGCCGATGCTTCGCATTCCAAATCGGCAAAATCTGTTACCACCACGGTATCATACGGCATTTTCAGTTCAGAAAATGCCTACCCGTGTACAGTAATCTTTTATCAAACATTTTATGAAAGGCTGCAGCATAGATATCATGGAAAAACGAAATCTTACAAGAACGAAGATCATCCAGTACCTGTTCCACCATCCGGCCACTTCAAAATCAGAACTGGCCAGAGATCTGGATTTAAGTATGCCTACGGTTCTCTCCCACATCGGAGAGCTGCTGCAGGACGGCATGATCGCGGAGATCGGCGAGTACGCATCCACCGGCGGAAGGAAGGCAAAAAGCATTGGACTCAATCCTTCTTACTGTCAGTCTATGGGGCTGGTCATCACAGCCAATCACCTGGAAATGGTCCTGGTCAACCTGAAATTTGAAATCCAAAGCTCCAGACGGACCCGCCTGAAATTTTCCAGGAATCTGTCTTACTGCGCCGAGGTCTCCAGCCAGGTCCGTCAATTTCTGGCTGATTGTTCCGGTAATATTCCGGTTCTTGGCATCGGTGTCGCCATTCCCGGGATCATCGATCCGCAAAAACAGCTGGTGACGAAATCTCATGCGCTTGACCTCAACAACTACAGCCTCCAGTTTCTGTCACAGGCGCTCCCCCTGCCTGCCTATTTTGAAAATGACGCCAATGCAGCCATGCTGGCAGAAGATCCGCAGAAATATCAGAACGCCGTCTATCTATCCCTTAACCATACATTAGGCGGTGCTTTCTGCATGGACGGAAAAATATTCCGGGGACAGAGCCAGAAAGCCGGAGAATTCGGCCACATGATCCTGATCCCAGGTGGCAAGACCTGCTACTGCGGCAAATCCGGCTGTGCAGATGCCTATTGCGCTGCCAGTGCTTTGACCAATGGCAGCCGCATTTCCCTGGAGGAATTTCTGACGCATCTGTTGTCCAAAGAACCAGACTTTCTCTGTCTCTGGGAGCGATATCTGGATCATCTGGCGGTTCTGGTGTCCAATCTGCGGATGGCTTATGATATGGATATCATTCTTGGTGGAGACGTAGGCGGAATTTTTGCGGAATACCCGGAACAGCTGATGGCACTGTCGGAAAAGCTGATGCTTGATAACCGTTTTGATCCGGACACCTCCTATCTACGCACCTGTTCCTATAAAAAAGAAGCATCCGCCATCGGAGCCGCCAAACACTTTTTCGCAGAAATCTGTTAAGCTCTGCTGGTTTTTGCTGACGAATCCTTTTTGGAATCACCACTTAAGAATCCCGCATGTAACTTTCCATGCTGGATTCTTTTTTATTGACAAATCTGCCTCTTTGCATCATAATAAAGTTACTTACATAAAATATTTTATAAAAGTTATTTTATAAGTTTGAAAGGAGATTCCAACTATGCTTCAGCAGGTAATGACAAAACCAGGAGAGATCATTTTTCAGGAAGTACCTGTCCCGGAAATCGGCGATAACCAGGTGCTTGTAAAGATCATGAAAATCGGTATCTGTGGATCGGACATCCATGTTTACCACGGCAAACACCCATTTACCAAATATCCGGTGACACAGGGGCACGAGGTATCCGGCCAGATCGTGAAATGTGGGGCTAACGTGACCGAGTTCCATGAAGGCCAGAAAATCACCATCGAGCCTCAGGTTTACTGTGGGCACTGCTATCCGTGCCGTCATGGCAAATACAACCTCTGC
Source organism: Lachnospiraceae bacterium AM48-27BH (assembly GCA_003478355.1). Classification (GTDB taxonomy): domain Bacteria; phylum Bacillota; class Clostridia; order Lachnospirales; family Lachnospiraceae; genus UBA3402. Next base: position 20,790 of record QUFC01000009.1, read on the forward strand.
GAAGAGCTGAAGGTTATGGGCTTCCAGACCACAGGAACAGCTTCAGAATATTTCGCCGTGGACGCTTCCAAGGTGACACCGATCCCGGAAGAGATGTCCTATGACGAGGGAGCCATGATCGAACCTCTGGCAGTGGCTGTACATGGGGTAAAACAGATGGGCGATGTGACCGGTATGAATATCGTAGTCATCGGCGCAGGCCCTATCGGCAACCTGGTGGCGCAGACTGCCAAGGGAATGGGCGCCGCCAAGGTCATGATCACTGACGTCAGCGACCTGCGTCTGGAAAAAGCAAAGGAATGCGGCATTGACGTGTGCGTGAATACGAAAAATAAGGATTTCGGAGAAGCCATGATCGATGCTTTCGGCCCGGATAAAGCGGATGTGATCTATGACTGCGCCGGCAATAACATCACCATGGGACAGGCCATCAAATACGCCCGCAAAGGCAGCGTCATCGTCCTGGTAGCTGTTTTCGCAGACATGGCTACTGTAGATCTGGCTGTGGCAAACGACCACGAGCTGGACATCAAGAGCACCATGATGTACCGCCACGATGACTATGTGGATGCCATCCGTCTGGTCAATGAAGGCAAAGTCCATCTGCGCCCATTGATCTCCAAGACATTTGTATTTCAAGATTATCTGAAAGCATATCAATATATTGATAACAACCGGGAAACAACCATGAAAGTATTGATTGATGTGCAGGGAAAGTAAAAGTGGTACTCGTGCTGAAAAACTGCACTAACGAAAAACGCCGCAGGATCTATGTTCCAATCCTGCGGCGTTTTCCGTTATACAGTCTCCACATCATCAGCGAATGCGGTTCCTGTCCAAATATTCCTTTACACTTCTACCGTTCCATGAGTCCGTCCCGCTTCCTGAATGGAATCGATCAACCGGATGCTCATAAACGCATCTTTGATATGTACATAATCCTGGGTATTTTCTTCCAGTGCCTTATAAAACTTATCGATCAGCTTGCCATGGCTTGCGCCGTAATAAAACTTAGTTCCCGGCATCTTGGCATCCTCTACCAGACGCTCCCTGGTGCCGTCCTCATTCAGCTTATACAGGATATTCTCAATGATGGCATACTCGGCCTTTTCCATCTGAACAGAAATCTGCACGCTCTCATTCTTATAGTTTGCCACAGTTGCCACAAATAAACCGCGGGCACCATTTACAAAGTCCAGGCTGGCAGTTACGGAATCTTCTACCTCAATCCCATAGTCCAGCACCTGACCAACGGTCGCTCTCAAAGCCTTGATCGGTCCACATAAGAAATACAACAGATCCAGGGTATGGACAGACTGGTTGATCATACAGCCGCCGCCTGCGGTCTCCCATTTACCTCTCCAGGGCTTCACATCATAATAGGACTTCGGTCTTGCCCACGGAACGATCCCCTTGGCTCCGGTTACTTTGCCGTACTCACCGCTGTCAATGATGTCTTTTAACATCTCCACTGATTCATTAAAACGGTTCTGAAGGCAGATTCCCATATGTACGTCCGGGTGTGCCGCCTCAAACTCCACAAATTCCTGTCCCTGTCTGGTATTCAATGCCACTGGCTTCTCACAGAACACGTTGCAGCCCTGCGCTGCGCAGTACTCAGATACCGGCACATGAAGATAATGTGGCAGGCATACATGAACCACATCTGGTTTCTCCTTCTCCACCATCTCCTGATAATCTGTATAAAATGGAACACCCGCCGGAGCGCCCTCTCTCTTGCTCTCATCAATGTCACAGACTGCCGCCAGTGTAATCTCTGGATTCTTTGCAATGGCCGCCAGATGGATTCCTGATATATCTCCCAGTCCGATCACCGCTGCTCTTTTCATGGTAAATACCCTCCCCAAAAATGATGTCATTTATAATTTTCTTGCTATGAGCAAGTTTACCACATTTTTACAGAGAAAACCAGTACCATATCCCATGGAAATCAAATTATTGCGGCTGATCCGCAGGCTTTCAAAACATCAGTCAAAAATTTTTGTAATATCCTGATATCGGTTCATCACACGATAAATCTCTACATACTCGCTGCTTATCTTATAAATAATTACATAATCTTCCCATATCGCATACTTATAATTTGTCCGAAAGCTGACTCGTCTGGAAAGATCTGATCCCATTCCTGGAAACATCTGAAGATTTTCAAATTTGTCATAAATTTCCTTTATGGTCTTTGCAGCATATTCCTCATTGTCTTCAGCAATGTAATCTTTAATGTTCTTCAGATCTTTTACAACTATCGGGTTGATCCGTAGTCTTAACATCTTATTCCCCCATGAGTGTTTTCAGTTCATCCAAATTCAGCCAGCCTTCACCATCTTTCACTGCTTCTTCGGCTTCCTGCAATTTCATCAGAAGTTTTTTCTCTGCACGATCACGCTCATAATCTTCAATATCCATAACTACAAAACGTCCTCTGCCATTTTTAGTCAAATATACCGGTTCTCCTCTGTGACAGTTTTTCAAAACTTCATTATAATTTCTCAAATCAGACACTGGTAAAATATTTGCCATATTTGTTCAACTCCTTCTATTATTTCACATTGCTTCTGTTAATTATATTATACACCATAAATCGTAAAATTCAACGTAATCTTTTACAGCTAGTTAGGAGTGTTCTTTATTACATTAGTGCAATAAAATCATCTCTATCCCAACTCTACTCCCAATCCCACCAAACTCCAGGCACAAAAAAAGCTCAGAAGTCCTTGACTTTACAAGGAATTTCTGAGCAACAAAAAAGCGGGTGATGGGGTGCTAGGCGCCAGTGGCGCCTGTTTAGCACCGACCGGAGCGGAGCGGAGACCGAACCGCAGGTTCGATTCACATCACCTCATAGCCTGATTTTGAGCAACAAAAAAAGCGGGTGATGGGAATCGAACCCACGTATCCAGCTTGGAAGGCTGGTGTTCTACCATTGAACTACACCCGCGTAATGCCTTGGACCGGAATCGAACCAGTGACACGAGGATTTTCAGTCCTCTGCTCTACCAACTGAGCTACCAAGGCCCGTCATGCTGTCGCTTTCGCGACTTCAGACTTAGATAGTTTACTCTATTTTTTCTTGATTGTCAACCTAATTTTTGTGTGGTAAACTAATCATATGCTTCGCGCTTTCAGGCGTGAAATCAGGCGGTCGGAGCGGCAAGTGCACAGACCTGCCAAACCATTACCTGTCATCAACGAAAGGACTGACCATTTATGAATAAAAAAGAAGTAGCGGAGATCCGCCGCCAGTACGTTCCGGAGCGGTGTACCATTTCCCGGATCTGCGGATGCTATGTAGATGCAGAAAAGAATATCAAAACAACCATGAAAGAGGCATTTCTCTCTCTCCCAGAAGACGATGCGTTTAAATATTTTACCATTTTCAAAAAAACTCTGTCCGGTACTGTGGGACGCAACCTGGTGAATCTGGATTTCCCGCTGGAAGAGGAACATGAGGGCGGCCACCAGGAGTTCTTATTAAAACTGCGCAACAGCAAGTTAAAGGACGACGCACTGGTGGAGGAGTTCTACAACCGGATCATTGACACCTTCCCATTTGGAGAAAATTATTACATCATCCTGATCCATGTTGCCTACGATGTACCTGGAAAAGCAACGGACGGCACCGAGATGTACGACGCTTCCGACAATGTATTTGAATACCTGTTATGCAGTCTCTGTCCAGTGCATCTGTCCAAACCTGGACTTGGTTATAATGAAGCCAAAAACTGCATCGAAAACCGGATTCAGGACTGGATCGTGGACCAGCCAATGAAGGGCTTTTTATTCCCAGCCTTCAATGACCGCTACACCGATATCCACAGTATGCTCTATTACACCAAAAACGCCACCGACTTACAGGAAGATTTCCTGAAAAATATGTTCGGCTGCACCCGTATCCCACTGGACGCTGACAGCCAGAAGGAGACCTTCAACTGCCTGATCGCGGATACCCTGGGAACAGACTGCGATTACAGTGTGGTGAAAAATATCCATGAGATTTTAAATGAAAAGATCGAGGAATTCAAAGACAGCCCGGAGCCATTAGAGCTTGGCAAGCAGGATGTCCGCCGCCTCTTCGAGGACAGCGGTGTACCGGACTCCCGCATGGAAGATTTTGACCAGTGTTATGACGAGGAGGTCGGTGAGCAGACCACGTTCTTAGCTACGAATATCGCAAGCTCCAGAAAATTCAACATCGAGACACCGGATGTAGTGGTAAAAGTCAATCCAGAAGCCGCCGATCTGGTAGAAACGCGGATCATCGACGGACGACAGTGCCTGGTGATCGCGATTAATGAACATGTGGAAGTGAATGGGATTAGTATCGCGGTAGCGCCGGAAGGAGTTGCTGGGACGGAAACAGAGAAATAAATACATCATTTGGGGGGCATAAACATGTGCCCCCTCATTTATACCATAATTTCATTCATAATCGTCTGAATGCTATTGCAAGTATCATCAAAAGATATATCCTTTGCATAATCATACTCACGTCTATATTTCTCCCACCGCCTGTGAAGCGTATCACTTTCACAGATCTTTTCCATAATTTCAGGATACTCTGTCAGAATCATACTGCTGCCTCGCTTCTGAGTCGTTCGTTCCAACGCCTTGCGTAACACCGCTTTGTCGCACTCCGCATAGCGCAGCACATACAAAATATGTATATCATAATAATCTCTTGGACGTGTATTGGCAATATTACGTGACAGAACTGTTTCTAATTTTTCTGCAAACACCGTTTCCATGTTGTAGGCAAAAATACAGATCGTGCGGTCATCAAATAGTAAAGAAAATGTATATTCCACTTCATGAGGCGTTATCATATCCCCGGTTGTGACATCCACTGTCAATGGAACACCTATCGGTGGATAACTTGCTTTCAAAGCAACACGAATACCAGGATAATCATCGTTTTCCCGAATGTCAGAAATACCAACAAGCTCAAACTGCACATCATCAGCAACTATAATCGCACAAATCTCCGTAAACATTGTCTGAATCGCTTCATGTGTCAAGGTGAGCCCTCTAATCGTGGTATCCAGATCCATGGTTGCCCGTGTATCCAATCCCACAATAGCAGAAATCAGGAATCCACCCTTGAGAATGAAATTATTCCTATACGGAGAAAGTGCAATTCGCTCCAATAGCCGTTCCAACATATAATTTTGCATAACAAGCTGCGCTGAAATGTGCTTCTCTGCTGCTTTGTTTTTGATAAACGCCTTTAATTGCATCGGATTTCTGGTTATCATAACAAAACCTCCATGTAACGTAGAACCTTGGGCTTCACACGAAGCCGTTCTGCATACTCCATCAGTTTACCAATATTCTTATCCCTAGCCCCTGCATACCGCTTCATCGCTTCACCAACAATTTGAACATCACTGCCGCTACCGCGCACGATATCACATAACGTCCGTTCCAGATCAAAAACATAAATTGGATTGCCACACGGAGATTTTATTTCAATTTTTCCAAATTCATAGTTATCTGGAACAACCCGTCTCGCTATCAAATTTTCTTGTTTTAAAGACGGCGTATTGTACCCTTTACGAAAAGTCATCGTATATTTCGCAGGCGTGCGGTCTGAATAGCCAAGCAGATATAGCGCAGTATCATGAGAATAGATTCCGCTGGCATATCTGAGCTGTAATAAATAAAAATCATCCTCCCATGCATCACTCCGCACATATAAACCACGTCCAAACTGGTAGATTTCACCTTTCTTGACAAGTTCCTGTAAAACACCGCGATGGATTCCGGCTTCTGTTATCTGCGCTGTAGTAATTATGCCATTCTCCGACTCATTCAACAATTGTTCTAGTTTCTCTTTGTTACCCATGTTCTCACCGCCTATATTGACAATTACACATTATATTTTATAAAAATAATGTGTAATTGTCAATATAGGCATACAAAAAGGACTGCGGAAACTTCCGCAGTCCTTTTTGTCGCCTGTAAAGCCGTTCTAATATGCCGTAGGCGGAATCGAACCGGCACGGGAGATTAGTCCCGCAGGATTTTAAGTCCTGTGCGTCTGCCAGTTCCGCCACTACGGCTAAGTGGATGGAGATGGATTCGAACCATCGAAGCGAGTCGCAACAGATTTACAGTCTGCCCCCTTTGGCCACTCGGGAACCCATCCATGTTGGCTCTGACAAGCAAGAAATATATTATCATAGCATCCCGAAAAAATCAAGTTTTTTACAGAAAATTTTTCTATGATTTTTTTTGATTTTTCTCTGACTTTTTCTTTGAAATTTTCATTTCTATTTTTATAGTCCTTACAGCACTCTCGCCCGGTTATCGCTGACCTTATTGGACACCAGTAACATTCCGCAGGTTCCGGACAATTCCAATTCTAACACGCCGTCAACCACCTCATAATCCAATGCACCCACATTGTAGCCCTCAAGCGTGGTCATCATCACCCTGGTCAGCCGGTCCTCATCCCGGATGCCAAGCTGCCATACCGGGATCTGCACAGCCTGTGCTGAAGCGCTGTTATTGACCACCACCACACAGCGGTTCTCACCGCAGAAACGCCCATAGGCGATCATCTGCCGCCCTGCCGCCAGCTGTTTCAAGGAACCTCTGCGAAGCGCCTTATACCGCTTATGTAGATCGATCATATACCGGTGAAACTCGATCAGCTCATAATCCTCTCTGCCCCACGGATAAGTTCTCCGGTTGTCTGGATCAGTCCAGCCGCAGACTCCGGTCTCATCACCATAATACAAGGTCGGCGCACCAGGCCAGGTCATCTGCACCAGCACTGCCTCCCGGTATACCTCTGGATGAATGCCCTCTGATGCGGCTGCAGCTCCCATAGAAGCCAGCCGGCCCACGGTCCGATTGGTACGGGTCATAAAACGGGAATGGTCATGGTTGGACAGCTCATTCATAGAGATCAGTGCAGACTGGGTCTGCATCCGGCTCATGTGATAGAACATGGAACGGAAGAAGCTCTCACCATCCCCATAAAGCGAAGCATTGTAGCTGTCGCTGTGCTTTTCCATCCCTGTCAGGAACCAGGTAAGCGGCTCCATAAATGCATCATAATTCATGATGGTATCCCACTGGTCACCCTTCAGCCACTCCCACGGGTCACCATAATGCTCCGCTAAGATCACGGCCTCCGGGTTCGCCTTTTTCACTGCCCGGCGGAAGTCCTTCCAGAATCTGTGGTTATATTCCGGGCTGTGACCTAAATCTGCCGCCACATCCAGACGCCAGCCATCCGCATTATAAGGCGCAGAAACCCATTTCCCCGCGATCTCCATAATATAATCATGAAGCTTCGGAGAATCCTCGTAATTCAGCTTCGGAAGGGTATCATGCCCCCACCAGCCGTCATAGCTGCCATTATATGGCCATTTTTTCTCATCATGGAACTTAAAAAAGCTATGATACTCGCTGTCTCTGGACACATAGGCCCCTGCCTCATAACCGCCTATGCTTTCATAGACCCGCTCCCGGTCCAGCCATTTATTAAAAGAACCACAGTGATTGAACACGCCATCGATGATCACCTTCATGCCCCGGCGATGCACCTCTTCTATAAACTGGGCGAAAAATAAGTCACTGGCCTCCAGATTCTCCCTGCCTGCTGACCTGAGCTGGTATTTTGTTGATGCCACATTATCTTTCGCATGAGGATCCGCCAGCTTCCCCCCATCCTTCACGATTCTTCCGTAATGCGGATCGATATGATCATAATCCTGGGTATCATACTTATGATTGGATGGAGAGACGAACATCGGATTAAAATACAACACCTCTACACCCAGATTCTGGAGATAATCCAGCTTCTCCCACACGCCCTGCAGATCACCGCCATAGAAACAGCGCACATCCATAGCTGACGGATTCTGATTCCAGTTGGCGATCTTTGTCACCGGCTGCCCGATGTAGATATACTCGTCTGTCTCCACATCATTGGCCGGATCTCCATTGCAGAACCGGTCCACAAAAATCTGATAGATCACCGCGCCTTTGGCCCAGTCCGGTACATGAAAACCAGGTGTGATCCGGAAATTGAAGCAATCCTGCACCATATCCACAGCTCCTAAGCGGTTGTAATAGCAGAAATCTCTTCCCTTTACCACATGGAAATAATAACTAACCGGCACTGTGTCCACCAATATCCGACGCTCGTAGTAATCAAACTGCTGATCACTAGACACCTTCCACAGCGGTTTCTCCGTCTTCTGGCCATTTTCCACATAATAGACGCTGTCTACATCACCTCTGGCTGTCCGAAAACGCAGTGTCACCTGCTGGTCCGCATCTGGCTCTGACGGAATCCGGAAATCCTCGTTCTCATCTGCAAACAGCGCCGCCCGGTTTATCATTTTCAATACTTCTGGTTTCATTCTATGTTCATCCTTACTTTTTATTTCACATTTCTGGCACATCGTGCCATCATTTACATTCTATCGAATTTCCGCCTTGAATACAAGCATAATTCCCCATTACTGCTGTTTTTATGCCGGATTTTCACCTTATTTTTGGATAGCAAAAGAGCCAGCGGGGTAGCTGGCTCTTTTAGGAGAAGGTATTTCGTTTCTTATGGGGTGTAGCAAAAACTATATAATGTATTGGGGGGGGTTTACGTTAATTATAGTATCATGAACGTCAAAAAATGAAAACCCTTACAATTCACAAATATCACAAAATTGCTCACAAGTTTTTGTGCAACTTGTATATTTATTCGAACAATTGTTCGAATTCTTCCTGTCCGATCTTCTCTTTCTGAATCAGAAGGTCACTGCACTTATGAAGAACATCAATATGTTCCTCGATCATTGCCTTGGCTTTCGCATAGCACTCGTCAATGATTCGTTTTACCTCACTGTCGATCACAGACGCTACGCCCTCGCCATAATTTTTCGCATGACCGATATCGCGTCCGATGAACACTTCTTCGTCTTCATTCTCATAGTTGATCATGCCGACTTTCTCAGACATACCATATTTGACCACCATAGATCTGGCAATGGCAGTTGCCTGTTTGATATCCTGGGACGCACCCGTGGTGATATCGTCAAAGATCAGCTCCTCCGCGATCCGTCCGCCTAAAGAAACCATGATATTCTGCAGCATCCTGCCCTTCGTGTTAAACATCTCATCCTTCTCCGGAAGCGGCATGGTGTAGCCTGCTGCACCAGAACCAGTCGGGATAATGGATATCGTATGCACCGGTCCAACGTCCGGAAGAAGATGGAACAGGATCGCATGACCGGACTCATGGTAAGCGGTGATCCGTTTCTCCTTCTCAGAGATGACTCTGCTGTGCTTCTCCGCACCTATGCCAACTTTGATGAAAGAGCGGTCAATATCAGACTGTTTCACAAATTTACGGTTCTCTCTTGCCGCTAAAATCGCAGCCTCATTTAACAGATTCTCCAGATCTGCTCCTGTAAATCCTGCAGTGGTCTGCGCTACCCGGTGCAGATCCACATCATCCCCCATCGGTTTATCTTTGGCATGGACCTGTAAGATCTCTTCTCTGCCCATCACATCTGGTCTTCCCACCACGATCTTCCGGTCAAAACGGCCCGGACGCAGGATCGCCGGGTCCAGGATATCTACACGGTTGGTCGCTGCCATGACGATGATGCCTTCGTTGACGCCGAAACCATCCATCTCTACCAATAACTGGTTCAATGTCTGCTCTCTCTCATCATGTCCGCCGCCAAGACCGGTACCACGCTGTCTTGCCACGGCGTCGATCTCATCGATGAACACGATACAAGGTGCATTCTGCTTCGCCTCTTCAAAAAGGTCACGGACTCTGGATGCGCCGACACCCACGAACATTTCCACAAAATCTGAACCGGAAATGCTGAAAAATGGAACACCGGACTCGCCAGCTACCGCCTTTGCCAGTAAGGTCTTACCGGTTCCAGGAGGGCCTACTAACAGGACGCCTTTCGGGATTCTTGCGCCTAAAGAAGTGTATTTCTGAGGATCTCTTAAGAAATCCACCAGCTCCTCCAGGTCTGCTTTCTCTTCATGAAGACCAGCCACCTTCTTGAAATTAAATTTATTGGCGTCCTTGCTTAATTTCGCGCGGCTCTTGCCGAAATTCATCATTTTCGCATTGGAACCGCCGCCTGCTGCCCTGGCGTTCATAAACATGATCACCAGAACCACCATACCAGTGGAAAGCACCATCGGAAGGATCATAGTCATCATATAGCTCTCATGCGGAACATCCTGGGTGGTAAATGGAACATTCTTCTCCATCAGGAAGTCCTGCTCTACCGTCACATCTGACACATACATCTGGCGGTGGCTGTTGTCCTTCATCAGGAGAATGAGCTGTCCTGTCGGGGTTTCTTTATTCTGTTTTACAATAGCTGATGTGACATTTCCAGCATCCACTGCCTCCATGTACTCCTGTCTGGTTAAGGTATCTACGTTCCCCTGTCCAGTAAGACTGGTCGCCAGGAAAAAGATCAGACACGCCACCATGATCAGACCAAAGCCATTGATCGTAATCTGTCGTCGTTGTTTCACTTTGTTGCTGCCTCCTTATTCTTGCTCCACTGCATCTAGCTATTCCTGAGCAGGTTCCACTACTCCAATATATGGCAGATTTCTGTATTTCTGATCATAATCCAGGCCATAGCCAACCACAAATTCATCCGGAATGGTAAAGCAGGTATAATCCACATGTACCTGTTTCTTCACTCTGCGCTCCGGCTTGTCAAGAAGGGTACACAGGTGGATGCTCTTTGGTCCTCTCTGTTTTAAGATCTCGATCAGATATGCCAGGGTTCTGCCGGAATCAATGATATCCTCCACGATCAGCACATCTTTCCCCTCTAACGGCTCGTCTAAATCCTTGATGATTTTTACCACACCGCTGGATACAGTACCTGCACCGTAGCTGGATACGGACATAAAATCCATGGATACCGGAACGGTCAGTCTCTTGGCCAGTTCACAGGTGAAAAATACGCCGCCCTTTAAAATACAGATCAGGTGTATATCCTTACCTGCGTAATCTTTGTTGATCTGTTCTGCTACTTCATTGATTCTTTTGTTAACCTCTTCCTCTCCAAGAAGAACCCGGATCTTATCAGCCATTTTCTCTTCCTCCATCTGCTTGTACTTCTAATACATAGTCTGTGTCTTCTGTCACTTTATAATACTCACTGATCCGCCACCCGACGATCCAGAGCACATGATGATCTTCTGCCAGAAGAGTGACCCTGTCACGCAGCTCCCGTGGGATTTTCTCATCGATCATATATGCCTTCACCGTCTTTTTTCTGCCATCCTTCAATGTGATATAATCTCCGGTCTGGCGGGTCCGGACAGTTAACGTACCCTTTATTCTATCATAGTCAAACCATTTCGTATACCGATTTTGGGGAATTTCCTGCGCTTTTTCGTAGGGAATTTTCTTCATTATAAGGGAAATGGATGGCTGGTTGTCCACATGACCAGCCGGATTCCACTTGGAAATCCACAAGAACTCGTATTCTGTCCACGCAGTCAGACCGTAAGGAAGGTTTATGCGCTTGCCTGTCTCCTTCTCCAAAAGGGATGCCACCTGATCGATGTGGTCGGAGGTAATGTCTTTTAGGGACTGCGTAGCCATGGAGATCATGTGGCGCAGCACATAGGTCCGGACAATAGGCGGTTCTTTCAAAAGCACAGACCTTTCCATACCGTAAATGATCTCGTCTGCAGTCTCCACCTGGCTCTCTGCCCCCGATTTCGTTCCATCTGCCAGACCTGTCACATCGCCTTCCGCATTACACTTCTTCGTTACCCCGCACTCTTTCCAGATCTTTTCCGCCTGTTCCTCAAAATACGCGTCTGCCTGCCGCAGCCGCTCTCCCGCCTCCACAATATGCTCCACCGCTTTCTCATTGATCTCGCGGCGGATCTGCGGGATCAGCTCATTTCGCAGACGGTTTCTGGTATACTCATTTTCCCGGTTGGTAGAATCCTCACAATAAGCGATATGCCGTTTTTCCAGATATTCCAGGATTTCCTTCTTTTCCAGACACAAAAGCGGCCGGATGATCTGTCCACGTTTTGCAGACATTCCACCCAGTCCCTTTAATCCACTGCCCCGGACCAGGTTGTGGAGAATGGTTTCTGCCTGATCTTCCTGATGGTGGGCCACGGCAATCTTCGCCGGACGGCAACCTGCCAACTCCAAGGTTTCACTCCCACAGCCATCACGCAAGCCGTCTTTCTGGCTTGTCCAGTTTTTGGCATACTCCCGCAGGATCTCATACCGTACATCCCGTCCGGCTTCCTCCAGCGACAGTCCTCTCTCCGCTGCCAGGCTCCGTACATCTCTCCGTTCCACCACACAGTCAATTTCTAATTTTTCCGCCTCTGCCTGAACAAATGCTGCATCCCGGTCTGCTTCCGCACCTCTCAGTCCGTGATGCACATGGACCACCAGAAGCTCCAGCTGCCACGCCTCGCGGATCGCCGCAAAAAGCTCCATCATACATACCGAATCCGCTCCGCCGGACACTCCTAATACCACCCGGTCTCCTATTTCCAGAAGCCGCTCCCGCCGGATGAACTCCTCCATCTTCTTCTGTACTGCCGTCAACTCTATTTCCTCCATATTCCAGCCACTAAAACGGTCATATCATCCCGTCCTGCGCCACCTGTTTCCATCACCAGGCGAAGGATCTCCTCCGCCATATCCTGCGGATTTTTCCGCTCCAGATTTTCCAGATATTCTTTCATGGTTTCTTCCTTGTCCTCGCCCGGAAGAGCGTCCAGCACCCCGTCACTGACCATAATGACCCTGGAATCTTCCCACAGCTTCTTCGATAATAAGACAGGCTCTGCCTGCTCCACAATTCCCGCCGGCACATTGCCTGCCTCCAGCCGCTCTACTCCGTCATCTCCTATAAGAAATGTCGCCGCCGCCCCCAGCTTCATAGCCTCCAGCACACCGCTGTATAAGTCGATGCAGCACAGATCCAGCGTCGCCGGGTGCTGTTCCTCACCAGCCAGCAAAAGCACTGTATTGATCAGCTTTAAGGCCGATCTGGGAGAATACCCCGCACCGATCAACTGCTCTGCCAGTTCCACCACCTGACGGCTCTCCCGCTCTGCCTGCATACCAGTTCCCATGCCGTCTGACAGGCTCATGACCACCTGTCCCGGTCCGCACTGGCAGAAGGTATAATTATCACCGGAAACCATTTCTCCGGTTTTCGGGGCTCTGGCGGCTCCATAGACCGCACTGTAACTGCCGTCCTCCACAAACCTCACAGTGGCCCAGTTCCGGGCAATGATATTGCGGCTGTCCCTGGCCGCCATCCAGGAGGACGTTCCGAAGACCTGATTTAAGATCTGTGCCGCATCTTTGGACAGCATACACCGCCCATTGGTGGTCCGCACCGTGAGAAATGCCTCTTTCCGCTTGTTATCATACTCCAGGATCAGCATCTGTTCAACTGCCATATGCCGTCTGGCAAATGCCCTCCGCACCATTTTCTCCCACACCGGTGTCTGATCCGTGGCGCACAGAAGCTGCCTTGCAAATTCATCCAGCACCGCCGCCAGTTCCCGAAACTGGGAGATCACCACATCCCGGCTCTCCAGGAATCGATTCTTCCAGGACAGATTCATGGTAGCCCGCCCCAGGTTCCGGTTTAACTGTCCCACATAATCGGCCTGTTTCCGGCAGGTCTCCTGGAAAAGCCTGGGCATGTCCTCCTGTCCCACGCTTCCATTCTGCTCAAAGGCGCGGAGCAGATAATAGAGGTAATAGCTGTCCTCCCTCTGGCTGTCCGAATACAAATTACATTTGGCACAATCCCCACAGACCATGGCACTTGCCATCTGGAGCGCCGCCAATCCATCCTCCCGGCTTAAATTCCGCCCCATCTGTCCATCACCGTCAAAGGTCCGGGCCAGATTTTCCAGAGAATCCGCCATCCCCTCCAGTTTTTTCGCCGTATATACATGGATATCTGCCATGTCTCCATGACATTCTTTCCTTTTTAACACAAAAATCCCTCCTGACCTTCGTATCCTGCTCCCCGCTGCAGCCCCTTACGGGCACAGCCTCTCGTCTGCATTATACTCGGTCAAAAGGGAAAATATTCCTAATTGGCGGCTTTTAAAATGATCTCGTCCGGGTTTACTAATCCCAGCTTCTCTTTGGCAACTTTCTCAATATACTGCTTTGTCTGGACATAGACCCGCTTTTCTTCTAAGTCTTCCGCCCGCTTCTTCTCTTCTTCCACCTGCGCCCGGAGATTCTCCTCACGCACCTGGTATTCCAGATCCTTAGCCCGAAGGGAAGACGATCTGGCGTTGACCACCAGCGCCATACTAAATATTACAAAAACGATGCCAATCAAAGCCATGCGGTTGCCCTGGCGATCCCGCTTCCTGCGTTTCGGCCTTCTCGTTTCTTTCATGATCCATCACCTTTTATGTAAACTTGTAAACTTCCTAAATTTCCTGGATTTCCTATTTCATTCTAAGAGATTTACATATCTTTTTCAAGTAATTTCTCAATTTTCTTCCCACAATTCGCTCATATAAGATCATTCCCAGACCAACTGCGCCGATGGCATAAAAACGGATGGTGCCATTCTGGTACACATAGAGCATATCAAAGGTCTGAAACCCACAGTATACAAAATACAACAGATCTTCCAGATTCACAGCCAGTGTTCCATGAGGCAGCGCCGCCCGGAACACCCGGAGCATGTCATAGAGGATCATCAGCCACACACCCATGGTCAGACTGACTCCAAATAATCGCGTCTCTGCTGTAAGCTGACCCCACATCCCTGTCGCCGTCTGCATCCACATTTCCATCACCGTTCCTGTCCCTGTCGCATCACCGTCCACCGGCTTCCACAACAGCATTCCATCTATTCCCACCATTCCCGTCTTTTCTCAACGGAACAGGCGGTTAAACAGCGACTCACCTGATTTATGCAGAGATTCATTGGAAGAATACGCCAGGCTGTCGATCTGCCCCTCCAGATCTGCCTCTCCCTTCTCCAGGGTCAGACGGTTCATATGCAGATTCTTCCCCTTGATGGTCAGAAGCCCCAGCTCCGTGTCCAGCACCACCTGGTTTTCATCAAATGCAACAACATCTTTCACACCAGTCAACATCACACTGCCCCGGTTCTGCAGCGTCAATTTGTGACTGCCCATCTGGATCTTCTCTTCCATCGCCATATCTGGACCTCCCCGCATACTCATGATGGTCTGCAACTGCTCCGTACTCGTTTCAGTTACACTGTTTTACTATATGCGGATAGGCTTACAGATATTCAAACATTTCCTTTGCGTCTTCCTTGCGGACGGTCTCCTGTACACTGGTTACCCGTACCTTCACGGATTTGTTGCCAAATGCGATCTCGATCACATCACCGGTCTTTACCTCGGCGCTGGCTCTGGCTACCTTGTCATTAAGCATCACGCGGCCACTGTCGCATGCTTCGTTGGCTACGGTTCTTCTTTTGATGATTCTGGACACTTTTAAATACTTATCTAATCTCATATGTCTGCCCTTTCTTATTCGTGCGTTATGAAAAGAATCCGTGTAAGAAAAAGCCCCTTATGATGAACCATCACAAGGGGCAGCTTATTCCACGTTTCGTGAATCGAAGTAACCGCTGATTAAGCGTTTACCATATCCTTTAATGCTTTACCAACTTTGAATTTTGGAGTCTTAGTAGCAGCGATGGTCATAGTCTCGCCAGTTCTTGGGTTGCGGCCCTCTCTTGCTGGTCTCTCAGATACTTCGAAAGTACCGAAACCAACTAACTGGATCTTACCACCGTTTACTAATTCCTCAGATACAACATCTGTAAAAGCCTTTACTGCCTTCTCTGCGTCTTTTTTGGAAATCTCTGCCTTTTCAGCTACTGCTGCGATTAATTCTGTCTTGTTCATTGTATTATCTTCCTCCTAAAACTTCTGTCTAACATCAGTATTCCTAAACCCGGTTCACCGATACTCTATCATTTATATCTTTTTTGCCCTTGTTTGTCAAGGTATTTCCACGTTTTGCGGGCTTTTTTCGGGCTTTTGTTTCCTGTTTTAGGCCGCTTTCTGAAAGTGCTTTCAGCTTTCCATCTGACGCCCCAGAAAACCTGCTGCTGTCTGGGCCAGTTTTAACTCCGTATCACCCATTTTCGTCCGCTGATCCCTGGAAAATAATGCCACGCTTCCGATGGCATCCCCCTCGCAGATGATCGGCACGACCACCTCCGCATAGAGCCCTTCCACCTCATCCGGCACCAGATACAAAAAATGTTTGTCTCCGACTGCCGCCTGAACCGTTTCACGCTCCATGATCACCCGCTCTAACTCCCGGCTGATGGTCTTGGACAGCAGCTCCTTCTTCGGTCCGCCTGCCACCGCCACCACCTGGTCCCGGTCCGTGATACACACCATCAGCCCCGAACTCTGCGCCATAGCCTCCGCATACTGACCAGAAAATGCCGTCAGCTCCATCATTGGAGAATATTTCTTTAAAATAATCTCTCCTTCCCGGTCTGTAAAGATCTCCAGAGGCGTTCCCTCACGCAGCCTCAATGTCCTTCGTATCTCCTTCGGAATGACAACTCTGCCAAGATCATCAATTCTTCTTACAATTCCCGTAGCTTTCATAATGTTTATTCCTCCTGCATATCCATTTCCATGGTTTCCATATTGTGTGTCTTATGGGTAGTATGTGGAAATGCGAGGGGAAATATACACGACTGCTTTCTATATGTCTGTCATTCCTGCAGCAACCAGTCTGCTATATCATAAATTTCTATCCCTTCATAGCTGTATTTCGGATGCTTTGTCCTGGCAACGATCATTTTCGGATAAGCATCCCGTATCTGAAAAAGCGGAGATACTTCCCGATTAAAAGTCTCCTCACCCGAAATGTTATCACTCACCTGAATATAGATCTTTTCGCTGCCTCTTTGCGCTACAAAATCTATTTCTTTCTGATACAATTTTCCTACATAAACATCATAGCCACGACGAAGCAGTTCCATGCATACGATATTTTCATAAACTCTGCCATAATCCATATTTCTGCTGCCAAGAATTGCATAACGGATACCACTGTCACAAAGATAGAATTTTTCAGAGTTCTCAAGATACTTCTTCCCCCGAATGTCATAACGCTTAATATCATAAAACACAAACGCATTGCACAGATATTTTATATATCTTCCAATCGTTACATGATTTGTCGGAGTATCATTCGCTGTCAGCAGCTGACTGATTTTATTGGGTGAAGTCAGATTACTGACATTATCCATCAGGAACTCGCTTAATCTTTGCAGAACCAGCGTATCAGGCAAAGCATATTTCTGTACCAGATCTCTGGTTACAATCGTTTCATAAACCTCTTTGATATAATTGACTCGGTCTTTTTCCGTTCTGTAAGCATAAGAACCGGCAAGTCCTCCCTTTATAGAATAGTCGTCAAACAGCTGATCCGTGTCTGGAATATCATCATTGTACCTGCAATATTCCTGAAAACTAAATGGAAATACATGAATTTCAATATAACGCCCAGTAAAAAGAGTTGCCAGATCTGCACTTAGCAGAAACGCATTGGAGCCTGTCACATAGATATCATATTTGCCTTTTGAGTATAGACTGTTGATTGCCAGCTCAAATTTGGGACACATCTGAACTTCATCCACAAAAAGATAATTTGTTTTTCCTTCCTGATAGTGTTCTTCCACATAAGTGTGCAATGCATGGTATTCCTTCATCTCTTCATAAGCCAGATCCATAAAGTCAATAAAAATAATATTAATATTTTCAAAATGACCTTTCAGATACTCAATATATGCCTGCATCAATTTTGACTTACCAGAACGACGGATACCCGTAATAATCTTGATATCAGGAGTTCCATTCAATTCGATCATTCTATCAAGGTATTTTTCTCTCATAATGGTTTTCATATCGCCACCCACTTTCAAAAATTGAAAAATTTTTATTTTTTGAAACCGTACTATAACATCAATTATACCGTCTACAAGTAGTATATGCAAGCTGCTGGTTTCAAAATTGTAAACTTTTTCATTTTTTGAAACCGGTCTTCAAGTCGAACGTCCGGCCGTACACAACTTTTCCTTGTCATACCTGAAAAACTTTCTTAATTTTACAGGCTTTTGGTGTTACAACTAAAAAAGAATCCTGCTTGCAGGATTCTCCGCCTGCGGCGGGTCGCTTTAGCGACACTCTTCCACTTCGCCGCAGTGCGATCCTTAGCGGAGCGTTTTTTGTGTCATAGGACGAAGTTTCCTATGACACAAAAAAGACTGCCACAGCATTCCCTTCCTGTGACAGTCCCCTCTCAACTTCTTATTTTACTTCCACTAACTCAATTTTAAAATTCAGTTCTTTCCCCGCCATCTCATGATTCGCATCAAAGGTAATGGTCTTCTCCTCTTTTGCAATCACTTTCACCGGGAATGGCTGACCATACTGATTGCTTAAATACACCTGCTGTCCAACCTCCAGATTCTCGGAACCTGGCAGCTGTGCGATCTCCAGTTCGAAAATAGCCTGTGGATCTGGCTGGCCATATGCCTCTTCTGGCATTAAGTGGATCTCTTTTACCTCGCCCACTTCCATATCTGCCACTGCCGCGTCAAAGCCCTTGATCATCTGGCCTGCGCCGCATACGAACTCTAACGGCTCGCCGCGGTCGTAAGAAGAGTCGAACTGTGTTCCATCATTAAAAGTTCCCTTGTAATGGGTGCGGCAGGTCTTGCCTACATTGCGTCCTGTAATTGTATCCATGTGATTGATTCCTCCGTCTTCTAGGTGGCAAAACTTTTGACACCCATATTTTATTAATAACTCATACATTGTCTTTTAGTATACTAGAAAACTACCATTTGGGAAACCCATTTCTTTACCTGTTCTCCTACCTCTTCCGCTGTGAGTCCATCCACACAGAACCAGTCGGTATCCTTGCGTTCCCGGAACCAGGCTTTCTTCAATGGCATCAGATGTTTCAGATAATACTCGAAAAATTCCCGGCTTCGCGTGGAATCCGCTTCTTTATGCGCCCTTAACGTTTCTTCCGAAGCATCTAAAAATAGAATTCTCGCTGGCATACACGCCCGTACCGCTTCCAATTCCGATTTTAATGCACTCGCAATCTCCCAATTTTTTCCCATACTTTTGGGATAATTCAGCGTGTAAAATTCAATTTCCTCTGCCCCAAAATCCATAATACTGACCGGATGTGTGATAGCTTCCTCATACCTGGCAATTTCATTTTTCAGCCATAGTTTCTGGATTTCCAAATAATCCTCATATTGATTCTTATCCAATTTTCTTCGTTTTACCTCTTCAATCACATGGCGGTTCGATTCGAAGCTAACAGAAATACGTGGTTCCTGTATTTGTAAATACTGAACGGCGGTTGTTTTCCCTGTCGCCATGCAGCCTTGAAGAGAAAGTACAACAGGTTTCATAAATTTCCCTCTTTATTTTGCAAATTTCTTCACGCCTGCCAGTACCGCCGCCATGATTACGAAGGACACCGCCAGCACGATCACCGAATTCTGCACCACGCCAGCGATACAGTAGCCGATAAATGACACGGTTGCCACCACTGCCACATACGGGATCTGGGTGGTGACGTGGTTCATATGGTCACACTGCGCGCCTGCTGAGGACATAATGGTAGTATCGGAAATCGGAGAACAATGATCGCCGCAGACTGCACCTGCCAGACAGGCGGATACGGTGATCACCAATAGCTCCGACGGCAGGTTGATTCCTGCTATGATCGGAAGCAGAATACCGAAAGTTCCCCAGGAAGTTCCTGTGGAAAATGCCAGGAAAATCGCTACTAAGAACACGATAGCCGGAAGCATCGCCGTCATATGACTGGCACTTCCCGCAAAAATCGCGCTGACATACTCTCTTGCGCCCAATAAGCTGGTCATATTAGACAGAGTCCATGCAAATGTCAGGATCAGCACCGGACTGATCATGGCTTTAAATCCCTCTGGAAACGCATTCATACAGTCCTGGAAGGTAAGAACCCGTCTCACCAGGTAAAATATAATGGTAAACAGCAATGCCGCCGCAGAACCCATGGAAAGGCTCAAAGAAGCGTCACATCCTGCAAACGCCTTGACAAAGCTTTCACCTTCAAAAAATCCACCGGTATAGATCATTCCCGTCACGCAGCATACGATCAGCACCACCACCGGAACCGCCAGATCCACCACAGTTCCCTTGGTAGAAATCGCTCTCATGGAACCGTCATCCGTCACACGGTTTCCGCAGGTAAACAGATCACCCTTTACCGCATTGTCCTCATGCTTTTTCATCGGTCCAAAATCAATATCAAAAGCAATAATAAGAATAATCATGGCGATGGTAAGCAGAGAATACAGGTTATAAGGAATAGATCTCATAAACAGATCCAGTCCATCCGTATCCGCCGTCACACCAGCCACTGCCGCTGCCCAGGAAGAAATCGGTGCGATCATGCACACCGGGGCTGCCGTGGCGTCAATGATATACGCCAGCTTTGCCCTGGAAACATTGTGCTTATCCGTCACCGGACGCATGATGCTTCCTACGGTCAGACAGTTAAAATAATCATCCACGAAGATCAGGACACCCAGCGCAAAGGTAGCAAACAACGTTCCTTTTCTTGTCTTGATCCGCTTCTGCGCCCATTTTCCATAAGCCGCTGAACCGCCTGCTCTGTTCATCAGCACCACGATGGTTCCCAGAACCACTAAAAAGATCAGAATTCCCACATGGGAACTATCTGAAAGCGACGCGATAAAACCATCCCGGAACATCGTGGTATATGCGTCAACGACATGAAACTGTGCATAAAATAACGCTGCCGTGGCAATTCCAACAAACAGCGAACTATACACCTCCTTGGTGATCAGCGCCAGTACGATTGCCACAACCGGCGGCACCAGAGACCAGAATGTTGCATACATAATAAAAAATCCCTCCATAAACAAATAACATTTCGTCTTATAAAACGTATCTGTTATGGAGGGAAATGTCAAGCATTTTATTTCTTCACGCACAATTCCTGCAGCCGTTTCAATATCTCCTGCGCCTTGTCTGCCATAGACAAACAATCCTGGTTTTTCTTATTCCGTTCCTGATACAGAAATCCCGGTGTCTCACCCATCTGCATCTTTAACGCCCCTTTGTACTCTGCCACCAGCGTCGGAATGCCCTCGGTGTTTAACTTCGCCTTCGGGAACATGGAGATTCGTACCTCCTGGCGGTTGATCCCCACCTCAGTCACGTATGTCTGGTGAGCCAGCGCCTTGATGAGGGCGATCCGCAGCAGATTGTCCACAGCCTTTGGAATATCCCCGAACCGGTCGATCAGCTCATCCTGCATATCCATATATTCTTCCTCAGACTCGATGGCAGAGATCCGCTTATACACATCCAGCTTCTGATATTCATTCTTAATATAAGAAACCGGAATGTACGCATCGATATCGCAGTCTACCACCGTCTGGAAATCCTCTTCCTCGTCCCGTTTTCCGCGCAGGGCTTCCACCGCCTGATTTAACAGCTTGCAGTACAGGTCATAACCGACAGCTCCATATGCCCATGCTGCTCCGCGCCCAGTACATTTCCGGCGCCACGGATCTCCAGATCACGCATGGCAATCTTGATGCCAGAGCCTAACTCCGTAAATTCACGGATAGCCTGAAGCCGCTTTTCTGCCACTTCTTTTAACACCTTATCCCGCTTATACATCAAAAACGCATAAGAAGTCCTGCTGGAACGGCCCACACGGCCCCTTAACTGGTAAAGCTGGGACAGACCCATATGGTCTGCGTCCTGAATGATCATGGTATTCGCGTTAGAAATGTCCAGTCCGGTCTCGATGATGGTAGTAGACACCAGCACATCGATGTCGCCGTTGATGAAATCCAGCATGATCTTCTCTAACTGGTGCTCATGCATCTGCCCGTGGGCGAACACCACATTGGCATCCGGCACTAATTGTGCCACATGGTTTGCCACCTCCTCAATATCCTTCACCCGGTTGTATACATAATACACCTGTCCCCCTCTGGCCAGCTCCCGTTTTATACCTTCCCGGACCATCTCATCATTGTATTCCATCACATAGGTCTGGATCGGTACACGGTCCACCGGCGGTTCCTCCAGCACACTCATATCCCGGATTCCCACCAGGCTCATGTGAAGCGTTCGCGGAATCGGAGTTGCCGTCAACGTCAGAACATCCACATTTTCCCTTAATTTCTTGATCTTTTCCTTATCTGATACACCAAACCGCTGCTCCTCATCGATGATCAGCAATCCCAGATCTTTAAAATGCACATCCTTTGACAATACCCGATGTGTTCCAATGACCACATCCACCAGACCCTTTTTTAAGTCTTCCAGGGTCTTTTTCACCTGCGAGGGTGTGCGGAAACGGGATAACAGGTCCACCCGCACCGGGAAATCCTTCATTCGCTGGACAAAGGTATTGTAATGCTGCTGGGCCAGAATGGTGGTCGGCACCAGATACACCACCTGCTTTCCGTCCTGCAGTGCCTTAAAAGCCGCCCGAAGCGCGATCTCCGTCTTGCCATAGCCTACGTCACCGCAGATCAGACGGTCCATGATCTTCCGGCTCTCCATGTCTTTCTTGGTGGCGTCAATGGCCTCCAGCTGATCGTCGGTCTCATCATATGGGAACAATTCCTCAAACTCCCGCTGCCACACGGTGTCCTCGCTGTACTGGAAACCATTAGAATCCTGTCTGGCGGCATAAAGCTCCACCAGGTCTTTCGCAATCTCCTTGACCGCCCCCTTCACCCTGGCCTTGGTTTTCTTCCACTGTTCACCGCCTAATTTATTCAGCTTCGGCGCTTTGGCGTCGCTTCCGGCGTATTTCTGGATGCCGTCTAAACGGGTGGCTGGCAGATACAGGTTTCCGCCGTCCGCGTACTCGATCTTCAGATAATCCTTGATCACTTTATCCTGCTCGATCTTCTCGATGCCCCGGTAAATGCCCAGTCCATGGTCCTCATGGACCACGTAATCACCAATGGAAAGCTCCGTGAAGCTCTGGATCTTCTTGCCCTCATAGGAGGTCTTTTTCTTTCTCCGCTTCTTTTTGCTGCCGCCGAACATATCGCCCTCAGTGATCACCACAAACTTGATCTGCGGATACTCAAAGCCCCGGTGCAGCACACCATAAGTCACCAGGATCTCTCCAGGCTGCACACTCCGCTCCGGATCATCCGTACAGAAAGCGCTCAGTTCATACTCTCTCAAATCCCCCGCCAGACGGCTTGCACGGGTCCTGGAGCCGGACAGCAGGACCACCCGGTATTTCTCCTTTTTCCACCGCTTTAAATCTCCGATCAGCATCTCAAAACTGTTCTGATAGGAGTTGATATTTCTCGTCTGGATGCTGTAACGGTTCTTGATCTCCTGTCCCGGAAGCTTCTGTTCCAATCCGGTGACACAGACCGTATGAGGCGTTTCCAGCTCCGCCAATGTCTCCCGTATCGAATAGAGAAGAGAGGTCTGCTCCGGCAGAAGATAACCCTTTTCCAGCCGGTTCATCATGCTTTCCCGGAATTCCGTCTCCACCGCTTCTCCCCGCTCCTTTAAGCGGATAGGTTCGTCTAAGAACACCGCTGTCTCTTCCGCAGGAAAATATTCAGCAAATGACACCGTATCCTGACAAAAATAGGTGAGATAACTGTCCAGAGACCCGGTTGCCATGCCATCCTTCAGATTTTCCTTGAATTCTTCGATGATCGAACGAATCCTATGGGCTTCTTCTGTCTGAAACTGCTCCCGCAAGGTCTTTTCATAAGATTTTTCCGATTTCGTGATCCACTCCAGTCCCATCTCCACCTGCTCCGGTGTCAGCACAATCTCCGTGGCCGGGTACAGCACCACCTCTTCCAGCTGCTCCACCGACCGCTGGCTCTCCGGATCAAAGCTGCGGATGGAATCCACCTCATCGCCCCACAGCTCGATCCTGACTGGAAGCTCCTCCGTCAGCGGGAAAATATCCACAATGCCACCGCGGATGGAGAACTGTCCCATACCGTCTACCTGTGCCATGCGCTCGTAGCCTAAGGCCACCAGCCGCTTTCTCCATTCCTCAATATCGATCACCTCTCCCTGGCTCACCGTCAGGATCTGGCTCTCTACCATGGAAAGTGGCAGCAAATGATCCATAAGGCCATCAATGGTAGTCACCACCACGCCGCTTTTTTTCTCGATCAGATGCCGCAGCACCTGCATCCGCTCCCTGGTGATCAGGTTGCCGTGGATATCTGCATTATAAAAAAGAAGGTCCTTGGCCGGATACAGCCAGACTGCGTCTGTAAAGCACCGGAAATCCTCATAGATTTCCTTCGCTCTGGAGTCGTCGTAAGTTACCACTAACTTCCAGGGCAGTGTCTCCCCGGCCTCCCACATCAGATGAACCTTCTGGGAATCCATGCACCCGCTGATCTGAACCGGCCCTTTTCCCCGGTTGAGATCCCGATTCAGTTCTTCATACTCCGCCAGTTCTGTCAGCGGATTCACAAATACCCTGCTCATAATTTCTACTCGCCCTTTTTCTTCATATTATAATGATTCATGGCTGCGTCCATGCCCTTGTCTAAGATCATCTCTGCCGCATCCGCCGCGTCCTTAAATGCCTCATCCATCTTTGCCTGGTCTTCTTTGGAGAAATGCCCCAGCACATAATCTGCTAAATCCATGCCCTTCGGCTTATCGCCAACGCCGACCTTGATCCGTGGAAATTCCTGGGTTCCCAGATGGGCAATGATATTTTTGATCCCATTGTGACCGCCTGCACTTCCTTTTCCACGGAGCCGTAACTGTCCCGGTTCTAAACTGATGTCATCATAGATCACCAGAATATCTTCCGGATCTACCTTATAAAAATCAGCCGCTGCCCGGACACTCTCACCGCTTAAATTCATATATGTCTGCGGTTTTAACAGGATCACCTTCTGACCTGCTAATATTCCTTTCCCGCACAGTCCCTTGTGTTTTTTCTCTTCTACTTCGATCCCCATCCGGTCCGCCAGAATATCAATCGTCTCAAAACCCACGTTATGACGGGTATGCGCGTATTCCTTTCCCGGATTTCCTAAACCTACTATAATATACATGTATCTTATCCTTTCCAGACCATCCAGACCAGTTTTTCATTCGTTTTCCTGCGCCCGTCCGGCCTCAATTCCATTTTATGTGCCAGCCTGCCACCGTCTTATGTCTCCGCAAGCATTTCCTTTAGCATAACAGTTCCAAACTTTCTTGTAAAGGCTCAACTTTTCCTGCAAAGATTCATATTTTTCTTGCAAATGCTCCACTTTTTCTTGCAAAGTCTCAACTTTTTCCTTGAAACCTCTTGCTATTTATGATAAAATCATGTGTTGGCAATGATAACAAATTTCATTTACCAAGCCTTTGGTAGACATGGAGGGAGCTTCTACATGAATTCTAATAACCAGTTTGACGTCATCATCATCGGCGCCGGCCCTGGCGGTATTTTCTCCGCATATGAGCTGATGCAGAAAAAGCCGGACTTAAAGGTAGCAGTGTTTGAGAGCGGTTACTCTCTGGAGAAACGCCACTGCCCGATCGATGGCGTGAAAGTTAAATCCTGTATCAAATGTCCGACCTGTGCGATCATGAACGGTTTCGGCGGTGCAGGTGCATTCTCTGACGGAAAATATAACATCACCAATGACTTCGGCGGAACTTTATACGAATATATCGGCAAAAAAGAAGCCATCGATTTAATGAAATATGTGGATCACATCAACGTGACCCATGGCGGTGAGGAGACCCGTATGTTCTCTACCGCAGGTACCAAATTCAAAAAACTGTGCATGCAGAATAAATTAAAACTTCTGGATGCTTCTGTACGTCACTTAGGAACTGACATTAACTACGTGGTTCTGGAAAATCTTTACAATGAGATGAAAGAGAAGGTTCACTTCTTCTTCCACACTCCGGTAACCCACATTGAAGTTCTGGACGATGGCTATCGTGTATTATATGGCAATGACCAGTACGCAGACTGCAAACAGTGTATCGTGTCTGTCGGCCGCAGCGGAAGCAAATGGATGGAAACCATCTGTAATGAACTGGACATCCCAACCAAGTCCAACCGTGTAGACATCGGCGTCCGTGTGGAGATTCCTGCTGTGATCTTCTCCCATTTGACCGACGAGTTATACGAGAGCAAGATCGTATACCGCACAGAGAAATTTGAGGATAATGTCCGTACCTTCTGTATGAACCCGAACGGTATCGTGGTAAACGAGAACACCAACGGTATCGTGACCGTAAACGGCCACAGCTACGAGGATCCGAAGAAACAGACCGAGAACACCAACTTTGCTCTTCTGGTCGCAAAACATTTCTCCGAGCCATTTAAGGACAGTAACGGCTACGGTGAGAGCATTGCCCGTCTTTCCAATATGTTAGGCGGCGGTGTCATCGTACAGCGTTTTGGCGACCTGATCCGTGGACGCCGCAGTACGGTCAACCGTATCGAAGAGAGCACTGTAACACCAACTCTGGCAGCAACTCCTGGCGACTTAAGCCTGGTTCTTCCAAAACGTATCTTAGACGGCATCATCGAGATGATCTATGCCCTGGATAAGATCGCTCCTGGTACTGCCAATGACGACACCCTGCTTTATGGCGTTGAGGTCAAATTCTACAACATGGAAGTTGACATCGATGAGAATCTGGAGACCCGTTACAAAGGTCTTTACATCATTGGCGACGGCAGTGGCGTGACCCACTCCCTGTCCCATGCATCCGCAAGCGGCGTGTATGTGGCTCGGAAGATCGCAGAGGCAGAGTAATTGACTGAATTGCTTTCAAGTCGAACGTCCGTGAGACTTGGCGCGTGATTCTGGTCAGCGTAGCTGACATATTCTTTACAGAATCACTGCGCATCCTCGCGGAGCGTTTATCTCAGTCGAAGATTGGACTCCCACTGATACTAATTTGTGATTTCTCACCACCTGAAGAGGTGGGAGTCTTCTCGACTGAGATAAAAATATCCAATACCGCCAGACTATCCGATATCCTGATAGCCCGGCGGTATTTTTTCCTTCCATTCCTTGTGCTATTTCCACGACCAGTTTCATTCGTGCAGAAACTGTATTATTTTACAAAGATATTGCCAGAAACAACATTCAGAGATAAATTAATAAGGTAACGATGTTTTCTTACGATCAGCGCAGCAAATACGCAGACCTGCTAAACCGTTACTTCATAACCATCGACAACGAAAGGATTTATCATCATGAATCACCCCTCAAGCACACAAGAAACTCCCCCATCGCCTCCCATGTTCACCAACGCCCAGCTAAAAGCACTGCTTCTTCCCCTGCTCCTGGAACAGTTTTTAAGTGTTTCCATGGGACTTGCCGATACCGTTATGGTATCGGGAGTGGGGGAAGCAGCTGTGTCCAGCGTCAGTCTGGTAGACAGCCTAAATGTCCTGATCATCCAGATATTATCTGCTCTGGCTACTGGCGGTGCTGTGGTCGCCAGCCAGTATCTTGGACGGAAGGATAAGAAAAATGCCCAGCTAAGCGCAGCCCAGCTGTTTTCCGTTCTCATCATGCTGACGGTTTCCTTCGGACTGCTCTGTATTCTCTTATGCCGCCTGATCTTACGGACCGTGTTTGGCTCTATTGAAGCTCACGTTATGCACTATGCGGAGATTTATTTTTACATCAGCGCCGTTTCTTATCCCTTTATCGGTCTTTATAATGCCGGTGCCGCACTTTTCCGCGCTAAGGGAGACAGTAAGATCAGCATGAAAGCCAGCCTGGTCATGAATGTAGTCAACATCGTCGGTAACGCAGTTCTGATCTACGTTTTTCACCTGGAAGTTCTGGGCGCCGCGATCGCTACCTTGACCGGACGGATTCTGGCAGCCATCTGGGTCACTGCCCAGCTGCAGCGCCATGACAATCCGCTGCGGATCGCTTCTCTGGCAGACTTAAAGCCCAATTTTTCCATCGCCCACCGGATCCTGGCCATCGGAATTCCGGCCGGCATCGAAAACGGCATGTTCCAGATTGGCAAACTGCTGGTCAGCCATCTGATCAGTACCCTGGGAACTGCCTCCATCGCGGCTTCAGCTGTCTGCAACACCTTAAGTTCCATGATCAACATTCCAGGCAATGCCATCAGCCTGGCAACAATCCCGATCATCGGTCATTGCCTGGGCGCCAATGAGAAGAAGCAGGCCAATCAATACGCCCGCAAGCTGATCGCCCTGGCCTATGCTGCCGCATGGCTTACCAGCCCGATCCTGATCCTGACCGCTCCTTACATAGTCAAGATTTTCAACATCTCCGCAGAAGCACAGGTCATTGCAGTCACTGTGATCCGGACCTATTGTACCGTAGATTTATTCCTATGGCCATCCAGTTTCATGATGCCCAACATTCTCCGTTCCGGCGGCGATTCCAAGTACACGATGACGGTCAGTATGTTCAGCATGTGGACCTTCCGTATCTTTTTATGCTATTACTTTGTTAACAGTCTTCACATGGGATTGTTAGGCGTCTGGTGCGGTATGTTCGTGGACTGGTTCTTCCGCAGCTTACTGTTCACCATCCGTTTCATCAATGGAAAATGGATGGAACACCAGGTCATTTGACCATCAGTCCGCTGCACCAATATTCGTTACCTGAACATTTCCTATGACACAAGAAAGGATATTCCTTGGCACATTCTCGCGCCGAGCGCGGTCGCTTGCGACATATTTCTTCTTCGCGCGAGTGTGCATCCCGCGGAGCGTTTGTGTGTCATAGGGCACAAAAAAAGCATCGGTCACATTTTGATGAGTGACCGATGCTTTTTGTATTCGATGTTGGTGACCTTTTGACCCTGGTATCATAAAATTCCCGATTCAATCTTCTGAGGCTTGATTCCATGTTTTTCTGCGTAACCAGTCAGAATCATGGTCAGCGCACCGTCTCCGGTTACGTTACATGCAGTTCCAAAGCTGTCCTGCAGAGCGAAAATCGTCAGCATCAAAGCGGTACCTGTCTCACCGAAGCCCACGATTCCGGTGATCAGACCTAAGGATGCCATAACTGTACCGCCTGGAACTCCAGGAGCACCGATAGCGAAAACTCCCAGAAGCAGACAGAACAACACCATAGTTCCAACCGTTGGAAGCTGTCCGTAAAGTACCTTAGAAACAGTCATAACGAAGAATACCTCTGTCAGAACAGATCCGCACAGATGAATGTTGGCAAATAACGGAATACCGAAATCTACCATATCGTCTCGTAACGTAGGCTCAGATTTCTGGGCACAGCGCAGGGCAACTGCCAGAGTAGCCGCGGAAGACATCGTTCCTACTGCAGTAATGTAAGCAGGACCGTAATTTTTCACCACATTCATCGGATTCTTTCCGGCGTAAGCGCCGCCAATACCATATAACAGAGCCATCCAGATGAAATGGCCGATCATAACGATGATCACCACTTTTAAGAATACCGGAAGCTGCTTGGTAATGGTTCCCTCGTAAGAAAGCGCACAGAACGTAAATGCGATAAATACCGGCAGAATCGGGATCACCACACGGGTAACGATCTCCAGCACGATCTTCTGAAACTCATCTAACACATTGGTAATGACTGTTGCCTTGGTCCAGGTTGCAGCCAGACCAATAAACAGTGAAAATACCAGTGCACTCATAACCGGCATGATCTGCGGAATATCTAACTGGAACACTACGCCTGGCAGTTCCTTTAATCCATCCACCTCAGATACAATAGACAGATGTGGAATGAGCAGATAACCGGCTGCCATGGAAAACAGCGCTGCACCAACAGAAGAAACATATGCGATCACAACTGCGACCCCAAGCATCTTGGATGCGTTATTTCCCAGTTTTGTAATGGACGGCGCGATAAATCCAATAACGATCAACGGCACACAGAAACTGATGATCTGATTCATGATGTACTTTAATGTCACCACGATATTCATCAGTCCTTCACTGGCAAACTGTCCAACCAGAATACCGATCACAACTCCAAGCAACAACCGAAACGGTAAACTCCCCGTAAGTTTTTTCATATAGTTTTTACCCCTCTATCATAATTTTTATAATTTCCTCGTTGGTTTCCTTCATACCCTCCTTTCCTAAACGCCCAACGTTCTTTAACGATGTCTCGATACCCTTCGCCACAATTCCATCCCCTCCGTAGAATTCCTGACCGCGGATATACATATTATAGCCAAAAATGCCTGCTTCTACTGCTGTGGCGATCTTTGCCGCACAGGAAGCCTTGGCTCCGTCACATACAATACCGGATACAATCGCAAGTGCATTGACAACCGTATGTGCAATCACATCATAATCCCCTCCGCACAAATATGCAATACCTGCTCCTGCTCCTGCTCCTGCGCTGACTGCGCCGCAGTATGCAGACAGACGTCCGATCGGTGTTTTTTCATGAATGGTGGTCAAGTTGGAAAGAGTCAGTGCTCGCAGCATTTTCTCCTCTCCCACCTCCATAGCTCTCGCATAGACAATGACCGGAACGGAAGATGTGATTCCCTGGTTGCCGCTTCCAGAGTTAATGACAACCGGCTGCTCACAGCCATTCATACGGGCATCAGAGCCTGCTGCTGCCATGGCTTTTGCCTTTACTCTTAAATTATCCCCTTCCATATCCAGAAGAACGCTTCCGATATTCGCTCCATAATTGCCCCGGATACCTTCCTCGGCGATCGCCATATTGTAGCGGATCTGCGGCTCTAAGATCGGGCGCACATCCTCGATGTCTACAGTATTGGCAAAATCCCAGATGTCCTTCATGTTCAGAAGGTTCCGGTCTGTCAGACCGTCTTCCGCCTCGCCGCGGACCGGAATATTTTTCAACACTTCACCATTCTTCTCAATATACACAATGTTGGTGTGGTAATTAGCGATCCGCACTTTTGCGCTCTTTTCACCCTTAAATACGCTAATAACAATATCAAAGGTATTGCCATTCTCCACATGCTCTACTGTAATCTCTGCAGTCTTGAGAAATTCTTTGATCTCTTCTGTCTGCTCCGGTGTCACCTCAGCAATCACCTCCAGCTCTTTCTCCGGCTTACCGGCCACGATTCCTGCTGCGGCTGCTGTATTCAGTCCCTTCATGTTATCCGTATTCGGTACAATAACAGATTTTACATTCTTGATGATACTTCCGCTGGCTCCCACGATCACCTTGTCCGGCAGTTCTCCTAAAGTCTGTCTGGCAACAGCTGCCGCATAAGCTACCGCGATCGGCTCTGTACACCCCATAGCCGGGATCAGTTCTTCCCTTAAAATCTGAATATACGCGCCATACTTCTCATTTGTCTTTTCCATATGAATTGTACCTCCGCATCCTTTGTATTCATCGCGCTTCCTGTCCACGCCCTGCACAGACAATGTTACTTGCCGGTTTGCACAACGCGTGAACAATAACACTTGCCGCTCCTGTCTGGCGGCCACACTTGCTTTTCTGTTGACTGTATTGTATCATTATGTTATCTATTTGTAAAATTTAATGATTTAATACAATCATTTAATTTTTTTAATCGTTGCAGTTTATGCGTGGTACGGACTGGAACCCTTCATACATGCTCTGGAAAGGATGAAAACACGATGGAACTTCGAGAGATCAATGCGTTTTTACAGGTGGCACAGTTTAAGAGTTTTTCAAAAGCAGCCCGGCATCTGGGATATTCCCAGGCGGCCATCACCATTCAGATCAAACAATTGGAGCAGGAACTGGACGTTCACCTTTTTGACCGGATCGGTAAGCAGATTTCTCTGACACGGGATGGGGAGTTGTTTTTCGAACACGCCAACACCATCATGCAGGAACTGGCCCAGGCCCGTGAAACCTTATCCAGAGACCGGAAGCTTCATGGAACCCTGCGGATCGGAACCATCGAATCTATCTGTACAGTCCTGCTTCCCCAGGTCATGAAGCAGTATCATATCCTTTACCCGGAAGTCAATGTCCGGATCACCATCGACTCACCGGAAATCTTATTAAGCAGCCTCACCAACGGTACACTTGATCTGGTCTATATCCTCGATCAGCAGATTCATGATGAACGCTTTATAAAAGTACTGGAAACACCAGAGGAAGCAGTTTTCACCGCTTCCTCCTCGAATCCTTTTACCGGCAGACAGCAGATCCCCCTGGATGAAATTTTATCCCAGCCCTTTATTCTGACTGAGCGGAATGCCAGCTACCGTCTGATGCTGGACCGCTACCTGGCTGCCAGGGAACAGGCGATCCGTCCCTATCTGTCCATCGGCAACACTGAATTCATCATCCGTCAGCTGATCGGAAGCTCCAGCCTGTCCTTCCTGCCCTCCTTTACCATTGCTCCGGAAGAAAAAAAAGGACTGCTCTGCGCCTTGGACGTGGAACAATTCCATATGCAGGTCTGGAGGCAGGTGCTCCATCATAAGGATAAATGGGTGACACGGGAGATGGAAGCCTTTTTTCAGCTATTAAGATCACAGCACCACTGACGCCTTGAGTACCTATGGCTCACAAACTTGACGAAGTTTCCTAAGACAGTCGCCGCCACCCGTACAACGGGTGGCTCGGGACGCTGGCTGTAAGCCCTTGCTACCAGACAGCGTCTCAAGGCGCCCTAGACTTTCTCTTCGTTCAAGTCACTATCGCACTTGACGCGTTGCTTATGCCCCTGAAGGGGCGTTCGTACTACTTCGACTCTGTACCCTTAAAAGGGTCTTCGTATTCTTTCACACTTAATTTGTCCTGCATGATATCATAGTTTTCTTGATCTTGGATATATTTCTTAATTGTCGCTTCGTTTAATCCTACTGTACTGACATAATAACCTTCTGACCAGAAATGACGGTTTCCAAATTTATACTTTAGATTTGCATGTCGGTCGAATATCATTAATACGGATTTTCCTTTTAAATATCCCATAAAGCTTGATACACTCATTTTGGGCGGAATACTTACCAACATATGAATATGATCTTTTTGATCACAAACAGGCTGACCAGAAAGGAGGCCCCGATGGACATCACAATCAGGCACAATATTTTCCGTGTGATGGACTGGTTAATCTTTCTTGCAAATTCCGAAAGCTTACCGTTCAAAATAGTCTTCATACAAACACCTTCTGAGCTCCGGGTGGATCTCTTTATCCCTCCCCGGAATCATCTGCTGCATATACAGAAAGCATAGCTCATGCACCGGGTCCACCAGCGCATAGCTGCCGGACATGCCGTACCAGCCAAACTCCCCGGCAGGCCCCAGCCCGTCCGCAGCAAGGCGCACCCGCACGCCGCAGCCATAGCCGTAGCCCGGGATAGGGAACTCCCGGATCTGCTCCTCACTCAACCGGTTTGTACCCATGCGTCTCACCGACTCTTCCGTCAGAATTCGCTCACCGTCCAGCGCGCCTCCCCCCGCAAGCATCCGCAAGAACCGCATGTAGTCGTCCATGGTCGACAAAACACCGCCCCCGCCCTCCTCGAAGTGGGATTCCGGCTGTAAGAAGCGGTCCCGGTCCGTGACCCGCACAAAACCATGGGAAATCTCTCCCATCCCAGCCCCTCGCTCCTGCTTTCCGTACATCCCGCACAGGTTCTCCCGGTCCCGCGCGTCCCGCAGTCGGAACATGGTGGACTTTAGCCCCAGAGGTTCCCATATATGTCCTCTCAAATACTCCCCGAACAGTTCCCCGGAAACCACCTCAATGACCGATGCCAGCACGTCATACCCCGCCCCATAAAGGAAATGGCTCCCCGGCTCAAAGGCCAGCGGAATATCCGCGAACAGGGACGCGTACTCCCTGGTGGAAAAATCCTCATGTTCCCTGCGAAACCGCTCCACCGCCTCCTTCGTCCGGCGCATGGTGGGCCCATCGTTGTCGTAGGCGTAGGAAATTCCGGAGGTCATGGTCAGGAGATGGCCCACCTGAAGCGGGCTCTTCGCCTCCCTCACCTCGTTCCACCCGTTGGCCGCCACTTCATTGACCTGCAGGCTGCGGTACTCAGGCAGATACTCCGCCACCGGATCCTCCATGTGCAGCTTTCCCGCCTCCAGGAGCTGCAGAATGGCCACCGCAGTGTAGAGCTTGGTCAGGGAGTAAATCCGGTACAGGGTATCCCCATCCGGCGCCAGTCCCCGCTCCACATCCCGCAGACCGCAGTAACGCCGAAAACGCTCTGCCTCGCCCTCGTACACCAGGCATGCGCACCCGGAAATTCCCTCCCTGCACAGCTGATCCATATACCCGCCAAGGCGGGACCACCTCTCACCCATATACGTTTTTCCTCCACTTTTCTCCTTGCAGTTATTTACTTTTGGCTATTCTACCACAAAATATCCCGTTGTAAAATCCTTTTGAAAATATTTTTAACGCGAGGTTCTCCCCCCTCCCATCCCTTCTCACGCATCAAAATCAGGCAGATCCTTGATGATCCACAGGCGATCAGACCTATCGCAGAAATGATTTATGATCTTGTTAATCAGAAAAAGCATTTGGATATCGAGGAAATTTCTGGATACGCAAATAACAAGGAGTAAACATATATGGCAGATAATATGGCTTTAATGCTTCTCGGCTTTAATGCTTCTCGGCATTAAGGACTACGATATTGAGGGCATAGAAGATGTATTCGTGGGCTTCTTAAATGACAACAAAAAGAACTTGCGTTTCAACCTGTATGATGCATATAGGGTACTCAATAATATGAATGCCCCATAATGACATCTATCACAATTACATAAGATACGCCCAACTATTTTCAACCACTTATTTCGGATACCAAAAGAGGGGCTGCTCTGCGCCCTGGACGTGGAACAATTCCATATGCAGGTCTGGAGGCAGGTGCTTCACCATAAGGATAAATGGGTGACACGGGAAATGGAAGCCTTTTTTCAGCTGTTAAGATCATAGCGCCACTGACGCTTTGATTGCCCATCGTGCACAAACTCAAAAAGGCACTGGTCAAAAACCAGTGCCTTAGCTGTTCCGTCTATGTTAGTTCTCCAGTGCGGTGGTCTCATACTTATCCAGGATCACTTTCTGAATCTTATCTCTGGTCTCCGAGTTAATCGGATGTGCGATATCGCGATATTCACCATCAGTTGCCTTACGACTTGGCATGGCGATAAATAATCCCTTCTCACCCTCAATTACCTTAATATCATGAATCACAAATTCATTATCTAAAGTAATGGAAACGATGGCTTTCATCTTTCCCTCTTTTTCGATTCGTCTCACTCTCACATCTGTAATCTGCATGTGGCCAACCTCCCCCGTTGTACTTCTTTTGTAACCATTCACTGCCTTTTGGCCCATGAAACAGTTATTTGCCCTCTTATTTTATTCCACTATTTATATCGTATACCGTTCATTCTTCTCAATAACGATCTTTACGTTATCCGGTGTACCGATATAAGTCGTATTCGCCCGGATCGTATCCCGGCTCTCTACGATGCAGTTCTCAATGACGGTATTGTCCCCGATGTAAACGTCATTGAGGATAATGGAATTTTTGATCACGCAGTTATTACCGATATAAGCCTGTCTGAACAACACAGAGTTCTCCACAACACCATTGATAATACTTCCGCTGGCAACCAGACTGTTCTTCACACTTGCGCCCGGATTGTACTTGGCCGGAGGCATATCTCCTACCTTGGTGTAGATCTCCGGATATTGACGGAAGAAGTAGTCTCTTACCTCCGGCTTCAGGAAATCCATATTGGTCTTATAGTAAGACTCTACAGAAGCAATATTGCTCCAGTAGCTGTCCATCTTATATGCATAGATTCGTTTCAGGTTACGGTAACGTACCAGGATATCGTTAACAAAATCATAACGGTCTTCCTGTGCACAACGCTCGATCAGCTCGATCAGCTGACGACGTCTTACCACATAAATACCACAGGAAATGGTATTGGACTCAGCCACCATCGGTTTCTCCTGGAAATCGGTAATCCGGCCATCTGCATTCGTCTTCACCACGCCAAATCTGGTGATATCCTCTTCCGGTCCCATATCCTTACATACCACTGTGATATCTGCTTTCTTCTCAATATGATACTCCAGAACCTTCGCATAATCCAGCTTGTACACACAATCACCGGAAGCGATCACCACGTATGGCTCATGGCTGTTCTTTAAGAATGTCAGGTTCTGGTACAGTGCATCTGCGGTACCCCGGTACCAGTCATTATGCTCTGCTGTAATGGTTGGAGTGAAAATATAAAGTCCACCCTGTTTTCTACCAAAATCCCACCACTTGGAGGAACTTAAATGCTCATTCAAAGAACGGGAATTGTACTGGGTAAATACCGCCACGTTCTGTACGTGGGAATTGGACATATTACTCAGTGCAAAATCGATGCTGCGGTAGCTCCTGCGATCGGCATCGCTGAAATAGCACGCTTATTAGATAATTCCCGCATCCGCTTACTGTTGCCGCCTGCTAAAATGATACCAATTGCTCTCATCTTACGCCACCTGCCTTTATAATGTAGTCTCCGCTTGCCAGCAGTCCATCCTGATAATCCTCTGCAACAGTCTCACCTGCGATAGCGGTATTCTTACCAATCTTCACACCATCCGGGATCACACTGTTCTCACCGATCGTTACCAGATCTGACTGATATACCTTCGGATCATATTTACTTGGTGCGTACTCGCCGACACCTAAATGAGCATTCTCACCGATGGTAACATTCTCAGCCACAATGGCTTTTTCGACCACAGTTCCCTTACCAACGACACTTCCCTTCATAACGATGGAATCCTTCACCACTGCGTCCTTGGCAATAGTAACGCCTGCACCGATAACAGAATTGATCACCTGTCCGTAAACTTCGGTTCCTTCTCCGATGATGCTCCGCTCTACCTTGCATCTGCAGCTATGTACTGAGGAGGTGTGATATCACTCTTGGTATAAATCTTCCAGTATTCCTCATACAGGTTGAACTCCGGAATAATATCGATCAGCTCCATGTTTGCTTCCCAGTAAGAGCTTAAGGTTCCTACATCTTTCCAGTATCCGTTATACTCATAAGCAAAGATCCGCTCATTCTGCTCGAAGCAGTATGGAATCACATGCTTACCAAAGTCACAGCCTGGAACATCTTTTAATTTGATCAAGGCTTCCTTCAGCGCTTTCCAGGAGAAGATGTAAATACCCATGGAAGCTAAGTTACTTCTTGGATTTGCCGGTTTCTCCTCGAACTCTGTGATCTTGTTGGAATCATCTGTGATCAGGATACCAAATCGGCTTGCCTCTTCGATCGGCACCGGCATGGCAGCAATCGTGACATCTGCATTATTCGCCTTGTGATACTCCAGCATAACCTCATAATCCATCTTATAGATGTGGTCGCCAGATAAGATCAGAACATATTCTGGATTGTAAGTCTCCATATACTCCAGGTTCTGATAAATGGCATTGGCTGTTCCGGTGTACCAGTCGCTTCCCTTGCTTCTCTCATAAGGAGGGAGAATGGTAACACCGCCTACGTTGCGGTCCAGATCCCACGGAATACCAATTCCGATATGAGTATTCAGTCTAAGGGCTGATACTGAGTCAAAACACCTACCGTATCGACACCAGAATTAATACAGTTACTTAACGGAAAATCAATGATCCGGTACTTTCCGCCAAAGGAGACTGCAGGCTTGGCTACTTTCTGAGTTAACACACCTAATCGGCTGCCTTGTCCGCCTGCTAAGAGCATGGCAATCATTTCTTTCTTAATCACGCTATCACCTCTTGCTGTCCTTTCAGTATTTGAGGGTGACGGGTCAGTAAGAGGGTGACTCGTCACTTACAAATATAGTATATCACAAAAATTAGAAATAGTGAACAAAAAATAAAATTTCTTGTACATTTTTTTGTACATTTTCCGACAGTTTTCGTAAGATTTACCAACTTTTTACACTTTTTCCTCATTTCCTGTTTTTCCGTTAAAATATGAAGCGAAGAACCCTTGAATCAGTTTGGAAAATAAAGTATAATTAGGACAGATTATGGGCTTTTTTCTATGTTCTAATAAATTATTTAAAGGAGATTTCAACATGAATCTGGTAACTGTAAGAGACATATACAAAAACCGTGAAAACTATCTGAATAAAGAGATCGAGGTTGGCGGCTGGGTAAGAAGTATCCGTGACTCCAAGGCTTTCGGTTTCCTGGTACTGGCCGACGGTTCTTATTTTGAAACCCTTCAGATTGTTTTTCATGATAACATGGACAATTTTGATGAGATCTGCAAATGTAACGTTGGCGCAGCCGTGATCGTAAAGGGTACCCTGATCCCGACTCCAGAAGCAAAACAGCCATTTGAGATCCAGGCAGTCAGCGTTGCGGTTGAAGGACCATCCGCACCGGACTATCCTCTGCAGAAGAAACGTCACAGCTTAGAGTACCTGCGTACCATTTCCCATCTGCGTCCAAGAACCAACACCTTCCAGGCAGTATTCCGTGTCCGTTCCCTGATCGCATATGCCATTCATC
The DNA here is from genome assembly GCA_003478355.1 of Lachnospiraceae bacterium AM48-27BH. Taxonomy (GTDB): domain Bacteria; phylum Bacillota; class Clostridia; order Lachnospirales; family Lachnospiraceae; genus UBA3402. The sequence continues at coordinate 59,386 of QUFC01000009.1, forward strand.
AGTATTTCCAGGAGAAAGACTTTGTTTACGTCCACACTCCACTGATCACCTCCAGTGACTGTGAAGGCGCAGGCGAGATGTTCCAGGTAACTACCATGGATTTAAACGATGTTCCGAAGACCAAAGACGGCGCTGTTGATTATACACAGGACTTCTTCGGCAAACCAACCAGCTTAACCGTAAGCGGCCAGTTAAATGGTGAGACTTATGCGATGGCATTCCGCAACATTTACACCTTCGGACCTACTTTCCGTGCGGAAAACTCCAATACCACCCGTCACGCAGCTGAGTTCTGGATGATCGAGCCGGAGATGGCATTTGCAGATCTGGATGACAACATGGTTTTGGCTGAAGGCATGTTAAAATATGTGATCCAGTATGTATTAGACCACGCTCCAGAGGAGATGAACTTCTTTAACCAGTTTATCGACAAGGGCTTATTAGACCGTCTCCACTCTGTTCTGAACTCCGAGTTTGGCCATGTTACCTACACTGAGGCAGTCAAGCTTCTGGAAGAGCACAATGACCAGTTTGACTACAAGGTATTCTGGGGCTGCGACCTTCAGACTGAGCATGAGCGCTACCTGACCGAGCAGATCTTCAAAAAACCGGTATTCGTGACCGATTATCCAAAGGAGATCAAAGCTTTCTATATGAAACTGAACGAGGATGGCAAGACTGTTGCCGCTATGGACTGTCTGGTTCCTGGCATCGGCGAGATCATCGGTGGAAGCCAGCGTGAGGACAACTATGAGAAGTTACTTGCCCGCATGAACGAGCTGGGACTGAAGGAAGAGGATTACCAGTTCTACCTGGATCTGCGCAAATACGGCTCCACCCGTCACTCCGGTTTCGGTCTGGGCTTTGAGCGCTGCGTGATGTACCTGACTGGTATGGGCAACATCCGCGATGTCATTCCGTTCCCAAGAACGGTGAATAACTGCGAGCTGTAAGCATTCCACCGCCGTATCGGCTCATTACCGGTACGGCGGATTTTTTATATAACAATCCTTCTCCAACTCCTTTTTCCCTTTATGCGAAAACGCTGGAGATTTTCATTTTATTTTAGGAGGTATCTCCATGAAATTCATCCATACCGCCGATGTCCACTGGGGCATGGAACCGGACAGCGATAAGCCCTGGAGCCGGGAACGCGCCCAGGCTATCAAGGACACGTTTACTCAGGTGATCACCAGGGCCAGAGACTTAGAGGTTGACTTTCTCTTCATCTCCGGAGATCTGTTCCATCGCCAGCCGCTGCAGCGGGATTTGAAAGAGATCAATTACTTATTCAGTACCATTCCTGCTGTCCATGTGGTCATGATTGCCGGGAACCACGACCGGATCCGCAGCAATTCCGCTGTTTTAAGTTTTTCCTGGTGTCCGAACGTGACCTTCCTCATGAATGAGGAAATGGATCATGTCTATTTCAGCGACTGCAACACCGACGTCCACGGTTTCAGCTATCATACTGCTGAGATCCGGGAGAACCGCATCGACCATGTGGAAGTGCCATTTGACGGGCGTATCCACGTGCTGTTAGCCCACGGCGGTGACGCCACCCACCTGCCCTTTGACAAAAATGCCCTGGCGGTCTCTGGATTTTCCTATATTGCCCTGGGGCATATCCATAAACCGGGAATCCTGGTGGAGAACAAAGCAGCCTTCGCCGGTTCCCCGGAACCTCTGGACAAGACCGAGACCGGCATCCATGGCGCTTATTACGGCGAGATCAATCCGGTCTCCCAGAAAGTGGAAGTGTTAAAATACCTCCCCCTCTGCAGATCCCAGTATATCCCACTGGCAGTCAACATCACCGCCAGCACGACCAATGTGGAGCTGGAAGACAAGATCAGCCAGGAGATTGAAAAACGCGGACGTCAGAATATCTACCGTTTCCGCATCCGCGGCATGCGTGACCCTGAGACCGAATTTGACTTAGAAAACCTCACCTCCAAGTTCCGGATCGTGGAAATCTTAGATGAATCGGAGCCGCAGTACGATTTCAGCGCCCTGTTTGCGGAACATCCAAGCGATATGATCGGCTTCTATATCCGCGCGCTGCAGAAACCGGATATGAGCCCTGTTGAGAAAAAAGCGTTGTATTACGGCATCCACGCCCTGCTGCAGACCACTGACGAAAGGAGTTAGCTGATGAAATTTCTTGAACTTCATTTAAAAGGCTTCGGCAAATTTCATGACCGCACCATCTCCTTCACAGACGGGATCAATGTGATCTATGGAAAAAACGAAGCTGGTAAATCTACCATGCACACCTTCATCCGGGGGATGCTCTTCGGTATCCAGCCTCAACGTGGCAGAGCATCGAAAAATGACCTTTACAGCAAATATGAACCCTGGGAAAATGGAGGAACCTACGAGGGTTCTCTCCGCTTAGAACAGAACGGACATATTTACCGAATCGAACGAAGTTCCAGAAAAACAGGAAATCTCTGACAATCATTGATGAAACCGCCGGAAAAGAAATTGAACCCACACGAGCATTTATGGATCAGCTGCTGTGCGGTCTCAGTGAAACAGCCTACAACAACACCATCAGTATCGGCCAGTTAAAGAGTGCCACGGACAGCAGCATGGTCACCGAGCTGAAAAATTATATCGCCAACATGAACACCTCCGGCAATATGGCATTAAATATCACAAAAGCCACGGAATATCTGAAAAAGCAGAAAAAGGCACTGGAGGCGCAGCTGACTCCACAGGCAGCCAAGTCTTACACCACTTTACTTGGAGAAATAAAAGCGTTGGAGCGGGAAATCGCGTCTCCGGAGTATGAGAATCAACTTCCGGCTTATCAGAAGCAACGGACCGATGCCAGGACTCTCTCCCAGCAGAAGCAGTCTGAAAAAGAACTTCTTCTGGAAAAGGCTGTGAAAGGCCGTCAGGTTCTGGATCAGAACCAGTTCAGCAACCAGCAGTCCATCGATGATTATAACGCCCAGACCCAGGATCTCTACAATGAATATCTGGATCTGGAGCGGGCCGCCGGGAAGAAATCCCGTAAGGTTATGACCGTACTCCCGCTGATTTTATGTATCCTGGGGCTGGGTGTTTCCGGCTATCTGCTGCTGTCTGGGGCAGCGGCAGATCTCAGCGCTTCCCTTGGGGTTCCTCCTGTGCTTCTGCCCGTTGGTTCCGCTGGTCTTGGACTGGTCTTCGGACTGATTGGTGCCTTGACCGCTTTGGGCACCCGCCGTCTGAAAAAGGAATTGTCCCTGGGAAGTCAGGCTCTTCAGGAAACCTTCCGCAGACATCTGGGCGATTCTGCCATCAGTGAAGAAGCCATGAATGCCTTCACTGCCCGCATGAATGATTTCAAGCGGCTCTGCACCGCCACGGAAACCTCTGAAGCAGCGGTTCAAACCCTGACCAGGGAGATCGCAGCTTTACAGCAGACACAGACCGACTGCAACGAAATCATTGAAAAACAGCAGAAAAACCAGTGGGAACTGGAGAAAAAGCTGGAACTGCTGGCCAACTATAAGACACAGGCTGAGGGTCTGAAGAATTCTCTGGCGGAAAACGAACGGATTTCCCAGGAGATCATGGCTATCGATCTGGCCCAGGACACCATGACGGAGCTTTCCACCTCCATCCGGGATTCCTTCGGGCTTCACCTGAACAAGACGGCCTCCGATTTAATCAAAGGCATCACCGGAGGTATCTACACCAGCATGAGCATCGATGAGAACTTAAATGTATTCATGAACACGCCAACCAAGCTGGTTCCTATCGATCAGGTCAGCAGCGGGACCATGGACCAGATCTATCTGGCCCTGCGCCTTGCCGCCGCTAAATTAATCCAGGACGGCAAACAGGAGATGCCGCTGATCTTTGACGACAGCTTTGTGCTTTATGATGACGAGCGGCTGCGGACCGCGCTTAAATGGCTGGCGGCGTCCTGCAAGGGACAGGTCCTTCTGTTTACCTGCCACCAGAGAGAAGCACAGATGCTGACGGCAAACCAGATGGTATATAATTATATTGAATTGTAAAAGAGGTACATTTATGGCTGAAATCAAAGATTGGGAATTAAATGATGATTATTCCAGGTGGAAGACTCCGCCAAAGAATTAAAATTAGAGGATTTTATGACTGAGGAGCCATCCGAACACGATGGCTCTGATGGAACGTTCGGTTCCTTCGGAGACACTATTGACCAGAACCTGCTCCAGAAGACGATCCAAGACGTCCATGAAGTTCTCGCACGAGCTCAGAAGGGCGATACCATTCAGGAGATTGCTGCAGAACTGGGGCTGGATGAGCAGTATGTATACAATATTCAGGTGTCGGCACAGGGATTCCGGGAGGACGATGAGATTGCTGTGGCACATCTGGTTATGATGGGGTAACCAACTATGTACATGCAATATTTTAAATTTGTATGCTAAAAGTAGTTTGCACAAAAAACAGGGCAGCTGCGTACCTAAATCTGCAACTGCCCCATACAAAACATTTCTAATCACAATTTTTCCAATATCCTTTTATTTCCACTTCAAATGATGCAATTCCCCCTGCATCTGCATCTTCTCAAACCCATTCTGTCTCAGCGCCTCATACAGCACGATCGAAACGGAGTTTGACAGATTCAAAGACCGGATATCTCCCCACATAGGGATCCGGACGCAGTTCTCCTGGTTATCTAACAGAATCTCTTCTGGGATTCCGGCGCTTTCTTTGCCGAACATGATGTAGCAGTCCGGCTCATATTCTGGTTCTGTGTAAACCTTATGGGCCTTTGTGGTTGCCATATAGATCTTGGCGCCTGGATTCTTGTCTAAGAAATCCTGGTAATCGCTGTAAACAGTTACATCCAGCTTATCCCAGTAGTCTAAGCCCGCACGCTTTAACATTTTCTCATTCAGCTTAAAGCCCAGAGGTTCGATCAGGTGGAGCCTGGAATTGGTAGCTACACAGGTTCTTCCGATGTTTCCGGTGTTTGCCGGCATTTCCGGCTCTAATAAGACGATATTCATGCTTATTTTCTCTCCTCATCCAGACGTTTTACAAAATTTGCCATCCGGCCAAGGGCCTCTTTTAAGTTCTTTAAGGAGTAGGCGTAGGAAACACGTAAAAATCCCTCTCCGCTGGCTCCAAAAGCCGTTCCCGGAACGACTGCGACCTTTTCTTCTCTTAAGAAACGGGTGGCAAATTCATCCGAAGTCATGCCAAACCGCTTGATGCTTGGGAATGCGTAGAACGCACCTTCCGGCTCGAAGCAGTCTAATCCCATCTCTTTAAAAGCATGAAGAACGAAGCGGCGTCTCTGGTCATAGGCTTCTCTCATCATCTGTACGTCATTGTCTCCATCACGAAGGGCGGAAACTGCCGCATACTGGCTGGTGGTCGGTGCACACATGATGGCAAACTGATGGATCTTCAACATCTGCTCTAAAATCCGGTGTGGCGCTGCGGCATAGCCTAAACGCCAGCCGGTCATGGCATAAGACTTGGAAAATCCATTGATCAGGATCGTCCGGTCTTTCATTTCCGGAAATGCGGCGATCGTCACATGATCAGTTCCATAAGTCAGTTCAGAATAAATCTCATCACTGATGACAAATAAATCTTTCTTGATAATAATATCCACGATCGGAGCCAGATCTTCCTTCGTCATGATCGCACCCGTCGGGTTGTTCGGGAACGGCATCACCAGGATCTTGGTCTTATCGGTAATCTTTTCTAATAATTTCTCAGGAGTTAACTTAAAGTTATCTTTCTCCTCCAGTTCAATGACAACTGGCTTTCCACCTGCCAGCATGGTACATGGCACGTAAGACACATAGCTTGGCTGCGGAATCAGCACCTCGTCTCCCGGATCGCACATCGCACGAAGAGCGATATCAATCGCTTCACTGCCGCCGACCGTCACCATCACCTCGGAATCCGGGTTGTAGGACACATCAAAACGGCGGTATAAATACCGGCAGATCTCCTGCTTTAATTCCTTTAATCCGGCATTGGAGGTATAGAAGGTACGTCCTTTTTCCAAGGAATAGATACCCTCCTCGCGGATATGCCACGGAGTATCAAAATCCGGCTCGCCTACACCTAAGGAAATCGCGTCCTTCATTTCGCTTACAATATCGAAGAACTTGCGGATGCCGGACGGTTCGATCTGTACGATAGTTTCTGATAATGGGTTTCTCATGGTGTCACCAGCATCCTTTCATCCTGGACCTCCTCTACCAGAACGGTTCCGTGGTCCTTATATTTTTTCAGTACAAAATGGGTAGAAGTGCTTAAAACAGAATCCAGGGTAGATAACTTGCTGGAAACGAATAATGCTACCTCTTTCATGGTCTTTCCTTCAATAAATACAGCAAAATCAAAAGCGCCGGACATCAGATACACCGCATTGACCTCATTATACTGGTAAATACGCTCTGCGATCTTGTCAAATCCCATGCCTCTCTGTGGAGTCACCTTCACTTCGATCAGGGCAGCTACTTTCTCTTCACTGGTATTATCCCAGTTGATCAAAGTGTGATAACCGCAGATAATGTGTTCTTTCTCCATATCTGCGATCTCATTGGCGACCGCGACCTCACTTTCACCTAACAGGACCGCCAGATCTTTGATATCAATTCTGCTGTTCTTTTCCATAATCGCTAAAATTTTTTCTCTCATAAAACTGCCTCCTCATCAATGATCTCATATATCTCATCCTTTTTAGGCCGGTCCATGAAGCCACGCACCTGACCATAACAGATTTCTCTCTTAATTCCCTTTTGCACCACACCGATGGTTCTGGCGGGAATATCCAGTTTTTCCAGTTCTTTTACCAGATGCGCCCCGTTGTCCGCCACGAAAACCATACAGTTTCCGCATAACAGATCGTAAGGGCTCAGATCATAAAATTCGCAGACCTCGATGGTCTCCTGACGCACCGGGATCTGGTGGAGATCGATCTCAAAGCCTTTCTGGTAAGCGCCGGACAGGTTCCAGAGAGCCTGATGAATGCCGCCTTCTCCTGCTGCCTCCCATTCGGTAGCGCCAAGGCTTTTCCACACCGGATCCTCTGGATCTAATTCCTTTTCTGGAACACATTTTACATCCTCCAAATACGATTTCGCATATCTGGTACGAAGCTCTTCTTCCTTTTTCTCTATGATCTTTCTGGTTCCTGCAAGGCCAGCATAGCCTGCCACCACCAGATCCTGTCCCGGCCGCATCTCGCCGCGGCTTTCTCTCTCAATCCGTCTCATATCTTCTGACTTTCTGTAATTGTTCCCGCATTGTCACAATTACGGTTTTCTATCATTTTCCTGCTTTTTCGGTCATTTTCCATCAAATTCGATCAACCAGCAGCCGGATTCTGACTGTCCGGGCCTATTTCTCCCGGTCCCTTCGGTCCCTGGTCTGGAGTCGGCTCCACCTGAGTAGTCTCCGGTGTCGTGGTTTCCGCCGGTGCTGGTACTGGAGCCGCCGGTCCCACATGATAAATAGCCTTGGACGCGTTATAAGTATCCGTATAAAGCAGAGTCTTCTCCTGCTCTACACCATCGATGTAGACACATTTCCACAGTCTGGAACGGATGCCCTTGTGACCAGCCTGAACCCGCACGCGCGCTCCTGGAGCCAGTGATGCATCCTGCACCACCGTCTCACCCGGATCCGTCACACTAAGGGTTTCCGACACATATTGGATCGTCCGATTGGCTGGACGGGTCTCTTTTCCGTAAATGGTAAAGGTCAGCGTCTTACCAGAAGTCCCCGCTTCAATATAAATAGGGGTATCATAAGGATTGGTTACCTTAATATCTTTATAGGTTCCTGCGATCGCCGCATCCATGGACGGCTTTACATAACTGACGCTCATGGAATGATTCTGCCTCTGGGTGATCTCCAGCTCTGCATACAGGGACGCGTCATACAATGTGGTCGCAATCTGGCAGACGCCGCCGCCAATGCTGTCCACCACCCGTCCATTTTCATAGGCTCCTGCTGAAGCGTAGCCATTTTCCAGTGTAAATGGAGCCATCGTCTCATAACCGGAGAGGGTCTCTCCCGGAAGCAGTACGGTTCCATTGATCTTGCCGCTGCCTACCTTCAGATTCTTACTGCGGGCCGCACCGCTGCTGGAAAAACTGGTGGAACAGGTTCCAAGCACATCCTGGATGGTCCCCAGCATCTCTTCCGTACCTCGGTTCTGATACCGTCACTGCCGCATCGATCATTACCGGTTCTTCCAGTCCCTGGGCCAGAGCTTCATTTAACGTTTTAATGGTGGCGTTCTGGTCCACAGTCAGCCCCGTCTGGGATGGGGTAATGACAAACGTTCCATTCTCCCGGTGGATCGTAGCGTCCACAGCTTCCTGTACCAGCGGTTCACACTGGTTCTGGACAAACTCTGCCACCCGGCTGCCCTCTAATTTAATGCGGATATCGACTTTCTGCGGAGTTTTCTCCAAATCTTTCTTTTTAAAATAACGACGGATCACATTGCCAGAGGTGTATTCTTCCAGATCTGCCTTCACCTGATCCCTGTTTGACCAGGAAAAACCCAGCTCCTGGGCCGTAGTCACTGCAGCCACACCATTCACATCCATGGTGATCTGCTGACCGGCTAGTCCGGTCACATACTCTTCCACTGCCGTTAAAGCGTCATCCTCTTCCATTCCGCCAAGGCTTCTTTCTCCCGCGTAAATACCTTCCGGTATGACTGCCGCATCCGCCTGCAATGCCGGAGCACCGACAAGGGCGATCATACAGGCTCCTGTCAGCCACATGTTACTCTTCATAAGAAGTCCTCTCTATTCCTATCACTGCCGCCCGACAGCGGCATCATTCTCTACATAGACAGTGCTCCCAGCACCATCGGCGCTACCATCGCCAATACCAGAAGAATAATGATCACAGAAGATACGATCTTTCTGGTTCTTTTATTATTAAAATTCATCATGATTCCTTCACCTCTTTGACATTCTTCCATACTGTAAAATAATCTTATCTGTCAGTCTGGAAATTTCATTCCTGCTCAGATGGTCAATCTGCACAGTTACACTTATTTTATGATATTTTAATAGTTCACGCAAGACTTCTTTTTGCCTTTTTGTGGCTGGTTGTTCCCGTTTGATCTTATAAATCAACGGTTTAGGAAGAAAATCTTCTTCTGCTGCCTCCCCATAAGCTGCCGTCAGCCTCTGATAAAGTTCATGCGTGGCCAGCGCATCATGAGAAGCCCGGTGAGCCCCTGTTAAATCCACACCATAATAGGCACAGGCACTGGAAAGATTCTTCTTTTCCACCGCCGGCATGAACTTCCGGCATAATTTTAATGTATCAATTCCCTGTTTTTCAAACTCCATCCCTTCATTGACTACCGCTTTCTTTAAAAAACTGTAATCAAATAGGATCTTATGCCCTAACAACGGCAGATCCCCGCACAGTTCCAGGCATTTTCCGATCACCCGGCTGATTCCAGGCGCGTCCGTCAGCATCTCATCCCGGATTCCGGTCAGTTCCACCGTCTCTGGCCGAAGCTGCTGGTAAGGATTGACTAAAGTGGAATACTCCTGCTCCACCTGGCCATTTCGCACGATCACCATGCCGATCTCGATGATCTTGTCGATTTTCGGGTTTAAGCCCGTAGTTTCCAGGTCTACAGAAACATAATCCTGGGGAATACTCATTTTCTGCCTCCATCTCTCTCAATTCCGATCGCCCCGCCACCATTCATGCAGTGACAAATTTACGGTCAGCGCAGCGTGTGCACAGACCTACCGAATAGTTGTTAACACGTTACCACCCATCACACATACATGTGCCGCCTGGCACGCTGAAAAAATGATCCTCATGCGGGATTCGCCGCAATCAGAAAGGCTTTGGCATTATACGTCAGCGGATCACGGTTCTTGTAGTCAAATACGACCACTCTGCCGTCTCCGAAGACCTCCAGATGTGCCATTTTCGCCATCTGTCTGGAATCGTACCCCTCATATCCCTTCAGATACTTCGGTTCTTTCTCCTCACCCTGGAAGAATTCCCGCCGCAGAGTCTTCCAAGGGCTCTCATCCCGCAGAAACGCCGGACGGCTCTTGATATTTTCCCGCAGATACAGGTCGTAGGTCAGAAGATCCCGGTAACGTTCCGTCTTTTCTGGTTCCGTTTCCTGCAAAAATCCAAATAAAATCTCATACCGGGTCAGGCGGTTGATGGCAATACCCGTGTATCCCAGCCTCTCATAGTAATCTGCCAGCGCCTCAAACATGGCATAGGGAGACGCCCAGTGCTGTTCCATTTCCCGCAAGGTTTCCGTATACTGACCGCTGTTATAGTGTACCTCCACCATATCTTCCACAGCTTTCAGCCGCAGCACCTGTCCATAATCCAGCCATTTGGTCGCCAGAACCTCATATGGGGGCTCCTGGTGATACAAAAGGCCATAATCCTGCGTCTTTTCTGCCATATAAGAACCAGTCAGAACCTTCAGAAAACCAAGCTGTAACTGTTCCGGCCGCATCCAGTATACATCGTCAAAGGACTGGCAGAACCGCTCATAGTTTTCATATGGAAGCCCTACGATCAGATCCAGGTGCTGATGGATGTTGTGGAAGCCGTTGATCTTGTCCACCACTTGCTTTAACCGGTCCAGGTTCATTTTCCGGCGGATCTCCGTGATGGTGTCCGGATTGGTGGTCTGGACGCCGATCTCCAGCTGGATCAGACCCGGACGCATCTGCTCCATGACCTCCAATTCTTCCTCATCGATCAGATCCGCAGAAATTTCAAAATGGAAATTGGTCACACCGTTATCATGCTCCAGCAGATACCGCCAGATGGCCAGGGCGTGGCTCTTTTTACAGTTAAAGGTACGATCTACGAATTTTACCTGAGGCACCTTCCGCTCCAGGAAATAATCCAGCTCTTTCATCACCAGGTCCAGGCTGCGGAAGCGCACTGTCTTATCAATAGAGGACAGACAGTAACTGCAGGAATAAGGACAGCCTCTGCTGCTCTCGTAGTAGATGATCCGGTGCTCCATCCCTTCTAAGTTGTTATAGCTGAATGGGATCTCGTCCATGGGAAGAAGAGGACGCACAGGGGTATGCAGGATCTCGCCGCTGGTTTTTCGAAATACGATGCCGCGAACCTGCTCCAATCGAATGTCGATGTCTTCTGCTTCTCCATACACCTCAGCCAATTCAGCCAGCGTTGCCTCGCCTTCCCCAACCATCACTCCCGTAACTGTCGGCTCTTCTTTCAAGAAGCTCTCCGCCCGGTAATACACCTCCGGACCGCCCATCCAGATCTTCACATCTGGCAATACTTTCGGAATATCTTTTAAAAATGGCCGGATATACTGGATGTTCCAGATATAACAGGAAAATCCAATTACATCCGGTTTTCTCCGGTAGATATCCTGTAAAATCTGGTCCATCTGATGATTGATGGTGTATTCCGCGATCTCAACCTGCACCTGACCAGAGGACACGCCTGCTACACTCTGCGTTTCCGTCACGACCGCTCCATCAGCCTCCCACTCTGCGCCCTGCACGCCTGCTTCAGCCACGCCGCTCACGATTTCGCCAGTACCAGCCAGCGCTGCTTTTTTCTTTTTCCGCAGTTCCTTCTCCGCATATGCCTTCAGACTATAGATTCCAAGATTAGAATGAATATATTTGGCATTGATCGCTACCAATAAAAACTTCATAAAATTACTTCTCCGCTTCTTCGTAACTATTCCATACTATCATCGTTACACTTCTTCTTTTACGTCCAAAATATGATATCCCGCCGCTTTCGTCAGACGGTTCATGATGGCCTGCCCAGATGATCCTTCGGGAAACTCTCTGAATAGATATAATCCACTCCCAGATCATCAAACTCTCTCAAAACCGCAAACAGGTTGTGGGCGATCGTTTCCGGTCTGGAACGGAATCCCAGGCTTCTTACCATTCCCTGTGGATAGCAGTCTCTGGTCTCCTCTGTACAGATGATCCCCACCTTCTGTCCCTGATCCAGGCGGCTCTTTGCCAGAAGGTTGATCTCCTCGATCACCCGGTCACTGATCACTTCTTTCGTCTCCGGATTCTTCTCTTCCACTAAAACCAGCTCTGCCTTTGGAGCGTAATGACGATATTTCATACCTGGCGCCTTTGGTTTCACATTGGCAGCCATAGGACCCTGAATGGCCGGATCGATCTCCACCTGTCCAACCGTCTCCCGCAGCATCTCAATGGTGATCGCACCTGGTCTCAACAGCATCGGAACCGGGCCGGATACATCTACAATTGTAGATTCCACACCGATTCCCACAGCACCACCGTCTAAGATCATCTCGATTTTCCCGTTCATATCCTGATATACATGCTCCGCTGTCGTCGGACTTGGACGCCCGGAAGTATTGGCGCTTGGCGCAGCGATGGGAATTCCCGCCAGTGCGATCATCCGGTTGGCGATGGGATCACTTGGCATACGGATCGCTACTGTATCCAGTCCACCAGTCGTTCCATACGGCACGATATCGCTCTTCGGAAAAATCATGGTAAGCGGTCCCGGCCAATACGCTTCCATCAGCTTCTTTCCAGCCTCAGGAACCTCTTTTACTAATGGAGCCAGTTCCTCTGGCTTGGAAATATGGGCAATCAACGGGTTATCCGATGGTCTGCCCTTGGCGGCATAGATCTTCTTCGCCGCCTCTTCATTTAACGCATTGGCCCCCAGTCCATACACCGTCTCTGTTGGAAACGCCACCAGACCGCCAGCCCTTAAAATCTCCGCTGCCTCCATTAACTTCTCATCATCAATCTGTTCTTTATCAATTTTTACAACCTTTGTATCCATTTTATTTCTCCTTATTTCTCAACCAACTCCATCATGACCTTTTTTCCTGCAAAGCCTCATCTTATGACACGGTTTCCCGGAAGCATCACCGGATTTTATCATCAGAATCTGCCCCTTATCATACCACAGGGAAGTTCTTTTTTCCATGTTTTCCAATATATTTAGAATAACATTCCCCGTCTGGAGTTTCTTATGCCATCAAGCAGTCTAAAAGTACGTCTTTTCACCATAAAAACTGCCCAGCTTCTCATGACGATCCTGTTTCTATTTCTGATCTACGTCCTCTCCCGCCAGGCCGCCGCACTCGTTCTGGCATCTTCCGTCTCTGCCCAGACGCTCCTCCTACTGTAGTCATCGACAGCGGACATGGCGGCAATGATCCCGGCAAGATTGGTGTGGACGGAAGTCTGGAAAAGGATCTGAATCTCACCATTGCCCGGAAATTAAAATACTACCTGGAGACGTCCGGCGTCCAGGTAATCATGACCCGCGATTCTGACACCGGACTATATAAGGAAACGGATTCCCATAAAAAAACAGCGGACCTAAAAGCCCGCTGCCAGCTGATCAATGACACCGCTCCCGCCCTGACCATCAGCATCCACCAGAACAGTTATCACGAGGAAGCGATCAACGGCGGTCAGGTGTTCTATTATAAAACTTCAGAAAAAAGAAAACGCCTGGCAGACATTCTCCAGAAACGATTTGATTTCGTTCTTGGAGAAAATAATCGCCGCCAGGCGAAGCCCAATGATACCTATTATCTTTTACTTCATGTCAAAAGCCCCATCGTCATCGTGGAATGTGGTTTCCTAAGCAACTGGGACGAGGCTGCCCGCCTGAATTCCTCCGACTATCAGGATCGTCTGGCCTGGACACTCCACATGGGCATTCTCAGATATTTGAATACACGTAACTGTTCAGTACCCTCACAGTTACGAGCAAAAATCCATTGAAAATTACCTTCGGCAATAGGATTTTTGCCTGCAAGCCCATGTTTTCGTACGGTCAGCGCAGTGAATGCGCAGACCTACTGAACAGTTACGAATACACAATAACTCCACACAAAAATTTTATGGAACTGTTCCGCATTCACCAAGAAACCTACTCCTGACCTCTGGAAAATACATTATAATCGCAGACTGCATCCTCCATGATCTCCTCCAGATACATCGCGTAAATATCCGTCCGGTCATATTCCTGCCACAACTGATATTCTTTATTGCCTTCCACATCTGCTTTCAGATCCTGTGCATGTCCGGCTGTGGCATATACGTTCATCAATGCATACAATTCCGCCATTTTTTCCTTTTCCTCTTGGGAAATGGAATATTGCTCAAGATCCGCCTTGGCGTGGCGGTAGAATACGTTCTGCAGGAATCGTCGGCGTACTCCTCGAAATTCTGGAGATTTGTATCCGGGTTATCCTTTTTCTCTGCCCAGGAAGATACGTCCACTTTTTCTGTATGATATGTAAAATCACCAGGGCCTTTATAATTTAACACACCGTAGGGACACGGAGAAGTTGTTAACGCCCCCGTCACGATCTCATCAATATCGTGGTTCTCTGATGTCCGGTAATGCTGTACATGCAGATGTCCGCTTAAAAACAGCTCCACATCCCAGTCATCCAGGAAACGTTCCAGCTCATCACTATGCTCGATGGTGCAGTCTTTCTCGTAGATCCGGCTTTCATCCAGCAGATTGTGATGAGCCACTGCAATCACATTGCGCTCCTCATACCATGCCTGATCCAGGATTTCCTCCATCCAGCTGTAGGTTTCTGTACGGATCATACCGCCCACTTTATTGCCGTTTTCATATTGGCAGCTGTCCAGCATCAACAGCCAGGTACCATCCGGTGTCTCCGCCATATAACTCAAAGAATTCGGATCACAGCTGATGGCATCCTGATAACCAAACTCTCCATAAATCTCCCGAAAATCGTCCGGTGTTGTCTGAACCGCCGGGATCGCATCACTGCCTTTATAGGCAGCCGCCTTGGGATTATTGATATCGTGGTTTCCAGGAATTACCAGAACCTGGATTCCCGCTTCTTTTACCCGCTCCAGTTTGGAAGCCAGAGCCTCATGGCTTCCTCTCTCACCTTCCAGCGTCAGATCCCCGCTTAAAATCAATGTCTGCGGTTTCCGCTCAACCACTTCATCCAGAAATGCGTCCGTGATCTCCCACACATAAAGTGCCAGCTTTCCATCGCCCTGTTCTGCCATTGTTTGATACGCCTGACCAAAATCTGTCAGTTCCTTGGCAAAATAGTGAACATCAGTAGCCAGGATGATCTCCGGATTAAATGTGTCCTCTTCCTCCACCTCCAGAGAAGGAACCGTCTCCGGTTCTCCTGGGTTCGGCGCCAGGGTCGGTCCCTCTTCCTGCTCTGTCTGGGACTCCACCACCTCGACCTTCGGTCCGCTGGTCTCCTCCTCTATCTTGTGATAAGCAGAACAACCTCCTAATGCTGCCGCACTTATGATCCATAAAGCTGCTGCAGTCAGCAGCCATACTTTCCTTTTCATGTTTCTCGCCTCGATTATTTGTCACTAATTTTGCACACATCCCACACAGATGCCGGTTCAAAGCCCAACTTCCAGAATGCCGCACCTGCCAGCTGATATTTACTGATCAGGTTCATTTTTAATCCAAGAGAAGTTTCTTCCTCCATCCAGATCTCTTTTACTGCATCATCTTTTTGGATACTTCCATAATACTGCCCCAGTTCTTCCTGCCAATACAGTTCTACATGGTTATCCTCAATCCACTGCTTCGCTCCCTGAATTCCCAGGGCGGAAGAAGAGGTCTCATTGCCAGATTCCGTCCACACTCTGGTGTAAAATGGCAGTGCGCAGACTGTCTTGGATGCCGGAACATACTTTAAAGTATCTGTAATTCCATTTTCCACATAAGAAATTGAAGAAACAGAACCAGCCTCTCCACCTGCGTAATGCTCATCATACGCCATAATGATGTAATAATCAACCACCCGGCCCTGTTCTGCCCAGTTATAGAAAGAATTATATGGCATCGGCACATAGTTATCCACAGATAAAATAATCCCTGCTTTCCGACATGCCACAGACAATTCCCGGATAAACTGGACATACTGCGGGCCCGCTGAGGACTTGATCCCCTCAATATCCAGATTCAAACCATCTAATCCTAAATTCTGTACCTCTTCCATGAGGCTGGCGATCAGTTTTTTTCTCACGGATGTTTTTGCAAATAACACCGCTGAATCCACATTGGTTCCCTGGTTAAAATTATCCACTACTGCCCACACCTGAAGCCCCATGTCATGGGCAAGGTTTACATAATTTTGGTTTCCATAGGACACATAACCTCCGTCATTGTCTGTCAGGGCAAACCAGGTAGGCGCTACTACATTAACCCCCTGGGTATTGGCCATTAATGTGCTGAGGGCGCTGTTGGCCTCCATGGATGTCACCTGATGCCATACCAGGCTGACTTCTTTCCCCAGTGAGATCGAGGTGTACTCCGGCTCGATAAATAAGCTGGTCTCCTGCTTCGTCTCCACCTGGCCGATCCGTTTATTCTGAATATAACCCATATATCCACTTTCTGTCCGTACCCTGGACCAGTCGGTGCTCTGCTCCTCAATCCGGAAGGTATCTCCCTTACTTAAATTCACGATCACATCGCTTTTGATGTCACTGTCCACACGAACGGCTGTATTTTTCGACGCAGTTCCCTGCTGCCACGGCGACCAATCTGTATCCACATAGATCCGGCTGTATACAACCGAATCATAATAATTTCCATTATAAAGTTCTGTCCGGATGTTGGTATAATTGCTGACCAGACCCACGGAAAGATAGATCTGTCCCTCTTTTTCCACTACCAGCGGCTGTCCATTGCTTCCCAATGTCCGTTTATCCGCATAGACAATGGAATCCGGCAGTGTATATACCAGCATTTTCTCCACATCATCCCAGTAAAACTTTTCATTGACATACTCATCAACCCAGGTAACTGGAAGATACATCTGCTCTCCATCTACCAGGCCCTTCTCTTCCTGAAGTTCACCATTAAGATAAATAGCCGCCTGGGACGCATCATCGGTAATCCCAAGAAGTTCTCCAATATCCGCCTGATTTTTAGACGGCATATATCTCTGCACGAGCTGGATTCCCACTGCTCCGCCAAAAAGCAGAAGCACGATCCCTGCTATCACGAAAACCGGAGTCCATTTTTTCTTCAACTGCCCATCCTCCTGATCGATTCTTTTGTAATACCAATTATTTTTGACCCCAACATCTATTTTTTTAGTATACCACCGTTTTATTGGCGCTGCACCTTACATTTTTTTTAATACGGGCGATTTATTATCCAGGCCCGGGTCTGACTGTCTTAAGCGGAAGGTAGTGCTCTGATCCGGGCCTGGATCTTTTTCTGTCATAAACCAAAGAAGCCTAATGGTTGTAAACCTTATCAAAATGGATTTCCCGCAGTTTTCCATCTTCCAGACCAATAAAATCACTCATGTAAAATCCACCGTCCTCCTGAATCTGGAAAATCTTCTCCCAGTCCTCTTCTTCCGGCTTTTTTCCATCAATATAGACCGGAATCCCCTTTTGTTCGTAGCGTTTCAACCCTTTTATATATTCCTGTTCTTTTCTCCGGTTCTGCTTTTCCATATCTCCCTGCATCTCCATACTTTTCTCCTTTTTGCCCTCCCGCCCCAAAGAAGGCCATGACACATCCTTTCGGGAGGGCTCTAACGAAGCTGATCCAGCCACTGGATCTGTTCTGGAACAATTGAGAAAGCATCTGCTGAAAGCGGAATCCGATCCACTGCCGGATGCCGTACCTGGTTCCATTTATTTCTGGATTCCTCACTGCCAAAGGCTGCGAGGCAGTGCCAGCCATAGGTTACAGCCTCCTGTTCCCAGTCGTTCTGATTCCCAAACGCCCCCTCCTGCCATTCACTGAAGGATATCACCAGATACACCTTCTGGCATCGTAAAAGTTCTGCCTTTTTCTGTTCACCCAGCGCGCCAAAATCAACCACGATCTTTTCATAATTTTTCCGGAGACATTTTACCAGGACCACCTCATCCCCATGAGGATAAAAGCTGACATCCTGGATCTCATAACATTCTGCCTCCGTTTCTCCTGTGCATGCCCTTCCAAAACGGTCAAAATCCCCATGACCGTTCCACTCCAGAGCTGCTGTATGTTCTCCACAGATACTGGAAAAATAATTTGCCAGAAGAACCGTCAGATGCGTGACTCCCACATGCCGTCCCGCGCCAACGATCCCAATAATCCTCGTATCCTCCTTCGTAGCTTTCCTGTTTTTCTTTCTGGTAAGCATTTGCCGGATTTTTCCCATAATTCCCCTGCCATTTTCCAAAGCTGCTCATAGAAATCGTCTATCTGCGCTGTCCGTACAAAGGGATCCGTAAACTCCGGGACCAGAAGAGCCTAGATCTCTCTCGCCTCCTGCGCTACTGCCTTGGGAACTGTATGTGTATACAATATTACCATCGATGTTCCGTTCCCATCTCGTCTGACGTTTTCCATGCGGGCCAGCGACTTTTTCACATCGCCATTGTGCCACCACTTTCCGCCTGCGGTGAGAAATAATACCGTTTCCGTCATCTCCGTCTCCTGTGTCTGCCACTCTGAACCATAATCACGGACAATCACCGGATAATGACACGGTTCTAAGCGGGCGGCCCTGCCATACAGGGGTTTTACCGGAATTCCAAACAGCCTGCAGATGCCAGAGGAATCCATTTCTTTATCCAGAAATTCTGCCATTTTCCGTATATCCCCGGAATGATTTTTTTCCTCATAAAGAGCCTCGTACCCTCTGGACCGTAACCAGCCACAGAATCCAAGCGCCAGATGGGTCACTCCCATCCCTGGCCTTGTTCCGGCAAACGCACATATAAGAGAGGTTCCCTCTTCTGTCCGGAGCCCATTTGTCCGGGTATCCAGCCGTTTTAGATCTTCCTGGATCAAATGCACAGACCCATAACGCTTTTCCCTATTTTCCCTGGTACAGGTTCTTAAAATCCGTCCCAGCTCCCCTGGTACTTTCCGTATGTCTCCTCGTTCCATGGTTTCTCCCGTCAGAAGCCAGAAAAGCAGCGCCCCAATCTGATACACATCCGTGTAAACACCAAGTTCCATATCGCCCGACTGCTCCGGCGCCGCATATCCAGGTGTTCCGAAACGCACTGGTTCCCGATTGGCTCCATCCAGGAAATCCGCATGGTCAAAATCCAGTAGTTTTACCTGTTCATGGCAAACCAACAGATTCTTCGGCTGCAGATCTAAATATAAAATGGGGATTTGTTCTGCTGAATGCAGATATTGGACCAGGTCACAGATCTGGATCCCATAACGGATCACTGTGTCCTGATTCAGATGACCTTTTTCTCGTATCAGGTCATAGAAAGAATCTCCTTCCAGAAATTCTTCAATCAGATAACTTTGAAATGCTTCTTCCTCTAAATCATATACAATGGGAATACCCGGATGCCTCAGCCGCTTTAAAATCAGCGCCTCTTTCTTAAAACGCTCATAGTCCGTATCCAGCTTGGACACACACTTGATCGCCCGGTATTCATCCAGTTCCAGGTGTTTTGCCAGATAGACGGTACTGCACCTGCCTCGCCCCAGTGTTCTGATCAATTCGTATTTTCCAAACAAAATGGTGTCCCCAACTGGCTCACCTCCTTGTCCGGTACCTCTCTTATATGGCTTTATCTTAATATAAATCCCCTGGGAATGCAATGGAAATTTTCCATATCATAAATTTTTCCTAAAATAATATACATAGGAATTGCTATTTGACCGTATTATATAGTATAGTTATAATGCCTATGATTTTTTATAGTCAGGGCAGTTTTGACTTGTATTTCTTACGGTCAGCGCGGCATATGCGCAGACCTGCTGAACAATTACATAGGATTTTACAACGAAAAGTAAGGAAGTGATCTTAAATGAAAATAGAACGTATCAACGAGAACCAGATCCGCTGCACCTTATCCAGCTTTGATCTCAGTTCCAGAGACTTAAATATCCGTGAGCTTGCCTATGGCAGTGAAAAAGCAAGAAATCTGTTCCGGGAAATGGTTCAGAAAGCGTCCAGTGAAGTTGGTTTTGAGGCAGAAGACATCCCACTGATGGTGGAAGCAATTCCGCTGTCCAACGAGAGCATCATGCTGGTCATCACCAAAATTGAAGACCCAGAAGAATTAGACACCCGTTTCTCCAAGTTTTCCCCATATACCGATGAAACTCCGGATTTTCTCTCCGACTTAGCAGGCGGTACTTTGGAAGGTGCGGATGAACTGCTGAAACTATTTAGCGGCTTTAAGATTCCAGAAGGTGATGAAGAAGCTTCCTTAGAGAACCAGACAGAAGCCGATGACGACGGATACGAAGAATCTGCCCAGAAAACAACGTCCCGTGTCTTCTTATTCACCAGCTTAGATCAGGTGTCTGAGGCGGCCAGGGCCTGCGACGGACTGTACGACGGGATCAATACCCTCTACAAGCGTCCGGAGACCTCCCAGTATTATCTGGTGATCCGCTCTGACGGCAGCGACCTGCGCTCCTTCAGCCGGGTATGCAACATTTTGTCCGAGTACGGCACCAAAACCCGTAGCGAGTATGCCAGCGAGGCATTTTATGCAGAACACTACGAGATCATTACCAAGGACCGGGCATTACAGGTATTAAAAAATATCTAAAAATTCCTGCCGTCAGGCAGCTGCACAAACGTACTGATCGTTTTCCAAAAACAGACAGGCTGCTGATCTTAAGAAGACCAGCAGCCTGTTTCTCTATGCCTATATGTTATAAGCGCACAATCTTATCGATTTGCCAGGATCTCATTCATCTTGGATACCAGGTCATCACAATCGATACCGTGTACCATACAAGCCTCTTCCAGAGACTCCATCTGGGAAGATGGACATCCTAAGCAATGCATGCCAGCGCCCATCAGCATCTGTGGAATCAGCTCATCCATAACAACCAGCTCTCCGATCAGCATATCTTTATTAATCTGCATGGGTATTTCCTCCTTCTATATAGTATCATTATATTAATACTTTTCGTTCATCTTTGCAAGTCCGAAACGCTACTTTCCCTGGAAGCTATAACCAGTGTCGATACGATTAGGCAAAACTAACTGACATTGCTTTGAATTTTAAACAATCGTGCAACAATTTCTACTTGAATATTCTGGGGTTTTAGTATAAAATAAAATCAAATGTATAGAATATATAAGGAGGTAATCTATTATGGCACGTGTTATTAGTGATTCTTGCGTATCTTGCGGTACTTGCGAAGGCGAGTGTCCAGTAGGAGCTATTTCCCAGGGCGATTCTCAGTACGTTATCGACGCTGATACCTGTATCGATTGTGGTGCTTGTGAGGCTGCTTGCCCAACTGGCGCTATCAGCGAGGCTTAATTATAAGATCATGCATAATGCCCCTTCCGGTAATCGGAAGGGGCATTTGTTATAAAAGGAGGTATCTTGTCCATGAAAAAACCATTGATCGGTGTTACCCCATCCCTTGACCAGGAAACCAAAGACAGCACCTGCCGTCCCACCTATCTGGCAGCCATCCGTCATGCCGGAGGAATCCCGGTGATCCTTCCTTTAAAGGCTGAAACAGAAGATTTGAAACAGCTTGTGGAAACCTTAGATGGTTTTCTCTTTACCGGAGGTCCTGATATCCATCCATTTTATTTCGGAGAAGAAACCCACGAGAAATGTGGCAACGTTTCCCCGGAGCGGGATCAGATGGAGCTGTCCCTTCTCCCTCTGGTCATGGCAGCAAAAAAGCCGGTTCTTGGCATCTGCCGCGGAATCCAGCTTCTTAATGTCGGCCTGGGCGGAACCTTATACCAGGATATTCCCAGCCAGGTAACCCGGGAGTTTCCAATCGCCCACAAACAGCCATTTCACTACGTTTCCTTTTCCCACCGCATAGCCATCACCCCAGGTACAAGACTCCACACCATCTGCCAGGCAGATTCCATCGGTGTCAACAGTTCCCATCACCAGGCCATCAAAGCTCTGGCAACTGGACTGGTCGCCACAGGAAAAACCTCCGACGGTCTGATCGAAGCGGTAGAAATTCCCGATTATCCGTTTTTTGTCGGCGTCCAGTGGCATCCGGAGTATCTCTGGCCGGAAGATGCAGCTGCTGAACGGCTATTTACGTTCTTCGTAACCGCTTGTAGTGAACACGCGTGAACTTGAACCGGCTCCTGGTTCCATCACTCAAAACAGTTTCTTCCCACTTTTTCCAAACCGCTTTTCGAAAAATGGCAGCTTCGTGGCCGCTGCTTCTGCATGGCTCTTGCCACTCTTCTGAGTAGAGCGGATCGCTGCATCCAGCTGGCGGTAACGTTCCTCTTCCTTCTCATCGCTGACCCGCATCAGATATTCCACCTCACGCATGACACGATCTGTCACCCGGTCGCCTACGGTATTACTTACAACATCTCCCAGCTTGTCCGCCAGCTCGTTCTGAAGACGTTCCAGTTTCTCATCCATTGCCTGTCCAACCATATGATCAAACAGCATCTGAAGCTGCTGCAGCTTTTCCTGGCTGGTCAGGCACATTTCCCCTTGCGTCTCGTTTCCGACCGGACGCAGATTCTCATTTCCAGCGTCATCTTCCGTATTTTCTTCTACGTTATTTCCTGTATGATTTTCTGTATTTTTTCCTACTCCTGCCTCCGCAGCCTGTTCTGCAGACGGAGTTTGCATTGCTGCCTCTTCCACACTTCGCTTCCGTCCTCCATCTACCACAATCCGTTTCTCACGCTTCATCTGCTCTCCCTCCATATCCGGTGCCGGCCAGCGCTCCGCCAGCCAGGTCTTTCTCATTTCCCTCTCCATATCCTCTTCCGTGATGGTAATCTCTCCACTCACACCGTTTAAACGGTCCAGAACCCCTTTGATCGCCTTCAGCTGATACCCTTTCTCTTTCAATTCCTTCACCCGCCGGAACAGACGGATATGATAATCGGTATAATACCGATGTCCCATCTCATTTCTCGGAATATTTAATTCCAGTTCTTCCTCCCAATAGCGCAGGACATGTGATTCCACATCCACCTTCTTCGCCGCATCCGATATCAGATAACGTGCTTCTGCCATACCATTTTCACCTCTTGTCCCAGATTTCCCGCCTGATCCACAGGATCGGTTTCTACAGACATCATATGCCTTGAGAAACAGTATTATGACTAAAAAAGAAGCCCCTCGTCTCCAAGGAACTTCTTCCATCTTTTAGCTATTTTTCCAAGCACCCTCCATTGCTGCATCGTTACTGTTCACGCGTTGCGCAAACAGCAACGGATTTTGCCGATGCTTCGCATTCTAAATCGGCAAAATCTGTTACCACCACTGTATCATACGGCATTTTCAGTTCAGAAAATGCCTACCCGTGTACAGTAACGCTGCATCCTGCCTCATGACTGAGGTCCCTGCCCCGGTCTTGTGGCATTGGCAAACTTGGTATACTGAGGCATCCAAACCAGATTCACGGTTCCGATCGGGCCGTTTCGCTGTTTTGCGATGATCACCTCTGCCATATCCTTCATCTCAGAATCTTTATTATAATAATCGTCACGGTACAGGAACATAACCACGTCCGCATCCTGCTCAATGGCACCTGATTCTCGCAGGTCAGAAAGCATCGGACGGTGATCCGTTCTGGTCTCGCAGGCACGGCTCAGCTGGGACAGTGCCACCACCGGAGCCTGCATCTCTCTTGCCAGAGCCTTTAAAGAACGGGAAATCTCTGAGATCTCCTGCTGACGGTTATCGCTGCTCTTGCCGCTGCCGGTCATCAACTGTAAGTAGTCGATGATCACCATGCCAAGTCCGTGCTCCAGCTTCATTTTCCTGCACTTGGAACGCAGTTCAGAAATGGAAATACCCGGCGTATCGTCAATGATCAGTTTGGAACCACCGATGATTCCCACGCCTTCCACAACCGCATCCCAATCGGAATCCGTCAAAGTACCAGTACGCAGCTTCTGGGAATCCACATTGGACTCCATGGAAAGCATACGGTTTACCAGCTGCTCCTTGGACATCTCCAGACTGAATACCATACATGGGATTCCTTTCTTTACCGCCACATGGTCAACCACGTTTAAGACAAATGCGGTTTTACCCATAGACGGACGTGCCGCGATCAGGATAAAATCCGATGGCTGGAATCCGGATGTCTTATAATCCAGGTCAATAAAGCCCGTAGGTACTCCAGTGACTGTTTCTTTGGTCTTTGACGCCTTTTCGATATTTTCCAGTACATTTAACGCCACCTGGCGGATCGGCACAAAATCGCCGGAGCTGCGGCTCTGAAGCAGATCGAAGATCTTCTTCTCCGTGTCTGCTAAAATCGTCTCCAGCGGATCTCTGCCCAGATAACAGTCATTGGCAATCTCCTCATTAACCCGGATCAGTCTCCGAAGCACCGCCTTTTCTTTTACAATCGTAGCATAATATTTCACATTGGCCGAGGTCGGTACTGTCGTGATGATATCCCGGACAAACTCCAGGCTTGACACCTCCGGCGGTACATCCTTTTCCTTTAAGCGGTTCTGTAAGGTAACCAGATCTACCGGCTTTCCCTCATTGAACAACTCCACCATGGATTCGTACATGACACCATACTGGTGCTGATAAAAATCATCCGCCATCACGATCTCCGATGCCGTGATAATGGCCTCTCTGTCCATCAGCATGGAGCCGATGACCGACTGCTCCGCCTCCAGACTGTGCGGCAGCACCCGCTTGATCAAAGCGTCGTCCATTTTTTCCTCCGTTTATAAAAAGAACCCTGCTCGCAGACGCTTATGGCCTGCGGCAGGTTATTTTCAGTGACATTCTTTTTCTTAAGCCTCGGTTACCTTCACAGCTAACTTTGCAACCACATCCTTATGCAGCTTCACCGGTACCTCGTGAGTACCAAAAGTCTTGATCGGCTCTGGCAGAACCAGTTTCTTCTTGTCAATCTCCAGACCAATCTGATCCTCGATCGCTTTACCGATCTCCTTGCTGGATACAGAACCAAAGGTCTTGCCGTTGGCACCCGCTTTGATGGACAGTGTCACAGAAGCAGCCTCTAATTTTGCCGCCAACTCTTTTGCTGCCGCTAACTGCTGTGCTGCTATCTTCTCTGCATTGGCCTTCTGCAGCTTTAAATCATTTAAATTCTTTGGAGTTGCCTCTACTCCCAGCTTTTTCGGTAAAATAAAGTTGCGGGCATAACCCTCGTTCACCTTTACAATCTGTCCCTTTTTACCCAGTGCCTTTACATCCTCTAATAATACAACTTCCATGGTATTTCCTCCTGTTTTTCAGGGTTTCTGTCTTAGCTGACCTCTCCCTTTTCTATCATTTCCGTAATTACGGCTTTTAAGCGTTGTTTCGCCTCTTCCATCGTCACGCCACGAAGCTGGGCTCCGGCAATGGCCCGGTGACCACCGCCACCTAATTTTTCCATCATTACCTGGACATTGACCTCATCAATGGATCTTGCACTCAGATAAATCACGCCCTGATACTCCGTCAGAACGACTGAAGCCTTAATTCCTTTAATTCCAAGCAGCTCATTCGCTGTCTGCGCTGCGATGATCGTCGGGTTCTCAATGCCCTCCCCCTGACACTCACTGATGGCAAATGCGCCCTCAAATACTTCTGCCTTATCCACAGCCTTGGCCTTCACCTTGTACTCAGCCATATCATCACGGAATAATTTCCTTACTCTGGTAATATCCGCGCCGCTTCGCCGCAGATATGCTGCCGCCTCAAAGGTGCGGACACCCGCCTGGTTCGTGAAATTATTGGTATCAATGACAATTCCCGCATACATGGCATCTGCCTCCTGGGATTTCATCTTAATACCATCTGCAATATACTGCAATACCTCCGCTACCATCTCACAGGCAGAAGACGCATATGGCTCCACATAGGAAAGCACTGCATTTTCAATGATCTCACTGCTCTGACGGTGATGATCCAGGACTACGATCGTTTTTACCATCTTCAGCAGCGCCGGAGCATCTGTGATACTTGGGCGGTTGACATCAACTACCACCAGAATGGTGTTCGCATCCACCAATTCTGCTGCCTGCTCTCCATTTAAGAACAGATCCTCTGGATAATCCGGATTATTGACAAACCGCTCCATCATCGGACGTACAGAGCTTGTCACATCATTGATGACAATGTGTGCCTTTTTATTTAATGCTGTGGCAATCCGGTAGATACCAACCGATGCGCCAAAGGAGTCGATATCTCCTAGTTTATGACCCATGATCAGCAGCCGGTCCTTGGTCTCCATCAGTTCCCGTAGCGCGTGGGCTTTCACTCTCGCCTTTACTCTGGTGGTCTTTTCTGCCTGCTGGGACTTGCCGCCGAAATATTCGATCTTCTCCGCACTCTTGATCACCGCCTGGTCGCCGCCGCGTCCCAGAGCCATATCAATGGCCATACGGGAAAATTCATAATTCTGCCCATAAGTCTCGCCACCCATACCAAGACCGATGCTTAAGGTCACCGCCATCTCATTGCCAATATTAACAGTCTTTACCTCTTCCAGAAGAGAAAAACGGTTATCTCTCAGCTCCTGCACATACCGCTGTTTGATGGCAAAGAAATACTTATCCTTCTCAAGCTTCTTTGTGATACCATTCATGCCGGAAATGTATTTGTTGATCTTACGGTCAATCAATGCCGTTAACAGGGATCGCCTGACCTCTTCTACGCTCTCTAACGCTTCGTCATAATTGTCCAGATAGATCAGTCCCGCAACCATCTTCTGGTCATTGATCTCCTGACGACAACGCAGGATCTCCGTCTCATCAAACAGATACACTGCAATCATCTCATTGGCAGTTTCCTCTGCGCCAAACAGCTCCTCTGCCTCTCCGATTCCCTGGATCCGGACTGGCTTTAAATCCACCCGGTACTTGCCATCACCCAAAGACGTATGGATGCTGCACTTTTCCTTAAGTTTTTCCAGCACATCCTTAGTAATCTCCGGAAATAGCACGCTGATGCTCCGGATCTTGCTTTTTTCCCCCTGGACCAATTCTGAAAAGCACTGGTTCATCCACAAAATATGACCCGTTTCATCCGTCATGGCATACGGAATATCCAGGTCCATCAATAACTTCTTCTGGACCCAGGCATAATCCGCTGAGAAATCCACCAGCCCAGGAAGCAGCCCTTTCCGCTTATAAACATAAATCGCACCCGCAATTCCAAGATAGATCAGTGTAAAGAAAAACATGACCAGTCCGGCACTCAGATTAATGGCACCGACCACCACATTCATACAGATCACCAATACCCCAAGGTACAGCGGCCACTGGAAATACGCGTACATCTGTCCTTTTCGCTTTTTCTGATTCTTCATTCGGCCCTCTCCTTTGCAGACATTTTATGATGCCTCCGTTATGACCCTGCTCCTAAATACACCTATCTATTATATCATGTTCGAGAACTTTCGTCTATACAGAGCTTACATCTGAACATGACATGTCTGTACACAGCATAAAAAAGAATCCTGCTTGCAGGATTCTCCGCCTGCGGCGGGTCGCTTTAGCGACACTCTTCCACTCCGCCGCAGTGCGATCCTTAGCGGAGCGTTTTTTGTGTCATAGGGCGAAAAAAGACCCTGCATGATTTCTCATACAGAGTCTCTTCGATTTCTTTATTCAAAAAGAATCATGATTTCATTGGTTCTGCCATTTCTGGTAATTGGTAATCCTAGGAAACCATGATCCTTACCTGACTCAATTTCTCCAAATCCGACCGTAGCTTTTTATGTTCGTCTTTCCACACCTTATGAACATACACCTTGGTGGCACTATTCACACCCTTTAAGAATTGTTGTTCTCTACCCAATCAGGCTCATTAAGTATCCTACAAATGCACCGCCCGGTGTTCCAATAATATTGCCGAGAAGAGCCATCAGGATACCGATCGGGACCAGCGCGCTGCTGTATGCACCTGCAAGTACCGGCGCTGTCGCAGTTCCTCCGACATTCGCCAGAGATGCAACCGCACAGGTAAAGATATCCAGTCGGATCAGCTTTGCAAGGATTACCATAACCGCTACATGGATCAGCAGGATCAGGAATCCGGCAGCCAGCCATACCGGTGCATTTCCCATAGCAGAAATATCTGCTCTGGAAGCGATCATCGCGATGACAATGTAAAGCATGATATTGGAAACTTCTTCCGTTCCCTTAATCTTTCCAAAAGGAGTCATTGCTACGATCAGACCTGTAGCTGTTACAAGAAGAACTGTCCAGGTTGCCTTATCAAAAACAGGCAGAACAGAAGCAACCATAACACCGGCATCCTTGGACAGAGAGGATATAAATAAGGATACGCCGATTAAAAGAAGCATGTTTTTCCAGGTAAGAGGCCTCTTGTCCTCTCTTGCCTCTTTTTCCAGAGATGCTCCTACTTCATCGATCAGACGTACATCTGCCTTTGTCCAGGCGTTGAATTCCTTAGAGAAGTTGATCACCCACAGAAGGAACATAACATAGAGTACTGCACAAACCGAATCCATTACCAGAGAATATGCCAGGCTTTCTTCACTTACATCCAGAATTGCCTGAATCGCCAGCATATTACTGCCGCCGCCTAACCAGCTTCCGCACAGTGCTGCAAGTGCTTTCCAGCTTTCCGGACCCAGTAATTTATGGAAAATGCCATAGCTTACTACAAAACCAACACCGATTGAAATACTTGCTGAGAAGAAACCGATCAGCATTTTCGGTCCTAATTTAATGATCTTTTTCAGATCACAACGCAGCAGCATTAAAAACAGCATTGCGTAAAGTAACGGATTTTTGATCGCTACGTAAATGGCTGACGTATCCTGCAGATCCCATACTTTCATAGTACATAAAAGCATCATGCCTAAATAGATCAGAACGATCGGCGGTGCAAACTTAAAAAAAGTCTGTGCGCCTTTTCCCCGCAAGTGCACAGGAAGATTGACCAGAATTGCTGCCAGCAGCATTAAAGTGGCCAGATAGATAAATCCATCATGAATCATTTGAAATGCTCCATTCCGCCACCAGATATCGGTGGACTTTATTTTCTTATTCAGAACAAGTCATAACAGGCGGTTGAAATTTTTAGCTCCCCCTTCCTTCTCCATTTCGATACCTTTTCACAAACCGCAAACCAATGCGGAAACAGCACAGCAACTTGTTGCCTCTTCACAATGTTGATGCGAAAGCTTGTAAAAAAAAATCCAGAATAATGTTCTGGACCTTCGAATTACATCTTGAATGGTTTTACTGCCCTTCCACATTGCCGTTTC
The DNA here is from genome assembly GCA_003478355.1 of Lachnospiraceae bacterium AM48-27BH. Taxonomy (GTDB): domain Bacteria; phylum Bacillota; class Clostridia; order Lachnospirales; family Lachnospiraceae; genus UBA3402. Next base: position 88,573 of record QUFC01000009.1, read on the forward strand.
TTTTTTTGACTTTTCCTCTACGTAGTATAAAGGGTGTCAGCAAAAAAGTCAATTTTCAGACATAAATATCCTTAAAAGAAATTTTAATGCAGTTTTTTATATTTTCCCAGCTTTCAGAAAAAACAAATTTCTTTTTCTTATTTCGATTTAATGCCAATATCTATCATAGCTCCATCTGGTGAACCTGATCTTCGCGCAAGCGTGCCTCATTAGTATTTAGCGCCTTTTTGTGTAACAGGAAATTCCCTGCTACGCAAAAAAAGGATTCCACATGATCTCTCATATGGAATCCTTAAATGATGCTTCAAATTAATTAGATAAAACCTTACTTTATCCGTGAAAACCCTTATTTTATAAGGATTACTCCATGGTGTAAGGCATCAGTGCCAGATGACGTGCTCTCTTAACAGCAACAGTCAGAGCTCTCTGATGTTTTGCACAGTTTCCTGTGATTCTTCTTGGAAGGATTTTTCCTCTCTCAGATACATATCTCTTTAATTTGTTGGTATCCTTGTAATCGATCTCACCGTTCTTCTCGCCACAGAATACACAAACTTTTTTTCTTCTGCGAACTGCGCCGCCTCTTCTTACCTTAGCGCCGTCAGCTTTATCATTCTTATTGAATGCCATGGTCCCTAACCTCCTTATTATAATCGGAAACTTAGTTAAACGGAAGTCCTTCGTCCTCGACTCCGTCCGGGATGTTCATGAATCCGTCTCCAATGGCACTGGAAGGTGCTGGTCTGGACTGCTGATAGCTGTTGCCATAACCGCCTTCATTGCCGCCGGATGCGTTCTTGCTGTCTGCAAACTCCTGATCATCCACAACTATATCTGTCGTATAAACTTTCTGACCGTCTCGATTGGTATAGCTGCCTGACTGAATCCGTCCGGAGACCAGAACTCTCATGCCCTGTCTGAAATACTTCTCAGCAAACTCTCCTGCTCTGTCAAAAGCGACACAGTTGATGAAATCTGCTGTCTGCTCATTACCATCCTGGTTTCTGCGGCCTCTACGGTCTACTGCAAGGGTATATCTTGCGATTGCCATAGTACGCTCGCCCTGGGAATATCTCACTTCTGGATCACGGGTCAATCTACCCATTAAGATTACTCTATTCATACGATCACTCTTTCTTTGTCAGTTATGCTTCCTGTCTTACGCATAAGTATCTGATAACTGGCTCCATAATACGAATGTGTGCTTCCACTTCGTTTGGACATACAGAATCAGACTCGAACTGGATGAAATAGTAGAAAGCCTCTTTCATCTTCTGAATCTCGTAAGCAAGTCTCTTCTTACCCCATTCATCAACATTTGTCACAGTACCACCGAAACGGGTAATATAACCCTGTACTTTCTCGATAGCTGCGGCTCTCTCGTCATCTTCGAGTTTTGCGCTAAGAACAACGGCTAATTCATATTTGTTCATAGTATTTACCTCCTTTTGGTCTCTGGCCCCCGCCTTCAGTTCGGGAGCAAGGAATGATGTGTCACGAAAAATAATTATAACAGAGAGTTCCGCTAAAATCAAGGACTTTTTGCGGCTTTTTTCGTGTTTTTTCTTTTTACTTTTTTCTGCCTTTTCTATTTTGCTGGCTGGTCTCCTGGCTTTCTCAGCCCTCTGGTATTTTTCTCCACCAGCTTCCGCTCCACCATGATCTGATGTCCGCATCCCAGACATTTCAAGCGGAAATCCGCACCTACACGCATGATCTCCCACTCCTGACTGCCGCAGGGATGTGGTTTTTTCAATTTTACAATATCTCCAACTTCATATACGATGCTTCTGTCCATATCTGTCTTTTCCTATTTTTTGTTCCTATTTTTTGTTCCTATTTCTATGTTCTGATTTCTAGGTTTCTGTGTCTTCAGCTGCAAACCTGCGTTTTCCAGATTATCCATCAGCTTATCGCAAAATCACCTTGGCATTCCCCAGGATTTTTTCAATCTTACCCAGTTCTTCTTCCGTAAATGGTGCGCCCTTTAACGCACCTAAATTAGCTAACAACTGTTTACTGCTGCTTGCGCCAACTAATACTGTCGTTACTTCCGGACGTCTTAAAATCCACCACAATGCCATCTGCGCCAACGTCTGACCACGGTTCTTTGCAATTTCATTTAATTTCCGGATCTGTTCTAAATGTTCTTCTGAAAGATAACGGCCTGCCACGGTTGTTCCTTCCCTGGAAGCTCTGGAACCCGCCGGAATTCCATTTAAGTACTTATCCGTCAATGATCCCTGTGCCAACGGGCTGTAGGCGATACACCCCACGCCTTCTTCCTGCAGCACATCCAACAGTCCATTTTCCACCCAACGCTCAAACATATTATAACGGGGCTGATGGATCAGACACGGCGTTCCATTGTTTCTTAAAATCTCAATGGCCTTCTTCGCCTCTTCTGCCTGATAGTTGGAAATACCCACATACAACGCCTTACCCTGTCTCACAATGTCTGATAATGCACCCATCGTTTCTTCCAGTGGTGTCTCCGGATCTGGACGATGGTGGTAGAAAATATCCACATAGTCCAGATTCATGCGTTTCAGGCTCTGGTCCAGACTGGCCATCAAATACTTTCTGGACCCCCAATTGCCATAAGGTCCCGGCCACATATCATAACCAGCTTTTGTGGAAATCACCATCTCATCCCGGTACGCAGACAGCTCTTCATGAAGAATTCTTCCGAAATTCTTCTCTGCCATTCCTTCCGCCGGTCTTCCATAATTATTAGCCAGATCAAAATGCGTGATTCCATGATCGAACGCGCAGGTAATGATTTCCTTCTGCTGATCCAATGGCTTTTCAAGTCCAAAATTCTGCCACAATCCCAAAGAGATCTGTGGAAGAAGCAGTCCGCTCTTTCCACAACGGTTGTATTTCATTTCCAAATAACGATTTTCTGCTGCCTGATACATCTGTTCCTGCCACTCAAAATGTGTGTAAATATACTCACATTGAGATAATGTAAACTCTCACAAGTTTTACTTACTGTTTCATCGTGTATGCTTTGGATTGACCAAAATCATATCTACTCACAAGTTCTTGTACACTCCACAGTCGTTAATTCCCGTGTAAGCCCACGGTACATACCTACGTTTGCGTTTATTTATGCAACTTCGTAAGTCGTAGCATCTCTCAGATTAAGTGCAGCATTGAAATCTCTGTCTTCAATATAACCACAGTCACATTGGAAGATTCTGTCTGAAAGTTTTAAGTCTTTCCTGATAGCTCCGCAGCAGTGACAAGTTTTCGATGATGGATACCATCTGTCTACTACACGAAGTTCAATTCCGTTTTCCTTGCATTTCGCTTGAAGTTTTGTTCTAAATTCATAAAACTTCTGCGAAGCAACTGCCTTTGAAAGATGTTTGTTCTTCATCATTCCTGATACATTTAAATCTTCAATCGTTATATAAGATGGTTTGGTTTTCACCATCTCTGCGATTGTTTTGTTGATATAGTCAGTACGGATATCGTCTATTTTATGATGAACTTTCTGTACCTTAAGCTTTTGTTTCTGTATATTCGCTCTTTGAGTGGACTCTCCTTCCTTTAAATTTTCATACTTTCGAGAAAGACTTCTCTGTTCCCGAATAAGCTGTTTTTCAAGTTTCTTTAATTTTGCGGATTTGTTAATGTTCTTATAAGTTTTACCATTCGAAACAATGGCAAAATCCTTTAATCCAAGGTCAATGCCAATTCCTTCATTGGAATTATCAGCTATCTTGTTATTTGGGATCTCTATAAGAACTGAAACATAGTATCGGTCAGCTTTTATTGAGACATGACCGCTTTTCATCACATACCCGTCTTTGGTAGTAGGAACGTATCCTTTTTCTTTCATACGAACCCAACCAAGTGATGGAATATTCATTCTGTGTCTTTCGCATCGGCAATCCTTTGGATTATTCTTTACGAAATACATCTTCACATCAGATTTTCCCTTCTTTTTAAAATTAGGAAAAGCACTTTGATGTTTGAAAAATCTGGTAAATGCGACACAGCCATTTTCGATTGAACGCTTTACAGATTTTGAACTGACTTCCTTCATCCATAGCTTATCTGGATTTTTAGGAAGATACTCATTGTTCAGCCAGACACTAAAACTTTTACCGCTCATAAACTTTTCTCCATTGTCATGAAGTTCTTTGTTATGAGCGAGATAGAAGTTGTAAATATATCTACAAGCTCCTATTGTTTTACGAATCTTAACTTTCTGTTCCTCTGTCGGATTGATTTCCGTCTTGAAGCTCTTTAGCAATGTCCTCATCCTTTTCTATTTGCTTTTTATACTTACGAAGCCCGTACAATCTACAGGAAAACTCATGGAGTATTGAAACAATATCCTGCACGAGTTCTTCTTGTGGTGATAATGCTTCATTATTTACCACCATAATGGTTGTGTTAAACTTCATACAGAATTTTTCAAACCAATCATAACCAAACCTGATAAATCGATCTTTATGGGTTACAATTATGGTTTTGATTTTTTGCTCCATTACTCCATCTAATAACTCATTCCACTTTTTACGATTGTAATTAAGTCCACTCCCATAATCTTCAATACATTGGTCTACAATCATTCCTTTGGCATTACAAAACTGTCTTAAAAATGCAACCTGGTTTTGTAAATCATCTTTTTGGTTTCTCGTAGACACTCTCGCATAAATAACTACTTGACGTTGGTCATTTTCGGTATTTATGCCTTTAAATTGAAGATACTGGTCGTAAGTGTAATAACGCCTGTCAGTTGGAGTTCGATTGGCTTTTAGAGTTCCTTCCCTATCCCAGCGTTGCAATGTCTTAACAGATATGCCTAACAATTCAGCAAAATCTTTTGGCTTGTAATTTGTGATATTTGGTGTGTTCATAATAGCTTACTCCTTTGAGTATATTTAAACACGTTTAGTCACATTCGTCAATTGTTTTAATTTCTTAACATTTTCTCCTTTTCATTTCTCATTACCACACACCTATCGTCTATCTGATGTTTGCGCGTCTTCACTGCAATTCTCACCTAATACACATCTTTGGAATACCTGTCCGATGGGTTCTGTGATCACCAGATCCGCATGAGCTTCCTTTGCTGTCACTGACTTGTTGATCAAAACCAGCTTATTTCCCTCATAATAATCCACCAGTCCAGCCGCAGGATATACAGTCAGGGAGGTTCCGCCGATGATCAGCATATCCGCATGGCGAATAGCATTGACCGCCGCCGAAAGCACCTGCTGATCCAGTCCTTCTTCATATAATACCACATCCGGTTTAATGATTCCACCGCAGCTGCACCGAGGAATGCCCGCCGCATCTGCAACAGCTTCCAATCCATAAGCCTTTCCGCATCGCATACAATAATTCCGATGAATGGAACCATGAAGCTCCAGCACATTCTTACTTCCTGCCATCTGATGCAGTCCATCAATATTCTGGGTGATGACTGCTTTTAATTTTCCTTCCTGTTCCAGCTTCGCCAATGCCAGGTGCGCTGCATTCGGCTTTGCATTCCGGAAAATCATCTTGTTTTTATAGAAACGGTAAAATTCTTCTGGGTTTCTCATAAAAAAGCTATGGCTGATGATGGTCTCTGGCGGATAGGCATATTCCTGATTATACAAGCCATCCTGACTCCGGAAATCCGGTATTCCACTTTCTGTCGATACCCCCGCACCACCAAAAAACACGATATGACTGCTCTCCTGTATCCACTGCTTTAAAATCTCTTCCTGCTTTACGTCCCGATCCTTTATCTCCTGCATCTCTGCCACCTCCTGTATGTCTTATGCCAGCCTTCTGCGTATGCAATTCATACACCGCATGAGCTTCTGCGTTCACAACATCCCGTCAGGTTTCTATTTTCCTACCATTCTGGACCTGCTCATTTAACCACACCTGAGCCTGCTCCAGTCCGTCTTTATCAAATGGAAAATACCTGGTGATCTTTTCTTCGTCTGGCGTTGCAGCGGAGCACAGCTTTCCAAACCAGCAGATTGCCGCCAGCCGGTCTCCCTCTTCCTCACTGCTCTGCTTCTCCAGAACAAACCTCAGTTCTCCATCACTTCCTGTAAACCGGCTTTTTTTCAACAATGGAATTCCCATGATGCCCTTCAGGTTTATCATTCTTCTTCCTTCTTTCTATCGATCTATCTCACGCAATGGGCGCCAACCATTATAAAGAAGCGTCATCACCTCTGTCAGCAGCCATCCACACACTACATCAATCACCGAATGCTGCTTAATCAACATAGTAGACAAACAGATTGCCCAGGTCACTCCCCTGGAGATCCATTTCATCTTCTTATTATCCCGAAAACTACGACTCTGACAAATAATCCGGTGCACCGATACAGTACTGGAAACATGAATGGATGGACACACATTGTAAGGTGGATCCACAGACCGTAAAAAACGGACGATCTCCGCACAAAAATTATGCGTCGTAATCTCTCTCCTAAGATCCAGCCCATTAGGCCAAATAGCATAAATCACCAGACAGATCGTTGCACCCCCTAACATGACAAAGCACAATTTCAGATAATCATAACGGCTTTTCAGCATAAACCAAATCATAAAAACCGGAACCCATGCATACCACAGGAAATAGGGAATCACGAACCATTCACAAAATGGGATCCAATCGTCAACCGGACAATGAATGACCACCTTCGGTTCCTTCACCACCAGCTCCAAAAGCCCAAACCCCGCCAAAAATACAAACAGATACAGTCCCGCCAACGCATATTTATGTGTTTTGATCCAATGAAGCATACTGCACATGATTCCTTTCCATTCCAGCTTTTAAGCCAGACAACTGTTATTTCATTATGCTCATTATAACAAACACGTGTGAAAATTCCCATAGAAAGTTATTGCTTTAAAGAAGAAGTTTTCCCTTCACTTCCAAACCAATAATCCATGGCTGCTTCAATTCCAGAAGCTCCGTAATGCGCTTCTGTCTGGGGACACCAAGGACGATATTCGCCTTGAGTGTTCCCTTTTCTTTTTGGGAAAATTCAAAGCTGCGAATGTGAAATCCCATCTCTGAAATGCAGTTTTTCAGTTCCAACAGCTCACCCTGGCCACCGGCAATCTCTACGGTCAGTGAAGTCAGGGCTTCCCGATGCAGTCCTACGATGGAACCACGGCCAAGAAACATCTCCGCCAGCACCACAATGATCGAAGTGGCAACACCCAGATAGATCATCCCCGAGCCGACTGCCAGACCGACACCCACTGTCGCCCAGATCCCTGCCGAAGTGGTAATACCGCTGACGTTTTTATTTCTGGCAATGATTATTCCAGAACCCAGAAAACCGATCGCTGTAACCACACCAGCCGCCACACGGGACGGATCAACTCTCACATATTCACTCACCACATCGGTAAAACCATATTTGGAAATCATGACCATCAGTGCCGATGCCACGCCCACTACGGTATGGGTACGCACTCCCGCCGGTTTCCGCCTGTTTTCCCGCTCATGTCCAATGATTCCTCCGCAGAATCCCGCAATCAGCAGTCTGCCAATCATCATCAGTTCCTTCTCCAGTGCAAATTCCATGTAACCCCTTCTTCCGTTCTTTTTTCATGTCGATTCATTCACACATCGCTTGTATGATTTGTAAGATATGTTCGCAAGGAAATCTGCACTGGTCAAGATTCTATTTTCAGATATTTTTGAACTATTTTCAGATTATGCAGATCAAACCATCATACGCTGCGTGAATCCCATATTTGCTTCCTTCTTGTTCCAATTCCTGCTGCAGCATTCCACAATTATGTGAAAAATGGGTTGCATATACTTTCGTACTTTTAGAGTAACAGCCATGCTTTTGTAACTCCTGTAAAAATTCCCAGTTTTCCGAAAATCCCATATGCCGTCCTTCTCTTGCTTTTCTAGCACCAAAGGTACAATCCAGACTGATCAAGTCAAAAGGCTTATTTCCCAGATGCGTATAGGTCTCCTCCAGAAGCAGCCCCGTATCATTTCCATACAAAAACCGGCTGTTTTCATCCTCAATCAGATAGATCAGGCAGTCCTCCTGCGGATCATGCTGTGCAGGAATCGCAGTAACCGTAAGTCCACACAGCTTCACCGTTTCATACGGCACCAATTCATGAAACACAATCGACGGATTTTCCTCCATCCCAAACTCTTCCCTCAGGCTTCTCCTTCCAAATCCACAGACCTTTCTATTTCCATATACCAGAAGTGGACGCTCCCAGGCCGGTTTACAGTAATCAGCTGCACTTCGTCTGGTCAATTCAGCCCCATCAAAATGATCCGTATGAGAATGTGTTACAAACACAGCTTCCAACTGGCTCAAATCCAGGTTCCACCGCATTTTTTGATAGTAAATATCCGGTGTAAGATCAATTAGAATCTGATCATTGATCAATACGCTGCTGCGGCATCTGGCTTCTGCACTTCCTGCTCTTGCCGTTTTCCGACACAGTTCACAGGTACAAAACATCGCCGGGATTCCTTCTGCTGCAGCCGTTCCGAGATACTGTATTTTCATCAGGCATCGGTCTCCTTCCATACACCTTTTACTGCCTTTCCGTCCATGTCTGCATCCGGGGTAATCCCCAGCCAGGTCAGCATCGTAGGAAGAATATCCGTGATGCACATCTTGTCAATGGTTTTTGCCTGGACATCCTTTCCATAGCTGAAAAATACAGTACGATATCCATCCTCATCCGGAAGATATCCGTGAAGTCCTTTATAGTGACTGACTACTGTATAGTGATGTTCTTTGTCTGCCTCTGCTTCATATCCTGTTTCAAAAGAATAATCATTTGCCGCTTCCAGCACATACTCTGCCTTCTGATCACAACCATAAGGAGCAAATTCTTTCCGTCCCATGACTGCTTTGACTCCAGGTACTGTCTTAAAATATTCTGCTGCCATCCGGCACGCCTCTCTGTCATCCTCCGATTCTGCATTTCTCGGATACAGATACGCCATTCCGTCACAGCCATCCATATAAACCTGATACTCTTTTAAATAACCGTCCTGATAAGTGCTGTATCCCATATCCTGAAGTGCCATATTTCCGTGGATTGCATAGGTTACATCCTTTTGTCCATGATCGCCGGTCACCATAAGCGTCACATTTTCGTTCCGTTCCTGTCTCCGATCACAGTATTCCATCAAACGTCCTACAAATCGATCATATGCCCGTAAATATCCATGTATCCGGCCTCCCTCAATGCCAACCTGGTGTTTCTCGTCATCCAGGCCATAAATATGCAGCATTGCAATATCAAAATCTTCTTTTTCAATCGCATGCTCAAAGCAATGAATCATCGCCTGATCCAGATCCGGCTGTTTTCCATAAAACCAGGCCTTTGGCAATTCTCTTCTGGAAAGCATCGTCCGGATTGCAAATCCCGGTGTTCCATATTTTCGCATCATATTTAACTGGGCAAAAAAAGTACGAGTATTCCATTCTCTCGGTTTTGCCGGAGAAAGTTCTGGCATGGAATATGCCATTTTCGCCCCACCACTGACCGGCCATGACAGCGATAATACCTTTTTTCCATTCTCAGCAGCATAATCCCATACTGCTTTCCGTTTTAACGCGTATGCGTAGGAATTCCACTTTGGATGCTTCTCAAATGGAAGAAACTGATAGTTATTCACAACCCGATGAGAATTGGGTACGCAGCCTGTCGCTATGCTGGCATGGCTTGGAAAAGTCAGAGATGGATACACGGAACATTCGTGTGGACACCATGCCCCCCGCTTCATGATCTTGGCAAAATTCGGTAATTTCTTTAAGTATTCCAGATCGCTCTCTCCAAGAGCATCCAAAGAAACCAGAAGTATTTTCTTTCGTTCCATGATTCTTCTCCTTTATCCTTTTACTGCACCCGCTGTCAAACCACCGATGATCTTTTTCTGCATACTCAAATAGAAGATCATGATTGGTAGCATAGAAAGCAGGAATGATGCGAAGATCAAGCCAAAATCTGTATGATATGCAGTCTTAAAATTGTATACATACAAAATCAATGTCCAGAATTTGGAAGACTTGTTTAGTACCAAAAGCGGAAGCTGGAAATCATTCCATACCCAGAGTGCATTCTGAATTGCAACAGTTGCCAGAATTGGTTTCATGAGCGGAAGAATTACCTGCCAATAAGTACGGAAAAATCCTGCACCATCGATATAAGCTGCCTCCTCCATATCCGGTGGAATGGATTGCAAATATCCCGCACACAAAAACACACCTTCACAGGTAGAACCAGCTAAGTAAAGAACAATAATTCCAGGTACATTCATCATGCCCAGTTTACTGGTGATCATGATTAATGGAATCATTTTGGCCTGAAACGGCACAAACAGTCCAATGATCAAAAAATAATAAAAATAACGCATAAACCGGTTCTGAGGCATTGTTCTGGAAACACCGTAAGCCGTGATCGGAAGCATCAGTGTACTGATGCTTAAAACACTGCTGCAATAATCACAGAATTTCCGAAAGCAAATCCAAGCTCCGGTTTGCCAAACAACGTCTTAAAATTGTCCAAATACAGTGGAATCGGAAGGGAAAACCAGTTATCTGCAATCTGAAGATTTGACTTAAAAGCCGTAATCAGCACCAGGAACAGCGGCATGGCAATCAGCAGGACACCGCAAACCAGCACTGCGTATTCAATTCCTTTGATAATCCGTCTTTTGCTCATTGCTGTCACCTCCTAGTAAATTCTTTTTCTATTTGACCATACAATCTGAATAAACGAAACAATGCATACAATTACTGCAAGAATTAATGCCTCTGCCATTGCTACACTAAGCCGTCTCTCCACAAAACCGTGATTATAGATCAGCATTGCCATACTCTCAGTTGCGCCTGCCGGACCACCCTGAGTCATGGACATGATCAGATCAAATACCATCAAGCCCTGTTTCAAGGTTAAAACAAATACCATGGTAATGGTCGGTACCAGAAATGGAATGGTGATGTAACGGAATTTCTGCCATGCCGTCGCACCATCTAAGGACGCCGATTCCAAAAGTTCCTCTGGAACCGTCTGGAGTCCGGCCATAAATAGCACTGTTGGAATCGCCAGTCCCTGCCACACCGCTACAAAAAGAATTGCTAAAATCGCCGTTTTCGGCCTGGAAAGAAGGCTGATCTCCCAGCTTTGAAAGCCAAGAGAGGTTCCAAGCTGCGGAATTCCTTTTGTAATAATGCTGTTAAACACCAGCCCCATGGTAAGCAGCGGCAGCACTGCCGGGAAGAAAAAAGCACCTCTGAAAAAGGTCTTTCCTTTTAGATTACTGTTTAAGATCAGTGCCAGGATCATACTCAATGCCAGAATGCAGATCACCAGCATCGTACTGTATTTTGCATTGAACAGCAATGCTTTGGTAAAACGGGAATTGCTAAATACTGTTTTATAATTAGACCATCCTACGAAATTCAATTTTTTATTAATTCCGTTATAATCAGTAAAACTGTAAAAAATACCGCATATAATCGGTGCAATAAAAAACATGATGTATAAAATCGTCTGCGGAAGTGCAAACAGACTGAATACGATTGATTGTTTCCGATAAAAATTCATGGTTCGCTTCTGTCTCTTCATCCGTAACATCTCCCCTTATGAAAACAGGACAGGAACCCGGCCAACGCCGCTGGCTCCCGCCCTGCTGACTTTTATTCTTCGTTTGCGAAATACTCTACGCTGATTGCGTCGGTATCATTCATAAACGCATCAACATCTTTGGTCATAACCAACTGCTGAAGCGGTGCTTCCCAGCTCTTACGGAAACCTGCTGGCCAGTAAACGGATGGACTGAAGAAATACTCGCCTGCGTTTAACTTATCTGCCATAGACTGTAACTGTGGTCTGTTGTAATTCACACCTTTGATGACTGGAGGGTTCTGCTCATTGTCTGCATAGAACTGTGCAGTCTCAGTTGTGGACATAAACTCTAAGAATTTCAGTGCAGCTTCCTTATTTTCACATGCTTCTGTGATAGAAAGCGCGGTATCAATACTTGCAGGAACCATGCTCTCGCCGCCTGTTGGATTCGGAATGGCAATCATTTCAATATCGATATCTGGATTTAAGTTCAGAATGGTCTGGATTCCCCAGCTTCCGTATAATAACATCGCTGCTTTTCCGGTTGCCATATCATTTAAGGAATCCTCAGATCCAGTACCTAAGGTATCGGCCTGACCATACTCACGGATCTGAAGCATAGCCTCTGCCAGTGTCTTCATCTCAGGTTCATCTGCCCATTTGCTCTCACCCTTGCCGACCTTCTTAAACTGAGATGTGATATCGTTATTAATGATTCCGCTCATACGCTCTGCCTGCTGTCCCAAAGGTTCTGTAGATTTATCGCAGAATGTAAATGCCTGAATTCCTTTTTCCTGAAATGCCTTTGCTGCATCAATCAACTGATCCCATGTCTGAGGTTTTTCAATTCCATTTTCCTCAAATAATTGATTGTTTACGATCAATCCATATGCACTCATCGCCATGGAAAGAGAATAATCTTTTCCATCATACTGTGCAATCGCTCTGGTTCCCTCTGATACCTGATCCATAAATGCCTGATCAGAAATATCCATCAAGGCTCCATCTCTCATCAGATCCCGGTAAAATTTCTCTGCTGGCCAGATGGTTACGATATCCGGATAATCATTGGATGCAATTCTTGTTACCAGAGCAGTCTCCGGATCTGGTACACAGGTCAGCTCAATATGGATATCTGGGTTTTTCTCTTCAAACTGGCCGATCATCTCCTGAAAAATATCCACCACATCCGTTTTCTGCAGATAAAGTTCCAATGTTACCTTGTCACCACTTTCCGTACTCTTGGTATCTTCCGTTTTGGCTGCTTCGGTCTGTCCACCACCATTATCCTTTGCTGCCTCTGTTGCTGCCGGCTGACTAGTTCCACATCCGACTAACATCATGCCTGCCAACGCTGCTGCTAACACTCTGCTTGTTCTTTTTCTCATGCTTCTTTCCTCCTTGCACTTCTGCATATATGTGTTACGTTGTTTCTTTTTGACGCTCTTTCTGTTACACGTTCTTAAGTTGTATCTTATGTCCTTATATTAGCAAGGAATACTTACTAAGTCAATATCTTTTTGAAAAAAATTTGTTTATTTTTTATGTTATCAAGTTTTATTTACTAAATTCTTCGTGCATTTTGCCTGCTGTTTTTTAACATTTTCTAGTTTATCCTTTACTTTTTTCCAAAACAAAGCTATACTTAATGTATATTTTAGTAAGTGTACTTAACTTTATAAAAGGAGGCACACCATGACTGACTTTTTATTGAAAAAACGCCCCAATATCGTTTTGATCATGTGTGACCAGATGCGTGGAGACTGTTTAGGAATCGCCGGGCATCCAGACGTCAAAACGCCATATTTGGATTCTCTCGCTGCAGAAGGCACTTATTTTCCAAATGCATACAGTGCCTGTCCTAGCTGCATTCCCGCCAGAGCTGCGCTGTTTACCGGTCTTTCCCAAGAACACCATCACCGAGTTGGTTATCAGGATGGTATTACCTGGGATTACCCGCATATGCTTCCTGCTGCCTTGTCCGATGGAGGCTATCACACGGAAATGGTTGGCAAAATGCATGTGCATCCACCATTATATCGCTGTGGTTTTCAAAACATGACCCTTCATGATGGCTATATTGGTTATTACCGAAACCCCAATGCACCAGCCAAAGAACACCAGCTTTTTCACGATAGTTACCTTCACTGGTTAAAGTGCCGATGCGGCTATGATGCTGATGTCAATGATGCAGGTTTAGAATGTAATTCTTTTCTCGTAAAACCATGGCCTTACGATGAAATGTCCCACCCAACCAACTGGACGGTCAGTAAAAGTATTCGTTTTCTGGAACAACGAGATCGCAGTCAGCCATTTTTCCTAATGACATCTTTTGTACGTCCTCATCCACCTCTGGATGCACCAAAGGATTATCTGGACTTCTATATGCAGATGGATCTCCACGAACCTGCCATGGGCGACTGGGCACATTTTGAAAAAGAGCGGGTACAGGCAGGCCGGATGTACGACTCCCCGTATGGAACAGACGACCCGACTCTTCGCCGCACTGCCATGGCCGGGTATTATGCCTGCATTACGCATATGGACCACCAGATCGGACGCTTGATCCAGGCATTGTATCGAGAACGCATTTTGGAAGATACCATTATTTTATTTACTTCCGACCACGGTGAACTGCTCTTTGACCATGGACTTTTCCGCAAAGTTCAGCCATTCCAGGGAAGCATCCGAATCCCATTCCTGATCCGAGTTGGAAAAAATCTAATCGATTACCCGCAAACCGCCATTTGTGATGATTTAGTCGAATTAAGAGATATTCTTCCGACTATTTTAAGTGCTACCAGGATACCGCTCACCTTCCCAACGGACGGTTTTGATCTAATTCCTGCTCTTTACGGAAAACCACATCAACAGCGGGATTTTCTCCACGGCGAACACAGCGGCGGCAACTTATCCAATCAATACATCGTGACCAAAGAAGATAAATATATCTGGTACTCCCAGACCGGAAAAGAATTGTACTTTGACTTAAAATCAGATAAGATAGAAGTAAATAACCGAATGGAAGATCCATCTGTCAGCCAACGAATCAAATACCTTCGCAATCTGTTGATCACACAACTGACAGGACGAGAAGAAGGCTACAGTGATGGTCAAAACTTAGTCATTGGATGCAAACCAGTAACTATGCTCTCATCTTCCCATTCACCAGATCGGGGGAACGTATGAAACAAACGATTAATACCAGACATGTCCGTGCCATTAACCAGAGAACCATTCTGGATGCGATCTATCAGCATCCAGACGGAATCTCCCGTGCAGAACTGGCCCGAAGTCTAAACATGAGTAAACCTTCCATGGCTGATAATGCCACAGCTCTTCTTGATATCGGAATCATCGAAGAAATCGGAGAAGATGCAAACACTGGAAAACTGGGGCGAAAACCGGTTCTATTAAGTTTCCGCTCAGATTTTAAATACATTGCAACCATCGATTTTTATTTATACGACACCTATTTTGCCTTGAGTAATCTTCGCAGCGAAAAACTAAATAAATTCAAGATCCAGCAAACTCCTATGACAGATTTCAAACTATGGATCCAGATGTGTGCCAATGCAATTTCTGTTCTGATGAATGCCCAAAATATCTCTTCCGATAACCTGGCTGCCATCGCTATTTCTCTTCCAGGAATTATAAATCCTGAGGAGAAGAAATACATCGTCAGTTTAAAATATGGCGAATTCGATATGGCTTATCTGGAAGATTATTTTCAGACACATTTTCACGTGCCTGTATTAATCCGCAATAGTACCAATGCTGCTGCACTTGGCGAATTCTACTATGGTGCAGGGAAAAACTGCAAAAATCTGCTGTACATCAGCTGCGGACAGGGTGTTGGCTCTGGACTTATTTTAAACGGAAAGCTTTATGAAGGAAGTCATCTGGCTTCCGGCGAATTCGGAAATTTTCTGGTTCCACCTTCTCTTCCCGGTGAAAAGCCGCGAAAACTGGAAGATCGGATTTCTATCGAAGGCGTATTAAGTGCCATCAATGCCAGTCTCCCTGATTCTGTCCTGCAAAAACTTCCAGATGGCGAAACAACGGTTGATTTTTCTTCTATGATAGAACTCTGGAAAGCAAAAGATCCGTATATTCGTAGCTTTACGCATAAAACCTTCTCTGAACTTGGATGGGCCATCAGCTGTCTCCAGTCCGTTATTGATTGTGAGAAAATTATTATTGGCGGAGAATATCTTGCTTTTGCCGAAGAAATGCTCCCCACGATTACCCAGATTCTTCATGAGACTTCTTCGCTTCCGGTAGAAGTGGCAGTCTCTGATCTGTGGAATACCGGCGGAACTCTCGGCCTGATTGCCACCTGTCAAGAATACTATTTCAATAAAATATGCAGCCTTGAAGGATAATTCAAGGCTGCATAAGGAGCATTCACTATGAATACGATTCTTTTTTTACTCTGTTGGATTTCTTATTTTTCCACTTACATCGGGAGGCAGAATTATTCTGCGGTTATGGCAGAAATTATCGCTTCTGAAGGTTATTTAAATCAGGCTTGTGGAATGGTTGGAACTGGTTTCTTCATCTGTTACGGAGCCGGTCAATTAGTCAGCGGTTTTTTAGGTGATCGGATTTCTCCAAAATGGATGATTTTTACTGGATTAACTGGTTCTGCCATTGCCAATGGCATAATGTCCCTTCTCCATTCTCCTCAGTCTATGACGATAGCATGGTGTATCAATGGTTTATTCCAATCTATGACCTGGTCACCAATTCTCCGGGTCTTTGCCGAATATCTCCCTGCTAAAGAGCAAAAAAATGCCTGCGTTAACATTGCTACAACCTATCCCGCTGCAGTCTTTTTAACTTATCCACTTTCTTCGCTCATGATTTATTTATGGGGATGGCGTAGTATGTTTATCTTCACCTGTACCTTTATAGGACTTGTCGCTGTTCTCTGGCTGTGTCTGTTTTCTTTCCTCGAAAAAAAGCTAGAATTCCAGCGTCAGCAAAATCACAAAGAGTTGTTGTCCGAATCGTCAACCACTTCCGAAAAATCCAGTTCTCATTCGATTCCAGTGTGCCTGGTAATCGCAATTTTCTTTATCTGTGGCAGTTTAATTGTTCAGGGAGCGCTTCGCGACGGAGTTACCAGCTGGGTACCTTCCTATCTCTCCAACACCTACCATGTAGGAACTTCTGTGGCTATTTTTGCCACCACCCTGCTGCCCGCTATTAACCTGCTGGGTGTCTATGCTGCCAATTTCATTTTCCGGAAATGGAAGAAAAATGAGATTCAGACCAGCACGATCCTGTTTGCAGGCTCCTTAATATTTCTGGCCTGTCTGATCTTAACTGAGGGAATCCATCTGGTACTATCACTCATCTTTTTCTCCCTGGTCACTTCCTGTATGATGGGAATCAACCTGATGCTAGTCAGCTTTATCCCCACAAACTTTTTAAAACGGGGACGGGTATCCACAGTTTCCGGAATTTTAAACTCTACTGTCTACATCGGAAGCAGTATATCCACATTTGGTCTGGGAGTTGTAGCCGACTTATTTGGCTGGTCTATCTTAATTCGTTTCTTGTGTCTGTTTGCCGCCATGGGACTAGTTTTCTGCCTCTGTGCCATTCCCGAATGGAAGAAATTTTCTTCCACACTAGGATAACTAATACGATTTACGCTTATAATGTCAAATTACGGTTTTTCATTTCCTAGAACAATTCATCCTCTTCTTCCTCGCCGCTCTTTTCCAGATCCACGATCCGGATTGCTTCTCTGGACTGCTCAATGACAGATTCCAGAGTTTCGCGGGTGATATCGCCTTCTAAAATGGTCAGGCCGATCACCAGAGCTAAGTTCACACCAGCTACCAGAGTGGTGTTTGAACGATCCAAATAGGTGTACATGGTGCTGTTGACGCTACCGCCATACATATCAGAAATCAGGATCGCCTGATCTTTTTCTCCTACGGTCTGGAAAAATGCATCCAGAGCATCGAGAGTATGAGAAAATCTCTGTAAATAAGATTCTTCTATGATAATTAAGAGCGATAAGCTTGTGAATCGGGCTTGTCGTTCTTGTTTTATATATAACAGTTGCTTACGG
>QUFC01000090.1 GCA_003478355.1 Lachnospiraceae bacterium AM48-27BH
CTCAATTTGTTTCCAGAGGAATGTGCGTTGATTATGCCATTCACGACACCGACAAAGGCAATCCCCATTGTCATATCATGCTGACCATGCGACCACTTGACGAGCGCGGCGCATGGGCGGCGAAGTCCAAAAAGGAATATGACCTTGATGAAAACGGCGAGCGTATCCGCTTGCCAAGCGGCAGATACAAAACCCACAAAGTGGACCTTACAGGCTGGAACGACAAGGACAACACCCTCTTGTGGCGCAAGGCATGGGCTGACTTTACCAACGACTTTTTGGAGAGGAACGGAAGCCCGGAGCGTATCGACCACCGCAGCAACGCCGAGCGCGGCATAGACGAGATACCCACCGTCCACATGGGCGTGGCGGCTTGCCAGATGGAGAAGAAAGGTATCGCCACCGAGAAAGGCGAACTGAACCGCAGTATTCAAAAGACAAACCGCCTTATCCGGGAAATCCGGGCGCAGATTGGGAAGCTCAAGGAATGGATTGCCGACCTGTTCAAAGCGCGGGAAACCGCCCCGGAGCAGCCGCCGCAATCTCCCAACCTCGCAAATCTGTTGATGAAGTATTTGAGCGTTCAGAGGGAAAAGAGCCGGAAGTATTCGCAGAGCTGGCAGCACCAACACGCAGCCGACGAACTGAAAACCATATCACAGGCAGCGAATTATCTTGCGGAGCATGGTATCTCCACTCTTGACGAGTTGGACGCTTCTCTTTCCTCTGTCAGTGATGAAGCCTTTTCTATCCGGGAGGGAATGAAAACCGCCGAGCAGCGCATGAAAGAGCTGCAAAAGCTGATAGAGAACGGCGAGAATTATTTGCAGTACAAGCCCATTCATGCCGAACTGAAAAAGCTGAAAAATGGCTGGACGAACAAACGGGATAAGTATGAGGAAGCCCACCGCGCCGAGCTGACTCTATGGAACGCAGCAAGCCGCTATCTCCATGCAAATCTGACGGATACAAAGACGCTGCCTATCTCCGAATGGAAACAGGAATACGCTGACCTCAAAGCGCAGAGAGATACCGACTACACCAAACTGAAAGCTGCCCGCGCCGAAGTTGCCGAGCTTCAGAAGATACGCAAATGCGTGGATATTGCGCTGAAAGCCGAGCAGCCGGAGCAGACACAGAACCGCACCAAGCGGCAGGAACAGGAGAGATAAAGAAAAGGACGGGCAAGCTATTTTGCCTGTCCGTCCTAAATGTTTTCTGATAAAATGGACGCTATTGATCCCTAATATTAAAACCAACTTGCTCTTTCGTCCCTAAATTCGGGCTGGTCACTATGCTCATAAGGATTATAATTATTCAAATTACAACCAAACTCTTTCAATGATTTTATTTTATTATCCTTTGTCCATTCAACCAGCGAAATTCCATCAAATTCCTCTATGCTCCCATTGTTCATTTCATTTTTGAAATACCACTCCACAATCGTCTGATTTCCTTTGTGGAAAAATTGTTTGATTTCCCAAGCAACGACTTTGCCACGAGTATTCCATTCCTGAAACCAGTGTTTTACGATTTGACGGTTATTATATTTTGGACACCAACTTTCAGTATAAATTACATCTTCTGCAAAAATATCATCAATACCTAAATCCTGTTTTGTAAGCCACATTTCAAACCATAAGTGAATAATTTTTTCTCTTTCATTCACAATCCAGCACCTCACTAACTTCCGATTTTTCGGTTTCATTCTACATCAAAACTATGAACAATTCAACCACAGAAAGAGAGGTATCAACTATGTATTACACCCAAGAACAAATAGACCGCGCCAACCAAGCCGACCTTGTTTCTTTTCTGCACGGACAGGGCGAGCAGCTTACCCGCGCCGGGAACGAGTACCGCTGGAAACGGCACGACAGCTTGACCGTCCGGGGAAACAAATGGTATAGGCACAGCCAGAGCAAGGGCGGCGCACCCGTTGATTTTGTCATGGAGTTTTTCGGCAAGAGCTTCACCGAAGCCGTTGAAATGCTGACAGGAGAAAAAGGCGCAGCCCCGCCGCCGGACAGACCAAGCCCCGCGCCCCTCTCTGACTTCCGACTGCCACCCCGCAGCACCGACAACCGCATAGCGAGGAACTACCTCACAGCCGCCCGCCGCATTGATGAAGATGTGACGGGCTTTTTCTTTGCCACTGGGGATATTTACGAGGAAGCCGCCCACCACAACACCGTATTCGTAGGGCGGGACGAGGACGGAGTACCACGCTACGCCCACCAGCGCGGCACAGCCGGGAGCTTCCGGCTTGATGTGAAAGGCAGCGACAAAGCCTTTAACTTCTGCTACCGGGGCGAGGGCGAAAGATTGTTTGTCTTTGAAGCCCCGATAGACCTCTTATCTTTCCTCTGTCTGTTCAAAAAAGACTGGCAAAAGCAAAGCTATCTGGCGTTGGGCGGCGTGGGGGAAAAAGCCCTTTTGCGTTTCCTTTCTGACCGTCTGAACATCAAGACCGTTTACCTCTGCCTTGACAGCGACCAAGCCGGAAGCGGCGCTTGCAGCCGCCTTGCGGAGCTTGTGCCGGAGGGCTTGACCGTTCACCGCCTTGTGCCGCTTTACAAGGACTGGAACGAGGTATTGCAGCACCGGGCAGAAATCGCGGACGGGAAGTATATCCGGGAAGCGATTTACGGCTTGAAAGAACCGCCACAGGAAGAAACCGTTGAGATTATCCGCATGAGCGAGGTTGATACACAGACCGTTGAATGGCTATGGGAGCCGTATATCCCCTTTGGGAAAGTAACCATTGTGCAAGGCAATCCCGGCGAAGGTAAGACCACTTTTGCCCTACGCCTTGCCGCCGCCTGCACCACCGGGGGAACGCTGCCGGGAATGAAATCCTTGCCGCCATTCCAAGTGATTTACCAGACCGCCGAGGACGGGTTGGGCGATACCGTCAAGCCCCGCTTGATGGAAGCAGAAGCCGACCTTGACCGGGTGCTTGTGATTGATGAAGCCAAGCGGGAGCTTACCCTGTCCGATGAGCGCATAGAAAAGGCAATCACGCAGAACGGGGCGCGGCTGATTATCCTTGACCCCATACAGGCGTACATGGGCGAAAAAACCGACATGAACCGGGCAAACGAAGTGCGCCCCATGTTCCGCCGCCTTGCCGATGTTGCCGAGCGTACCGGGTGCGCCGTTATCCTTATCGGACATCTCAACAAAGCTGCCGGAGGGCAGAGCGCATACCGGGGCTTAGGTTCTATCGACTTCCGCGCCGCAGCAAGGAGCGTCCTGCTGATCGGGCGCGTGAAGCGAGAACCGAATGTGCGCGTTATCGTCCATGACAAATCTTCCCTTGCGCCGGAGG
>QUFC01000091.1 GCA_003478355.1 Lachnospiraceae bacterium AM48-27BH
CTTCTTTCGTAAATGTTGCAAATGTTTGTTTTGGCACTTTCATTATACAACACATGGAATCGAGGTGTCTTTCTTTTATGCAAAATCACGAACTTGCTCATTTATAGTTATAATTATAATTTCTGAAATTATAATCATACTATTTTGATATTTACTTGAAAGTTCTGCTAAAATTGTTTCTCCGCTATATGGATATAAAAAAGTACAACTTAATAACTGCCCCAATAAAACTATGGATAAAAAAACACTTCCAATCAACAAACTAAATCTCAAATTATATTGAAACAAAAAATGCCCTATAATCATAGCAATCACAACAATCGTCACATAATTATAGACGATATGTAACTCTGTTCCATTTTCCATTACTCTAATGAAATAAAGTCCCCCTATACATAATATATAAGAATATGCGGAAACTTCTCCTGCAGCTATTTTGAGTTTACCGTCTGTTAATAAATAAACAAGCAATAAAATATTCAATAAAGAAAAAATATCTCTCAGTATAATTTGCCCATACACTCTATATACATCCTCCCCGTTCTGCCATTTTTTTCATAAGATTCTGTTTTCTCGAACGAGTTATATATATTTTGTCCCCAGAATAGAGCTTTATCGTAAGATCATGTAATGATTCAATGCAATCTACATTCACAATAATACCATTATGGCAACGAACAAAGAAAAATGGTTCTAATCTTTCTTCCAAATCTCTCATTTTAAAATATCCATCTTCCTGTTCTCCATTTCGCAAATGAAATAATACCTTTCGATTTACTGTTTCAATATATTCTATATCTGATAAAAACAACTTAAAATAGCCTTTTTCATTTTTCACTGCAATATATCTCTGTTCGTATGTATTGAGTTTTCTAAGCGCCCTGTTCATTTCACAGTTTATTTGTATTTGCGTAATTGGCTTTGTAATAAAATTCTGCACATCATATTTATAACCAACACCTACAAGTTCATTATGGGAAGAAACAAACAAAACTATGGACTTTTCATCATGCTTTCGTATAACATCCACCAGTTCCAAGCCATCCATGGCAGGCATTTCAATATCTAAAAAGAAAATCTGAAATTCTTCTTTTAATGCTTCCATTAATTGCAATGGTTTTGTATACTTTTTAATCAAAAAATCCTGTCCGTTTTTCTCTGCATAAGTTTTTAACATTTTCTCAATTGCGTCTATAAAGCATTTTTCATCATCACATATTGCTATTTTTATCACTCTTATCACCTGTCTGTCTTTTCAACATATTTTCTGCTTGCGTTTCACTTAATCTTCTCCCAAGCATAATTAGAGTGGTTCTATTTTCTTCATCCAACTGCTTATATATTTCCCACATTTCCTCTCCCTTCGTGGAAAATAAATCACTTTTATCACCACGTATAAGGAAATCCACGGGAATTTGGAATATGTCTGCCAATTTTATTAACAAACTACTTGGAATATTTTCAACATCTGACTTTTCGATTCGGCTAATCGTCTGTTGACTGGTTCCTAGCTTTTCGCTGAGTTCTCTTTGAGAAATCCCCAATTCCTTGCGTTTTTGCTTAATTACATTCATATTTACCACCACACACATTTTATTCTTTTAAAGCAAGCACTTACAAATCAAGTATTTGTAATAAAAATATCACATTTTTACTCATTTTTCTAGTTTTTATTCAATTTCATTTAAAATATTTTTCCCATAAATTTATCTTTTTCTGTTCAAAATAACACATATCAGGATTATGCTCATTAATATTCTCGCTATAAGACAGATTATTCATAATACACTTCTGGCTCTGGCATCTTTGACTTATACTGCAGTTTGAACATATTTCATCTTTCAGAGCTAATTCACGATAAGCTGTAATCTTTTTTACTGAAAATCCTTTTTCTACATCCCCCAGACATCCGCTATCCTTCAAATTAGCTGCGCAACCATAAATTTTCCCATCTGTCTTGACATATATTTGGATTAGCCCTACACCACAAAAGCCTGAGCATTTCGGCAGTCCTTCATATTTCATCAGATCTAATACTGGTGCCCATAAAACTCCATTCCAATTCTCTTCTTTTTTATATAATAACATAAAACCTTTTCCCATTCTTGCGCTAATTCATCTAACTGCTCATGTGTCCAGCTATGAGAAACATCTATAGAGGAATCCACAATTCTAAAATGAAGATTTTCTACTAAATGCTTCACAGACTTAGCTGTCTCCCAATAATTATTTTGAGTTACTACATGAGCTACCTGAATATATTTGCTGCTTTTTTCTTCATATTCTTTAAAATAATGCATATTTTTCATTATACTTTGATAACTGCCAATGCCTGAAAGCGTTTTCCTGTTTTTGTCATGTGTTTCTTTGTTTCCATCAATACTTAATTTTAGCTGAAATCTATACTTAACCAACCACTCCAGCATATCTTTATTCATAACCGTGCCATTCGTTGTAGCTGAATAAGAAACATTCACATTTCTTTTCTTGGCTTCCTTTTCTATATATTCTACTAGGTTCTGTAACAATGGAAAACTAAGAAAAGCCTCCCCACCTACAAAATCAACCCATAACCTTCGATCCCTATGCTTTTCCACATTCAAAAAAGCAATCTGCAGGCTCTTATGGGCTATCTCTTCTGTCATTCTTTGATTAGATTTCTCGCCCAAATAACAATAATCACATCGTAAATTACATATCTGATTTACTTCTAAAGTAATTGTATACATTTTCTCCTCCAAAAAAGAAACCGCACAACCTATCCTGATAGGTCTGCGGCTCTCTTGCTTAACTTGCTTCATTAATATAGGATCCTGGAAACGGCCATGGACAATCATTTAAACATCTCTGTGTTCTTTCAGAACACCCGGAATAACTTTCAATTTCTTCTTCCGTTAAGTCCACTTCTTTTTGAAATTCTTCTTCTGCCTTATTTGTCTGCATATCTTTTACTCCTTTCATCTCAGTAAGTATGAAAAAACTATACCTTGTTTTTTATCAAATAACAATATTCTATGTATAAATCGCCATTTTTTTAGTATAAATTTCAATCTGTCCAATTTCCTACATATCTGGCAAGTGCTCTCATAAATTCTTCTTTTTTATATTTGCTTACCGGGATTGCTTTTATCTGCTGGCTTTTACATTTAATAAGTACATTATCATTTTGAATCCCTTCTACATAATCAAAATTTACTATATAGCTATAAATGAGCAAGTTCGTGATTTTGCATAAAAGAAAGACACCTCGATTCCATGTGTTGTATAATGAAAGTGCCAAAACAAACATTTGCAACATTTACGAAAGAAGGT
>QUFC01000092.1 GCA_003478355.1 Lachnospiraceae bacterium AM48-27BH
TTGCAACGGTGTACAAAGGGAACATAATAAAAAACTTAATAATGGACTGCCAATCTTACACAAAGTACCGCCCAAACGAGACTACGGGCGGTATTTTTGTATCATGGCGGAGAAAGGAGGAACTTCCCACGGGGGCTTGACTGAAAAGTTGAGCCCCTTTTTTCATGCCAAAAAACAGGAGGTAAATGCTTATGGCAGATGATAAAACCACAAAAACGCCGGAACAGCCGGTAACGGATAGCGGGCCGGGCAAGGAAACACCGCCTAATCCCCCAAAAGAGTCGGAGAAGGTTTCCGTTTCCCCGGAGCCGGAAAAAAAGACGGAACCAGAGGTAAAGACCCCACAGGTTTCTGTCTATAACTTCGCTGAAATTATGAAGGAAAAGAAAGCCGAGGAACGAGCGGCAGCTCCCGGCGTGGAAAAGCCTGACCCGGCAAAAGCGGAGAAACCGGAAAAGCAGCCGGAGGCTCCGAAAAAAGCAGAGGAAAAACCCAAAGAGCCGGAACAGCCGAAGCGCCGGGGCCGTCCCCCGAAAGCAGATAAGGACAAGGACGCAGCCTCGAAATCCAAAGCTCCCGCACAGAAAACGGAAAAGGCGGTCAAAAAGGAACCGGAGAAAAAAACGGCTCCAACGGTACAGGCCGCTCCCGCTCCGAAGGAACCCGAAAAACCGAAGGATGCTCCACGCCGGGGCAAGGAGCAGATCGTCTATATCAAGCTGAACGAACTCCACGCCTTCAAGAACCATCCCTTTGAAGTCCGGGACGATGAAGAAATGCGGGCTATGGTGTCCAGCGTTAAGGACAAGGGCGTGACCCAGCCCGCTATCGTCCGTCCCCGTGAGGATGGCGGCTATGAGATCGTGTCCGGCCACCGCCGCCAGAAAGCCAGCGAGCTTGCCGGATATGCGGATATGCCCTGTATCGTCCGAAACCTGACAGACGATGAAGCCATCACGCAGATGGTCGAGGATAATCTCAACCAGCGTGAAGAAATCCTCCCCAGTGAGCGGGCCAAAGCCTTGAAAATGCAGCTTGAGGCTATCAAGCACCAGGGCTCCCGCACTTCGGGCCAGATTGACCCGAAGGACGCAGGAAAACGCTCCAACGAAATTGTGGCCGAGCGTAATAAGATGGCGGTCAAACAGGTGCAGCGGTATATCCGGCTCAATGAGCTGGTTCCCGACCTGATGAAGCTGATGGATGAAAAAAAGCTGGGCTTTACTACGGCGGTGGAGCTTTCCTATATCGGCAAGAAGAACCAGAACTATATCGCCGTCGCCATTGACAGCCAGCAGTCCTCGCCTTCACAGGCACAGGCAAAGCGTATGCGGGAGCTGGACGAAAAGAAACTGCTCAACGGGGATGTAATCGACGGCATTATGATGGAGGACAAAAAGGAGGTAGACAAAGTGATTTTGACAGGTGCGGAACTGAGCAAGTATTTCGGCAAGGAAACTACGCCGAGGGAAATGAAGGACCAGATCATCAAGCTGCTGGACGACTGGAAGGGCCAGCAGAAGGAACACGAAAAGCCGGAGAAGAAAAACGAACAGGAAAAGTAAGCCGAAACTTCGGGTCAGCATGGCCCGAGGATTGCGGCTCTGCCCCGCGCCCCGAAGCTCTGGAGATATAAATGATTCCCCGTCGCCAGTTATTCCGTAGCATAGCCGGGAAAATCAGTCAAGGGCAGCGCCGCCGCAGGCGGTGCCAGAGGCACCCTTGACGGATTTCTCCCGGTTATGCTTTTTCCCGATCAAGCGACGGGGATATAAATTCTCCAGAGCCGTTCCCCTTCCCGGGGGAAGGGGCGGAGGGGTTGGGCGAACTCTTGCTTTTCCCTAAACCAAAACAGAAATGGAGGCTCAACCAATGAAACGACCTTTAGCGTACCTGACCGCCGCATGGAGCGGCGAGCCGGATGTTGATATGGAGCTGGCAGCCCACTACTGCCGTCTTACTTATGAGGCGGGCTTTTCCCCGATCTGCCCGCTCTTGTACCTGCCGCTGTTTTTGAATGACAGCGTTCCCGAGGAACATAAGGCCGGGATTGATATGCGCCGGGATATGCTGCGGCGCTCCCATACCCTGATCGTCTGCGGCAGCGCTGTGGACGAGGATGTGAAAAACGATATTGCGGTTGCCGGGCGGCTGGGCATTGCGGCGACCACGCTGGAAGGGGTGCTTGCCGTGAAGGGACACGGCACCCCGGGCCATGTCGGACATTAAGCTGGGGAGCCTTTTTGACGGGATCGGCGTGTTCCCTCTGGCTGCTTCCCGGTGCGGTATCCGTCCGGTATGGGCCAGCGAGATTGAAAAAGCGCCCATCTCCATAACCAAAAGGCACTTTCCCGACATGGTGCATTTGGGGGATATTACGAAGGTGGACGGCGGGAAAATCCCGCCGGTTCATGTAATTACCTTCGGTTCCCCCTGTCAGAACCTTTCTCTGATCGGCAACCGCTCCGGCCTTGCCGGGGCAAAATCAAGCCTGTTCTATCAGGCGTTTCGTATCATACAGGAAATGAGGGATGCTACTGATAACCTATATCCAGCTATCGCTGTTTGGGAAAACGTCATGGGAGCGTTTTCTACAAATGACCGGATGGACTTTAGAGCCGTCTTATCCGCCTTCTCGGACACCGAAGTTCCAATGCCTCCTTCGGGAAGATGGGGAAACGCCGGAATGGTGCGAGGGGGAACGCCTGATGTGTGCTGGCGACTCATGGACGCCCAGTATTGGGCAGGCTCCCGAAGGCTGGCACGAAGGCAGCGGATTTTCGTCGTGGCGGATTTTGGAGGCAGACGTGCCGCAGACATACTATTTAAGCCCCGTCCAATGCTCCCACTTCCTCCGCCTTGCGGAGAGGGCGGGCGGGCCGCCGCCGAAGGAGATCGAACAGCTTCTTTTGAAACAGGGAGGCAGATACCAGTCATCCACCCCTTTCAGTGCTTCCGTATGCGGGGAGCGGCAAAAAGGCAGGAAGAAACGGCCTTCCGAAACAGCTTCGGATTACCAACTGACCCTTTTCCCACTCTTTTAGCCAGTGATGTAACGCCCTTTGCCTTCTGGTATGAGGGCGACCCGGAGGGCGGCTGTATCCGTTTTCTGACGGAAACGGAAAGCGAACGGCTGATGGGGCTGCCAGAGGGCTGGACAAAGTACGGGGTGGACGGCGTGGAGATCCGGCCTCTGCAACGCTACAAGGCGCTGGGAAATGCGATTGCCCTC
>QUFC01000093.1 GCA_003478355.1 Lachnospiraceae bacterium AM48-27BH
TGCTTTTTGCAAAAATGGATACCGGATCCTGGAGAAGAATTTCCGGGACCGGAGAGGCGAGATCGATCTGATCGCAAAGGATGGAAGAACTCTGGTATTTGTGGAAGTGAAATACCGGAAAATGCGAGAAATGGCTATCCGGAAGAGGCAGTGGACACCCGAAAACAGAAAAAGATCTGTGAGACTGCTGCGTATTATGTATACAAAAACCGAATTCCGGAATATACCCCCATGCGGTTTGATGTGGTGGCAGTGTTGGACGGGGAGTTCAAGCTGATCAAGGATGCTTTTTATCTCAGTTGAGAAGACTCCCACCTCTTTTCGGTGGTGAGTAATAACAAATTAGTCTCAGTGGAAGGTGGGTCTCCGACTGAGATAAACGCTCCGCGAGGATGCGCAGTGATTCTGTAAAGAATATGTCAGCTATGCTGACCAGAATCACGCGCCAAGTCTCACGGACGTTCGACTTGAAGAAAGGAGAGGTTGAGAGTGACAGAACAGCAGAAGATAAACTGGAAGCGGTCGGGAGATAGTCCAGTGATACAGGATATATCCAAGGGAGCTGTGCATATGCTTCAATTTCCACTTTTAGAGCAGCAATCCTGGATCAGTCACGGATTTTCTACCAGAATGGGAGGCGTCAGCGAAGGCTGTTATGCATCGATGAATTTGAGCTTTACCAAGGGCGATGATCCGGAAAAAGTCCGGGAAAACTATCGGAGAATGGCAGATATGCTGGGGATGGACATGGAGAGGATGACGTTGTCCTTCCAGACCCATACTACCAATGTGCGTCTGGTAACAGAAGAAGATGCTGGAAAAGGAATTGTGAAAGAACGGGATTATACAGATGTAGATGGTCTGATCACCAATATTCCGGGGATTACCCTGGTGACCTTCTATGCAGACTGTGTGCCGCTGTACTTCGTGGATCCGGTCCACCATGCCATCGGTCTCAGTCATTCCGGCTGGCGGGGAACTGTTCACCGTATGGGCCGGGTAACCTTAAAAGCCATGAAGGAAACCTTCGGAACAAAACCGGAGGACGTGATCTGTGCCATCGGTCCAAGTATCTGCCAGTCCTGCTTTGAAGTAGGCGGAGAGGTCGTTGAGGAATTTCAGAAGGAATTCGCTCCTTCTTACTGGAAAGAACTATTTTATGCAAAAGAGAATGGCAAGTATCAGCTGGATTTGTGGAAAGCGAATGAGATCGTGTTATTAGAGGCGGGGATTCAGAAAGAAAAGCTGCAGATTACAGATATCTGTACCCGCTGTAATTCGGAGTATTTGTTTTCCCATCGGATCATGGGAAATGAGAGAGGAAACCTTGCGGCTTTTTTGGGGATACGATAGGTGTATGCGAATCCCCTGAAATGGCAAAGCCTAAAAAGGATCGTCTGTTTTGGCACAGTATTTCAATAATGCCGGAATCAGGGGATATCCCCTGGTTCCGGCATTTCGTCTGGTTGATTCAATAAAAATGTCTTTTATTCAGTTTTTCCGGCATGAAATTTCTGCAGCAGCTTCTGGATCTTGATCGTAGGAGACAGAGCAGCTCCAATGGAAATATCATGGTTAAAGGAGTTTACAATGGCGGCCAGATACTTACTCATATTCGCCTCCAGATACCACTCCCGCTCCATCAGCTCCTTTGGACGGTAATTTAAGTTGGTAGTGATGACATAGTCGATATAGCCCTTGTTATAGAACTCATCAAATTTCTCCAGTCCGTTGGTAAACAGACCAAACGTACAGCAGATGATGACTTTCTTCGCTTTCCGGTCCTTTAAAGCCTTGGCAGTATCTAACATGCTCTCGCCGGAAGAAATCATATCGTCGATGATCAGAACGGTCTTGCCCTCTACAGAAGCTCCTAAGAACTCATGGGCAACGATCGGGTTACGGCCATTGATGACAGTAGAGTAGTCGCGGCGTTTGTAGAACATACCCATATCTACGCTTAAGTTGTTAGCCAGATAAACCGCACGGTCCATCGCCCCCTCATCTGGGCTGATGACCATCAGATGGTCTTTATCCAGCTGCAGATCCGGGTCATGCTTTAATAAGGTCTTTACAAACTGGTAAGTTGGCATAAAGTTATCGAAACCACTTAACGGAATGGAGTTCTGGACACGTGGGTCATGGGCATCGAAGGTGATGATGTTGCTGACCCCCATATTTACCAATTCTTCCAGAGCCATTGCGCAGTCCAGAGACTCACGTTTGGTTCTCTTGTGCTGACGGCCTTCATATAAGAATGGCATGATGACATTGACACGATGTGCAGTAGCCACAGAAGAACCGATGACACGCTTCAGATCCTGAAAATGGTCGTCTGGAGACATATGGTTGGTAAAACCGCTGACGTTGTAGGTCAGGCTGTAGTTGGTCACATCAACCATCGCGAAGATATCAGCTCCGCGGACCGATTCATTGATTACTGCTTTTGCCTCGCCGCTTCCAAAACGAGGGCATTTCAGGTCCAGCAGATAGGAATCAACGTCATAACCGCGGTAATTCAGATCTTCCTTTCTGCGAAGAAGCTCTTCGATATCATTTCTCCGGAAAGAAACGATATGGTCATTGACCTGAGTTGCCAGATCCATGCAGCTTTCCAGTGCAGCAAGCTTTAATGGTGCAACAGGAAGAGAGTCATGAAAGACATAATTGTTTGCCATGGTGGGGAATCCTCCGTATATTATCTTTGCCGTGTGCATTACGGCATGAAATCGTATTTACTATAGCATCAAACCTCAAAATACGTCAATGTTTTGTAGGAAAAAAGTTCAAGTCGAACGTCCGTGAGACTTGGCGCGTGATTCTGGTCAGCGTAGCTGACATATTCTTTACAGAATCACTGCGCATCCTCGCGGAGCGTTTATCTCAGTCAGAGACCCACCTCCCACTGAGACTAATTTGTTAACTGGGATAAATGTTATTGTACATGGGTAGCATTTTCTGAACTGAAAATGCCGTATGATACAGTGGTGGTAACAGATTTTGCCGATTTAGAATGCGAAGCATCGGCAAAATCCGTTGCTGTTTGCGCAACGCGTGAAC
>QUFC01000094.1 GCA_003478355.1 Lachnospiraceae bacterium AM48-27BH
CTGTAAGCAACTGTTATATATAAAACAAGGGCGATAAGCCTAATCCGTAAGCTTATTGC
Organism: Lachnospiraceae bacterium AM48-27BH; assembly: GCA_003478355.1. Classification (GTDB taxonomy): domain Bacteria; phylum Bacillota; class Clostridia; order Lachnospirales; family Lachnospiraceae; genus UBA3402. The sequence continues at coordinate 60 of QUFC01000094.1, forward strand.
CCTTAATTATCATAGAAGAATCTTATTTACAGAGATTTTCTCATACACTCGAAAACGCCTGCTCTTGACATGCCTATAGGTAACTGCTATATATAAAACAAGAGCGACAAGCATGATTCACAAGCTTATCGCCCTTAATTATCATAGAAGGATCTTATTTACAGAGTTTTTCTCATACTCTCTGAAAAATGGAGTCAATTGTTCAAACAATAGCCCCATTATCGCACAAATATTTTTTTGTGTCTTCCGTATCAAATATTGCCTGACTCAAATCTATTCCCACTACGGATGCCCCATGCATAATATCGATTTCGTTAACCAGTTTACCAGTTGTAAGCTCGAAAATTCTCATTATACCATCGTCAGAGACAACCGCGCACTGAGAATCTCCGTAAGTGCAAAGCCCGTTTATACGGGAATGAGATTTAATAATTATATGAGATTCAGCTATAGTAAACTGTCTTAAATCCCATATCTTTATCATACCATCGTTCGTAGCAAAAATACATTTTTCTCCACCGTTCAGAAAATGTATGGCATTAATAGCGGCATGATTTCCGTGGACAGTTCTTCCGATACACTTTTTATGAGAAAGATCCCATAAGGCGAAGGTTTTGTCAGAAGAAGCAGATAAACATAAGGTGCTATCCCCTTTCTGATATACATCTAAATCGCGAATCCATTCTTCGTGTCCGACCAGAGGCGTGCCTAAGGGGGATAAGGTATCCAAATCCCAAATTTGCAGAGTATGATCATATGAACCGGAAATGGCTCGGTGTCCGTTATCATATACTTTTACTGTTTTAACACCGGCCTGATGTCCACAGAGCGACGATCCTACGCTTCTGCCAGTTGAAAGATTCCAAAGACGAAGGGTCTTATCAAAAGATGCAGAAACAGCGAAAAATACATTACCTTTTCTAAAAACATCTACATCAATGACCCAGTCGTTGTGTCCTTTTAAAATATAAACACAACGTTTCGTTTTCAGTTCCCAGACACGTAGTGTGTGATCGGAAGCAGCAGAAATACAATATTTTCCGTTGTCATACACCTTAACAGCATTTGCCCAAGCACTATGTCCCTCCAGAATTCCAATACATTTATAACAATTTAAATCCCAAATCCTTAAGATTCCGTCAGAAGAAGCAGTAATACATCTGGGATTGCCTTCTGTATAATATGAGTCGATCGCTCGAATTAATTTTGAACATCCGCTCATTGTTTGAATGAGTTTTCGCTCTGTTAAATTCCAGACACGCACAGAACAGTCTGCAGAAGCGGAGACGCAAAAGTGAAGAGATGCAGATGGAAAAATTTGAATTCCCTGTACCCAATCTGTATGACCGGTTAAAGTGTCGAGCAACAGATGATTGTCTAAATCCCAGATTTTAAGTGTGTTATCAAAGGAAGCGGAAACGCAGTAGTGAGTTCCTTCAGATACATAAGTGTCTAAACGTATTATCCAGTCTTTATGGCCTTCTAACGGTTTGCCAATCATTTCACAGGTGTTGAGATCCCATACAACAAGGGTGCCATCATCGGAGCCTGTGACACATTTATTACCATTGTCATATATTTTAACAGCATTTACTCCTTTGGAATGTTTGAACAAAGTTTTACTAATCTGTTTTCCTGTATTTAAGTTCCATACGGACACACTGTTATCAGAAGAAACGGCTACACATTTTGTGTAATGTTTTTCCTGATAGATGTCGATATCATTCATGCCAAAAGTGTGAACTTTCCATACACTAAGTGAACTGTCCGCAGAAGAAGCAATATAATTGTGAGAATTATCCCCCCTTTTTAGGTTAATATTAGGTTTAGGAGTCAATGGTCCATATAATAATTGTCCATTTGTCAGATCCCAGATAAATAATGTATTGTTGGCATGTCCAGAAATACATTTTTTTTCATCGGCAAATATCTTAACAATATTGACTGGACCGGCCTGAGCCATGAATGGGGAGAATACAGGTTTTCTGGTATCCAGATTCCAGATAACAAGCGTACCATCGGAAGATGCAGAAATGCATCGATGTCCATTATCATATATAGCAAAGGTATTTATAGCTGTGTTATGAGAACATAACTTAAGTAGCGGTGTATGTGTTACGAAACCGCCTAATTCATCTTCTGATAAATCCCAAATATAAATAGATCCATCATAAGAACCCGAAATACAACGAAAAACATTACCATAAGGATAAACAGCAAGAGCTCGTAATCCATTTTCGTGACCATTTAAAATACCGATACATTCGTAGGCATCCAGATCCCAGATACGCAAGGTATGATCTGAGGATGCAGAGACACAGCGATGTCCATTCTGATAAACAACAACATTGTTGACCATGGATGTGTGGCCGTTAGGTGAAAAAGTAGTTTCAGATATTCGGGTATTTTCAAACTTTTCAGAGGAAGCTGTTGGCAAGGTTAAACGTGTGGAACTGGTATTTTTACAATTTGTAAGATTCACATTTTCCAGATTCATTTCTGAAAAATTCAAACTGGAAAAATTGGAATGGAACCGGATGCCAAATAAATGAAGCAACCATTTTGTCTGAAAAACATTCGTAGGATGTAGATTTCTGTTTGTGTTCCAAAGGTCTGTTAATTGAGATTCTGAAAGGAAATACACTAAATATTTGAGAACATCGTAATTTCTTGTCTTAAGAATCTCATTAGAAAAATCTCTAAGATTTGACGGCTGTTCAGAGAGATAATATTCCAACAGATTAAAGATATGTATAGCAGCTAAGGCATCACGGAAATTTTGATGCTGAGGTAAGTAGTATGTTTCATTTGTTACAATATTTATGTTTTTTCGGAAGAAAATATTTTGTTTTGTGAAAATTTCAAATTGTGTTCTATAAATGAGCAAGTTCGTGATTTTGCATAAAAGAAAGACACCTCGATTCCATGTGTTGTATAATGAAAGTGCCAAAACAAACATTTGCAACATTTACGAAAGAAGGT
>QUFC01000095.1 GCA_003478355.1 Lachnospiraceae bacterium AM48-27BH
CACTGGCACATTTCATGTGTGCAGTGGGTACTGGTAGGTTCTGTTCGTTTGAAACTGGATATCACGAAATCTGTGATACCATTCAGCTGGAAAAGTATCGTTATCTTTTTCAATGCGCAAAGGAAAGCAATGATTTTGATTCATTTATGAAATTCGCAGTGTAGTTTTGTGCAATTTTTCAAATTTGCTCATTTATAGTAGAAAATAAAAAAGAAGCATCGGATTTTTGAGTGCTTCTTTTTTGTTGCACATTTATGCCAGTTCACAGGAACCTCACAGATTCCGCACAGGTTTCTCACAGATTTCATCCGTATAATCAAAAATCAGATATTGTCAGAAAAAAGCTTAATTGAGTGTATCCTTTTCTTTCAATGCAGAAAGAAGCCCACGCAAGGTGCGTAGGGCAATTTGCCGCTCGTCTTCAGAGCAGTTTTGCAGTTCTTTCATAATCTGATAGGTAGTAGTGTCCGGTTCTTTTCGCTCATCCTGAACAGCTGCATCAATTGAAATATCCAGAAATTGAGCGATTGGGATTAAAGTTGCAAGTTCCGGATTGCCATTACAGGTTTCAATATCCGAAATGGTCCGGGTGGACACACCGGCTTGTTCTGCAAGTTTTGCTTGTGACAGACCACGCCTTTCTCGTTCACTTCTTACCATATAGCCTAATTTTTTCTTGACGGTATCCATCAGCATCCGCATCACCTCACTTATTGTTTTATTTTATCGTAGATTGATAGTAAGAGAAACGCATTATAGTGCATGAAGATACGCAATATAATGTGGATTGCGGGGCAGGAGAACCTACAAAGGAGGAGCATCCATGCTGCAAGGAAAGACAAGGTATTTGTGTAATGATTCGTCAAAAAAATCTTGTTTTTGCAGGGGTGCCAAAAGGGTTATTTATATGCAGTATATGCGTTAATCTATAAAGCTACTGTGCAGGATGATGCATGGAATAAGAATGATGTCGAGCCAGAAGAAATGTGGTTCGGCGTTTTCTTTTACCAAAATAAAAATATCCTTCACAGATGCAGATCTCCACCTCTGAAATTTGGAAACTTATTGATTTCAAATTTCGGAGGTAGAAAATGAAAGAAGAACAAAAATATAATGGATCTAAAACAAGAAATTATTTCACTGCTTACTTGCTGGCATCTATAAGGGGAAAAAGACTTCGGTATCTGGAAAAGCAGCAGAAAATATTATTTGCAGAGGAAAATCTGGAAGATAAAGAATATACAGATGCGGATATTTCTCCAGAGGAAAGGCTGGAATTGGAGCAGAAAGAACAACTGCTTATGGAGGAAGCACAGGGGATATATCCAGAGTGGAACGAAATGACGGATATAAGCCTTATAGAAGCCATGTTTTCTTTGCAGGAAGAAGAACGGAAGCTTATTTATCAGCATGTATTTGAGGAACATACATTTAAAGAAATGAGCATCTTGAATCAGATGACTGAAGAACGATGTAAAGGAGCTTATTACTGGGCAATTAGGAAAATAAGGAAGAGAATGGGAGGAAAGAAATCATGAATTTTAAAGAATTATTATACCGGGCAAGGCAAGGGGATAAAGATGCTATTTTGGAAATATTTGAAATGTACCGGCCACTTTTAATTAAAAATGCTTTGGTAGAAGGCATTTTTGATGAGGACCTTTACCAAGAATTAACAGCAGAATTGCTGAAGTGCATACGGTATTTTAGAGATGTAGAATAAAAGAGCAGGAAGAACGCAGCTTGATAATGAGCTGCGTTTCTTCCTCATAAGAGACTGGCGAAATAAGAAATGGGATGCTTTTTGTTACCAAGTAGGCAACAAAAAAGCTAATCTATACAAGAAAACTGGACGGGGTATATAGGAAACATCTATTATAAAAAGATAAGGAGGAAGTATTCATGGAGAATAAAACGGATTTTGAGAAGCAGAAGCCAAACAAGGATGGCGAAATAACAAGGAGGGAATGGGAATTATTGCAACAGTATCGAAAACTTTGCGAAGAAAACAAATTAACAATAGACATTCTGGTTCAACGATTATTGACACATGAGAAAGGCAGGGAATAGGTTGATTAAAATAGGTTTGTGTGACGATATTATAGGCTTTAATAAAAAAATGGAAAATCACCTAGAGCGGTACGGAGAAGAAAATCACCTAGAGGTTAAAATCAGTTCCTATGGAAGTGGATCACAACTATTGTTAAGTTTTCAAAAGGGAAAATTCGATATTATTTTTCTGGATGTATCTATGCCGGAGCTAGATGGTTTTGAAACAGCGGAACGGATACGACGTATGGATGAAAATGTTTCGATTGTATTCTGTACATCCTATTATACGATTTCTAATGCAGGGAAAGGTTTTGAAGTAGCTGCGGAAGATTTTTTGGCAAAGCCATTATTATATAGAAAAGTAGAAAATATATTGGATAAGGTGTATAAAAAGAAATTATTACGAGCAGAAGAGAAGCTATTTTTAAAATGTCAGGATGGATTGATTACACTACAGATTTCCGATATAATTTATATACAGACAAGGAATAAATTATTGATATTGCATACAACATCTGGAGACATACAAAGTAATCAAAGAATGGGAGAATTGGAAAAAAGGTTGAGTAGAAAACTATTTTTTCGATGTCATAATAGCTATATACTATAAATGAGCAAATTTGAAAAATTGCACAAAACTACACTGCGAATTTCATAAATGAATCAAAATCATTGCTTTCCTTTGCGCATTGAAAAAGATAACGATACTTTTCCAGCTGAATGGTATCACAGATTTCGTGATATCCAGTTTCAAACGAACAGAACCTACCAGTACCCACTGCACACATGAAATGTGCCAGTG
>QUFC01000096.1:0-1123 GCA_003478355.1 Lachnospiraceae bacterium AM48-27BH
TCAGCGTTTATCCCGTCCCGACTTGGCTACTCGGCCATGAGTCTGATACTCAACCGATACACCAGAGGTCAGTCCATCCCGGTCCTCTCGTACTAAGGACAGCTCCTCTCAAATATCCTACGCCCACGCCGGATAGGGACCGAACTGTCTCACGACGTTCTGAACCCAGCTCGCGTACCGCTTTAATGGGCGAACAGCCCAACCCTTGGGACCTACTTCAGCCCCAGGATGCGATGAGCCGACATCGAGGTGCCAAACCACTCCGTCGATGTGAACTCTTGGGAGTGATAAGCCTGTTATCCCCAGGGTAGCTTTTATCCGTTGAGCGATGGCAATCCCACTTTATGCCACCGGATCACTAAGTCCTACTTTCGTACCTGCTCGAACCGTCGCTCTCGCAGTCAAGCTCCCTTCTGCCTTTGCACTCTTTGGATGGTTTCCAACCATCCTGAGGGAACCTTTGAGCGCCTCCGATACCCTTTCGGAGGCGACCGCCCCAGTCAAACTCCCCGTCTGACATTGTCCCCCAGCCGGGTCACGGCTGCAGGTTAGAAACCCAGTAACGCAAGGGTGGTATCCCAACACCGGCTCCAGGAAAACTGGCGTTCTCCTTTCTCAGCCTCCCACCTATCCTGTACATGCATTACCGAATCCCAGTATCAAACTGGAGTAAAGCTCCATGGGGTCTTTCCGTCCTGGCGCAGGTAACCAGCATCTTCACTGGTACTTCAATTTCACCGGGTGCATTGTCGAGACAGCGCTCAAATCATTACGCCTTTCGTGCGGGTCGGAACTTACCCGACAAGGAATTTCGCTACCTTAGGACCGTTATAGTTACGGCCGCCGTTTACTGGGGCTTGGATTCAAAGCTTCGCTTGCGCTAACCTCTCCTCGTAACCTTCCAGCACCGGGCAGGCGTCAGCATATACCTCACCTTTCGGTTTTGCATAGACCTGTGTTTTTGCTAAACAGTTGCTTGAGCCTATTCTCTGCGGCCTGCTTGCGCAGGCACCCTTTATCCCGAAGTTACAGGGTCATTTTGCCGAGTTCCTTAACAATGCTTCTCCCGCCGGCCTTAGGATTCTCTCCTCATCCACCTGTGTCGGTTTACGGTACGGGCATG
>QUFC01000096.1:1332-2771 GCA_003478355.1 Lachnospiraceae bacterium AM48-27BH
CTTAACTCCTCCTGTGCTTGCCCCGGTCTTCTCATTCCCGGGTTTGGCTGTCCTTCTGTGTCCCCACAGTTCTGATGATACATGGTGCAGGAATTTCCACCTGCTGTCCATCGGCTACGTCTTTCGACCTCACCTTAGGCCCCGACTTACCCAGAGCAGATCAGCTTTACTCTGGAAACCTTAGATATTCGGCCTGGAGGATTCCCACCTCCATCTCGCTACTCATTCCGGCATTCTCTCTTCTTAGCACTCCACGGCTCCTTCCGGTACCGCTTCGGCGTCCTAAGAATGCTCCTCTACCAATGTAACTTACGTCACATTCCTGAGCTTCGGTGTTGTGTTTCAGCCCCGGACATTTTCGGCGCAGGACCTCTCGACTAGTGAGCTATTACGCACTCTTTGAATGTGTGGCTGCTTCTAAGCCAACATCCTAGTTGTCTCTGAAATCCCACATCCTTTTCCACTTAACACACACTTTGGGACCTTAGCTGCAGGTCTGGGCTCTTTCCCTTTTGACGACCCAACTTATCTCGTGCCGTCTGACTCCCGTGAAGCATCTGGCTGGCATTCGGAGTTTGATATCCTTTGGTAGGCTTTGACGCCCCCTAGGGAATTCAGTGCTCTACCTCCAGCAGACTCTCACGAGGCTAGCCCTAAAGCTATTTCGAGGAGAACCAGCTATCTCCGGGTTCGATTGGAATTTCTCCCCTATCCACACCTCATCGCCACCCTTTTCAACGGATGTGCGTTCGGTCCTCCACGAAATTTTACTTTCGCTTCAACCTGGACATGGATAGATCACCCGGTTTCGGGTCTGCATATGCTGACTCTGGCCCTGTTCAGACTTGGTTTCCCTTCGGCTCCGCGGCTTCACCGCTTAACCTTGCCAGCATACGCAACTCGCCGGACCGTTCTACAAAAAGTACGCGGTTGCGCGTATAAAGCGCTTCCACAGCTTGTAAACACAGGGTTTCAGGTTCTCTTTCACTCCCCTCCCGGGGTCCTTTTCACCTTTCCTTCACAGTACTATGCGCTATCGGTCACTAAGGAGTATTTAGCCTTGGGGGGTGGTCCCCCCGACTTCCTGCAAGGTTCCACGTGTCTCGCAGTACTTCGGATCCCGCTCGCTGTCTTCTGGTTTCATGTACGGGGCTTTCACCCTCTCTGGCCGGACTTTCCAGACCGTTCCATTACCATACGACTCACTTGACGCGGTCCATAACCCCGGAACGCACGCGCTCCGGTTTAGGCTCCTTCCATTTCGCTCGCCGCTACTTTGGAAATCGAGTTTTCTTTCTTTTCCTCGCCCTACTTAGATGTTTCAGTTCAGGCGGTTCCCGACGTATGGCTATGAATTCACCATACGACGACTGAGGTTTGCTCAGCCGGGTTTCCCCATTCAGAGATCTCCGGATCAAAGGATATTTGCTCCTCCCCGA
>QUFC01000097.1 GCA_003478355.1 Lachnospiraceae bacterium AM48-27BH
CCTCCGGCGCAAGGGAAGATTTGTCATGGACGATAACGCGCACATTCGGTTCTCGCTTCACGCGCCCGATCAGCAGGACGCTCCTTGCTGCGGCGCGGAAGTCGATAGAGCCTAAACCTCTGTACGCGCTCTGCCCTCCGGCAGCTTTGTTCAGGTGTCCGATAAGGATAACGGCGCACCCGGTACGCTCGGCAACATCGGCAAGGCGGCGGAACATGGGGCGCACTTCGTTTGCCCGGTTCATGTCGGTCTTTTCGCCCATATACGCCTGTATGGGGTCAAGGATAATCAGCCGCGCCCCGTTCTGCGTGATTGCCTTTTCTATGCGCTCGTCGGAGAGGGTAAGCTCCCGCTTGGCTTCATCAATCACAAGTACGCGGTCAAGGTCGGCTTCTGCTTCCATCAAGCGGGGCTTGACGGTATCGCCCAGCCCGTCCTCGGCGGTCTGGTAAATTACTTGGAACGGCGGCAGGGGTTTCATGTTCGGAAGCTCCCGCCCGGTGGTGCAGGCGGCGGCAAGGCGCAGCGCAAAGGTGGTCTTTCCCTCGCCGGGGTTGCCCTGTACTATGGTTACTTTCCCAAAGGGAATATACGGCTCCCATAGCCATTCAACGGTCTGTGTATCAACCTCGCTCATGCGGATAATCTCAACGGTTTCTTCCTGTGGCGGTTCTTTCAATCCATAGACAGCTTCCCGCAGATATTTCCCGTCTGTGATTTCTCCCCGGCGCGTCTGCACCTCGTTCCAGTCCTTGTAAAGCGGCACAAGGCGGTGGACGGTCAAGCCCTCCGGCACAAGCTCCGCAAGGCGGCTGCAAGCGTCGTTTCCGGCTTCGTCGCTGTCAAGGCAGAGGTAAACGGTTTTGATGTTCGGACGGTCAGAAAGGAAACGCAGCAGGGCTTTTTCTCCCACGCCGCCCAGTGCAAGGTAGCTTTGTTTCTGCCATTCCTTTTTGAACAGGCAGAGGAAAGATAACAGGTCAATGGGGGCTTCAAAAACAAACACTCTTTCGCCCTCGCCCCGGTAGCAGAAGTTAAAGGTTTTGTCGCTGCCTTTCACATCAAGCCGGAAGCTCCCGGCTGTGCCGCGCTGGTGGGCGTAGCGTGGTACTCCGTCCTCGTCCCGCCCTACGAATACGGCGTTGTGGTGGGCGGCTTCCTCGTAAATATCCCCGGTGGCAAAGAAAAAGCCCGTCACATCTTCATCAATGCGGCGGGCGGCTGTGAGGTAGTTCCTCGCTATGCGGTTGTCGGTGCTGCGGGGTGGCAGTCGGAAGTCAGAGAGGGGCGCGGGGCTTGGTCTGTCCGGCGGTTGGGCTGCGCCTTTTTCTCCTGTCAGCAGTTCAACGGCTTCGGTGAAGCTCTTGCCGAAAAACTCCATGACAAAATCAACGGGTGCGCCGCCCTTACTCTGGCTGTGCCTGTACCATTTGTTTCCCCGGACGGTCAGGCTGTCGTGCCGCTTCCAGCGGTATTCATTTCCGGCGCGAGTAAGCTGCTCTCCCTGTGATTGCAGGAAAGAAACAAGGTCGGTTTGGTTGGCGCGGTCTATCTGTTCTTGGGTGTAATACATAAAAGTTCAACTCCTTTCAGCGGTCTATATCATGCCGCTTGGTGCGGTTCTGTGTCTGCTCCGGCTGGTCGGCGCGGAGTGCAATATCCACGCATTTGCGGATTTTTTGAAGCTCGGCAACCTCGGCGCGGGTCTCTTTCAGCGTGTCATATTCCGCTTCCCGCTGTACTTTGAGGGCGGTATATTCTTTCTCCCACGCGGAGATCGGCAGGGTTTTCACGCCCTCCGGCAAATGGGCATGGAGATAGCGGTTTGCCGCGTCCCATAGGGTAAGCTCGGCTCGGCGGGCTTCCGCAAACTTCTCCTGTTTCCCTTTCCAGCGGATTTGCCGATACTCGTCCTGTATGGGCTTGTAGGTTTGATAATTTCTGCCGTACTCTATGAGTTTTTGCAGTTCTTTCATGCGCTGCTCGGCGGTTTTCATTCCCTCCCGGATTGAATAGGCTCTATCACTGACAGAGGAAAGAGAAGCGTCCAGCTCATCAAGATTAGAGATACCATGCTCGGAAAGATAGTTGACCGCCGCCGCTATGGTTTTCAATTCATCGGTTGCGTGCTGCTGTTGCCAACGCTGCGAATACTTCCGGCTCTTTTCTCTCTGAACGCTCAAATACTTCATCAACAGATTTGCAAGGTTGGGAGATTGCGGCGGCTGCTTCGGGGCGGTTTCCCGCGCTTTGAACAGGTCGGCAATCCATTCCTTGAGCTTCCCAATCTGCGCCCGGATTTCACGGATAAGGCGGTTTGCCTTTTGGATATTTCGGTTCAGTTCGCCTTTCTCGGTGGCGATGCCTTTCTTCTCCATCTGGCAAGCTGCCACGCCCATGTGGACGGTGGGTATTTCGTCTATGCCGCGCTCGGCGTTGCTGCGGTGGTCGATACGCTCCGGGCTTCCGTTCCTCTCCAAAAAGTTGTTGGTAAAGTCAGCCCATGCCTTGCGCCACAAGAGGGTGTTGTCCTTGTCGTTCCAGCCTGTAAGGTCAACTTTGTGGGTTTTGTATCTGCCGCTTGGCAAGCGGATACGCTCGCCGTTTTCATCAAGGTCATATTCCTTTTTGGATTTCGCCGCCCATGCTCCGCGCTCGTCAAGTGGTCGCATGGTCAGCATGATATGACAATGGGGATTGCCTTTGTCGGTGTCGTGAATGGCATAATCAACGCACATTCCTCTGGAAACAAATTGAG
>QUFC01000098.1 GCA_003478355.1 Lachnospiraceae bacterium AM48-27BH
TTCGGGTTTTGTCAATAAGGAACAAGAAAATAGTATCTTGCTTTTAAGCGGTTTCATCGCCGCTGTCGTTCTGGATAAGGCGCACAACCTTGTCCGTAAAGGTTTCCCGGCTGGTTTCGCTGAAATGGATATGAATGTCAAAGGTCGTGCCGCCGATGTTCTTCACAAGGTCGGGTTTGGCGGTCAGAGGGGAAACGGCTGCGGGGGTGCTGGTCTTGCTGGTTTCATTGTTCATAGGCTCTCCTTTCAAAGATAAAGCCCCATGTGGTCGGCACATGAGGCGGTCATATCGGGTAAGGGTGCAAGGGTGCAACAATGCAAAGGTATCTACGGATTGCATTCTTACTTTGCACTCTTGGCTTCGTTCCTGCGATAGTACCATTGATTTCCCCGGCGTATGACTTCTATCCGGGTATCAAGATTGCGGCGGGCATTTTTAACCGTCCTCTCGGATATTCCAGCTTCGGCTGCGGCCTTTACAATGTCCTCGCTGGCAAGCTCTTTCCCGTCTGCGAGTAAGTCAAGTATCAGCTTCTCGGCCTGTTCGGTCTTGGTGGTGGTGTTCCCGCCCGCGCCGGATAGCAGTTCGTCGGCGGTTATGTCGTATTCGCCTATCCATGAAAAGCCTGTTTCCGGGTCAAGGCAAAAGGCAACGGGCTTGCCCTCCGGCGCAAGGGAAGATTTGTCATGGACGATAACACGCACATTCGGCTCCCGCTTCACGCGCCCGATCAGCAGGACGCTCCTTGCTGCGGCGCGGAAGTCGATAGAACCTAAGCCCCGGTATGCGCTCTGCCCTCCGGCAGCTTTGTTCAAGTGTCCGATAAGGATAACGGCGCACCCGGTACGCTCGGCAACATCGGCAAGGCGGCGGAACATGGGGCGCACTTCGTTTGCCCTGTTCATGTCGGTTTTCTCGCCCATGTACGCCTGTATGGGGTCAAGGATAATCAACCGCGCCTCGTTCTGCGTGATTGCCTTTTCTATGCGCTCGTCGGAGAGAGTAAGCTCCCGCTTGGCTTCATCAATCACAAGCACGCGGTCAAGGTCGGCTTCGGCTTCTATCAAGCGGGGCTTGACGGTATCGCCCAGCCCGTCCTCGGCGGTCTGGTAAATCACTTGGAATGGCGGCAAGGGCTTCATTCCCGGCAGCGTTCCCCCGGTGGTGCAGGCGGCGGCAAGGCGTAGGGCAAAGGTGGTCTTGCCCTCGCCGGGATTGCCTTGCACAATGGTTACTTTTCCAAACGGGATATACGGCTCCCATAGCCATTCAACGGTCTGTGTGTCAACCTCGCTCATGCGAATAATCTCGACGGTTTCTTCCTGCGGCGGCTCTTTCAAGCCGTAAACCGCTTCCCGGATATACTTCCCGTCTGTGATTTCTGCCCGGTGCTGCAATACCTCGTTCCAGTCCTTAAACAGCGGCACAAGGCGGTGGACGGTATATCCCTCCGGCACAAGCTCCGCAAGGCGGCTGCAAGCGTCGTTTCCCGCTTGGTCGCTGTCAAGGCAGAGGTAAACGGTCTTGATGTTTGGGCGGTCAGAGAGGAAACGCAACAGGGCTTTTTCTCCCACGCCGCCCAATGACAAATAGCTCTGTTTCTGCCATGCCTTTTTGAACAGGCAGAGGAAAGAGAGCAGGTCAACGGGGGCTTCAAAGACAAAAAGCCTGTCGCTCTCGCCCCGGTAGCAGAAATTAAAGGCTTTGTCGCTGCCTTTCACATCAAGCCGGAAGTTTCCCGCCGTCCCCTTGCTGTGGGCGTAACGCGGTATTCCGTCCTCGTCCCGCCCCACAAATACGGCGTTGTGGTGGGCTGCGTCCTCGTAAATATCGCCGCGGGCAAAGAAAAAGCCCGTCACATCTTCATCAATGCGGCGGGCTGCTGTGAGGTAGTTCCTCGCTGTTCGATTGTCGCTGTTTGGGGGCGGTAGCCGGAAGTCGGATAGGGACGCGGGGCAAGGTCTGTCCGGCGGCGGTACGGCTCCCTTTTCTCCTGTGAGAAGTTCCACGGCTTCGGTGAAGCTCTTGCCGAAAAACTCCATGACAAAATCGACGGGGCCGCCGCCCTTGCTCTGGCTGTGCCTGTACCATTTGTTTCCCCGGACGGTCAAGCTGTCGTGCCGTTTCCAGCGGTATTCATTTCCGGCGCGGGTAAGCTGCTCGCCCTGTGATTGTAGGAAAGAAACAAGGTCGGCTTGGTTCGCCCGGTCTATCTGTTCTTGGGTGTAATACATGGTTGATACCTCTCTTTCTGTGGTTGAATTGTTCACAGATTTCAAATATAATGGGGTTAGCAAGTTGGATTTAAGAGGTGATCTTATGATTGATTTAATAGTTGATTTCCTTGCAACCATAGGTGATATAATTGTAGATATATGGGTAAATAAGATTGTAACAAAATTCAAAAAGAAATGAGTCGCCTTTTATCCATCCAATAGTACAGAGGGCGGACAAGCCGAACAGCTTGCCCGTCCTTTCCTTTATCGCTCCTGTTCCTGCCGCTTGGTGCGGCTCTGCGTCTGTGCCGGTTGGTCGGCGCGGAGTGCAATATCCACGCATTTGCGGATTTTTTGAAGCTCGGCAACTTCGGCGCGGGTATCTTTCAGCGTTTCATATTCCGCTTCCCGCTGTGCTTTGAGGGCGGTATATTCTTTCTCCCACGCGGAGATCGGCAGGGTTTTCACGCCCTCCGGCAAATGGGCATGGAGATAGCGGTTTGCCGCGTCCCATAGGGTAAGCTC
>QUFC01000099.1 GCA_003478355.1 Lachnospiraceae bacterium AM48-27BH
CAATATCAAGCCCCTGTCTGGCATAGGAACGCAAGTCCACACGCTCCGGGCGGTCATTGGCTTCCAGATAGCGGTTCTGGATGACCTCCCATTCATGCCGCCAGATTTCGCAATACTTCTGGTCATTCCAGTCCACCGTATCCTCCTTGTGGCTTTTCCACCTGCCGGATGGCAGCTTTATCCGTTCCCCGTTTTCATCAAGGTCATAAACCTTGCGGCTCTTGGGAAGCCATTTTCCATGTTCGTCCATTGCCCTCATAGTGAGCAGGACATGGGCGTGGGGATTGTGTCCCGGCGGATGGGGGTCATGGATGGCAAAGTCAGCAATCATGCCTTTGGAAACAAACTGCTGCTCACAAAACTCCCGGACAAGGACAGCATACTGGTCGGGCGGTATCTCTCTGGGGATGGTAAGCACCCACCGCCTTGCAAGCTGGGAGTTCCATTGTTTTTCCACCGCTTCAGCGGCGTTCCACAAAGTATTGCGGTCTGCATATTCCTGTGGGGCATTAGGTGGGAGCAGGATTTCATTGTGGACGATACCACGCTTTTCCGGGTAGTGCTTCACTTGCTGGTCATATTCACAGAACAGTTTTTCGCCACTCTGGTAAGCAGCGGCGGCAACCGCAGACTGCCGCTGGCTGCGCTGAACAATCGTGATTTCGTTGTGTGGACAGGGCATTTCGTGTCCCTCCTTTCGGTAATTGGTGGATGGGGTGGCGTTTTACCACCTCATTTTGGGCAGAAAAAAAGCAGGAGATCTTTTTTCAGATTTCCTGCTCGGTGTGCCGCTGTGTGGGCGGTGGGTATTAAGTTGTAAAAGTTCGGGGCAAGTTGACCCGCTATTTTGCTCACAAGCTGGATTTGCCAGCGTCAGCAAAACAACTTATTAATCAAATATGGTTTTCCAATTATCGCCTGCACGATACGCTTCAAAGCACATTTTAATTTGTTCTTCGTTATTTTTTTCAGTAGCAAGATTAGGAATATCACTTTGAGAAAAATAATCGAATCCTGTAGTTTCAATATTTTCCACAAACTCCCCACCAACAAGAGAACAAAGTACAAATATTTTACATACCCCATATGCATATATTGGTAAGTTGTGTTTTGCTCTGTCTTGAACAGCTATAATACTTTTTGCGATAACATCTAATCCAGATTCCTCTTTTACTTCCTTAATTGTATTTTCAGCAACAGATATGTTCACATCACACCACCCGCCAGGGAGAGACCACTTCCCATTATTTTCACGAACAAGAAGAATTCTCTCATCCTTAAAAATAGCTGCACGAGTGTCCAGTTTTGGAGTTTGATACCCTGTTTCATTGCAAAAAAGGTTTTTTACTGTTTCTGTGGGAAGCTCTGACATATGGGATAAGATTTCAGCTGATATTTCACGAACACGCTCATATCGTTCTCTATCATAAATATCTTTACCATAAGTCAATCCCGCTTGTGCAAGGCTCTGTAATTCTATTGCCCATTGTAGCCATTTCTCATTCCTGTTCATTATATCTTTGTCACCTCCGAATTTGAAATCTCCGTATTATCCAACTTGCTTATTTCTTATCTATACTTTCAATAAGATTGTTTTCTACGCAATAATAATAGATTCCATCTTCTTCTGCGGATTTACAAATTGCGTTTGCTTTTGCTTTCACATTATCCTTCGCATTTCCCATCGCAACACCTGTCCCAACGGCTTCTAACATTTCAATATCGTTTTCTCCGTCCCCGAACGCAAGCGCCTCTTTTTTTGCTAATCCATAGTAATTCAGAATTACATTGACTGCATTTCCTTTTCCACCATTTAAAGGAATAATATCAACAGCTTTGTCCCACCAGGCAGTTATTTGAGAATTTCTACAACCTTTTAAAATTGTATCA
Organism: Lachnospiraceae bacterium AM48-27BH; assembly: GCA_003478355.1. Classification (GTDB taxonomy): domain Bacteria; phylum Bacillota; class Clostridia; order Lachnospirales; family Lachnospiraceae; genus UBA3402. The sequence goes on from QUFC01000099.1 coordinate 1,891, forward strand.
TATTCACCACAAGTACCTGAACACATGACTTGATATATCTCACCCTTACTTATTTCATCAAATTTATCTGATATAATTAATTCTACATTCCCGAATAAAAAATACTGTTCCAAATCAGGATCTGTGCCATTTGCTACAATTATATTTTCATTGCTAATTGCAATGGCTCTGTTCATTTTTTTTAAATTCTGGATTAGCATATTCTTATCTGTGTTATTTAATGGATTTTTGTAAATAACATCTTCATCACGCACAATATATGACCCATTAAAAGTTGATAATATATCAAAATCTACTCCATCAAAATGTGGAATTTCTGGATAACTTCTTCCGGTTGCCATACATAATAATATCCCCTTCTTTTTTAATGCCTTTAAAGCATATAAGGTTTTATCCGAGATATTTTTTTCTCCCATTCTAAGCAAAGTTCCATCTACATCGAAAAAAATTATTTTTATCATACAAGTTTTCCCCAAGTTTCAAAAATCCAATTTACTACTGAGTTCAGTATACAGTATTGCTTATTAAAAAGATAGCATATTTTATGAAACTTGTCGGCTGGGAACAGCTTGCAACGCAAGGTGTCCCCAGATGGCAAGTCCACAAAAGGGTAGCTGGCGGCAGCCAGCGCAGGGGAAGCGTAGCGTCCCCTGTATGATTTGGAGCAGACCTTGACTGCGGAAAATCACAGCCCTCCGGCGAGGAGCCTTCGGAGAACGCAATGCACCACCTTTGGGTGGTGTATAATTGCGCCCTTAGTAAACTAAGGGGTTTCCGGCTT